>NZ_VFVI01000003.1:0-590945 GCF_006442775.1 Mesorhizobium sp. B2-4-6
CGACGCCAAGCGTTTTCGCGTGTCGGAGAAAGGCATCTGCCTCATCACCCAGGACATGATCAACAAGCTGGCAACCTGATAGGGTTGATCGGCAAGCTGTCGGGTCGGTCAGCAAGCTGACGACTTGATCAACAGATTGTCACTTTGACCTGTCACGTTGAGATCGGAATGTGGAGCGCATGCAGGTTCTGTCGGTTACGCCCGAAATCTTTCCGCTGGTCAAAACCGGCGGGCTTGCCGACGTGACCGGCGCCCTGCCGATCGCCCTTGCCGGCAAGGGCGTGGCGATGCGCACGCTGGTTCCCGGCTATCCCATCGTGATGGCGGCCTTCGCCAAGAAGAAGGCCGTTTACCAGTACCCGCTGCTGCAAGGCGGCAAGGCTTCGGTCCATGCCGTCAAGATCGGCGAGCTCGATCTCTTCGTGCTCGACGCGCCGCATCTCTTCGACCGCCAGGGCGGCCCTTACGGCACGGTCTCCGGCGCCGACTGGCCGGACAACTGGCGCCGCTTCGCGGCCTTGAGTCAGGTCGGCGGCGACATTGCCGGCGGCGCGATCTCCGGCTACCAGCCGGACATCGTTCATGCCCACGACTGGCAGTCGGCGATGACGCTTGCCTATATGCGATACGGCAAGGCGGTCGGGGTGCCGTCGCTGATCACCGTGCACAATCTTGCTTTCCAGGGCCAGTTCGGCGCCGGCATCTTCGGCGAACTCGGCCTGCCGGCTGTGGCTATGCAACTCGACGGCGTCGAATATTATGGTGGCGTCGGCTATCTCAAGGCCGGCCTTCAGGCGGCCTGGGCGATCACCACGGTGAGCCCGACCTACGCGCAGGAAATCCGCTCGCCGGAATTCGGCATGGGCCTCGACGGGCTGATCAACATGCGCGCCACCGATCTCTACGGCATCGTCAACGGCATCGACGTCGACATCTGGAATCCCGAGACCGACAAGCATCTGGTGGCCAATTATTCGGCCGAGACGCTTGTCGCGCGGGCCAAGAACCGCAAGGCGGTCGAAGAGCGCTTCAACCTGGAGGCGGACGGCAGCCCGATTGTCTGCGTCGTCAGCCGGCTGACGTGGCAGAAGGGCATGGACATCCTGGCCGCGGTCGTCGACGGCATCGTCGCCGCCGGCGCGCGCCTCGCCATCCTGGGCTCGGGTGACGCCGGTCTCGAGGGCACGCTGCTTGCCGCCGCCGCCCGTCATCGCGGCCGCGTCGGTGTCGTCGTCGGTTACGATGAAGGCCTTTCGCACGTCATGCAGGGCGGCTGCGATGCCATCATCATTCCGTCCCGCTTCGAGCCCTGCGGCCTGACCCAGCTCTATGGCCTGCGCTATGGCTGCGTGCCGGTCGTCGCCCGTACCGGCGGTCTGGCCGACACCATCATCGACGCCAATGAAGCAGCGTTGTCGGCAGGCGTCGCCACCGGCTTCCAGTTCGCGCCCAACAATGGCGGCGCGATGCTGCATGCCATCCAGCGGCTAGTCGAGCAGCATGCCCGGCCGGCGACTTGGGCCTCGATCCAGCGCCAGGGCATGAAGGCCGATGTCTCCTGGGACAAGAGCGCCGAAAAATACGTCGAACTCTATCGCTTGCTGCTTTCGAAAAGGGCTGCCTGAGGCATGATCAAAACCGTCCCCACCAAACCCTATACCGACCAGAAGCCGGGCACCTCCGGCCTGCGCAAGAAGGTGCCGGTGTTCCAGCAGGAGCACTATGCCGAGAACTTCATCCAGTCGATCTTCGATGCGCTGGACGGATTCGAGGGCAAGACGCTGGTGATCGGCGGCGACGGCCGCTTCTACAACCGCGAGGTCATCCAGAAGGCCATCGCGATCGCCGCCGGCAACGGCTTCGGCAAGGTGATGGTCGGGCAGGGCGGGATTCTGTCGACGCCCGCCGCCTCCAACATCATCCGCAAATACAAGACCTTCGGCGGCATCATCCTGTCGGCCAGCCACAATCCCGGCGGTCCGCACGAGGATTTCGGCATCAAGTACAATGCCGGCAATGGCGGCCCGGCGCCGGAAAAGATCACCGACGCGATCTTTGCCAAGTCGAAGGAGATCAAGAGCTTCAAGATCGCCGATATAGGCGCCATCGACATCGACACCATCGGCACCGTCAAGGCGGGCGACATGACGGTCGAGATATTCGATCCGGTCAAGGACTATGCCGAATTGATGGAAAGCCTGTTCGACTTCGATGCGCTGAAGAAGCTCTTCAAGTCGGGCTTCCGCATGCGTTTCGACGCCATGCACGCGGTGACCGGTCCCTATGCCAAGGAGATCCTCGAACGCCGGCTCGGCGCGCCCGACGGCACCTGCCGCAACTTCAAGCCGCTTCCCGACTTCGGCGGCCATCACCCCGATCCGAACCTAGTGCATGCGAAGCACCTCTATGACGAGATGATGGGGCCGGACGCGCCGGATTTCGGCGCGGCTTCGGACGGCGACGGCGACCGCAACCTGATCATCGGCAGAGGCATCTTCGTCACGCCGTCGGACTCGGTGGCGATGCTTGCCGCCAATGCCAAACTGGCGCCGGGCTACAAGGACGGCCTGAAAGGCATCGCCCGCTCGATGCCGACCAGCGGCGCGGCCGACCGCGTCGCCGAAAAGCTCGGCATCGGCATGTACGAAACGCCGACCGGCTGGAAGTTCTTCGGCAACCTGCTCGACGCCGGCATGGCGACCATCTGCGGCGAGGAGAGCGCCGGCACCGGCTCCAACCATGTGCGCGAGAAGGACGGTCTGTGGGCCGTGCTTTTGTGGCTCAACATCCTCGCCGCGCGCGGCGAGAGCTGCAAGCAGATCGTCACCGAGCACTGGGCGACGTACGGCCGCAATTACTATTCGCGCCACGATTACGAGGAGGTCGACAGCGACCGTGCCAATGCGCTGGTCGACGAACTGCGCGCCAAGCTTGGTTCGCTCGCCGGCACCGGGGTGCGCGGCCTCAAGATCGCCAAGGCCGACGATTTTGCCTATCACGATCCGGTCGACGGCTCCGTGAGCGAGCATCAGGGCATACGAATCCTGTTCGAGGGCGGCTCGCGTGTTGTCCTGCGCCTCTCCGGCACCGGCACGTCAGGGGCGACGCTGCGCGTCTATATCGAGCGCTACGAGCCGGACAAGGCCAGGCACGATCTCGACACCCAGGAAGCGCTCGCCGATCTCATCGCCGCCGCCGACGACATCGCCGGCATCAAGAGCCACACCGGCCGCAACAAGCCGAGCGTGATTACTTGAGGGTGGCGGCGCGGCGCGGCCCCCCCTTCTGCCCTTGTGAGAGAAGGTGTCGCCGAAGGCGACGGATGAGGGGTGCTCCCGCTTGGCGCAAACCGGCGGTGGCACCGCCGGCGCCTGATTTCTTCCAACACCCCTCCTCCGTCTCGGCGCTGCGCGCCGATCCACCTTCTTCCACAAGGAGAGAAGGGGAGGCGCTCGCATGACCCAGCTCGGCGCCACCATCACCCCCGAAGGCATCCGCTTCGCCGTCTGGTCCTCATCGGCGCGGCGTCTCTGGGTCTCGATCTTCGACGACACCGGCGCGCGCGAACTCGACCGGCTGGAGCTCAATCCGGAAGGCGAGGGCGTGCACGCGCTCCTCGTCCCCGGCCTTGGCGAGGGCACGCATTACGGCTTTCGCGCCGATGGCGACTATGCGCCGGAGCGCGGCCTTTGGTTCGACCCGAACAAGCTTCTCACCGACCCCTACGCCGTCGAGTTGGACCGTCCATATCAATATCATTGGCGGCTTGCCGCCAAACGCAATGAAGGCGCCGACACGTCCTCGCTGATGCCGAAGGCGATTGCGCGTCCGCTGCCCAAGCCGGAACCGGCCAAACCGCCGCTCTTCCAGGCCGGCGGGCTGATCTACGAGCTCAACGTCCGCTCCTTCACCAAGCTGCATCCGGAGGTTCCGGAAGCGCAGCGCGGCACCATTGCGGCGCTCGCCAATCCGGCTGTCATCGAGCACCTGCAGCGTCTCGGCGTCTCGGCCGTCGAACTGATGCCGGTCACCGCGTCGATCGACGAGCGGCACCTGCCGCCATTGGGCCTCAGCAATGCCTGGGGCTATAATCCCGTCACGTTCATGGCTCTCGATCCGCATCTCGCGCCCGGTGGCCTCGAGGAATTGCGCGATACCGTCGCCGCGTTGCGCAAGGCGGGCATCGGCACCATCCTCGACCTCGTCTTCAACCACACCGGCGAAAGCGACCGGCTCGGGCCGACGCTGTCGCTGCGCGGACTGGATGCGATAGGCTACTACCGGCATCAGTCGGACGGCAGGCTGGTCAACGACACCGGCACCGGCAACACCGTCGCCTGCGACCATCCTGTGGTGCGCGAGATGGTGCTCGACACGCTCCGCCACTTCGTCCGCTCCGCCGGCGTTGACGGCTTTCGCTTCGATCTGGCGCCAGTGCTCGGTCGCGTCGACGGCGCCTTCGATCCTGAGGCACCGCTGCTTCAGGCCATCGCCGGCGATCCTGTGCTCGCCGATCGCGTGCTGATCGCCGAACCCTGGGATATCGGTCCGAACGGTTACCAGCTCGGCAGTTTCCGTCCCCCATATCTGGAATGGAACGACCGCTACCGCGACGATGTCAGGCGCTTCTGGCGCGGCGATACCGACGCGATCGGCGCCTTGGCCACCCGGCTTGCCGGCTCTTCCGATATCTTCGGCAGGGACGGCCAACCGATGAGCCGCAGCGTTAATTTCATCGCCGCGCATGACGGCATGACGCTGACCGACATCGTCGCCTATGAGCGCAAGCACAACGAGGCAAATGGCGAGCAGAATCGCGACGGCCACAACGACAATTTGTCTTGGAACAACGGCGCCGAGGGCGAGACGGACGACGAGGCGATCGCCATGGCCCGCTTCAACGACCAGCGCGCGCTGCTCGCCACGCTCTTTGCCTCGCGCGGCACCATCATGCTGACCGCCGGCGACGAGTTCGGCCGCACGCAGAAAGGCAACAACAACGCCTATGCGCAGGACAATGTCATCACTTGGCTCGACTGGGCTGGCCGCGACCGGGCGCTGGAGCAATATGCATCGTCGCTGGCCACGCTGCGCCGGGCCTTCCCGGTGCTGGCGGATCCGCATTTCCTGACCGGCGAGCCCGCCGACGGATCGGAAATCCCCGACGTGGCCTGGCTGACCGAGACCGGCGCGCCGCTCGGCGATACGGACTGGAACGATCCCGGCCGACATCGCCTCGTCATGCTGCTCGGCGACGCCGAGGGCGGGCGCCTGGCAGTGGTGATCAACGGCGACCGCCGCCAATGTGTCTTCAGCCTGCCCGCGCGGGACGGATTTGAATGGCGCCCGGCAATCGAGACGCAGCCGGTCGATCTGGCCCGGCCGTTGCCCGGCCGCAGCGTCGGTTTCATGATCGAGCGGCGAGCCGCTAAATCGCGGAGCAAGAAGGGGTCGTAATGGCTGGCGACAATCCAGAGCAAGGCGCCGAATGGTGGCGCGGCTGCGTCATCTACCAAGTCTATCCGCGTTCCTTCCAGGATACGAGCGGCGACGGCAGCGGTGATTTGAAGGGTATCACCGCGCGGCTCGCCCATATCGCGTCGCTCGGCGTCGATGCCGTCTGGCTGTCGCCCTTCTTCAAGTCGCCGATGGCCGACATGGGCTATGACGTGTCCGATTACCGCGATGTCGATCCGATCTTCGGCACGCTGGAGGATTTCGACGCGCTGGTCGCCGAGGCGCATCGGCTCGGCATGAAGCTCATCATCGACCAGGTGATCTCGCATTCGTCCGACAAGCACGAATGGTTCGCCGAAAGCCGGGCCAGCCGCGACAATGCCAAGGCGGACTGGTACGTCTGGGCCGACGCCAGGCCGGACGGCAACGCCCCCAACAACTGGCTGTCCGTCTTCGGTGGCCCGTCCTGGGAATGGGACGCCACCCGCCGGCAATATTACATGCACAATTTCCTGGCCGCGCAGCCGGATCTGAACTTCCACAATCCTGACGTTCAGGACGCGCTGCTCGACACCGTGCGCTTCTGGCTGGAGCGCGGCGTCGACGGCTTCCGGCTGGATACGGTCAACTACTATGTCCATGACCGCTGGCTGCGCGACAACCCGCCTTTGGCGTCAAGCGTCGCCGGCACCAACGGTTCGACCAGCACCTATGCCTTCCAGGAGCATCTCTTCGATAAGACGCGGCCTGAGAACCTCGACTTCTTGAAACGCTTCCGCGCGCTGCTCGACGAGTATCCCGATCGTGCCGCGGTCGGCGAGGTGGGTGACGAGGAGCGTTCCTTGCAGACGCTCGCCGCCTATGTATCCGGCGGCGACAAACTGCAGATGTGCTACACGTTCGACCTGCTCAGCCCGCAATTTTCCGCCGCCCATGTGCGCGGCTGCGTGGAGGCGTTCGAGACGACCGCCCCGGCCGGCTGGGTCTGCTGGGCCTTTTCCAACCATGATGTCGTGCGCCATGTCAGCCGCTGGACGCGGCCCGGCCAGAGCCCGGACGCGGTGGCCAAGTTCTCGATCGCGCTGCTGTCATGCCTGCGCGGGTCGATCTGCCTCTATCAGGGCGAGGAACTGGGGCTGGAGGAAGCCGAGCTAGCCTATGAGGATCTGCGCGATCCGGTCGGCATCCGTTTCTGGCCGGGCGTGAAGGGCAGGGACGGCTGCCGCACGCCGATGGTGTGGCAGGCGGAGGCCGAGAACGCCGGTTTTTCGACGGCCAAGCCCTGGCTGCCGGTGCCGCAGGCGCACCGCGCCCGGGCGGTCGACGTCCAGGATGGCGAGGAGCGGTCGGTGCTTGCCGCCTATCGGTCGATCCTTGCCTTGCGCAAGAGCCATCCGGCACTGATCCAAGGCGCGATCCGCTTTCTTGATGCCGATGGCGATGTGCTCGCTTTCCTCCGCGAGCGCGACGACGAAAGGCTGCTTTGCGTTTTCAATTTCTCGGCCGAGGCAACAGGCTGGGCGCTGCCCACGGAGATCGGCGAGGCCGAGATAGCGACATTTGACGTCGACGCCGCCGGCGTTCTTACCGGTGTTGTCGAGGAAAGAGTGCTGGCACTGCCGCCTCTGGGCAGTTTCGTCGGCAGGATCGGCTGACGGCAGCTTACTGAACCAGCACCGAGCGTCCGCACGTCGCGCCTGTCACCCGGACGTCGGCCTCACCGACACGGACGCCAAGCGCCCCAAGAACGTTGTAGACCAAGCTGTCGACCGGCGCGGTCACGCCGTTGAGCAGCGTCGTCACCGCCGGCTTCACCGTGCCGAGCAGGGCGGTCACCTCGAGGCCTAGCCCCAGCGCATTGACCGAAAGCGACAGGTTGTCGACCAGCGATGTCGTTAGCGATTGCGTCAGGTTCTTCGTCGACACCGTCTTGATCGCCTTGTTGGCGATGTCGGTGGCGTTGTAGGTCAGGGTGGTCGGCGTCATGTTGGTGACCGAGAAGGCCGACGAGCCTGTCACCTGCAGCACCGGGATGAGCAACGGCTTCAGGTCCGCGATATCGGCGGCGGAAAATG
Source organism: Mesorhizobium sp. B2-4-6 (assembly GCF_006442775.1). Taxonomy (NCBI): domain Bacteria; kingdom Pseudomonadati; phylum Pseudomonadota; class Alphaproteobacteria; order Hyphomicrobiales; family Phyllobacteriaceae; genus Mesorhizobium; species Mesorhizobium sp. B2-4-6. Next base: position 7,533 of record NZ_VFVI01000003.1, read on the forward strand.
ACTGCGGCTTGGTGAAATCCGCGAAGCCGCTTGCGCTGCTGTTGGCGAGATGGGCTGAGACTACGCCCGGCTGCGCGGCGATCGAAACCTTGATGCTGGAGGGACCGGTCGGGCAGCTGATATCGGTCAGCCTCGCTTCGGCATAGGCCACTTCGACATTGAGCGGCAGGTGGACGGCGACAAGACTGTTGCCGCCGCCGAGATTGGAATTGCCGACGGTGACGTCGGCGTTGAGCTTGATGCGCGTCTGCGCCGTGCGCACCACGGTGCCGGCTTCTCCCACCGCCAGCCAGGCCGAGTTCTGCATCGGCTCGCCGATGGCGATCGCCAGCGTCGTCGATGCCAGCCCCGGTATGCTGGTGCCGAGATTGACCGCGACCGGGTTCGTGCCGTTGGCCAGAGCGGCTGCCGTGGTGAGCATGCTGAGCGCGCTGGCTGTCACGTTGAGCCCGGCCGGCTTTTGCCCGATACCGAGATCACCGACGGATCCGAGATCGATGAGGGTGCTGAGCGGAATCTTGACGGTGTTGGGGGCGTTGGAAGCCATGGTCTGCAGGGCGATCTTGGCCGTGCGGTCCAGCCCCGGCACGTTGGCCATGGCGGTGGCGATCTGGCCGATCGTTGCTTTGGAGGCAAGCACGTCGGAATAACTCACGCCGGTCAGGTGCAATTGCGTCGCCAGCGCATCGGTGAACGAAAGAACGTCGACATCAGCTGAGATCAGCGAATTGTAATCCATCACGCTGAGCGAGATGCCGTTGCCGCCGAGGAGGCCGCCGAGAAGCGCGTTGAGAATGCCGCCATTGAGGCTGGCAAGCCGCGAGCCGACCGAAAAAGCCGCTTGCGGCTGCGCGCTGGCGATAGCGGTCGTGCCAAGAGTAGGCGGCGACATGATCGAGCCGGCGAAATAGAGCGTGCCCTGCTTCTTCAGCGACACCTGCACGGCATTGTAGGGCAGCTTGCCCGCCTCGAACCGGCTGCCGGCGGCAATGGTGCTGACGCCTGTGTAGCGCCCCGCCACGATCTGGACGACCGCCTTGCTCGCGGTTGGCGCCACGGTGGTGCCTTGTTGCTGCACGGCGACCGAGGTGATGCCGTTGTCGGCGAGCGTCGTCAGCACCGCCTGCTGGGCATTGGTGATGTTCGAAGCCGCGGTGATGGCGGCAAGGTCGACGATCGACTGCGCGGCCCGGCGCTCGTTGTAGAGCGAGCCTTCGTCGATCGCGAAGGCGGTCAGCGCCAGCGCCACCGGCGTGCATAGCGCCGTCATCACGGCGAAATTCGCGCTCCGGTCGGCGAGCAGCCTACGCGTCGCCGCAGTCAATCCCCCCTTGGCCCGCATCATATCCCTCCGACGCGGATCGTCGATTGACTCTGGATCGTCGTGCCCGGCAACGGCAGCGTCCGGAACAGGTTCCAGATCGGCAGGTTGCGCGCATCGTAGCTGACCGAGACGACGAACTGGCTGCCATCGGCGACGCTGTCCTGCGCGTTGACGGTCAGCTTGTTGGGATCGACGAAGGGGTAGCCCGCGACGTCGTGGGCGATGAAATCGGTGACCAGAGCCTGCCGCTCGGTCTGGTTGAGACCTGCAATGGCCGTTCGCGCCGCATCGGCGGCGATCTGCTGCACGGAGTGGCTGGCACCGAAATAGATTCCATATGCAACCATGCCGAGCAGAAGCAGGATGAAGATGGGCGCAAGCATGGCGAATTCGATTGCCGACGTGCCCGAGGCGTCCGCCCGGAAACGAGACCAAGAAACAGGGAACTTTCGGTTTTTCAGCATGTTGCGGAGAATGCCAACACCTGCCTGCAAAAACAGAAAACACATCGAACAACCGGCAGGTGTGCCAAGTTGAAGGCAAGCTCTAAGCTTTAGGCTTCGCTGTTTTAGCGTGATGGCGCTCACTTTGCGTCAAGCAGGCAGTGGTTGAAATAAGATTTCGCTCTGTCTAGTCTCCTGCCACCAGCCGCCGGAAGGGACCGGCGGCACGCCTGAAACGGGGCCGTTTCGACGGTTCCGGGTGTCAAAACTTAAAAAGGCGTGGCTGAGGGGCTGCGCCGACTGGGAGAAACTTCATGCTGAAAAACATGCTGAAGGCGACGGTGTTCGCCACCACATTGGCCTTGGCCGCCGGCACCTTGTACATCCCGGCCTTCGCCGAGACCGTCTACAACCGCGGCGCCGCCGCCGAGGCGGAGACGGTCGATCCGCACAAGACATCGACAGTCTATGAAGCCGATATCATACGCGACCTGTTCCAGGGCCTCGCCATGCATGACCAGAAGACGAACCTCATTCCGGGCGCCGCCGAAAGTTGGACGGTATCGGATGACGGCACCGTATACACCTTCAAGCTGCGCAAGGACGGCCTCTGGTCGGACGGCACCCCGGTGACGGCGGACGACTTTGTCTATTCGTTCCATCGACTGGAAGATCCGGCCACCGCTGCGGAATACGCCTCGATGCTCTATCCGGTGAAGGGCGCGGAGGACTTCAACACCAAAAAAGGCAAGGCCGAGGATATGGGCGTGAAGGCGATCGACGCCAACACGCTTGAAGTCACGCTGAAGGCTCCGACACCATACTTCCTGGAGATGCTGACCCACCAGGCGACCTATCCGGTCAACAAGGCTTCCATCGACAAGCTCGGTGCCGACTGGATCAAGCCGGGCAAGCTGGTCTCCAACGGCGCCTATACGCTGGCGGAGTGGGTTCCCAACGACCATATGAAATTGGTCAAGAACCCGAAGTTCTGGGACGCCGCGAGCGTCAAGCTCGACGTGGTCAACTACATCCCGACCGAGGATCGCTCGTCGGCGATGAAGCGTTTCGAGGCCGGTGAACTCGACAGCTATGGCGACCTGCCAACTGAACAACTCGCCGATCTCAAGACCAAATTCGGTGACCAGGTCCGTGTCGGGCCATATCTCGGCACTTATTATTACGCGATCAAGACCGACAAGGCGCCGTGGGACAATGTCGAGTTGCGCAACGCAATCTCGATGGCGATCGACCGCGACTTCCTCGCCGAGAAGGTCTGGCAGAACTCGATGCTGCCCGGCTATTCGATGGTGCCTCCGGGCATCGAGGGCTACACGCCGGCACTGGCCAAATACGCCGACATGCCGCAGATCGACCGCGAGGACGAGGCCAAGAAGATCCTGGAAAAACTAGGCTATACACCCGAGCATCCGTTGAAGATGGAGATCCGCTACAACACCTCGGAGAACCACAAGAACACCGCGGTCGCCATCCAGGAACAGCTGAAGCCGCTCGGCGTCGAGGTGACGCTGCTCAACACCGACACCAAGACCCACTACGGCTTCCTCGAGCAGAAGGGCAATTACGACGTCGCCCGCGCCGCCTGGATCGCGGACTACAAGGATCCGGAGACCTTCCTCGGCATCTCGCGCAAGGCAAGCGGCAACAACTACTCGAACTACAACAGCCCTGCCTATGAAGCCGCCATGGACAAGGCGGCCGCCGCGGGCGGCAAGCCTGAGGAGCGCATGAAGGACCTCGCCGCAGCCGAGCGCATCCTCGTCGACGATGTCGGCGAGATCCCGCTTCTCTACTACAGCTACCACGACATCGTTTCGTCGAAGCTGCATGGCTTCGACGACAATGTCATGGACATTCATCCGTCCCGCTTCATCTCCAAGGACTGACAAGAAACCTTGGCCGTGCCGCCGCTCTCTTTTTGGGAGCGGCGGCCTCGGTCTGTCGTCCTGCCGGGCCGAAAGTCGGATTGGATTTTCGGGCATGCCGGTGCGAAGATCAGAGATGCCAGCGCGCCACGGTCTCGTCTGGAGAGCTGTCGCCCTGGCTGAAGCGGGGCGCCGATGCTGCGTTATGTCTTCCGGCGGCTGTTGACCGCCATCCCCACGCTGTTCGTCATCGTGACGGTGGCGTTTTTCCTGATCCGCGTCGCCCCTGGCGGCCCGTTCAACCAGGAGCGGGGCCTGAGCCCTGAGATCAGGGCCAATCTCGAAGCCCAGTTCGGCCTCAACGATCCGCTCTGGCTGCAATATGTTCACTATCTCGGCAATCTTTTGCGCGGCAGTTTCGGCCCGAGCTACAATCTGCCGGATTTCACCGTCACCGAGCTCTTCGCCAAGGGCCTGCCGATCTCCATCCAGATCGGCACCTCGGCGCTGGTGCTGGCGCTGCTGCTGGGCTCCATCCTGGGCACCATCGCCGCGCTCAACCAGAACAAAATAGGCGATTATTCGGTGATCGCCTTGGCCACCGCCGGCAGCACCATCCCGACCTTCGTCATCGCCCCAGTGATCCAGCTCGTCTTCGGGCTGTCCTGGAAGCTCTTGCCGATCGGCGGCTGGGGCGACGGCGCCTTGATCAACAAGGTCGGTCCGGTGCTGACGCTGGCCTTGCCGCAGATCGCCATCGTCGCCCGCCTGATGCGCGGCTCCATGATCGAGAGCCTGCGTTCGCACCATATCCGCACGGCGCGCGCCCTCGGTCTCTCCGACTGGTCGGTGGTGGTCAAGCACGCGCTGCGCGGCGCCGTGCTGCCGATCGTCTCCTTCACCGGCCCGGCGGCGGCCGCGCTGTTGACCGGTTCGATCATCGTCGAGACGATCTTCTCCATCCCAGGGGTCGGCCGCTACTTCGTCGATGCAGCCCTCAACCGCGACTACACGCTGGTCATGGGAACCGTGGTGGTGATCGCGCTCTTCACCATCGTCTTCAACCTGATCGTCGACCTGCTCTATGCGGTCGTCGACCCGAGGGTGCGCTATGACTGACCTCGCCGTCGCCGTACCCGAGCCGATCGTCGGCCGCTCGCTCTGGGGCAATGCCTGGGCGCGGCTCAAGCGCAACCGCGCCGCGATGCTCAGCCTCTATTACCTGGCCTTCATCGCCGTCGTCAGCATTTGCGGTCCGTGGATCGTGCCGCATGCATACACCACCATCTATGGCGACTATGTGCGCATGCCGCCGAGCCTTTCGGCCTATCCGAAGCCTGACATGATCCAGGGTGCGCTGGGCGACGCCATCAAGCGCATGCGCGCCGACATCAAGGAGTGGCATCAGGACGGCAATCGCGTCGTCGTCACCGTCACCTCGACCAAGCCGATCGACGACCGCAACATCCGCTATCTCGACCGCTCCGATGCCTTCGACGACACCAGGATCGAGAACAAGTCGCCCGACGGTCTCGAAGTGACGATGAGCTCGGCCGTGAAGCAGCAATATTTCTTCTTCGGCACCGACAACACCGGCCGCGACCTGCTCTCGCGAACGCTGATGGCCGGGCGTATATCCTTGGCCATCGGCCTGCTCGCCGGCGTTGTCGCCGGCGTCATCGGCGTCATCTATGGCGCGACCGCGGGCTTTGCCGGCGGCCGGGTCGACGAGGTGATGATGCGCATCGTCGACGTGCTCTATTCGCTGCCCTTCATCTTCTTCGTCATCATGCTGGTGGTGTTTTTCGGCCGCAACTTCGTGCTGATGTTTCTCGCGGTAGGCGCCGTGCTGTGGCTCGACATGGCGCGCATCGTGCGCGGCCAGGCGTTGTCGATCCGCAGGCAGGAATATGTCCAGGCGGCGGAAGCCATGGGCGTCGGCCAGCGCGGCATCCTGCTGCGCCATGTCATCCCAAACCTGCTCGGGCCGGTGGTCATCTACATGACGCTGCTGGTGCCGCAGGTCATCATCCTGGAGAGCTTCCTCTCCTTCCTCGGTCTCGGCGTGCAGGAGCCGATGACCAGCTGGGGCGTGCTGATCTCGGTCGGCGCCAAGAACATCGGCTACGCCAACTGGCTGCTGCTGTTCCCGGCCTTCTTCCTCGTCTCGACGCTGTTCGCGCTGAATTTCGTCGGCGACGGCCTGCGCGACGCCCTTGACCCGAAGGACCGTTGACATGGCCACCGAAACGATCCTCAGCGTCAAGGACTTGCGCGTCCGCTTCCAGACCCTCGACGGCACGGTCGAGGCGGTCAAGGGCATCAACATCAACGTCAATGCCGGCGAGACGGTCGCCGTCGTCGGCGAATCCGGCTCCGGCAAGAGCCAGACGATGATGGCGGCGATGAGCCTGCTTTCCTCCAATGGCGAGGCGACGGGCCATGTCGATTATCGCGGCCGGAACCTTCTGGCCATGTCGAAGAGCGAGCTGAACCAGGTGCGCGGCCGCAAGATCAGCATGATCTTCCAGGAGCCGATGACCTCGCTCGACCCGCTCTACACCATCGGCAACCAGCTGATCGAGCCGATCCGCCGGCATCGCGGGCTTGCCGCCGCGGCCGCACGGGAGGAAGCGCTGAAGCTTTTGCGGCTGGTGCACATCCCCGATCCCGAACGGCGGATGAAATCCTATCCGCACGAGATGTCGGGTGGCCAGCGCCAGCGCGTCATGATCGCCATGGCTCTGGCCAACGACCCCGACATCCTGATCGCCGACGAGCCGACGACGGCGCTCGACGTCACCATCCAGGCGCAGATCCTGACACTGCTTGCCGAGCTGCAGCGCAAGCTCGGCATGGCCATCGTCTTCATCACGCACGACCTCGGCATCGTGCGGCGATTCGCCGACCGCGTCTATGTCATGCGCCAGGGCGAGGTGGTGGAGGAGGGCGCGGCGGAAGCGCTCTTCGCCAACCCGCAGCATGGCTACACCAAGATGCTGCTCGCGGCCGAGCCGACCGGCACCAAGGCGGCGCCGCCGGCCAATTCGCCGGTGCTGCTCGAAGGCCGCAACGTTGAGGTGGTGTTCAAGATCGGAGGCGGCTTCTTCGGCGGCGAGCCGCTGATGCTGCGAGCGGTGGACAGGATCTCGGTCCGGCTGAAGCGCAACCAGACGATCGGCATCGTCGGCGAGTCCGGTTCCGGCAAGTCGACGCTCGGCCGCGCGCTGCTCAGGCTCTTGCCCAGCGACGGCGTCATCCGCTTCGGCGACCGCGATATTTCCGAGGCCGACCGCCAGGCGATGCGGCCGCTCAGGCGCGAATTGCAGCTCGTCTTCCAGGATCCGTTCGGTTCGCTGTCGCCGCGCATGACCGTCGGTCAGATCGTTACCGAGGGCCTTTTGGTGCACGAGCCCTCGCTCACCGGCAAGCAGCGCGACCAGCGCGCCGTCGAGGCGCTGCGCGAGGTCGGCCTCGATCCCAACGCGCGCAACCGCTACCCGCACGAATTCTCCGGCGGCCAGCGCCAGCGCATCGCCATTGCCCGCGCCATGATCCTGAAGCCGAAAGTGGTGGTGCTGGACGAACCGACCTCGGCGCTCGACCGCTCCGTGCAGAAGCAGATCGTCGAACTGTTGCGCAAGCTGCAGGCCGATCACGAGCTGTCCTATCTCTTCATCAGCCACGACCTCGCGGTGGTGCGCGCCATGGCCGACTACATCATCGTCATGAAACAGGGAAAGATCGTCGAGGAGGGCCCGACGCAAGAGATCTTCGACAATCCGCGCGAAGCCTACACGCAGACGCTGATGAACGCGGCGATCGATTCGACAAAGTTCCGCATGAGCGCTTGAAGCCGGGCAGTTTGGCCTCGCTCGCTCACTGCGAGGATGGGCACCTCTGCCTCCGCGTGGCGACGATCGCCTGCTGCTGTTGGTGCAGCCTGTCGATCCGGGCGGTTTCGCGATTGGCCACCACTGTCTTCACGCGCTCGCCGCCGAGCAGCCACGTCGGCACGCTCGTGTTGGCCACCTTGCCGCGGGCTATTGCGGTCCGTGAAATATCGGTGGCGGTGTCGCCGACTGCATTATTGAGTTCGGGGCAGTTCATTTTGTCGTATTTCGCCGGGCTGATCGACGCCGTGGTCGATGAACAGCCGGCCGCGAACAGGAGGAACACGAGTGTCGGTGCAATGGCCGTCGGCGTGAACTTCATACTCTCAACCCTGGTTCGCCGTCTTACAGTTCCCGCGCATCTCGAAAGCATAGCGGGTCGCCATTAGGCCAAACTGAGAAACTGTTGTCGAGCGTTGCCGCGCGATTCTGTTTCGAAGGTCAGGCCATCCTTCGACGGCACTGACCGCAATAAGTATTGGCATAATATGCCATGTCCCTGTATCGTGCCTGTTGAATTGGAGCTGATATCGCAATGCCGACACGCAATGTTGTCCTGACGGAACACCTCGAAGAGGTGATCGACCGGTTGGTGAAAACCGGGCGTTATCAGAACGCGAGCGAGGTGTTGCGTGACGGCTTGCGGCTGGTCGAGCAGCGCGAGGCGAGGGAGAAGGCAAAGCTCGCTGCGCTCAGGGAGGCCGCCAACATCGGCTTCCACGACATCGAACAAGGCCGTTTCGAGGATGTTACTGAAGACGGCGTCGAAAAATTTATGGATGGCCTGGGGCAACAGGCAAGCTTACGCGCGAAAAAAACCGGCTTGTAAGGCCATGGTCCTATACCGGCTTTCCGCGGCCGCGAAGGAAGACATCGTTCAAATACTCGCCTACACGGAAGTCAATTTCGGCGAGATTGCGCGTATTCGCTACCAACGGCTGCTGATGGTCGCCCTGCGCGACATTGTCGCCGATCCCCAACGGGCCGGCAGCATCGCCCGCGCGGAGCTGGGAAACATGATCCGCAGCTACCATCTGCGCCATAGTCGGGACCGCGCGCGGACCGAACATGGCATTGTGCTACGACCGCGCCATTTCCTGCTCTATCGGATGACGCTCCAGGTCATCGGAATTGGCCGCGTTCTCCACGACGCAATGGAACTACAGCGTCATCTGCCGGAGAGCTACGGCGACGATTGACGCCAGTCCTGATTTCAGGCGGGTAGCAATTTCGGGAAAAGCCAAGTGCTTGTTTTTTCTGGTCGGAGTGGCAGGATTTGAACCTGCGACCCCCTCGTCCCGAACGAGGTGCGCTACCAGACTGCGCTACACTCCGTGACCAGACCGCGGGCTTATAGCTGCCGCTTTCCGATCCTGCAAGCGGCAATGGCAGTCCTTCCGTCGCATTTCCTTTCTTTCGCGAAGCTTGCCCGAGTGGCATAGGATTGGCTGTGGGGTAAAGGTGGGCTTAAAGGCTTTTGTCGTAAGTCCGGCCCATCGGAGCCAGACTTTTGACAGGGTCGTTCATGAGCCAGCGCATCGTCAGTTTCGTCATGAGCGGTGGCATCGGCTCGCGGCTGTGGCCGCTATCGCGCGAGGACAATCCCAAGCAGTTCCACGACTTCTCGGGCGACGGCTCGATGCTGGCCAAGACCTTGCGCCGGCTGGCGGCGCGCCCGCAAGGCGAGACGCCGATTTTCCTGATCGCCGCGGAACGTCACGCCGACCGCGTCCATGCCGACCTTGCCGGTCTCGATCTTGCCGGCGGCGGACCGCTGTTCGAGCCGACAGGCCGCAACACAGCCGCCGCCGTTGCGCTGGCCTGCCTGCGCACGCTCTCCGAATATGGCGACGAGCTGGTGCTGGTGGTGCCGTCCGACCACGAAATATCGACGCCTGGCCAGTTCTGGCAAAGCATCGAGGCGGGCGCCGGCGCGGCAAATGCCGGTCGGCTCGTTGTGTTCGGCCTGAAACCGACACAGCCCGAGACCGGCTATGGCTATATCGAGGTCGAGGCCGGCAAGCACGGCGTCTTCGACGTCTCGCGCTTCGTCGAGAAGCCGGATCTCGCCACCGCGCAGGCCTATCTGGACGCCGGCAGCTTTTACTGGAACACCGGCATCTTCCTGTTCCGTGCCGGCGCCATGCGCGACGCTTTCGCGGCCCATGAACCGAAAATCTGGCAGGCGACGGACGCCGCCTACAAGGCTGCGACCAGCGATCTGTCCGGCCTCTATATGCCGCTGGAACTCTATTCCGCGATCCCGTCGACCTCGATCGACTACGCCATCATGGAACGCGCGAAAGACATCGCCATGGTGCCGGCCGGCTTCCGCTGGAACGATCTCGGTTCATGGCAGTCGCTGCTCGATGTCGGCCCGTCCGATGGGCAGGGCAACGTCATCGTCGGAGACGTCGTCGCCATAGATTGCGAGAATTCCTATATCCGCAGCGAGGGTCGCCTGCTGTCGGCCATCGGTATGAAGGACGTGGCGATCGTCTCCACCGCCGACGCCACTTTCGTCGCGCCGGTCAGCCACAGCCAGCACGTCAAGAAGATCGTCGAGCAGTTGGAGAAATCCGGTCGGCTCGAGACCAGGTTCACGCCGGCGCATGACCGCGTCATCGAGAGCGGCGCCTGGCGGCGGCGCGTGCGCCACTGGCTGTTCGAGGAGACGCTGCCGCTATGGTCTACCATTGGCGTCGACGAGCGCCATGGCGGCTTCCACGAGGCGCTGGGCTTCGACGCCTCGCCGCTGATGAAACCCAAGCGCATGCGCACGCAGGCGCGTCAGGTCTATGCTTTCGCGGTCGCCAAGGAGCGCGGCTGGGACGGCCCGGCGGACACGCTGATTGCGCACGGCATCGACTTCATGGCGGGTCAGGGCCGCACCGACAAAGGCGGCTGGGTGCGCACGCTCAACATCGACGGCTCGGTCGCCGATCCGGTCGAGGATGCCTACGACCATTCCTGCGTGCTTCTGGCGCTTGCCCACGCCCATATGTCAGGCCATCCCGATGCGTTGCGGCTCGGCGAGGAGACGTTCGCCTTCCTCGACGCGCATCTGGAAGATGCCCGCATGACCGGCTTTCTGGAAACCTCCCATGGCGAGGGCGAGCGCCGCTCCAACCCGCACATGCATCTGCTCGAAGCCTTCCTTGCCTGGCACCGGGCGACCGGAGACCGCGCCTATCTGCGCCGCGCCGCGCGCATCATCGATCTTTTCCGCAGCCATTTCTTCGACACGGAAAGCTGGACGTTGGGCGAATATTTCGACGCCGGCTGGAAGCCCGCCGCCGGCGACAAGGGCGCCTGGACCGAGCCCGGCCATCATTTCGAATGGGCCTCGCTGCTCATCGATTTCGCCGCCCGCAGCGGCCAGACGGAGCTCGGCGGCTTCGCCAGGAAACTCTATGCCTCGGCGATCGCCAACGGCCTCAATCGCGCCACCGGCCTTGCCTATGGCGCCGTCTCGCGCCAGGGCCTGCCGCTCGACACGGTCTCGCGCAGCTGGCCGCAGGCCGAAGCGGTGAAGGCGGCGATCGCGCTCGACGGTTCGGGCGGCCCGGATCTCAAGCCGGAGATCGAGGCGCGCGTCGGCCGGCTGTTCCGCTGGCACATCGACCCGGCGCCGCTGGGCTTGTGGATCGACCGCATCGACGAACGCGGCCGCTCACTGGCGACCGACGTGCCGGCCAGTATCTTCTACCATCTGGTCTATGCGCTGACGCAGTATCTGGATGGCACCAGCGATAAGTCGTAGGCCGTTTGCCCCATGCTCGGACCTTGACGTCACGGCGCGGTGGCGGGTGCGCTTTCCTGCATGACAAGGGGCACGATCGCAACGATCGGCGGCAGCGCAAAACACCACATTCCGACTTGTGAATAGAGCAAAGCGGCTGTCCCACATCCCAGCGCGAAAACGAACACGGCGGCCGACATTCGCGCCAAGCGCGATCGGGACGCGGCCTCGCTCTCGGGCAGTGCGCCGTGGATGAGATCGGCGAGGTCGAGCATGATCTGGGTCGTGGTGCCCGTCATCAGCGTCGACGGCGGCGCACTGGGAAGATGGACGCGATGCGCGGCATTCTGCACCGCCATGGCCGAAACCAGCACCATGCCGGTGACGATGGCGGCCCAGCTGTTTCCGTCGGGGAACGGGCCAAGGCGGATTGCCAGGATCGCACCTGCCGTCAGCAGCAACAGTTTGATTGCCAACAATGACCGGAAGACCGGCAGCTTCCGGCTGTGTAACGGATACGATAGAAGTCGGCTAAGGATAACCATGAAGCAGAAGACCGGCAAAGCCAGAAGTTTTGCAAAGGCGCCTGACGTGCCAAGCGCCAGCGAAGCGCCGAGCGTGACGAAATTGCCGGTGACATGCGCCGTGAACAGTCCCTGCAGCGCCAGGAAGCCCGCGGTATCGACATAGCCTCCATTGAAGCTAAGCAGCAGCGGCAGCGTGGCCGCCTTGTTGTCCTTGGCTTCGCCCGCCATTTTCGCTTCCTCGATTGCCCCCGTCAGAAAACCTACGGCAAGCCGGCAGCAAGGAGAACTGCCTTCTCGGCAAATCGCGCCCTTCAGCAGAGGCTCAGTAGGGGGCCACTACATCTCCCGTCTCGACATAGACGGACTTCAATTGCGAGTAATGCGCCAGCGCGGCCAGCGAATTCTCCCGCCCTATGCCGGACTGCTTGACGCCGCCGAACGGCATTTCCACGGGCGTCAGATTGTAGGCGTTGATCCAGCAAGTGCCGGCCTGCAACTCGGCGATCACCCGATGCGCGCGCGGCAGGTCGCGCGTGAACACGCCGGCGGCCAGCCCGAATTCGGTGTCGTTGGCGCGCTCGATCACCTCGTCCTCGCCGTGGAATTTGAGCACGCTCATCACCGGCCCGAATATCTCCTCGCGCGCGATGCGCATGGTGTCGGTGACGCCTGAAAACACCGTCGGCTCGATGAAGAAGCCGCCGTCGAAACCCTGCAGTGACGGCACGTTGCCGCCGCAGGCGAGGCTGGCCCCTTCCTGCTTGCCGGCTTCGATATAGGAGACGACCTTGTCCTGCTGCGCCCTGTTGACCAGCGGCCCCATCTGCGTTTCGGGATCGAGCGGATCGCCGATGCGGATCTTTTTCGTCCGCTCGACCAGCCGCTCGACGAAACGGTCGTGGACGCCGCTCTGCACGAAGACGCGTGTGCCGTTGGAGCAGATCTGCCCGGTCGAGTAAAAATTGCCGAGCATGGCGCCGCCGATGGCGTTCTCGAGATCGGCGTCGTCGAAGACGATCAGCGGCGACTTGCCGCCGAGCTCCATCGTCGCGTGCTTCATCTTCGAGCCGGCAAGCGACAGCACCTTGCGGCCGGTCGGCACCGAGCCGGTCACCGAGACCTTTGCCACGACATCATGATCGACGAGGCCGGCGCCGACATCGCCGTAACCCTGCACGACATTGAACAGCCCGTCCGGCAGTCCAGCCTCCGAGTAGATTTCGGCCAGCGCCAGCGCCGAAAGCGGGGTGTTTTCCGACGGCTTGAACACCATGGCATTGCCCATGGCCAAAGCCGGCGCCGATTTCCAGCCGGCGATCTGGATCGGATAATTCCAGGCGCCGATGCCGACGCACACGCCGAGCGGTTCGCGCCGCGTGTAGGCGAAGGGTCCGCCGAGATCGATCATCTCGCCGTTGAAGGCGGCGACCGCGCCGGCGAAATATTCCAGGCAGTCGGCGGCCGACGGAGCGTCGGCCACCAGCGTTTCCTGGATCGCCTTGCCGGTGTCCAGCGTCTCGATGCGGGCGAGATCGGCATTGCGCGCCCGCAGGATGTCGGCGGCGCGGCGCAGGATGCGGCCGCGCTCGACCGGCTTCAGCCGCGCCCAGGCGGGCTGCGCGGCGCGTGCGGCCTCGATGGCGAGTTCCAGCACGTTGGGCGTCGCCGAATGCAACGTGGCGATGGTCTCGCCCGTCGCCGGATAGATCACGGGCAGTGGCGCGCCGCCTTCGTCCTCGATGTAGCGGCCGTTGACGTAATGCGATGCCGTGGGTTGGGCGCGCATGGCTTTCTCCAAGTCTGTTCGCCGAGCGGGCGGTTCGCGCGACAATGCCCTATCGGTCCGCCACCTGCCAGCGCGGATTGATCCACGGTTCCTGGTTGGATGGCGCCAGCGGCGTGCGGCCGAGGATGTGGTCGGAGGCCTTTTCGCCGGTCATAATCGATGGCGCGTTGAGATTGCCGTTTGTCACCCGTGGAAAAATCGAGGAGTCGGCGACGCGCAGCCCCTCGACGCCGATCACCCGGCATTCCGGATCGACGACGGCGGTCAGATCGTCGGCGCGGCCCATCCTGCAGGTGCCGCAGGGATGATAGGCGCTCTCGGCATGGTCGCGGATGAAGGCGTCGAGTTCGTCATCCGATTGCACATGGCTGCCCGGCGAAATCTCCTTGCCACGAAAGCCGTCGAAGGCTTTCTGGCCAAAAATCTCGCGCGTCAGCCGGATGCAGTGGCGGAATTCGCTCCAGTCGTCCGGATGCGACATATAGTTGAAGCGGATCACCGGCTTCGTCTTCGGATCTGGCGAGCGCAGGCTCACCGAACCGCGCGACTTCGAGCGCATCGGCCCGACATGCGCCTGGAAGCCATGCGACTTCGCCGCCGACTTGCCGTCATAGCGCACCGCCGCCGGGATGAAGTGGTATTGGATGTCCGGGTAGTCCACACCGGCTTGCGAGCGCACGAAGGCCGCCGCCTCGAAATGGTTGGTGGCGCCAAGCCCGGTCTTGAAGAACAGCCACTGCGCGCCGATCAATGCCTTGGAGAAAGGATTGAGCACCGAGTTCAGCGTGATCGGCTTGGTCGATTCCTGCTGGATGTAGAGTTCCAGATGATCCTGCAGATTTGCGCCGACGCCCGGCCGGTCGGCAATCACCTGGACGCCGTTTTCCTTGAGATGCGCGCCCGGGCCGATGCCGGACAGCATCAGGATCTTCGGCGAATTGACCGACGATGCCGCGACGATCACCTCACGCCGCGCCTTAACGACCTGAATCTGTTTGTTAGCTTCGATCTCGACGCCGATCGCGCGTTGATTCTCGATCACCACGCGTCGGGCGAAGCCTTTGATCAGACTCACATTCCTGCGTTTGAGAGCTGGCTTCAGATAGGCGTTCGCCGCCGACCAGCGGCGGCCTCCAAGAATGGTCTGCTCCATCGGTCCGAAGCCTTCCTGCTTGGAGCCGTTATAGTCATCGGTGAGCTCGAAACCGGCTTGGCGGCCGGCCTCGACGAAGGCGCCGTAGAGCGGATTTTTCCGCGTGCCGCGCTGCACATGCAGCGGTCCGCTTTTGCCCCGCCAGCCATCCTCGCCGCCATCGGAATCCTCCATGCGCTTGAAATAGGGGAGCACGTCGGCGAAGGCCCAGCCGGCAGCACCCTGTTCGGCCCAGTGGTCGAAGTCATGCGCATGTCCACGCACATAGACCATGCCGTTGATCGAGGAGGAACCGCCGAGCACCTTGCCGCGCGGCGTGGCGAGCACGCGCCCGCCGAGATGCGGCTCCGGTTCGCTGGCGAAACCCCAGTCGTAGAGGCTCATATTGAGTGGGATCGACAGCGCCGACGGCATCTGGATCAGCGGCCCCATGTCGGTGCCGCCGAACTCGATGACGATCACCGAGTGCTTGCCGTCTTCCGACAGCCGGTAGGCCATGGCCGAGCCGGCGGAGCCGGAGCCGATGATGACGAAATCCGCTTCAAGCATTGTTCATATGCGCCATAAAGTCGGCGAGCGAGACATTGCCGCCGGTTGCAACCACGAGGACAGTTTTGCCCTTCACATCCACCTTGCCGCCGAGCAGCGCCGCCAGCGATGCCGCGCCCGACGGCTCCAGCACCAGCTTCATCCGCTCGAAGGCGATCTTCATCGCGCGCCGCACCGAGGCATCGTCGACAGTGACGCCGCGCACGCCGGCGGCGCTCACCGCCGCGAAGGGCGCGTCGCCTGGCTTGCGCGCCATCAGCCCGTCGCAGATCGATTTCGGTCCGATCGGCATCGTTTCGATAGCGCCATGCGCAAGTGAAGAGCCCATGCCATTGAAACCTTCCGGCTCGACCGCGATGATCTCGGTACCGGGCGACACATAGTGGAAGGCGAGCGAAACGCCGCCGATCAGGCCGCCGCCGCCGACCGAGCAGAACACCAGGTCGGCATGCGCCTTCTCCATCGCCAACTGTTCCAGCGCCTCCAGCCCGGCGCCGGCCTGGCCCGCGACGATCTCCGGGTCGTCGAAGGGATGCAGCAAGGTGAGATGCTCGGTCTCGGCGATCTCACGCGCCTTGGCGGCGGCGACCTCCTCGCGGGCGCGGTCGCCATGATCGGTCAGCACCACGCGCGCGCCATAACCGGCCGTCGCGTCACGCTTGGCGGCCGGCGCGTCGATCGGCATGACGATGGTGACCGGAATGCCCAGCGCCTGGCCGGCGGCCGCCAGCCCCTGCGCGAGATTGCCGGAGGAATACGCCACCACGCCCTTCTTCCCTTCACCCGCCGAAAGCCGGTTCAGCCGCCAATAGGCGCCGCGCACCTTGAAGGAGCCGGCCCATTGCAGCGATTCCGGCTTGACGAAGACGCGCGCGGCGCCGGTCTCCTTGGCCAAGGCCGCCGACTCCAAAAGCGGTGTCACCTGCGTGGCCGTCGAGGTGACGGCATAGGCCTGCCTCAGATGATCGAGGGTAGGGATGAGAATGTCTGCCATCATTCGCCTCTCGGATACCGTTTGCTCTCTTCGAGATTGTCGAGGTTCATGTGATTGCGCATGTAGCGTTCCGATGCCTTCTGCAGCGGCTGGAACTCCCATGGGTAGTAAGCGCCGTTGCGCAGCGCCGGATAGACGACCCAGCGGCGCGCTTGGCTTTCGCGCACAGCGGCGTCGAAGCTTGCCATATCCCAGCGGCCACGGATCTTTTCCATGAAGGTCGAGACCAGATCGGCGTAGGCCGGGTTGGTCGCGAGATTATCGAGCTCGCGCGGATCGGCATCGAGGTCGAAGAGTTGCGGCGGATCGAGCTCGCAATGGACGAATTTGTATTTGCCCTCGCGGATCGCCACCATGGGCGCGGAGGAGCCTTCGGCCGCATATTCCATCAGCACCGGCGCCGAGCGCTGCTCGCCGCCGGCAAGCGGCAGCAGCGACTGGCCGTCCGTCCAAGGCGCGATCCCGCTCATATCGATGCCGGCGAGGTCGCAGAGCGTCGGCGTCACGTCGAGATTGGAGACAGGCGCCTGGGTCAGCCCGGCCTTGATGCCCTTGCCGGCCATCATCAGGGGCACCCGCGCCGCGCCTTCATAGAAGCACATCTTGAACCACAAGCCGCGCTCGCCCAGCATGTCGCCATGGTCGGAGCAGAACATCACGATCGTGTCGTCGGCCATACGGGTGCGCTCCAGCACCGACAGCAATTCGCCGACCTTGTCGTCGAGATAGGAGATGTTGGCGAAATAGCCGCGCCGCGAGCGGCGCACCTGCTCCGGCGTGATGTCGAAGCTGTCGTAATCCGATGCCTTGTAGAGCCGCTTCGAATGCGGATCCTGGCAGTCATAGGGGATGAAACCCACCTCCGGCTCCAGCGCCGGGCAATCCTCGTAAAGGTCCCAGTATTTGCGCCGCGCGACATAGGGGTCGTGCGGATGGGTGAAGGAAATGGTCAGGCACCAGGGGCGACGTCCGGCGTCGTCGGAAACACGGGCAAACTCATAGAGCTTTTGCGTCGCGTGGAACGCGACCTCATCGTCATATTCCATCTGGTTGGTGATCTCGGCGACGCCGGCGCCGGTCACCGAACCCAGATTGTGGTACCACCAATCGATGCGCTCGTCGGGCTTGCGGTAGTCCGGTGTCCAGCCGAAATCGGCCGGGTAGATGTCGGTGGTGAGCCGCTCCTCGAATCCGTGCAACTGGTCCGGTCCGACGAAATGCATCTTGCCGGAGAGCACCGTGTGATAGCCGGCGCTGCGCAAATGATGCGCGTAGGTCGGGATCGAGGACGCGAACTCCGCGGCGTTGTCATAGACCTGGGTGCGCGACGGCAGTTGCCCGCTCATGAACGAGGCGCGGCCCGGGGCGCAGAGCGGCGATGCGGTGTAGTTGTTGGCAAAGCGCGCCGAGCGCGCGGCAAGCGCCTTCAGGTGCGGCGCATGCAGGAAGTCCGCCGGCCCGTCGGGAAAGAGCGTGCCGTTGAGCTGATCGACCATGACGATCAGGAAATTGGGTCGCCGGGTGGTCAAGGCAGGCTCCGTCCATTGAGCTTGGTTTCGAGATAGTCTTCCACGAGCGCGATCGCGGTCTGCGCATCCGGCACGCCGTCCTTCAGCGCGCGGCGGATATAGAGCCCGTCGATCAGCGCCGCGGTCGCTTCCGCCACGCGGTCGGCCTCGGCCCGGGGCAGGATGCCGGTCAGCCCGCTCATCAGGTTGGAATGCAGCCGCCGCGCATAGATGCGCAGAAGCCGCCGCAGGTCCGAGGACTTCTGCGCCTCGACATAGAAGGCGAGCCAGGCGGCTATGATCTGAGGCTGGAACTGGTCGTCGGAAAAGCTGACGGCGACGACGGCCAAGACGCGCTGGCGCGGCGTCACCGCAAGGCCGAACGCGCGCCTTGTGTCGGCGTTGAGTTCGGCAAGGATGTGCCGCATCGTCGCGAACAGCAGTTCGTCCTTGGCGCCGAAATAGTGATGCGCCAGCGCCGACGACACGCCGGCGCGGCCGGCGATCTCCGACATCGTCACGTCCAGCGATCCGCGCTCGCCGATCGCCGAGATCGTCGCGTCGATCAGCGCCTTGCGGCGCACGGGCTCCATTCCGATTTTCGGCATTTTGGGGATCCGGTTCGAGCCGAGATTATTTTTTATTGACGCATCAATCAATAAAAAACTGGCGCTGGGATCAACCGATCGTGTCGTTCTGGACCATGGCATGGGGCTGGAAAACGGTTCATTGTTGAACAATATTGAATCACGTGCCGCGCGCGATCGTGCTAGGTTGCGGCGCAAATGGAGGTTGCCATGACCGCATGCATCGTCGGCTGGGCGCATTCGCGCTTCGGCAAGCTCGAAGGCGAGACGCTGGAGGGCCTGATCACCAAGGTTGCCGTCGAGGCCCTCGACCATGCCGGCATCGGTCCGGACGATGTCGACGAGATCGTCCTTGGCCACTTCAACGCCGGCTTCTCGCCGCAGGATTTTACCGCCAGCCTCGTGCTGCAGGCCGATGACCGGCTGCGCTTCAAGCCGGCGACGCGCGTCGAGAATGCCTGCGCCACAGGCTCGGCCGCCGTCCGGCAAGGCATCCGTGCCATCGACGCCAACGCCGCCCGCATCGTGCTGGTGGTCGGCGCCGAGCAGATGACGACCACGCCCGGCCCCGAGATCGGCAAGAACCTGCTCAAGGCATCCTATCTGCCTGAAGACGGCGAGACGCCTGCCGGCTTCGCCGGCGTCTTCGGCAAGATCGCGCAGGCCTATTTCCAGCGCTACGGCGACCAGTCCGATGCGCTGGCCATGATCGCCGCCAAGAACCACAAAAACGGCGTCGAAAACCCTTACGCCCAGATGCGCAAGGATTTCGGCTATGAGTTCTGCCGCCAGGAAAGCGAGAAGAACCCCTTCGTCGCCGGTCCGCTGAAGCGCACCGATTGCTCGCTGGTCTCGGACGGCGCGGCCGCACTTGTGCTCACCGACACCGCGACGGCGCTTAAGATGCGCCGGGCCGTGACCTTCCGCGCCAACGAGCATGTCCAGGACTTCCTGCCGATGTCCAAGCGCGACATCCTGTCCTTCGAGGGCTGCGAGCGTGCCTGGGAGCAGGCACTGAAAAAGGCCGGCGTCACGCTCGACGACCTCTCCTTCGTCGAGACGCATGACTGCTTCACCATCGCCGAATTGATCGAATACGAAGCGATGGGCCTGGCAAAGCCAGGCGAGGGCGCCAGACTGGCGCTGGACGGCTCGACGGCGAAGGACGGCCGCCTTCCGGTCAATCCGTCCGGCGGCCTGAAGGCCAAGGGCCATCCGATCGGCGCCACCGGTGTGTCGATGCATGTGCTGACCGCGATGCAACTGACCGGCGAAGCCGGGGGCATCCAGGTGCCGGGCGCCAAGCTCGGCGGCATCTTCAACATGGGGGGTGCTGCCGTCGCCAACTACGTTTCCATTCTCGACAGGATTCGCTAGAAGCGGCCCGCATTGAAGCGGCGCGCCCCTTGGGTGCGCGCGCGGGAGGCAACATGACAAATCCGGTTCTGGTCGAAGTCACGCGCGGCGCGGTGGTCGAAAGCAGGCACCGCGGCGCGGTTTCGGTCTTCGACGCCGACGGCAAGGCCGTCTGGGAGATCGGCGACACGGAACGCCCGGTGTTCCCGCGCTCCGCGGTAAAGGCGATTCAGGCATTGCCGCTGGTCGAATCAGGCGCTGCCGACGCCTTGGGTTTCGGCGACCGCGAGCTGGCGCTGGCCTGCGCCTCGCATTCGGGCGAGCCGGCCCATGTCGAGTTGGCCTCGGTGATGCTCGCCAGGGCCGGTCTCGACAAAACGGCGCTCGAATGCGGCGCGCATTGGCCATCGAGCCACGACGCCACCATCGCGCTCGCCCGCGCCGGCGGCGTGCCCAACGCTTTGCACAACAATTGCTCCGGCAAGCATTCCGGCTTCCTCTGCACCTGCGTCCATTCCGGCATCGCGCATGGCGGCTACGTCAAGGCTGGTCATGCGCTGCAGGAGATGGTGCGCGACGCCATGCAATCCGTGACGGGTGCGATGCACGACGTCGACCATTGCGGCACTGACGGCTGCTCGATCCCGACCTATGCCGTGCCGCTGAAGAGCTTTGCCCAGGGCTTTGCCCGCATGGCGACAGGCAGGGGCTTTTCGCCCGAACGCGCCAGGGCTGCGAAGCGGCTGATCTCGGCTTGCATGGCCGAGCCGTTCCTCGTCGCCGGAACCGGCAAGGCCGACGTCGCGCTGATGCAGGCCGCGCCGGGCCGCATCTTCGTCAAGACCGGCGCCGAAGGCGTCTATTGCGCGGCATTGCCCGAACTTGGCCTCGGCATCGCCTTGAAATGCGATGACGGCGCGGGCAGGGGGGCAGAGGCGATGATCGCCGCGGTGCTGGCGAAGCTGCTGCGCGGCGATGAATCGGTTGCGGCAAAGCTCACCGAGCTCGCCCATCCTCCGGTCGAAAGCCGCATCGGCGCCAAGGTCGGCTCGCTGCGGCCGACAGCGGCGCTAGCCTAGTGCATCCGCCCAATAACGCGCACCTGCTGCGCGGGTGAGCCCAAGATAAAAATTATGTGCTAGTCTCCTCCACCATCAACGGGCGCCGGGTGCTGACGATGCTGGAAGCGGACAAGGTGTTTGCCGGGTCGATCCCGGAAAATTACGATCGCCATATGGTGCCGTTGATCTTCGAGGCCTATGCCGCCGAGACCGCGCGCCGGGCGGCGTCCTTCTCGCCTGTTGCCGTCTTGGAAACTGCCGCGGGGACCGGGGCCGTCACCCGCGCGCTGGCGCCACAGCTTCCTCCCGGCGCGAGCTACGCGGTCACCGACCTCAACCAGCCGATGCTCGACTACGCGGCGTCGCGCCAGGGTCTCGACAGCCGCATCACGTGGCGCCAGGCGGATGCGTTGAACCTGCCTTTCGACGATGCGTCTTTCGACCTCGTCTGCTGCCAGTTCGGCGCGATGTTCTTTCCCGACCGCGCCGCGGCCTATCGCGAGGCAAGGCGGGTCCTGAAGCCCGGCAGGCATTTCCTGTTCAGCGTCTGGGATCGCATCGAGGAGAATATATTCGCCGACGACGTGACGAATGCTCTCGCCCGGATTTTTCCGCACGATCCGCCGCGTTTCCTGGCACGCACGCCGCACGGCTATCACGACAAGGCGCTGATCCGTAGCGATCTGGCTGCCGCCGGATTTTCCGACGTGGCGATCGACACCATAGCCGAGCAGAGCCGCGCATCCTCACCGCGGGTTCCCGCCGTCGCCTATTGCCAGGGAACGCTGCTTCGCAACGAGATCGAGGCCAGGGAGGCCGGACGGCTGGCGTCCGCTACCGACTACGCCGAATCCGTGATCGCCGAAAGGCATGGCAGCGGCGAAATTGCCGCCAAGATCCAGGCGCACATTATCGTGGCCGTGGCCTAGCTGACCTTGTTGCGTTCGACGGTGAGATGCGCATAGCCGGTATCGGTTGACTGGGACAGGTCGCCGGTCACCGGATCGGCCCAGCGCTGGCCGATGATGGCGCCGTTTTTCGCGCCGTCGATGACATTGTCCGAGATGACCGCGGAGCCGGAGCCTTCGACGACGGAAACGACGATGCCGGTGCCTGCTAGGCGGATGATGTTTCCCGTCGCAACGACGTTGCGCAGATAGGGCCCCCATCCGAGCTGCATGCCATAGAGCGGGGCGTTTTCGACGACATTGCCCGAAACAGTCGTATCGGCCTCGGCGCTGATGCCGACGCCGAAGCCGGGCGGGTCGGCGGTGTATGGACCGGTGGTTGAGAGGTTGCGCACGATGTTGTTCGAGCAGACCGCCATGCGGCCGCCTTCGTTGAAATTGACGATCGAGATGCCGTTGGCGGCGCCGTCGACCAGATTGTTGCTGAGGATCGCGCCTTCGAAGGAGAATTCCGAATAGATCCCGGTCTCGCCCGAGCGCAAGCAGGTATTACCGGTGATCTGCAGATTGCTGGAACTGTTGGCGCGCACCGCCGTGAAGGCGCAGTCGGAGACAACGTTGCCGGAGATGATCACATTGCCGGCTCGGAAAGCGTTGATGCCGTTGCCGTTCTGGCCGGTGCCGCCGCTGCGCGCGCCGATTCGCTGGACGCGGTTGCCGCTGACGATGGTGCCGTCTTCCGCAGCCTGCCAGCGATGCACCAGAATGCCGCCATTGGCGCAATCGGCCACGGTGTTGCCGGAAATCTCCAGCCCGCCGGCCTCGACCGAATAAATGCCGGCGTGCGCCGCGCCCGAAATATCGCAGCGGCCGACACGGCCGACGGCATGTTCGAGCGCCAGCCCGTTCTTGCCGCTGCCGGTCACCTGACAATTGTCGATCACGAGATGGGCGACGCGGCGCAGGTCGAGCAGCCCTTGGGCATAGTCGGCCAGCCAGCGGTTGGCGCCATCGAGCACGAGACCGCTGAGCTCGATATGCTCGGCCTGTTCGGTCATCATCAGATGACCGTTGCCGCCATAGACGATGCGCGTCGCGCCCGGCACGCCCGACAGACGCACGCGGGCAGGCAGTTTCAGGTTCGAGACGAGATAGGTGCCGGGCGGCAGGAACACCGGCTGGTCGCGGTCGCTGGCCTCGGCCAGCATCTTGGCAAAAACCTTGCTCTGGTCGTCCACCGCGCCCGGCTGTACGCCGATCTCGGTGGCGTCGATCGAGCCGCGCATCGCGGCCATCTCGATGCCCGGCAGCGATTTCGCCGATGCCTTGCCGGCAAAGATGCCGGCGACGGCAAGCCCCGCGGTCCGGGCAAGCAGCGTTCGTCTGTTCAACATCGGCACAGGTCCTGGCGTTTCGTCCTGTTCGTCGCAGGAATCGTGCCAGGGTGGCCTGTCGGCAAACCGCTTGTGCAGTCGCCTCGCCAAGCCTAAGTTCACTCTATGAGCAGAGCTTTTACCCGCGAAGAAGACAGCGAAAACGCCATTGCCGGCGTCGGCGAACGGCCGGTCAGCACGCACCGCAATCTGGTGACGGAGCGCGGCCTGGCCATGATCGAGGACAATCTCGCCGACCTGCGCGACATCCTGGCCAAGGCCGAAAGGAAGGGCGACCGCGAGCGCATCGCGGTGGTTTCCCGCGACCTGCGCTACTGGACCGCGCGGCGCGAGAACGCGGAGCTTTCGGTGCCGGAGCCCGGCAGCGAAGTGGTCCGCTTCGGCATGGGCGTGACGCTGGAAGGCGACGACGGCAAGAAGGTGCATTGGCGCATCGTCGGCGAGGACGAGGCCGACCCGTCGAAGGGCAGCATTTCCCATGTCTCGCCGATGGCCGTGGCGCTGTTCGGGAAGAAGACCGGCGAGGTCGTCACTGTCAACGGCAAGGAATGGGAGATCGTCAAGCTCTCGGATAAGGCCGAGAACTAGTCTGCGAGCTTCACGACATGGTCGCGGAAGAAGGCTGCCGCCCCAGCCTCATCGATCTCACCTGCGGCGACACCCATGACGAATTCGTAGATCGTGCCATTGTCCGCCATCAGGTCGTAACCGTTGATGATCAGGAACGCGCCGGCTGCAACCGTGGCCGTGCGCTTGTTACCATCAACGAACGCATGGTTCCTCGCGATGCCGAAGATGTAGGCTGCAGCCAGATCCTCGATAGACGGGTCACCATAGTTGGCCTTGTTCTCGGCGCGGGCTAGCGCGGATTCAAGGGCGTTCTCGTCCCTCAAACCCTGTGCACCGCCATGCCGACGCAATTGCTCGACATGCATCGCTTCGACTGCGCGACGCGACAGAAACTGCCAGCTCATTCCGCAAGCTTCTGAAGCGCGACTTTGTATTTGTCCATGACCTTGCGGGCGGCTTCCATTTGCCGCTCGAAGCTGTCGTCCACCGGCTCAAGGGCAATGCCCTTGTCCGTTTCAACGATCTGAAGCTGGTCACCCGCCTTCATGTTCAGGCGGTCAAGAAGCTCCTTCGGCAGAATCACGCCTTCGGAATTGCCGATCTTGCGAATGGTGGTGTTCATGACGGAATTATCCTGTTGCAACGATAATTATAACGTCAAGTGACTTATGTTGCAACTGGAATTATAACGAGGTTAACTCTCAGCCAGCAACCGATCCATCAGCCGGTTCGCCGCCTCCGGGATAACGGTCCCCGGCGGGAAGATCTCCGCCGCTCCCGCCGCCAGCACCGCGTCATAATCCTGCGGCGGGATGACGCCGCCGGCGACGATCAGCATGTCGGCATGGCCAAGCTTCTTCAGCGCTTCCTTAAGCTCGGGGATCAGCGTCAAATGCCCGGCCGCGAGCGACGACGCGCCGATGATGTCGACATCGTGCCGCACCGCCAGCTTGGCGATCTCATCCGGCGTCTGGAACATCGGCCCGACGGTGACGTCGAAGCCCAGATCGGCGAAGGCGCTGGCGATCACCTTCTGGCCGCGGTCGTGGCCGTCCTGGCCCATCTTGGCGACCAGGATGCGCGGCTTGCCGCCGGTCTTCTTCTCGAAGGCCTCGATCTTCTCGTTGAGCCGGTCGACCGTCGGATTGTCGCCGAGCGCGTCGCGATAGACGCCGGAGATGGTCTGCACCGTGGCCGCGTGGCGGCCGAACACCTTTTCCAGCGCCAGCGAGATCTCGCCCACGGTGGCGTTGGCGCGCGCGGCGCGGATCGCGAATTCCAGCAGGTTCTCGCCGCTCTCGGCAGCGCGGGTGAGGGCGGCCAGGGCGTCCTCCAGAGCCGCGACGTCGCGCGTGCCTTTCAGCCGCTGCAGCTTCGCCAATTGCCGGGCTTTCACCTCGGCATTGTCGATCTTCAGCACATCGACCTCGATATCCGCTTCCGGGCGATGCGCGTTGACGCCGACCAGCGCCTGCTCGCCGGAATCGATGCGCGCCTGCGTGCGCGCGGCCGCTTCCTCGATGCGCAGCTTCGGGATGCCTTTCTCGATCGCCGCCGCCATGCCGCCGAGGTTTTCGACCTCCTCGATATGGGCCAGCGCACGCGCCGCCAGATCATGCGTCAGCCGCTCGACATAGGCCGAGCCGCCCCATGGATCGATCATGCGCGTGGTGCCGGATTCCTTCTGCAGAATGAGCTGGGTGTTGCGGGCGATCCGCGCCGAATGATCGGTCGGCAGCGCCATCGCCTCGTCGAAGGAATTGGTGTGCAGTGATTGTGTATGCCCCTGCGTCGCCGCCATCGCCTCGATCATGGTGCGGGTGATGTTGTTGTAGGGGTCCTGCGCCGTCAGCGACCAGCCCGAGGTCTGGCAATGGGTGCGCAGCGACAGCGAACGCTCATCATTCGGCGCAAAATTCTTCTTCATCAGGCTCGACCACAAAAGCCGCGCGGCCCTGAGCTTGGCGACCTCCATGAAGAAGTTCATGCCGATCGCCCAGAAGAAGGAGAGGCGCGGCGCGAAACGGTCGATGTCGAGACCGCCCGCAACGCCGGCGCGCGCATACTCGATGCCGTCGGCGATCGTATAGGCAAGCTCGAGGTCGGCCGTCGCGCCGGCCTCCTGCATGTGATAGCCGGAGATCGAGATCGAGTTGAATTTCGGCATATGCCTGGAGGTGTAGGCAAAAATGTCCGACACGATCCGCATCGAAGGTTTCGGCGGATAGATGTAGGTGTTGCGGACCATGAACTCCTTCAGAATGTCGTTCTGAATGGTTCCGGCGAGATCCTTCTGCGCGACGCCCTGTTCCTCCGCCGCCACGATGTACAGCGCCATGATCGGCAGGACGGCGCCGTTCATGGTCATCGACACCGTCATTTCGTTGAGCGGAATGCCGTCGAAGAGCTGGCGCATGTCGAGGATGGAATCGATCGCCACACCCGCCATGCCGACATCGCCGGCGACGCGCGGATGGTCGCTGTCATAACCACGATGCGTGGCGAGATCGAAGGCGACCGACAGGCCTTTCTGGCCCGCGGCGAGGTTGCGCCGGTAGAAGGCGTTGGATTCCTCCGCCGTCGAGAACCCGGCATATTGCCGGATCGTCCAGGGCTGCTGGACATACATGGTGGGGTAGGGGCCGCGCACGAAGGGCGGCATGCCCGGATACGTGTCTAGATTGGCGAGCCCCTTGAGGTCGCCTTGGCCGTAAAGATGCTTCACGGCGATGCCTTCCGGCGTCATCCGCTGGCCTTTGATCTCGACCGGCGCGCGACGCGGCGCCGACCAGCCGATCTGGCTGAAATCCGGGATCATGACCCGGCTCCGATCGACTGATCGATGCGCACCGGAAACAGCGGCTCGCAGGTCGCGACGCCCTCCGTCAGCGCCGGACGCCGCTCCTGCGGCAGCGTCTCGACCGGGCGCTCTGTGCCGACGCGGTAAAGCGTCGTGCCGACAATGCCGCGTTCACCCGACCGGTAGGCGCCGTTGCGCTTGGCAGCGGCCGTCTGCACGCGATTTTGGATATAGCCCTGCTGCAGGCTGGCAAGCACGCCGCCCTCGGCCTCGATGCGCTGGAATTCATCCCAGGCCGCGGCGCAGAGATCGTCGGTCAGCGCTTCGACCGCGCCCGAGCCGCTGGCCGGGTCGGCGACGTGGCCGATATGGCTTTCCTCGGCCATGATCAGTTGGGCGTTGCGGGCAACGCGGCGGGCAAAGCCGGCCGGCAGCCCATGCGCGATCGTGTGCGGCAGGATCGAGATCGAATCGGCGCCGCCGGTTGCCGCCGCGAAGGCCGCGATCGCCGTACGGAGGATATTGGTTTCCGGGTCGGCCATCGTCATCATGCGATAGGAGGTCTCGGCATGGATGCTGGCCGTCGAGGCCGGGATCGAGCAGGCTTCCTGGATGCGCGCCCACAGCTTGCGCAACGCCCGCACCTTGGCCACCGAGAGGAACTGGTCCTGGTCGACGCTGAGCGCGAAGCCGATATGCGGTGCCGCATAGACCAGTGGCTGGCGCGCCTTCTCGAACATCCTGAGATAGGACACCACGGAAGCCATCATCGTGCCGAGTTCCTGCGCCTCGGTGGCGCCGGCATTGTGGAAGACACGGCCGTCGGCCTCGAGCAGCACGCCCGGCACGCCCATCGAGAAGAAATGCGCCAGCGACTGCGGCATCGATTCCTGCAGCGCCTCGATCGAGGTGCGCAGCCGCCCGGTGCCGGCGAAGATCGCCGCCGGGTCGATGCCGAAGGAAAGGTTGAGCTTGGTCGGATCGGAGCGGCGGCGGCTCAGGAAAGCGAGCAGCCAGTCGGCCACGGCGCGGCTCCAGGGATGCGCGTCGATGCGCACCTGCACGCGGTTGAGCGGCACGCGGTCGAGCACCCGTTCCAACGCTTCCGCGGTGCGCGGCAGGCCATAGCCGAAGGCATTCGGCGCACCTTCGAAGACCAGCGACAGCCCGCTGGCGCCTTGGGCGATGTCTTCCAGGGCTTGCGCGCTGGCCCGGGTAATGTCCGGGTCGTCGACGCGCTGGCTGACGATCCAGGGCGCGGTCGGATTTGTGCGCGGCAACGGCTCGGCGGTCGCCGAGCGTTGTCTGAGCGGCTCGATGCGGATGCCGTCATCGGTACGGGAGACGAGCTTTTCCTCGAAGGAACCGCCGGCAAGCGCCTTTTCCGCCAGCGCCTGCCAACGCTTGGCGTCTGGGTTCGGAAGGTCGACATCCCTGGTCAAGGCGCCGGCGCCCATCGCTCTCCTCGCTTTTCGGCCACATCAGCCGGGTCCAGCCAATCTAAGGTCAGGAACCGGATATCACAATGCGTCATCCGGCCGGGTTCTCTCGCGGCCATCCAATCGATTGCCAAACATGCGCGCAATCCGCAAGCGCCAAAGGCCGAATTCGCTGCGCCCCAAAATCGATGGCGGGCATTGCTGCATGCGACGAGCGTTACTATACCTCCGAATGAGGCCTTTGAGCGGAACAGATTGCGGAGACCGGATATGGTTGACGAGACCGGCATTTTCATCGGCGCCAGCCGCAAACCCGACGATTCCTATCAGCGCGCGGAGGAGCTGCTGCTGCGCTACGGCAACCGCCACGGCCTTGTCACCGGAGCCACGGGCACCGGCAAGACGGTCAGCCTGCAGATCCTGGCCGAGGGCTTTTCCAATGCCGGGGTGCCGGTCTTCTGCGCCGATATCAAGGGCGACCTTTCCGGCATATCCATGATGGGCGACGCCAAGGATTTCCTGGTCAAGCGCGCCGATCAGGTGAAGCTCGATCCCTACCAGTTCCAGGAATTCCCGGTCATCTTCTGGGACCTGTTCGGCGAGCAGGGCCATCCGATCCGCGCCACCATTTCCGAGATGGGGCCGCTGCTTTTGTCGCGGCTGATGAACCTCACGGAGGCGCAGGAAGGTGTCATGAACATCGCCTTCCGCATCGCCGACGAGGAGGGCCTACTGCTGCTCGATCTCAAGGACCTGCAGGCGCTGCTCGCCAACATGGCCGACCGCGCCGACCAGCTCAGCGCCCGATACGGCAATGTCACCAAACCCTCCGTCGGCGCCATCCAGCGCACGCTGCTCGTGCTGGAACAGCAGGGTGCGGCTAACCTCTTCGGCGAGCCGGCGCTGCGCATCGCGGACATCATGCGCACGACGCGCGACGGCCGCGGCGCGATCAGCGTTCTGGCCGCCGACAAGCTGATGATGAACCCAAGGCTCTACGCCACCTTCCTGCTGTGGCTGATGTCGGAACTGTTCGAGGAACTGCCCGAGGTCGGCGATCTCGACCGGCCGAAGCTGGTGTTCTTCTTCGACGAGGCCCATCTTTTGTTCGAGGACGCGCCGAAGGTGCTGATCGACCGTGTCGAGCAGGTGGTGCGGCTGATCCGCTCCAAGGGCGTCGGCGTCTATTTCGTCACCCAGAACCCGCTGGATATTCCCGAAAAAGTGCTGGCCCAGCTCGGCAATCGTGTCCAGCATGCGCTGCGCGCCTATACACCGCGCGAGCAGCAGGCGGTGCGCACCGCCGCCGAGACCTTCCGGCCCAACCCCGATTTCGATTGCGCCACCGCCATCACCCAGCTCGCCACCGGCGAGGCGCTGGTCTCGATGCTGGAGGACAAGGGCGTGCCGGCCGTGGTCCAGCGCACGCTGATCCGGCCGCCGTCATCCCGGCTTGGACCGATCGCGCCCGACGAGCGCCGCAAGATCATCGCCGAGAGCCCGGTCGTCGGCCAGTACGACGAGGCCGTCGATCGCGAATCGGCCTTCGAAATTCTGCAGAAGAAGACCAAGGAGGCGCAGGACGCCGAGGCGCAGGCAAAGCAGCAGAACAGCGGCGGCTCGCGCTGGACCATTCCCGGTTTCGACGATGTTTTGGGAACAGGCAACCGGCGGTCTTCCAACCGCCAGACCGTGGCCGAAGCCGCCATCAAGTCGGTGGTGCGCTCGGTCGGCTCCTCCGTCGGCCGCGCCATCGTACGCGGGATTTTGGGAAGCCTTGCGCGAGGCCGCTGAAGCGAAGAGGCGGCACCGAGCGGAGCGCGACGCGAATCACGCCCCGCAACCTTTGATGTCAGGCGAGGACCCGCTTGCCGTCGGGCGTATCCGTCACGGAAATGCGCCGCCCCGGAAGGCTGTCCGCGTTACCTCCCGACGATCAAATCTTACCCGTCGACGGGTGAGCCGCATCAATGGCAACTGAAACTTTCCGCAAGGGAATTTTTCCCGGCGGAACCGCAATTTCATGAAATACCAGACGCGCCAAATCATGGCCTTTGACGTGCTGTTGCCGGGGGGCAAACTCGATAGCGCCGACAGCACGTGCGATCACGAATTATTGTGGCAAGGGAACCGAAAACGCCCTCCAAGGTTGGGCAAAGGCTGCGGAGGGCTGAGCATCAGGAGTCCGAGTTGCGGCGCGATGACGATCTGCCAGCTTGGTATTCGGAAATTCCTGCTGAAAGGCGGCCACTGCTAAACGCGAAAGGCGGGCTGTCGTTCGGCCACACTCGCCTCATGCAGCAATTCTTGAGCGAGAACTTTTCGCGCAAGCTTTCGCTCGCCGAGATGGCGGCTGTGTGCGGGCTGTCCCCCTACCACTTCGCCCGTGCTTTCTCCAAGACGTTCGGCATGACGCCGCATCAATATGTTCTTACCCTTCGCCTTGACTTTGCCGAGAAGCTGCTGGCCGACAGGCGCATCTCGATCACGGACATCGCCTATCTGAGCGGCTTCTCGAGCCAGAGCCACCTCACCACCACGATGAAGAAATATCGCGACGCCACCCCACAGCAGGTGCGGGCAAGGCATGTTCGGTCGCGGTCCGGATAGGGAAACTAATTTAGCAGTATGGAAAATTAAGCGGATCTCTTATAAAGATTCAGCTAAAGTAATTTACTGTTAACCTCCAGAAAACCTGCGGTATATTTTCAGATAAACAGCAATTTATTGGAATACGAAGCCCTGAAAAACGTGTCTTTCTGCAGCAAATCCGGTATTCGGATTCTAAGCTGGCCGAGGGGACATGAGCGACGACACGGCGATTCGCCGGAGCCTTTCCGAGGAGATCGGTTACTGGCTGGAGTCGGCATCGCGGACGCTTGAGAAGCGCTATGGAAATGGCGTGCCCCTGGCCAAGCGGGACATGCTGCTGGCCCATTATCTCTATGGCCTCACGGCTGTCGTTCACGCGCATGACGCGCCTGCCGTCCATCTGGCGGCGGTGCGGTCCTATCTCGAGCGGCTGATCCCAACGGAGCGGGTTGCGGCGGCGCTTCAGGCTGTGCCCGAGGATGGTGACGCCTGGCTTGAAAACACGCTCGATCGCGTCGAGGCGATCGGTGAAAAACAGGGCCATGCGCTGCTGGCGCGCGGCGCCGATATCGTGATCCCATTTTCGAGCAGACACGCTTTGGCGGCAGGGTCGGCGGAACCTGCCGTGATCGAGCGCGACCCACCAAAGGAGGCACTCTCGCAATGAACTTCAGGCAAGAACGTATCGCACAGCGCGGGTCGGCCCGATTTGCCGGAAACTGGGTCTCCGGCGCGGCCGACAGCCGCTCGCTCCGGCGCCGCCTGATGGCGGCGCTGCGCAAAGCGCATCGCGTGCTTGGCATGCAGCGCAAGGGGCTAGGGCTTGGCACGCTCGGCGGTGGCAGGATTCTGGCGGCGGCGCTGGGTGCAATTGCATTCGGTGGCATCGCCACGCCGGCATCGGCACAGGTTTTCGGCGGCGGCGGCACGGCAAACGGTGTGCGCGGTATCGCGTTTGGATCTGGAGCCGTGCAAAACGGAGCCGATTCCATCGCCGAGGGTACCAATGCCAGCGCGGGCAGCCAGAATGCCGTCGCGATCGGCTTCCAGGCGATCGCGTCTCAGATAAACACCGTCTATCTGGGTTCGCGCACAGTCGCAGGAACCGGCGCGCTCTCACCTGGCGCGATCGCGATCGGCACGGACGTTACGGCGTCCCTGAACGACGCCATCGCCATGGGACGCCAGTCCGTTGCTTCGGCGCAGTACTCGGTGGCTCTCGGCCTGTTTGCGAATGCCTCGGGCGGTGGCGGCGCGATGGCGCTGGGCCAGGGCACGGTCTCAAGCGGCGTGAATTCTGTCGCGCTCGGCGTCCAAGCCAGTGCCAGCGGTGCCGGAGCCAACGCTTTGGGCACCTTCTCGACCGCTTCGGGAGGAAATTCCACTGCTGTCGGCACCAGTTCGTTGGCTGGCGCCAACTATGCATTCGCCGGAGGCTGGGGATCCGTCGCCAACGCGGTCCGGTCGACGGCCTTGGGCGTCGGTGCGCAAGCCACCGGGACTGATAACACCGCCGTCGGCTCAAACGCTCAGGCGACCGGTACGAGCGGTTCGGTAGCGCTAGGCGTATCGGCCACGGCGACCTTTACCAACGCTGTGGCGCTCGGCTTTGCGTCAAATGCGACCGGTCTGTCATCTTCCGCCCTCGGCCAGGGGTCTCAGGCAACTGCGGATTTTGCGACGGCAGTGGGTCGCGGCACGCAGGCCGCGGCGCTGAACGCCACCGCTCTGGGCAACCGGTCGCAGGCTCTGGCAGCCTCGAGCCTGGCGATGGGCGATACCGCGAATGCAAGTGCTGCCAGCGCCATCGCCGTTGGAACCAATGCCAAGGCGGATTCCGCCGAGGCCGTCGCCATGGGCACCAATGCGGTTGCCACCGGTGGCAAGGCCGTCTCGATCGGCTCCGGCAACACCGCGTACGGCAACGGCGCGGTTTCGATCGGCGATCCGAGCTATGCCAGCGGCACCGGCGCCTTCACCGGCGGTGCCAACAACATCGCCAACAGCGACGGAACGGCCAGCGCCACCGCCGCCAACCAGGCTGCCGGCGCGGTGGCGATCGGCAACAACAACAAGGCGATCGGGCAGGGCTCCGTGGCGCTGGGCAACGGCTCTACCGCGGGCGCCGCCGGCCTCGCCGGCAATGTTGCGCTCGGCGACGGCGCGACCGCGGCGGCGAAGTCCGGCGATGTCGCCCTGGGCTCCGGCTCGGTGACCGTCGCGGCGGTCGGCACGAGCGGCACGACGATCGGCGGGACGGCCTACAGCTTCGCCGGAACGGCTCCGACATCGACCGTCAGCATCGGCGCTCCGGGCGCGGAGCGGACCCTCACCAATCTCGCGGCGGGCCGGCTCAGCAACGCCTCGACCGACGCCATCAATGGCTCGCAGCTGTTCGCGACCAACCAGCAGGTGACGCAGAACACCACCGATATCGCCGCCAACACCGCCGACATCACCAATCTCGGCAACACCATCACCAGCATCAACACCGGCGCCGGCATCAAGTATTTCCACGCCAACTCGACGCTGCCCGACTCCCAGGCTCTGGGGACGGATTCCGTCGCGGTCGGTCCCAATGCGGTGGCCAACAATGCCGGCGACGTCGCGATCGGCCTGAATTCCGTATCCGGAACCACGACCAATGTCGGCGGCACGACGATCGGCGGTGTGAACTATACCTTCGCCGGCGGAACCCCGGCCGGCGCGTTCTCGGTCGGTTCGGTGGGCGCGGAGCGCCAGATCCAGAACGTCGCGGCCGGGCAATTGAGCGGTTCCTCGACCGACGCGGTCAACGGCTCGCAGTTGTTCGCGACCAACCAGCAGGTGACGCAGAACACGACCGACATCGCGGCCAACACCGCCGACATCACCAATCTCGGCAACACGATCACCAACATCAACACCGGCGCCGGCATCAAGTATTTCCATGCCAATTCGACGTTGGCGGATTCTCAGGCGCTGGGGACGGACTCCGTCGCGATTGGCCCGAATGCCATCGCGAACAACGCCGGCGACGTGGCTATCGGCTTGAATTCGGTATCGGGCGCCACGACCAATGTCGGCGGCACGACGATCGGCGGCGTCAACTACACCTTCGCCGGCGGAACGCCGGCCGGCGCCTTCTCGGTCGGCGCGGTCGGCGCGGAGCGTCAGATCCAGAACGTCGCCGCCGGGCGGTTGAGCGGCTCCTCGACCGATGCCGTCAACGGCTCGCAGCTCTTCGCCACCAACCAGCAGGTGACGCAGAACACCACCGACATCGCCGCCAACACCGCCGACATCACCACGCTCGGCAACACCATCAACAATTTTGCCGGCGACACCTCGACTGCCTACACGGACGCCAACGGCGAAGGCATCCGCTACGTGCGCACCAACGACACGACGCTTCCGGTCACCGATGCCTTCGCGCAAGGGATCGGCTCCTCGGCGCTCGGCTACCAGGCGACGGCGTCCGCCGCCAATTCCCTGGCTCTGGGCCGGGGCACCGCGGTCACCATAACCGACGGTGTGGCGCTCGGCTCCGGCTCGGTTTCCGACCGTGCGGTCGCACCTGTGTCGGGGTCGATCCTTTCCGGCACCGGCCTCATTCCCTACAACACCGCGGACATGACCCTGCTCGGCGCCGTCTCGGTGGGCACCTCCACCGCTTATCGCCAGATCATCAATGTGGCCGACGGCACCGAGGACCAAGACGCCGTCACGCTTCGCCAGCTGAAGGGTGCGCTGAGTTCCTTCGCGGTGACCGGAAGCATGTACTTCCACGCCAACTCGACCGCCTCGGACTCGCTGGCGGTCGGCGCCGATTCGGTAGCGATCGGTCCGCGCACGACCGTCAATGGCGACAACGGCATCGGCATGGGCAACGGCGCCATCGTCCAGCAGACGGCCCCCGGCGGCATCGCGATCGGCCAGACCTCGACTGTCAATGCGGCAGACAGCATCGCGCTAGGCACGAACTCGACCGCCAACGGCGCCCAGTCAATGGCGCTCGGCGCCGGTGCCACGGCCAACGAGCCGGGCAGCGTCGCTCTCGGCGCCGGCTCGACGACGGCGGCGGCGGTCGCCACCACCGGCACGACGATCAACGGCGTCGCCTACACCTTCGCCGGAACCAATCCGACGAGCACGGTGAGCGTCGGCAGCGTCGGCAACGAACGCACCGTCACCAATGTGGCCGCGGGCAGGATCAGCGACACTTCCACCGATGCCATCAATGGCAGCCAGCTCTACGCGACCAATCAGGCTGTCGAAGCAGTGCAGGGAAGCGTCGGCGACCTGAATGAGTTCGCCGTTCAATATGACAAGAACCCGGACGGCACCAAGTCGAACTCGCTGACGCTCGTCGGCGGTGACGTGAATGCGCCCGTTGTCATCCACAATGTCGGCGCCGGCACAGCTGACACCGATGCAGTCAACGTGCTGCAGCTCAACAACGGGCTGGCAACAACGTTCGACAACTCCAAGACCTACACCAATCAGGTGGCGGCCACCACGCTGCAGCAGGCCAACGCCTATACCGACTCCAAGCTCAGCCAGCTCAACATGGACATGGGCGAGGCGCGCGGCGAGGCGCGGCAGGCCGCCGCGATCGGCCTGGCGGCTGCTTCGCTGCGCTACGACGACCGCCCCGGCAGGCTGAGCGTCGCGGCCGGCGGCGGCTATTGGCGCGGCGAAGGCGCCGTGGCGTTCGGCGCCGGTTACACCAGCGAGGACGGCCGAGCCCGGGCGAATCTCTCCGGCACGACGGCGGGCGGGCACTGGGGTGTCGGCGCGGGCGTCAGCTTTACCCTGAACTGAGTGTGTCGATGACCAGGCAAACAGTCCTTGCCGTAATATCGGTGGTTTGCCTCCTTCTGTCCGGCCCGCATGCGGCCGGGCAAGGGGCGGCCCCTGCCTACAGGATAAAACCTTCCGACGTCGCGGTGCCTCCGGACGTGAAGCTTGGCGAATATCAACGGACCACGCGCCCGTTCGAAAACTGGACGCTGATCTGCGACGAGAACCTGCAGGCCAGGAAGAAAGTATGCAATATCAGCCAGTCCTTCATCGACCAGGGCCAGGCAATGGTCTTCAGCTGGTCGCTCGCGGCCGACGAGAGGGGCAAGCCGTTCATGATATTGCGCGCGCCCAGCGCGGCAGGGGCAGGCAGCAAGCTTTCGCTCAGATTTGCCGGCCGCAAACAGCCGGTCGACGTTCAACTGCAAGGCTGCGACGCGTCGGTTTGCGTCGGTTATCTACCCGTCGGCCCGGTGCTTCGCGAGCAGATCGGCAAGGAGACGATGGTCCAGGTTTCCTATTCCCTGCCGTCGGGAGCGACCGTCAGCCTCGATGCCCCGTTCAAGGGGCTCAAGACCGCGCTGTCGGCCATCAACTAGAAAGACTTTGAGATGACACGCCAATCCATCGAGGACAGAATCCTGACGCACTCCCAACCGGTCGCGCTGCCGGAGCCGCCGGCAAGTGCGCCGCCACAGCGTTCGCCAGGCTGGCGCCTGGTGCGAAACACGGCGCTGCTCGGCGGGTTCGCGGTCTTGGTCGCGGCGGCGGTGATCTTGTCGCTCCGTCTCTATCCCGCGCTTGGGACATTCGTCGCGGGCACGGCCTCCGCGCAAGCGCAGGCGCCCATGCAGGGCAAGCCGGCGGAAGCCGTGCCCGCGCCGGCCGACGCCTCGGCAAACAAGGATCCGTTTCAGGCGCATGTCGCGCAGGCAGGCGTCCGCACCTGCGCTAATCTCTTTGCCACGCTCGGACAGGCGCTGACGGCAGGGTCGACCTATGCGGTGCAGACGCAGTGGGACAAAACTTCGCCGGATGCCCATGCGGTGCAGGCCGTGGCCGGGATGAGCTACGACCTGCCGGACTACAAGACACAGGCCGCGGGTGTCGTCTTTGCTTCGCCCGTCGGCCAGACCTGCGAGGGCGGCTTCGTGCGCGTGGCGCCGTTCCAGCGCTCTTGCCAGGAAGTCGCCGGAACGCTCCCGAAAGGCAGCCTGCTGGCGGACAATCTTTCGAACACGATGCTTTTCAACCTGGCCAACAATGGCGGCCAGGCGCTGCTGGTCCCCACCGGCAATACCTGTGTCGTCGTCTCGGTGGCCCGCATGGGCGGCTAGCGGCCAGCCGTGATGGTCGATTCCTGGACAGCTGCAATTGGGAGCTACGAAAATGCTGATCAACCGTCGCCTCTCATTCCCGCTGCTGGCGGCTTTTGTCGGACTGACAATGGCGAGCCAGGCCGCTGACCTGGTGGCGCCGCCGCCGGCGCAGACCGGCGAGGAGAGGGGAATCTGGGGCGCGATCGCCTACTCGCCGGGCGACGGCAGGCACGGCTTCTTCTGGGGCGCCGACAAGCGGCAGGAAGCCGAAGACATCGCGCTCGAGCACTGCGAGAATGCGGACGGCGCGGGCTGCAGGGTGGTCGAGGTGTTTCGCAACCATCGCCATTGGGACGATGATGACGGCACCGGCTTTCCCTATGAGCATTGCGCGGCGCTTTCAGTCGGCAAGAGCCGTGGCCCGGCGACCCCGTTCTGGGGTGTCGCGTCCGCCACGACGCGTCGCGAAGCCGAGGACAAGGCCAAGGCCGAATGCGGCGGTGAGGAAAAGCAGTGCAAGATCCGCGAGTGGGTCTGCACCTGAGCGTCGACAACGCTGCAGCCTGCATTAGATGTTCTGCCGCGTGAAGCGGAAGGCAGCGGCCCGCTGCCTCAGATATTCTCCGGTGTGACTATTTCGAAAGGTATCGACCGCTGAAGAGTGGCTAACGGCGCCTGCGGTCCAATGACATCGATCATCGTCTGCACGAGAAGGGCGGAGGTGGCCTCAAGTGGATGACACAGAGCTGCCGTGATCAACCCTTCCGACAATCCCTTGCGGGTTTCGGGCCCAATGTCGCGGCATACCACCTTGATCCCCGATCGCCTCTCGGAAGACACTTCCCTCAAGGCGCGAAGCACGCCTGTGATGCCGCCGCCAACAATTAGAATCCCCACCAGATCGTCCGTCGTCTTCAGCAACTCGGCCACCATGCGGTAGGCCTCGCTCGATTCCTCGTGAGTGGGGCGGCTCTCCTCCACTGTGAGCCGAGGCGCGTGCTCGCGCAGATAGGAGCGGAAGCTGGCATCCGAGACATCCTGGCATTGGTAGCGATGATTGCCGATGAAGACAGCAATGCGACCCGGACCTTGCGTGGTCTGGGTAATCAGGAAGGCTGCGGTGCGCCCCAGCTTCCAGTTGTCTGTGCCCACATAGGCCGCTCTCTCCGGCGCGGACTGATCCGTGATGTAGGAGACGACCGGCTTACCCATCTCCTTCAGCGAACGGATGGCCTGGCCAATGATCGGGTGATCCGCCGCGACCACCGCCACGGCGTCGCACGCATCGCCAAGCGCGATGAGTCGGCTCGATATCGTCTCCGGCGTCAAAATATCCACGAAGTCGACGACAGGGTCGATGATCTCGTCCCGCCGTTCGCGGCAGGCGGTGACGATCTTCTTCCCGAACAGTTGATAAAGGTCGCGGGTCGACTGCTGGAGCAGGAAACCCAGCCGGTAATGCGGCGAGATTTTTCGCGCCCGGTCATCGATCGCGCCGATGCCGTAAAAGCCAATTTCTTCCGCGGCGCTTTGCACGCGCTGGACGGTTTTCGGCCGCACGGCAACGGTGCCGCCCAGAATTCTGTTCACCGTCGCCACCGACACGCCTGCCGCGGTAGCAAGATCGTGGATTGTCGGCCGCTTCATGAACGCCCCATCCTTCCTTCTCTGTATCATCATGATTGAAACCAAATGATACAAATGCAATTTTGATATTATTTCTGCCTTCTCCGAATATCAACCCTCCGATATGAATTGCGCCGAGTTAGGGATCGGTCAGCCGAACTGAGGGCAAGGTCTGAACCCGCAAACACCGGATCGATCCGAGGAGGCGCTGTCGCGATGGATGACCTTCAGTATGGAACACGCGACAAACGCGGCAATTGGGCGCCGCACCGCCGCGCTGAGCCGGCGCCGATCTGGCACCGCCCGTTCAATGCAAAGAAAGTCGTGGCCTGGATTCCGGAGTTCTTCTGGCCGTGGAATACGTTCCACCTCGCCACGTCGCTCATTTGGGTCAACCTGCTGATCCCGAGCTGGCAGAGCCTCGCGAGCCTCTCGCTGCTCAACTTCCTTTGGCTGTACGGCCTCAACGCCGCTGGTATTTTTCTTTTCTACGGCTTCTTCGAGCTGCGCTACTACGTCCAGCGCAAGCAGCAGAACCGCTTCAAGTACAATCCGAAATTTCCGTCGGACGCACCGTCCGATGTGTTCTGGTTCCAAAGCCAGAATATCGACAATTTCACCCGCTCGTTTTTCGTCACCATACCGCTGTGGACGGTGGTCGAGATCGTGATGCTGTGGGTCTATGCGAACAGCTGGGCGGTCTGGCTGCCATGGACGACGAACTGGCTATACCTGTCGTTCCTGGTGCTTATCGCGCCTGCCGTGCATGAGGTCTATTTCTTCTTCCTGCACCGGGCGATCCATTGGCCGCCGCTCTACAAATGGGTGCATTCGGTCCACCACAATTCGATCAATCCGAGCCCGTGGTCGTCGCTGTCGATGCATCCGGTCGAGGGCTTCCTCTATCATGCCGAAGCCTGGCTGCACCTGTTGATCCCGTCCAACCCGGTCTGCGCCTATTTCACGCTCCATGGAGCGGGTTTCGGCGCCGTCAACGGCCATCTCGGTTTCGAGACCTTCGAGATCACCGACAAGGTCAATCTCGATAGCCACTCTTACGTGCACTTCCTGCACCACAAGTACTTCGAGGTGAACTACGGCGGCGACGGGCTGGTGCCACTCGATAAGCTGTTCGGCACCTGGCACGACGGCAGCAAGGAAGCCGACGAGGTCATGAAGGCCCGCTTCCGCAAAAAGAAGGAAAAGGTGCGGAGCCGGCAGGAAGGCCGCGGCGATCCGGCATCCGGAATGCCCGCGGAATAACGAACCAAGCGCCGTTTCGGCTGGGTCCGTGAGGAGCGTACCCGGGACAGGAAGACTTTTGTCGAACCCTACGGGGTAATCTGGGAGGAATACCATGAAGCTTTTCAAGACACTGGTGTCGACAGCGGTGCTGATCGGGTTCAGCGCCGGCGCGACGCTCGCCGCCAACATCTTCGTCGTCGGCGGCAAGCCCGACGATCCGTTCTGGTCGATCGTCAAGCGCGGTGCCGAAGACGCCGGCAAGGTCGTCGAGGCTCAGGGCGGCAAGGTGACTTGGCTCGGGCCGCAGAACTATGACAATCTGGGTGTCGACGCCGCCGAATTGATCCGCCAGGCGATCGACCAGAAGGCCGACGCTATCGTCGGACCGGACTGGGTGCCAGAAGCGATGGATCCTGCATTCAAGGCGGTGCGAGACGCCGGCATTCCGCTGCTTATCTACAATGCCGGCGGGTTGAAAGCGGCCGACCGTCTCGGCGCCATGAACTATGTCGGCTCCGATGACTACAAGGGCGGCGTTGCGGCCGGCGAGTACCTTACCAAGACCGGCAACAAGAAGGGCGTCTGCATCAACACGCTGCCAGGCGCCGCCAACATCGAGGCGTTTTGCGGTGGCTTCAAGGAGGGTATGAAGAACGGCGGCGGCGAAGCCGACGTGCTGCCATTGCCCGCCACATCCTTCGGCTCGGCAACCGCCGTTGCCCAGGCGGTGAAGGCCTATCTGTTGCAGCACCAGGACGTGAACGCTGTCTTTACAATCGGCAACGTCGACGCCAACTCGGCCATGAACGGGATCACCCAGGCCGGCAAGGTCGGAAAGGTGCACCTGTGCGGCATGAACTTTGACGAGACCATCCTCAACAACATCAAGGGTGGCCAGCAGGACTGCGCCATCGACCAGCAGGGTTACCTGCAGGGATATCTCGCCGTGGCGATCCTCAATGGTCACGTCAATTACGGCCTGTCGGTGCCCACCCGCGAGATCCTTACGGGACCAGGCATCATCGACAAGACGAACGTCGACGCCACCATCGCTGGCGTGAAAGCAGGGACACGATAATCCTCCCGCCTGGGCCGCCCGCGTTTTGCGGCGGGCGGCCCTTTTTCCCTGTCTCCGCGGCGGCGCATTACGGCCAGCCGCGTGCTCGCGGATTACCCTAATGGCACATCCCGTCGCTTCCACATCAACGCCTGCGCTCGAACGCTCGCAGTCCGGACTGGCCCTCGGCCGGTTGGCGCGTCGACCGGAGTCGGGCTCGTTCCTTGGCATGGTCGCAGTCCTGCTTTTCTTCGGCGTATTCGGCGGCAGCAGTTTCATGTCGGCAGCCGGTGCGGCAAGCTGGCTGAACATCGCTTCCGAGATCGGGATCATCGCGCTGCCGATAGGGTTGCTGATGATCGCCGGGGAACTGGACATCTCGGTCGGCGCGGTGATCCCCGCGGCGTCGCTCACCGCAGCCATCGTCTCGGGTCACTATGGGCTGCCCGATTGGCTTGGCATAACGGCAGCGCTTGGCCTCGGCCTCGCCGTCGGCCTCGTCAACGGCCTGTTCGTGACGAGGACAACCATCCCGTCGCTTATCATCACCATCGGCACCATGTTCGGCACGATGGGGCTGACGCTGGGCCTCACCGTCAAGATCGCCGGCAGCACCGGCGTCTCGCTCGTGCCGGACCCGCTTACCAAGCAAATCCTGGGTGACTATCTCGGCGGCATGTTCCAGGTCACGATCCTGTGGTGGGTCGTGTTCGTCATTGGCCTGTTCTGGCTGTTGCACGTCTCGCCGATGGGCAACTGGATCTACGCGCTCGGCGGAGACAAGGAAAGCGCACGCAATGTCGGCATCCCAACCAAGCGCCTGACCATCGGGCTGTTCATGCTGTCCGGCTTCAGCGCCGCTTTCGTCGGGGTCAGCGAGGTGATGGTCTACCAAAGCGCGCAGGTTCTGGCCGGCCAGTCCTTTATCTTCAATTCCATCATGTGCGTGGTCATCGGCGGCGTCTTGCTCACGGGCGGTTTCGGCTCGATCGTCGGCATCGTGTTCGGCACGCTCACCTTCTCGATCGTGAACCAGGGCATCTATTTCACCAGTCTCGATCCCAATGTCGGCAGCGTCATCATCGGCGCGCTTCTGTTGATAGCGGTGTTGACCAACGACACGTTCCGGCAGTTGGCGCTCAGCTATTCGTCGAAGAAGGGAGGACAGTCATGATGGACGCAATCAAATCATCACTGCGCCGCCCCGAAGCCGGATCGGTCCTCAGCCTCATTGGCGTGGTGCTGTTCTTCGTTCTGTTCGGCGGCGCTAATTTGAGCACGCTGGTTGGCGCGGCGAGTTGGGTCAATTTCGCGGCCAATCTCGGCATCGTCGCCATTCCCGTCGGCCTGCTGATGATCGCGGGCGAACTCGACATTTCCATCGGCGCCTTGATCCCCGCCGGTTCGATGACCACGGCCATCCTGACCGGCTACTACGGACTGCCGATAACCGTAGGGATCGCCGGCGCGCTGGCGGTCGGCGTGGCGGTTGGCCTGATCAACGGCCTGCTGACGATACGAACCTCCGTGCCCTCGCTGATCATTACCCTGGCCACGCTGGTCGCCATGCAAGGGGTGGTGCTCGGCGGGTCGGTGCTTCTGACCGGCAATGCCAGCGTTGCCGTGACCGCGCCGGACTGGGCCAAGTTCCTGTTCGGCCAGCTGATCGGCGGCAGTCACCAGGTGATCATCGTCTGGTGGATCGCCTTCGCTGCGATCATAGGCTTCGTTGTGCACAAGACCCGCTACGGCAACTGGCTGTTTGCAATGGGCGGCGACAAGGTCAGCGCCCGCAACGCCGGCATTCCGACGAACCGGATGACCATTGCGCTGTTTGTGTTGTCCGCGGTCAGCGCCACATTCGTCGGCATCTGCCAGGCGATCCTGTTCAACTCCGCTCAGGTCTCCGGCGGCATGAGCTTCATCTTCAATGCGATCGTGTCCGTGGTGGTGGGCGGTGTGCTGCTGACCGGCGGTTTCGGGTCGGTCGTTGGTATCTTCGTGGGAACCGTCACCTTCGCCATCGTCAGCCAGGGCATCTACTTCACCCAGATCGACCGAAACTGGTCGAACTTGATTATCGGCGT
The DNA here is from genome assembly GCF_006442775.1 of Mesorhizobium sp. B2-4-6. Lineage (NCBI taxonomy): Bacteria > Pseudomonadati > Pseudomonadota > Alphaproteobacteria > Hyphomicrobiales > Phyllobacteriaceae > Mesorhizobium > Mesorhizobium sp. B2-4-6. Next base: position 50,161 of record NZ_VFVI01000003.1, read on the forward strand.
GATGCTCCTGCTGGCCGTGCTGATGAACCAGTCATTCCGCGACCTGGCGCTGTACTTCAGGCCGCGGCGCAAGCGAACCGCGCCGCGGGAGCCAGCCAACCCATGAGATGAGTTTGAGATCACTTCCCGCTTCGGTGAAGGCCACCCTGGCGCAGTCGAATTGCAGATGAAGAGATGACGCCATGAACGACAAACCTGCCATTCTCGAATTGAGGAACGTCAACAAGTCCTTTGGACCGATCGACGTGCTGCACGATATCTCGCTAAGGGTGCGCGCCGGCGAAGTGCTTTGCCTGCTCGGCGACAACGGCGCCGGCAAGTCTACCCTCATCAAGACCCTGGCCGGGGTCCACAAGCCAACCAGCGGCCAGATATTGATGGATGATCAGCCCGTTATATTCACCGGCCCAAGCGATGCGCAGGGGCGCGGAATTGCCACCGTGCATCAGTTCGGCGGCACGTTTCCGCTGATGAGCATCGGGCGGTCTTTCTTCGTCGGCGTCGAGCCGACCAAGGGTTGGGGGCCGTTCAGGATCTACGACCGCAAGCGCGCCAACGAGATCGCGGTGAAAGCGGTCCGGGATTTCGGCATCACCCGCATCGACGACGGCGACCGGCTGGTGGGAGGCCTGTCGGGCGGCGAGCGCCAGTCGCTCGCGATTGCCCGCGCCGTGCATTTCGGAGCGCGCGTGCTGATCCTGGATGAGCCGACCGCGGCACTCGGCGTCAAGCAGGCCTCGCATGTGCTGCGCATCGTCAACGAGGCCAAGAAGCGCGGCCTGGCGGTGGTCTTCATCACCCACCAGGTCATGCACGCCATGACCGTTGGCGACCATTTCGCGGTGCTGATCCGCGGCGCCATCGCCGCCGATTTCCGCAAGGGCGAAAAGTCACGCGAGGAGATTACGGATCTGATGGCAGGCGGCGAGACCATGGCCGACCTCGAAGCCCAGGTCGAAGGCTACATGGAAACCCATGCGGGCCATCCGCCGTCCCTGATCCCAGCCGCTCACTAGACTTTCCTTGGGAGGTTATCCAGTCCGGCGCGGCTTCATCTCACCGCTCACCGCGATCCCATAAACCCGAAAGCGAAAACAGGACAGAAATGACAATTCGCATTGCAGTGGTCGGCGCCGGCCTCATGGGCGCGGATCATGCCAGGATAGTCGCCGAGGAACTGCCAGGCGCAACCCTCCAATTGGTTTGCGACATGGATGAGCAGCGCGCTCGTTTCGTCGCCGATGCATGCGGCGCCAACGACATTGCCACCGACCCCGAGGGCGCCATCACGCGGCAGGACGTTGACGCCGTTATCATCGCCAGCCCCGATTTCACGCACGCGCCGCTGTCGATGGCCTGCATCGGCGCCGGCAAGCGGGTTCTATGCGAAAAGCCCCTGTCACAAGCCCCGGCTGACTGCATTGCGGTGATGGCAGCCGAACAGAAAGCCGGGGCGAAATTCGTCCAGCTCGGCTTCATGCGCCGGTACGACCGCTCCTACCAGGAGTTGAAGCGGGCGCTGGAAGACGGCCGTCTCGGCCGGGCGTTGATGATGCACAATTTCCACCGCAACGTCGAAACGCCGGCCGCCGATTTCACCGGCGCGATGGCCATCACCAATTCCGCCCCGCACGAATTCGACGTCGTGCGTTATGTGCTGGGGACTGAATATGCCGCCATTTCCGCATTCCAGCCGAGACGCTCGGACGCGCGTGTTGCGCCTGTTGTCATGGTGCTGGAAACCATGGATGGCCAGCTGGTCAACATCGAGATCAACAACAACGCCGCCTACGGCTATGACGTGCGTGCCGAGCTGATCGGCGAACGGGGCGCCCTGGCGACCAACAATGTTGCCTATATCCGCACTGAGTCCGCGCTTACCCAAAGCACCAGCTACGACGCCGATTGGCGGACCCGGTACTACGATGCCTATCGCCGCCAGAACCGCGACTTCCTGCGCTTCGTCGTGACCGGCGATTTCCCGGCGACCGCCTCGGATTGCTGGGACGGATACTGCGCGGCCGTCGTTGCCGAGGCCGGCGTGAGGGCGCTCAAGGAAGGCCGCCGCACAGAAGTCCAGATGATTGCAAAGCCGGAGTTCTACGCGTGAAGCTCGGTTTCGTTTCAGACGGTCTCGGCAACCTGCCGTTCGAGGCGGTGCTCAATCATGCCCAGCGCATGGGCGTATCCGGTATCGAGGTGAACACGTGCGGCTGGTCGACCGCCCCCCATTTCCGTCTCGCATCGATGCTGGGCAACAGGGAAACACAGAGACGCTTTATGGGAGCGTTCGAGGAACGCGGGCTGGAGATCATCAGCCTGAATGCGAATGGCAATCCGTTGCATCCGACCGACCGGGCCCAGGGCGAGGCTTTGAAAGATACGATCCGCGTCGCCGGCGAGATGGGCATCCGCACGGTCTGCACCATGAGCGGTCTGCCGGCTGGTAGTGCCGGCGACAGCATGCCGAACTGGGTTGTCTCCTCCTGGCCGCCGGAAACGCAGACCATCCTCAAATATCAATGGGAAGAAAAGCTGATCCCGTTCTGGACCGAGATCGCTGCGCTGGCGAAGCAAAACGGCGTCGAGCGCATCGCGCTGGAACTGCATGGCAATCAATGCGTCTACAACGTGCCCTCGCTGTTGAAACTGCGACAAGCGGTCGGGCCGGTCGTGGGCGCCAATCTCGACCCCTCGCACCTGTTCTGGATGGGCGCCGATCCGCTCGCGGCCGCCGAAGCGCTGGGCGAGGCCATCTATCACGTGCATGCCAAGGATACGATGCTGAACCGGCCCGTTCAGGCAACGACCTCGCTGCTCGAGAATGGCAGCCTGATGGACATCCCGGCCCGCTCCTGGAGCTACATCACGCTCGGCTTCGGTCATGGCGAGGAGTGGTGGCGGCAGTTCTGCTATCGGCTGAAGATGGCCGGCTATGATGGCTGGCTCTCCATCGAGCACGAGGACGTGCTTCTGAATTCGCTGGAGGGGCTCGAAAAGTCGGTTGCCCTGCTCCAGGGCGTGATGCCGTCGGCTCCCGCAGACTTCAAACCGCAAGATATCTGAGGAGACGTATATGCCCTGGGTCGATGCTTGTGCCGCTGACGAAATCGAAGCCGAGGAAGCCAAGCGTTTCGAGAATGGCGGCCGCACCTTCGCGATCTTCCGTAACGATGCGGACGAATATTACTGTACGGACGGATTATGCACACACGAGGCGATCCACCTTGCCGACGGTCTTGTCATGGGCAATACGGTGGAGTGTCCCAAGCACGCGTCCGTTTTCGACTTCACCACTGGCGAAGTCGAAACGCCGCCGGCCTGCGAGAACCTCAGGACATACAAGACCAAGGTCGAGAACGGCCGCGTGCACATCGAGATCTGACATGTCCGACACCTTTATCCTCGCCGCCTGCGCCGAAATGCTGTGGCGCGACAGGCCGATGGAATTCCGCGTCAGGCGGTTGACCGAACTGGGCTTCCAAATCGGGCTGTGGAACTGGCCGGAGCATGATCTCGCCATGCTCGAAAAATCCGGCGCCACCTTCTCGATCATGAACGGCTATCTGCGCGGCCGGCTCGCCGACGATGAAGGCGCGGAAGAACTCTTGACGACAGCTAAGGAGACGGCCGCCGTCGGCAAGCGCCTTGGCGTGGCGCGTCTCAACCTGCATGGCACCGGACTGGGCGAGGGCGGTCTGCCGGTCAGGCCGTGCGAGACGGTCACTGGCGCGATGTGGCTCAAGGCGCGCGATACACTCAACCGCGTCGCCGATCTTGCCGAAGCGGAAGGCGTTACCTTCGCGCTGGAAAACCTCAACCTGCCGGTCGATCATCCCGGCGTGCCCTTCGCGCGCGCCGAGGACACGCTGGCGCTGGTGTCCGCCGTCAACCGGCCGGGCCTGCGCCTCAACCTCGACCTCTATCACGCGCAGATCGGCGAGGGGAATTTGATCGAGCTCTGCCGCGCCTGCCTGCCATGGATCGGCGAGGTCCAGGTGGCGGACGTGCCGGGGCGCATGGAGCCCGGCACCGGCGAGATCAACTATCGCGGCATCGCCCGCGCGCTGAAGGATATGGGCTATCGTGGGCCGGTCGGCATGGAAGCGTTCGCTTCCGGCGATCCCGAAGCGGCGCTCGAGGCTTTCCGCAACGCTTTCACCATCTGAGGGGAAAATGGTCACCAAGAACAACCGTCCCACCGTTGCCGACATCCGCGCCATGAAGGCGCGCGGACAAAAGATTTCGATGCTCTATGTCACCTCGCTCGAAGAGGCGGCGGCGGCGAACGCGGCCGGCGTCGACATGCTGTCGATCGAGGGTCGCTTCTTCTCGCCGGAGATGCGCGATGCGGCCGGCCGCTGCTTCGTCCAAGTTGGGTTGCCTTACGGCCCCGCCGGCGATCTGGTCTCGGCGGAAGACTATCTGAAGGCCGCCTATCACTTCACGCGCATGGGCGGCGACTGCTTCTACTGCGCCGCCTCGCTCGATATCCAGAAAACGCTCTGCGACAACGCCGTGCCGATCATCGCCCATGTCGGCCTCATCCCCTCGCAATGCACCTGGACCGGCGGCTTCAAGGCCGTCGGCAGGACGGCCGAGAGTGCGCGCTGGGTGTGGGACCACGTGAAACGCCTCGAAGCCATCGGCTGCTTCGGCGCCGAATTGGAAGTGGTGCCGGACCGCATCGCCGAACTGATCACCAGGAACACGCCGATGATCATGCTCGGCATGGGCGCCGGCCCCCATGCCGACGCGCAATATCTTTTCAGTGAGGACCTGCTTGGCCACACCGCCGGGCACAAGCCGCGCCACGCCAAGACCTATCGCAACTTCGCCGCCGAATTCGAGCGGCTGCAGCGCGAGCGCATCGCCGCCTATCGCGAGTTCATCGCCGATGTGCGCACCGGCGCCTATCCCGAGCCGCAGCACGTCGTGCCGATCGCCGACGGGGAGCTTGCCGCTTTCAAGGCCGCAGTGGATCTCTAGCGTTGAAGTGCGATCAGCCGATCTCGATGCCCATTTTGGCGATCAACCGCTCGCGCGCCCTTCAGGCGGCGTCCCACTGGCCTCTAAGCGTGTCCGCATTGGCGAGTGTGAGCCCGCAGGCTTCGACTGATCGCTTGGTGGCCGCGACGAGATCCTGACTTCCCGAAGCCGGTGTTCCATCGGGCAGGAAAAGATTGTTCTCGAACCCGACCCGCGCGTTCCCGCCAAGCAGCGCGGCTGCCGTCACGCACGCCGCCTCCTGGTTGCCGAAGGCGCAGACCATCCAATGGCTTGCAGCGGCAGTGCCCGGGGCCAAGAAAGGCAGCAGGTCGGCCGGGCGGGACGTCTGTCCAACCGCGTAGCGACCGAGCACATAGAGAACCGGCACATTGTCGAAGGGGATCAGGCCGCGGCCCGCGAGCATCGCGAGATAGGTTGCCTCCTCGGGAGTGTAGAGGATGATCTGCGGTGTGATCTTCTCCCTGCGCAGCGTTTCAAGGAATGCGGCGAAACCCGCTTCGTAAGTTTGGTCGGGCAACAACTCGCGCAGGGCCAGTGAAACCGCCTCGGGCCGCGCTTCCAGCACCACCCGCATCTGCTGTTCGGGCCGATAGATGCCCAGTGCCTCGCTGGTGATCTGGACGACGAGCCGTTCGTCGACACTGGCCCTGATCGCCGCGGTTACGGTCCGGTAGGCTTCGGCGTCGAGCAGGTGATGTCCGTCGCGGTCGCGGACATGGACATGGATCATGGCGGCGCCCGAGTCGAGCGAAGCCGCGGCCACATGCGCCAACTCATCCGGTGTGATCGGCAAGGCGGGATGATCGGCCTTCGTGCGCCGGCCGCCATTTGGCGCCACGGCGATCGCGACTGGATCGGGGCGGCTGGCAACCGGTCGCATGGAATTCCTTTCGGCCCGAATGGCTGGTTCATCTGTCGCATAAGCATGCGTTGTGCAACACATGCGACGTCGTGGCCATCGACGCGATCGTCGAGGCCTCGTCGACCCGTCCGCTGAACGTCGCCGGGCAATCAAAGGGCGGGGCGCTTGGCTATGGCCAGGCCCATGCCGAGCGCGATCATAGCGCCGCCGGAGGCCTTCCGCAGCCGGCGTATTGTGCTGGCGCGCCCGGCCGCGCCTTGCCGGATGCGGCTCGCCGCAAAAGCGACCACGACATCGGCCACTGTGTTGAGCGTCACCGATATGAAGCCAAGGACCATGAATTGCAGGGCGACGTGGCCGGCGCCCAGGTTCACGAATTGCGGAATGAAGGCCAGGAAGAAGGCGGCCGTCTTTGGGTTCAAGGCCTCGACCAGCACGCCTTCGCGAAACGCTCGGCCAGTGCCGACGGCAGGCGATAGCGTCTCGCCTTCCAGCATCGTCTTTGCCTCGCTGCGCGCGGACTGGAAGGTGCGGAAGCCCAGCCAGACGAGGTAGAGGGCGCCGATCAGCTTCAGCGCCGTGAACAGCTCCGCGCTGGCGAGCACGATAGCTGAAACACCCAGGCTGCCGGCAAGCACGTGGACCATGCCGCCGAGGCCCGTCCCGAAACTCGAGGCAATGCCTTCCGCGCGTCCTCCTGCCAGCGTGCGTGCGGCGACATAGAAGATGCCCGGCCCCGGTGTAATGGCAAGCAGGAATGCCGCGGCGAAGTACAAGGCGAACTGGGTCAAATCCGGCATGATGGACTCTCTTGAAAGTGCAGGGCCGGGTTCACTCCGGCCAGTCTTCAGACCGGCCAGTCTTCACACCGGCCAGTCTTCACGCCGGAATGAGCGGAGCGACCTCGTGGTCGGACGGACGATCACTCGATGACAGGCCGGACACGACGCCGGCGCGATCGGCGGCGTTACGGTTCTGGCTCATCTTGCGCTTGCCTTCGAGCTTCGTAATCGGCATGCGCAGGCCGACAATGCCCTTCAGCTGCGACTGGATGAAATCCGCCGGTGCGTCCGACACGGCCCAGGGTGCTGCGCGCTCGCCTTCATGCAGGTTGGTCAGGCGGGTCACCACCTCGAGCAGCCTGTCGGCATCCTCGAAGAACTCGATCGGCCCATGGGCGTGGACGGCGACATAGTTCCAGGTCGGCACCACCTTCCCGGTCTCCTGCTTGGTCTGATACCAGGCCGGCGTCACATAGGCGTCCGGGCCCATGAACATTGCCAGGCCGTCGCCCAGCGGCGGCATGCGCCATTGCGGGTTTGCCTTTGCGACATGGCCGTAGATCACGCCGTGCTCGCCCTCGTTCTCGTCGAGGAAAAGCGGCAGAGGCGTCGCCAGCGGGCCATCGGCCGTGGCGGTGACCAGGATTGCCAGCCGCGCGGCGCGGATCGTGGCGGTGAGGCTCTCATGATCGTCGTCGCGAAAGGCGGGCGGTGTGTACATGGCAAAACTCCTTGCGTTCCAGGAAAAGATGCCGGATGTCTGGCTTGCTTGGAACATCCAGTTCTGAAGGTTTTTGGTGGTCCAGTTGGAGCAGGACGGCGTCGCGCGGCGGATCATCGCGGCGATCAAGGAGCAGATCCACAGCGGCGCCTATCGGCCAGGCGATCGCCTGCCGTCGACGCGGGCTTTTGCGACCGAGTGGGGCGCCTCGCGAACCACGGTGACGGCCGCTTACAATCAGCTCGACGCCGAAGGCTATTTGATCATCCGGCATGGTGCGCGCGCCATCGTCGCTCCGGGGTTGGGGAGGGCGTCGGGAGAGGCGCCCGTCGCAGCCGCTTCGCCACGCAACCTCTCGGCATTCGCACGACGGTTGCTGGCCTTGCCGGCGCCTACGGAAGGGCAACCAGCCAAGCTTGCGGATTTCCGCTATGGCGAGTTGTCCGGTGCGGACTTCCCGGTGCTGGCTTGGCGGCGCGCGTCGAACAAGGCGATCCTGCGGCGCGCCGCGCGGCTGCGCTATGGCGATCCTCAGGGGTCTTCCGTTCTGCGCAACGCGCTTCAGGCCTATCTCTGGCGGGCCCGCGGCATCGGTTGCACGCCGGACCAGATCGTCATCGTCAACGGCTCGCAGCAGGGATTGGACCTCTGCGCGCGGCTCATGCTCGATGCCGGTGACCCCTTTGTGATCGAGAACCCCGGCTATCTATTGGCACGCCACGCCTTCGTGGCGGCCGGAGGCGTCGCCGTGCCCGTTGCCGTCGACGCGGACGGGCTAAGGACGGATACGCTGCGGCCGGCCCGCCTCGCCTATGTGACGCCTTCGCACCAGTTTCCGCTCGGTGGCGTGCTTTCGGCGACGCGGCGGCGTTCGCTGCTGGCCTGGGCCGCTGGCGCGGGGGCCTATATTGTGGAAGACGATTATGACGGCGAATACCGTCACGACATCAGCCCGATCCCGCCTCTGCAGGCGCTCGACGCGGATAGCGTCATCTATGTCGGAACGCTGTCCAAGACGCTCTCGCCGACCTTGAGGCTCGGCTATCTCGTCGTCCCCGCCAGCCTGCGCCGGGCGTTCAGCGAGGCCAAGCGCCTGACCGACCGGCATGCTCCGATGCTGGAACAGGACGTGCTGGCCGAATTGCTGGCGAGCGGCGCCTACGAGCGCCACGTGCGCAGCATTCGCAGGAAGAACGCCGAGCGCAGGGGCATCCTGCTGCAGGCTTTGACTGAACATCTGGGGTCGCGGGTTACCGTCGCCGGGGCCGAGACTGGCCTGCATGTCGTTGTCTGGTTGAACGGCATCGATGCTGGACGCGAACCGGCGATCATCGCTGCAGCGCGCACCGCCGGTATCGGTCTCTATCCCGTGTCGCCGCTCTACGATCCGAGCGGGCCCCGGCCGGAAACGGCCGGCTTCATTCTTGGTTACGCCGGGCTCGATGCGGAAGCACTGCGGCGCGGCGTTGCGGTGCTGGCCACCATATTGGCCGAGCACCGCTGACGAAACCAACCGCTTAGAAAATCTCGTTGGTGAGCCGCTTCACCGGACCGAGCAGGATCGAGCCCGTCGGCACGCCATTGTCGATCGGGATGGCCTTGCGCTCCGGCAAGTCCTCTTCCGGCGCGCCGATATTGGCCGTCACGATAACCGGCGTCTTGGTCGGCACGCGGTCGTAGAGATCGATGATGTCCTGGTTGATCAAACGAACGCATCCCGACGACACCGACTTGCCGATCGACCACCATTCCGGCGAGCCGTGCAGGCGATAGAGCGTGTCCTGGTTGCCTTGGAAGAGATAGAGCGCACGCGCCCCGAGCGGGTTCTTCAGGCCACCCGGCATGCCGCCGTTCTTGGCGCTGTATTGCGTCAGTTCCGGCTGTCGGGCGACCATCTCGTCCGGCGGCGTCCATTTCGGCCATTTCTGCTTCCACTGCACGACGGCGTCGCCCGACCATTCGAAGCCGGCGCGACCGAGGCCGACGCCGTAGCGGATCGCCTGACCGCCCTCGCGCACCAGATAGAGGAAGTGGCCGGTGGTATCGACGACGATGGTGCCCGGGCGCTGTCCGGTCGGATCGGGGACGATCTGGCGCAAGAATTTGTGATCGATCTTGTTGACCGGGATGGCCGGCAGGTCGAAGCCATTGTCCGACATCGCGCCATACATCGTCTCGTAATCGCCGAGGGGCGGCTCGACATAGGCCGGCGGTGGCGGCTGGATGGGAGCGGGGGCCGGACCGGTGGTGGTGCACGCGGACACGGCGGCCGAAGCAGCGCCAAGGGCTGTGAAATTGAGGAAGCCACGGCGGCTGAGGCGGAAGGAAGCGTCTGACATGGTTGCCTTTTCTAGGTCTTAATTCGCAAGAAAGCATGAATCCGCGGGCACGTCGCCGACGGCATTCATAACAGTCGGCGGCGATAGGCGGTTCCAATTCTGGCCTGAGGGTGGACAGAAAAAGGCGAAGCTGTGACCGCGCCACAGCTGTTGCGCTGCAGCAACAGAGGTCTCAGGCGCCTGCCAGGAGACCTTCGAGCGAAGGCAGGATCAAGCCCGGCTGAAAGTCGCGGTATTCATCCGGCTGGTTGGTCCGGTTGATCCAAACCGTACGGAAACCGAACTTGGTCGCGCCGGCGATGTCCCAGCGGTTCGACGACTGGAACGACACCGCGCCTGGGTAGAGCCGCCAACCAGTGACCACCATGTCGTAGACCGACGGGTCGGTCTTGAAGCGTTTGACCTGGTCAACCGAAAACACGCCGTCGAGGATCTGGTCGAGCGCTGCGGACTTGACCGCCGCGTCGAGCATTTCGGGCGAGCCGTTGGATAGGATCGCAAGCTTCGCGCCCGAGGCCTTGAGCGCTTTCAGCACGGCGGGCACTTCAGGATAGCAGTCGAGCCGCCAATAGGCTTCGAGAAGTTTCGTCCGCAGCGCCGGATCGGCCGAGGGAACCTTGCGCAACGCAAAGTCGAGCGCCTGCTCGGTCAATTGCCAGAAATCGGCGTAAGCGCCCCCCATCAGCGTCCGCACCCAGGAATATTCGAGTTGCTTGGCGCGCCAGATTTCGGAGAGAAGCTGGCCGTCCGGCCCGATCTCGCCGGCATGCCGGCGCACGGCGGCGTGCACGTCGAACAACGTGCCATAGGCGTCGAAGACATAGGCCGCATGATGCATAACGAGAGTTTTGAGGCGAGGATGCGCCCCGTGCAAGCGCTGATTGCGCTTTTAATGCATGTCGCCCAAAAGTGTGTCGCGGTTTTGGGAAACCGACATGCATCAAACAAATAATGCATGTCGCCCAAAAGTGCGTCGCGGTTTGGGAAACCGACATGCATCGAACAAAAGATTTACAGGGCGTTGCCCGATCCGTTTCGGGCGACGCTCTGTAAGTATCGCTGGCCTCAACGATTTTTGGCCATGTCGGTTGACGCCAACCGTCAAAGCATCGTCCTATGGCGGTCTGAAATCACTCATTTGGACGGCGAACATGACACTGGCGGCGGCGGCGCAAACCGCGACTTGGACCTATGTGGACGGCGACTGGTACGAGGGCAACGTCGCCATTCTCGGGCCGCGCAGCCACGCCATGTGGCTGGGCACCAGCGTCTTCGACGGCGGCCGCTGGTTCGAGGGCGTGGCGCCCGACCTCGAGCTTCATTCCGCCCGCGTCAACGCCTCGGCGACGGCGCTTGGCCTGAAACCCTCCATGACCGCCGAGGAGATCGCCGGCCTGACCTGGGATGGGCTGAAGAAATTCGACGGCAAGACGGCGGTCTATATCAGGCCGATGTATTGGGCCGAGCATGGCGGCTATATGGGCGTGCCGGCCGATCCGGCCTCGACCCGCTTCTGTCTTTGCCTCTACGAATCGCCGATGATCCCGCCATCCGGCTTTTCGGTCGGCGTCTCGCCGTTCCGGCGCCCGACCATCGAGACCATGCCGACCAACGCCAAGGCCGGCTGTCTTTACCCCAACAACGGTCGCGCCATCCTGGAGGCCAAGAACCGCGGCTTCGACAACGCGCTGGTGCTCGACATGCTTGGCAATGTCGCCGAGACCGGAACCTCCAACATCTTCCTGGTCAAGGACGGCCATGTGATGACGCCGGCCCCGAACGGCACGTTCCTCTCCGGCATCACCCGCTCGCGCACCATCAACCTGCTCGGCGACTACGGTTTCAGGACCACCGAAAAGACGCTGTCGGTTCGCGATTTCCTCGAGGCCGACGAGATCTTCTCGACCGGCAACCACTCGAAAGTGGTGCCCATCACCCGCATCGAAAACCGCGACCTGCAGCCCGGACCGGTCGCCAAGAAGGCGCGCGAGCTCTATTGGGAATGGGCGCATTCGACGTCCGCCGCCTGAGCCGCCGGAGCGTTTCACCGTTTCACGCAGACGGCGAACAGCTCCGCCTCGTTGTTTTTGCGCAATTCCGGGCGGAAAACCGTTTCGCACTTTTCCCGGAATTGCTCTAAAAAGTCGCTCGGCGCTCCATTCCGGAGTTGCCCCGACCCATTCCAGACCTATCTTAGCTCGGTAATATCACCGGCTTTTTCCTCGAGGGAGTACCATCCATGGCTTTTGAGTTGCCCGCTTTGCCTTACGACTACGAGGCCCTGCAGCCTTACATGTCGAAGGAGACGCTGGAGTATCACCACGACAAGCACCACAAGGCCTATGTCGACAACGGCAACAAGCTGGCGGCCGAGGCCGGAATGGGCGACCTGTCGGTCGAAGAGGTCGTGAAGCAGTCCTTCGGCAAGAATGCCGGGCTCTTCAACAATGCGGCCCAGCATTACAACCACATCCATTTCTGGAAGTGGATGAAGAAGGGCGGCGGCGGCAACAAGCTGCCGGGCGCGCTGCAGAAGGCGGTCGACAGCGATCTCGGCGGCTACGACAAGTTCAAGGCGGATTTCATCGCCGCCGGCACCACCCAGTTCGGCTCCGGCTGGGCCTGGATTTCGGTCAAGAACGGCAAGCTGGAAATCTCCAAGACCCCGAATGGCGAGAACCCGCTGGTCCATGGCGGCTCGCCGATCCTCGGCGTCGACGTGTGGGAGCACTCCTACTACATCGACTACCGCAACGCGCGGCCGAAATATCTCGAAGCCTTCGTCGACAGCCTGATCAACTGGGACCACGTCCTGGAGCTTTATGAAAAGGCCAAAGGTTAAGCGATTTTGACGAAAAACCCCGGCATGCCGGGGTTTTTCTTTTTCGGGACAGGAGAAGCCACAAGGCAGCCAGCACAATCGTCACGGCGAAAGGGAATAATCCCGCCGCGACGCCCGTTAACCTGTAGTCGCGAACTCTCTTCATCATGGAGCCAATTGAATGAGAATGCTTGTCATCGCCATCTCTATGCTCGCCTTCGCCGGTTCGGCCGCCTGTGCCGATCCGATCAAGGATCGCCAGGCCCTGATGAAGGAGCGCGGCAAGCTCGCCGGGCAGATCTCGAAGGTCGTCAAGGGCGAGGAGCCTTTTGACGCCGCCGCGGTGCTGACGGCATTGCAGGCCCTGGAGGCCAATGCCGAGAAATTCGATGCCGACAAGCTGTTCCCGACCGGCTCCGACAAGGGCGACACCACGGCCGGGCCGAAGATCTGGGAAGACATGGCGGGCTTCAAGGCGGCTGAGGACAAGTTCCTGGCCGACGCCAAGGCCGCGGTCGCTTCCCCGCCGGCCGATGTCGACGCGCTGAAGACGCAGCTCAACACACTGGGCGGCGATTGCGGCACCTGCCACCAGACCTACCGCATCAAGAAGAGCTGATCGCTAAATGGCCTGGCTGAAGAAGCTTGCCGGGGCCGTCATCGTACTTGGCGGCGCCGCGGCAATCGTCGGCTGGGTCCTGTCGGCGCCGGCCAGGCTTGACGCTGCGGCCGTTGCCCAGCTCGGCCCCGGCGACGCCGCCAGGGGCAAGCGCATCTTCTATGCGGGGGGTTGTACCTCCTGCCACGCCAAGCCCGGCGCCCAGGGCGACGCCCGTCTCGAACTCGTCGGCGGCCTGGAACTCAAGACGCCGTTCGGCACCTTCGTTCCGCCCAACATCTCGCAGGACCAGAAGGATGGCATCGGTGCCTGGAGCGAGGAGGAATTCGCCAACGCCATGCTGAGGGGCGTCTCGCCCTCGGGTGAGCATTTCTACCCGGCCTTTCCCTATGCCTCCTACGCGCGCATGAAGCCGGCCGACATCGCCGACCTCTACGCTTTCATGAAGACGCTGCCGGCGGTTGCCGGCAAGGCGCCGGACCACAAGCTTTCCTTCCCCTTCACCATCCGCCGCGGCATTGGCCTCTGGAAGCTTCTCTATCTCAGCCCAGAGCCGGTGATAGCGCTGCCCGACGGCACACCGGACAAGGTTCTTGCCGGCCGCTACCTGGTCGAGGGACCCGGCCATTGCGGCGAATGCCACACGCCGCGCGATTTCGCCGGCGGCGTCAGGAAGGGCGAGTGGCTGGCGGGCGCCGTGGCCGCCGAAGGCTCCGGCGTCGTGCCCAACATCACCTCGGGCGAGGGCGGCATAAAGGACTGGTCCGAGGCCGACATCGCCAACTACCTCGAAACCGGCTTTACGCCCGACTTCGATTCCGTCGGCGGAGCCATGGTCGATGTGCAGCGCAACATGGCGCAACTGACGGCCGACGACCGCGCAGCGATCGCCGCCTATCTCAAGGCCATTCCGCCGCATCCCAACGGCTATCCGGCGCGCAAGCCGGCGAGTTGACCTCGCTTACGCTGGCAGCAATCCATTTACAGGTGGCGATCGCCCAGAAAATCGAAGCCGCCTTCGAAGAAGTGGTTGTAGTTGCAGGTCAGTTCTTCGCCTGGCGCGATGTCGCGTAGCGCGTAGGTCTCCTCGGGCGAGGAGACGTCGCAGTTCGGGTCGTCGTCGTGGTTCATGTAGCGCGCGTCGTCAGCCTCGAAGACGATGAAGCTCGGATCGTGCCGGTCCGGATAGGAATAGCGGTCGAGATAGGATTTCACCGGGCCGATCTGGGCCTCGTAGGTGTCGACCGGGATCCGGCGGTCGAACCTTGGGTCGAGCTTCCAGACCAGCGTGCCCTTGGCGATGTGGTTCTTGGCGAAGACGCCGATGCCCTGAATGGCGGATTTGTCGAGATACGTATCGACGAGCAGCATGAGGATCCTTGCGGGTGAATGGTCGCGGCCGGGAGAAGCCATATCGAAAAGGGCGGCATTGGGTAACGCGCGCCCTTGCCAATTGCGAGCGGAAAATCAGGCCTTGCCGGTCACTTTCAAGGCATAGGCGTAAATGTAGGCGATCTCCTCCAGCCGCGAGAAGCGACCCGATGCGCCGGCATGGCCGGACTCCATGTTGATCTTGAACAGCACCGGGTTGCCGCCCGCCTTGCGGTCGCGCAGCCGCGCCACCCATTTCGCCGGCTCCCAATAGGTGACGCGCGGATCGGTCAGGCCCGCCAGCGCCAGGATCGGTGGGTAGTCGAGCGCCGCCACGTTGTCGTAGGGCGAATAGGCCGCGATCGTAGCGTAGTCGGCGGCTGAGGCGATCGGGTTGCCCCATTCCGGCCATTCCGGCGGCGTCAGCGGCAGGCTGGCGTCGAGCATGGTGGTGAGCACGTCGACGAACGGCACTTCGGCGACGATGCCGCCGAAATCCTCCGGTGCCATGTTGGCGATCGCCCCCATCAGCATGCCGCCCGCCGAGCCGCCCTGGGCGACGATGCGGTCGTGCTTTGTATAGCGCTCGGCGACGAGATGGCGGGCGCAGGCGATGAAATCGGTGAAGGTGTTCATCTTCTTCGCCCGCTTGCCGTCATCGTACCAGCCATAGCCCTTATCCTTGCCGCCGCGCACATGCGCGATGGCATAGACGAAGCCGCGGTCGACCAGCGACAGGCAGTTGGTGTTGAAGGCGGAAGGAACGGTGATGCCGTAGGAGCCATAGCCGTAAAGCAGGCAGGGCGCCGAACCGTCCAGCGGCGTATCGCGATGGTAGAGCAGCGAGATCGGCACCAACTCGCCATCGGCGGCGGGCGCCATCAGCCGGCGCGTGACATAGTGCTCTGGATCGTGGCCGGAGGGCACTTCCTGCGTCTTCAGGAGCACGCGCTCGCGGCTGCGCATATTGTAGTCGAACACCTGCGCCGGCGTCGTCATCGACGAATAGGTGAAGCGCATCGTCTCCGTGTCGTATTCGTAGGAGCCGGAAAGGCCGAGCGAGAAAGCTTCCTCGTCGAAGGAGATGAAATGTTCCTCGCCGCTTTCGCGCTCGCGCACGACGATGCGAGGCAGGCCGTCCTTGCGTTCGAGCCTGACCATATGATGCTTGAAGCCGAGCACCGAGAGGATCAGCCGACCGGGCTCGTGCGGCACCAGTTCCTGCCAGTTGGCGCGCACCGGATTGTCGACCGGCGCGGTCATGATCTTGAAGTCCTTGGCGCCGTCGGCGTTGGTGAGGATGAAGAAGACGTCGCCGCCTTCTTCCAGGTCGTATTGCAGGCCGGTCTCGCGCACCGCCACCAACTTGGGCTCGGCCGCTGGATCATTGGCGGGCAGCAGGCGGTATTCCGAAGTCTCATGGTCGTTGATGCCGATCATGATCCAGTCATTGGCACGCGTGCCGCCGACATCCATGAAGAAGCCTGGATCGGTCTCCTCATAGATCAGCCGGTCGTTCTCCGATTTGTCGCCGAGCGCGTGGAAGAACACTTTTGATGGGCGATGATTGTCGTCGAGACGGGTGTAGAAGAAGCCGCTGTCGCTGGCATTCCACACCCCGCCGCCGCCCGTATCCGGGATCTGGTCGGCAAGTTCTTTGCCGCTCGCAAGGTCGCGCACGCGCAGCGTGAAGAACTCCGAACCCTTGTCATCGAAGGCCCACAGCAGCTTCCCGTGGTCGCCTGAATGGTCGACGCCGCCGAGCCTGAAATAGGCCTTGCCCTCGGCTTCCTTGTCGCCGTCGAGCAGGATCTCCTCGGTGCCGCCGCCGCGCGGCGTGCGGAAATAGCGCGGCTGCTCGCCGCCCAGCCGGAAGGAAGAGCCATAAGCATAGGGCCCGTCCTTCATGGGCACCGTCGAGTCATCCTCCTTGATGCGCCCCTTCATCTCGGCAAACAGCTTGCCGCGCAGATCCGCGGTGCCGGCCATCAGCGCCGCCTGATAGGCGTTCTCGGCATCGAGATGGGCGCGGATGCGGCCGTCGAGGAGGGAAGGGTCCCGGAACATGGCCTGCCAGTTGTCGGCCCGCATCCAGGCATAGTCGTCGCCGCGGGTGATGCCGTGATGCGTGTCGGACACCGGGCGTTTCTCAGGCGTCGGCGGGTTGGCGGCCGGGAAGGCGGAAGTCAAGGCGGAAGCTCTGGTCATTACGTCTCGCTGCGGAATTTGCTTGAATGACGAATGAACACGCCGCTCAGCGGCGGTTCAAGGGGCGTGGCTCAAGGTGGTCCATAGAAGCTAAGTCGAAGGGGGAAAGATGAAATCCTGTGTTTCTACCGCAATGTCTGTCGCCGTCCTCGTGGCAGGCCTGGCTTTTTCCAGTCAGTCTCATGCAACCGTCTTTGCCGCCTGGCAAGTGGCGGGCGTGCCGTTCGGCGACACGCTCAATGCACGAAAGTATCCGTCCAACGCATCGCAAAAGCAGGCCGCCTATCCGAACGGCACCCCGTTGCAGATGACCGGCCGCTGCACCGGCGGTGTGAACCTGCTCGATATCGCCCGCCAGCCGCAATGGAAACAGCGCCAGGCGATCCGCTATCGCTGGTGCGAGATATGGCACGACCCGGCGCAAAATGGCCATTTCGTCACCGGCTGGGTCTACGGCAAATATATCGCGCCTCACTAGAAGGTATCGTTCACCCAGGGTTCCGGATCGGCAGGGCGGCGTCCTTGCGCCTTGTTGCGCCGCAGGATTTGTCGCGCCGGCGCGACAGGCATCCAAGCATTGGCCAAGCATTGAACGCCGTGTCGAGCAGCGATCGGATGTCTAACACGCGGATGACGTAACGTCACGGCATGCTGGTCTGGCCAGAAAAATCTCGCGAAGTTACACGGCGCACGAATTTTTGAAGCTGAATCAGCAATATTTGATGAATATCGGCGAATATAAGTCAATATGCGAATTGACTTACTTGCAATGCGGCCTCATTAAGATGAGGCGATGCGAATCGCAGGCTTTCCTGCACGAAATTCGCGCGATGCCCGATCCTACAAAAAGGGCGCAGTTTTAGAAACAAACTCTCGTTGGGGCCTTAGCACTATGGAAATCGTCGAAACACCTTCGAAAAACGGTGATGCGCTGATCGAGCTGACCGCCGATGTCGTCGCCGCCTATGTCAGCAACAACCCGGTGCCGGTTGGGGAACTGCCGAACCTTATCGCCGACGTCCATGCCGCGTTGGGTCGCGTCGGCGGCTCGCCGGAGCAGCCGTCGGCCGAGAAGCAGAAGCCGGCCGTCAATCCGAAGCGCTCCGTCCATGACGACTACATCGTCTGTCTCGAGGACGGCAAGAAGTTCAAGTCGCTGAAGCGGCACCTGATGACCCACTACAATCTCACGCCGGAAGAGTACCGTGAGAAGTGGGGCCTGGATGCCAACTATCCGATGGTCGCCCCCAATTACGCGGCCGCCCGCTCGCAGCTCGCCAAGAAGATGGGTCTGGGCCGCAAGCGCAAGGGCCGTTGATTGGTCTCAGTTCGTCAAGCAGCTCGACGGCGCCCTTGCGGCGCCGTTTTGCTTTTCTTGATGGGAGCGATATCGGCCGGATCAGGCCGTCTGCTTCAGCGCCGCTTCGGCGTCGCGCTTGATGCGCTTGACCATCGAACGCAGGCCGTTGGCGCGCTGTGGCGACAGATGCTCGTCGAGGCCGAGTTCCTTCAGGGTCGCTTCGGCGTCCGTGTTCTGGATTTCGCTTGCACGCCTGCCTGAAAACAGCGCCAGCATGATGGCGACGAGACCGCGCACGATATGGGCATCCGAATCGCCCTGGAAGCCAATCACCGGATCGGCGCCCGCTCCTTGCTCGGTGGTGAGCCACACCTGGCTCACACAGCCAGGCACCTTGTTCGCGGCCGTGCGCTCCGCCTCGGGAAAGGCCGGCAGGCCCTCGCCGAGCTCGATCACATAGCGATAGCGGTCCTCCCACTCGTCGAGCAGGGAAAAGTCGTCGCGGATGGTCTGGATCGAGGTGGCCATTGATCCGCATATAGTGGCCCGGCCCGGCCGCGTCACGGAAAAAGAAAGACGCCGCGGGCGTCGAGAGGTCGGACGGGCCCGCGGCGTTAGAGCAATTCCAGGAAAAGTGCGTAGCGGTTTTCCGTCCGGAATTGCGCCGAAACCAAAGACAGAGCAATTCCAGGAAAAGTGCGTAGCGGTTTTCCGTCCGGAATTGCGCCGAAACCAAAGAGAGAGCAATTCCAGGAAAAGTGCGTAGCGGTCAGGCTCGGCGACTTCGCCGTAGCCCTCCGCCCGGAATTGCGCCAAACCAAGAGCCGGGCGAACGGCTGGAAAGAATTCAGTTTTTGGCGGTCAGCATCACTGGAATGTTGACTTTGGCGGGCAGCACGATGTCTTCGGCGACGCTGCCGGTGGTCGTGACGGAACCATCCGCGACCTTCGTCTCGGACGCGCCTGCCTGCCCGGGCTGTTGCTGGTCGTCGATCATGGCAGCGGCGATCTTGGCCGTTTCCTTGGCGCGAACGGTGATGGTGTACATGGCCGATTTGCCGGTTTCGCAGACATCGGGCTTGCGCTCGCAGAGCTCGGCAATGTCGCCGACCGCCTCGCGCGCCGCAAACAGCGCCTGGATCGGTCCGACGCTCTGCTGGCCGTCCTGGCCCGGGCCGACGCCGAGCGGCAGCGCCAGCAGCACCAGCGAAAACCAGAAAGCCATCCTGATCAGAAAGCCCATCTTACTTGCCTCTCATCCGGGATGGAATGATGCATCCATCCGTGACGGATCATGCATCCATCGGCATGACCTCTTTTCTGGGCACGACAATGGCACGGTCACGCAAAGGACGGCTTGCATCGAAGCCGCGAATTTTCCTCAAATTTTAGGCAAATTCGAAAGGAATTGGTTTTGAAACGGACTTGCCTCGAATCTCATCGGCAACATTAACTTTACGATAACCATATATCATATTGTAATTACTCGATTTTATACCCGACAGAGATTAGCCGCGTCAAGTTTAGGCTCGTTTTGGCACAGGCCTCGCGGATAACCCGCCGTTTACCATGGCGGCAACTCGGTGCGCTTTGTGGGGTCGGCATCGCAATATTTGTCCTGGGGCGGTCGCCGGCTTCGCCAGCCTTATCCATTCCTTAAACGCTGGATGCGAGTTTCAAGCCAATTGATGAGTCACCTGCCAGGCAGGCTTTTTTTTCGACCGGGTACGTGTGCGTTGAGTTCGATTTCAGCCAGATACGTTCAATTGCCTGGCGCGGTTGCCGCCGGCTGCGAGCGCATGGTTCACCCGACCGTGACGGGTGAGGCCGAACGACTGCGCCAGCGTCGCTTCATCGGCGTCATGCTCGCCGCGCCCTTCCTTGCCGCGGGTGCGGCTGTCACGCTCGTCACCGCGAGTCTCGGCGCGGCTGTCACGGTAGCGGCGATCTTTGCTGCTTTTGGCCTGTGCTGGTTCGCAGCGCTTCTGGTGGCCGCCACCGGCCACATGGCGCTTGCCGGCCGCATGGCGGTCGCGCTCGGCGGCCTCGCCCTTGCCGGCGCCGTCGCGGCGGCGGGCGGATTGGCCTCGCCGGCAGCACTCCTTGCCGTCGCATTGCCGGTCGAAACCTGGTGGGTCTCGGGATCGCAGCGCGCTGCGCTGTGGGGCGCGGTTGCGGCGCTTGCCGCTATCGTGCTGCAGCCCTTCGCCGGGCAAATCCTGCCGCTCGGCGAAATCGCCACCTGGCATTGGCTGCTGCCGTTGGCCTGGGCGCTGACGCTGGTGCCGCGGGCCGCCGCCTTCGCCAACCCGGCCGGTTTGCGGCTGGCTCAGCCTGCCGGCGATCGTCTCGAGGACGTCATCGACGCTGTCGTGCTGCGCGCCGGCCGCCAGGGCGAAGTGCTCGACGCGTCCGCCCGGGCGCGTTCGACCCTCAAATTGGCGCCGGAGCTCCTGCTCGGCACCGGCCTTTTCGATCGCGTCCATCTTTCCGACCGCGTCGCCTATCTCACCGCTTTGGCCGACATGCGCGAGGACGCGCCGAAGCGCCGGCTTGATCTGCGCATCCGCTTGCCGCGCGAGGGTTCCGGCGCGACCGACAATTTCCGCCCGTTCAGCCTCGATCTGCTGCGCGGCGAAGTCGACCGCGACGTCTTCACTCTGGTCCTGCGCGAAAACGACGACGTCGCGGCACTTCGCGACGAGCTTGCGGAAGCCAGAGAGGCCGCTGCGGCCGCCGAAGTGGCCAAGGGCCGCTTCCTGGCGGTGGTCAGCCACGAGCTGCGCACGCCGCTCAACGCCATCATCGGCTTTTCCGACATGCTGCTGCATGAGATGTTCGGCGCCTTCAAGGATCCGCGCCAGAAGGAATATGTCGGCCTGGTCAGGGATTCCGGCCAGCATCTCCTGTCCGTCGTCACCTCGATCCTCGACGTCTCGCGCATCGAGGCGGGCGCCTATGCGACCGAGCTGGAGCCGTTCCGCTTCGTCGAGGCCGTCGACATGTGCCGCTCGATGATGCGGCCGCTGGCCGACGCCAAGAGCATAATTCTTGCCACGCAGATCGCCCCGGATGCGGGCGAGATCAATGCCGACCGCCGGGCGGTCCAGCAGATCCTGATCAATCTCGCTTCGAACGCCGTAAAGTTCACGCCCGATGGCGGCAGCGTGGTGATCGGCGCCAAGCGTGTCGGCTCGCACCTGCATTTCTGGGTGAGCGACACCGGCATCGGCATCGCCGAGGAGGACATGGCCAATCTCGGCAAGCCGTTCATGCAGATCCAGAACGACTACACGCGCCGTTTCGAGGGAACCGGGCTCGGCCTGTCGCTGGTCAAGGGCCTGGTGGCGCTGCACGAGGGCACGATGTCGATCGAGAGCGCGCCCGGTGAGGGCACCACAGTGACGATCGGCCTGCCGGTGAACGGGCCGAAGCGGCGTTCCGGTGCGCCATCCGGCGTGCTGGCCATGCCGGCGGCCAAGCCGAAGGGGGATGCAGATGGGGACAGCAATGGCTCGCTCCGCAAAACGGCCTAAGGTGGTCGAACCAGAGCGCGGCGCCCTTGCCGAGGGCGCTGTTGCCGTCGGTCAGCTGATCGCGAGCAATCCGGTCCTGGTCGGCGGCTCGACCGCTTTCCTGGTGACGCTGTTCTACGTCTCGGCCAATGCGCTCTGGTATCAGCCCTTTCCGCATACCGGCGCCTTCTTCGCCACCCGGACCATCGTGAATTTCCCGCATACCGTCTCCGACGAACCGGAAACCACCATCAACATCGTGCGCCAGGCGCCGGCGCAGCCGGTGGCCAAGCCGGATCCGGTCGTCCAGCAGGTGCAGGGCATTCTGAAGGACCTCAACTTCTACGACGGCACCGTCGATGGTCTCACCGGGCCGGCCACGCGCAAGGCCATCCAGGCCTATCAGTTGAAAGTCGGGCTGCCGGGGTCGGGCGAGATCGACACGGCGCTGCTCGACCAGCTTGGCACCCGCCAGACCACGGCGGCCATCCCGCATCCGGCGCCGCGGCCGGCCGGCGCGGCAGCCGCGACGCCGTCGGCCAAGCCGTCGGCAATTCCGGTCTCGGCCCCGGCCGATGACCCGACATTATCTCCCGACGCCCGCATCGTCAGGATCCAGGCCGGCCTGAAGGCTTTCGGCAATAGCGACATGCAGCTCGACGGCAAGGTCGGCGCCCGCACCAAGTCCGCAATCAAGGAATTCCAGGCCCTCTTCGGCCTTCCCGAGACTGGCGAGCCAGACGAGGCCGTCTATGTCAAGATGCGCGAGATCGGCCTGACGAACTGAGCGGCGGCGCCCGATCATTTCGGTTCCTTCATTCTTGCTGTAAGGAACCGCGCATGACATCCGGAACCTTGCCATGCGCGTAACTGCCGATCTCTGGGTCTCGGCCCTTGTGCGTCGCGTCTTCGGCGCCGGCGGCTTTGCCGCCATCGTCAAGCGCGGAGCGACAGAGGCCGGCGCTGTCTTCGTGCTGTCGCGAGGTCGGATGGGAGAGGTGGCCCTTTATGGGCCGGCGCCGCAGACGAGCTACGATTCGGCCAAGCCCGATGACCGGTTCTTCACCGCGCTCGGTACGAGCGACGATGGCTCGGCTTTCGATGCGCGGCTGGAGCGGGAGAAGAAATTCGATCCCGACATCTGGGTGGTCGAGATCGAGGGCGGGACCGTTCCCGTCGAAGAGCTTCTTTCCGTGAAGGCGGATTAACCGCGTCAGGAGGCCTTGAGGCCGGCGCTCGCCTCGTCGCTGTTCGAGGCTTCGCGGCTTTCGGTTTCTACTGCATTGCCGCGGATCGCCCGCGAATGGGTCTCGGCCTTCCAGGCGCGGACCTTGTCCAGCGCCGCCTCGCGATGCAGCAACCGGTAGCGGTCGAGGAACAGGCGGATCGCCTGCGGATGCGGGAACTCGCCGGGATAGACCGCGACCGCGATCAGGAATGCCCTGTCTTCGCCGAGGTCGAGAGCCCGCAACGCCGCAAGCAGGGCGGCATAGCTCGATTGCCCGGTCACCGAGCGGGCCGTCGCGAAGTCGATATCCAGCGCGTCGGCAAGCGCGGTCTGGAAGAAGGCCGCGTTCCCCGTCAGCGCCGTCTCGCGCAGTTTCACATAGGCCGGCTGGGCGAGGAAGGTATTGACGTCGGCGCTGTCACCGGTCGGGCACATCATCGACCGCAGGCGCCGCCGCGCATTCTCCTCTGCATGGCCGGGCGCGGGACGGTCGGCGTCCGCCTTGGCCATGACCTCCGGTTTCGGCGCAAGCCTCGTGACCGTCTCGGGCGGCTGCGTCATGACCAGCGTCGGTCTTTCCAGCGCGCGGATCAGGTCGGCGATCGTCGGGTTGAGTTCCTTGCGGCGCGCGATGGCGCGCGCGTGCGGCAGCCCGTGCCGGCCGATCAGCGCGATGAGGTCGACGTCGCTCAGCGCCTTGGAGCGGGTGAGCAGGGGGGCTGCGGTCTCGACCGGCTCTTCGGCCAGTCGCCTGACCAGCGCGGCCGGCGCATATTCGCATTCGGAAAGGGCAGCGGCGACATAGCGGCGCGACTCGACAGAAACCTCGTCGAACAGCGGCAGCGTCAGATCCTCGAGCTGGGCGATCTCGCGGCGCGAGGGGCGCGTCAGCGAGCAGAAGGCCGACACGGCGGCGCGGAACAGCCTTTCGGCCTTTCCAGCTTCGGTCCGGATAGCGATTTGCCTGAAATCCGAAGATGACACGGAGGATACGCCCGACACTCGACACAATGCTGAGCCGCGCAATCCGGCCGGGCCGGTTTCGCAACTCCAGGAAAAACAAACATCAAATTAGCCGCGATCCGTTAGCGCTCCGTTAACCCTCTACACTCCTTAATCAACTTTGGAGGCGTTGCGTTATGCTCCGGTCAAACCGAGAGGGAATGCGCGAACCATGGGCATGGTCCTGTCTTTTGTGCCGCGAGCGGCACCTGTAAATCGAGCAAGTCACGACACCACGACGGCGGCAGCGGTCATCATTTTCCCCGGCGTCCGCTATGAGTTGCATCCGCAGGCCGGTGAGGCACGGCCCGGCGAGAGCGGCCCCGACAGGCCGGGCTCCTCGCCACCTGCCAAGCCGCATCACTGATCGGGCGCCTTTCTCAGTAATCCTGCAATTCGCAGGCGCTCTGCTCGAGGAAGCGTGACACAATCGGCTTCCAGCTCTCGTCCGGCACGAAGGCGCGGACGACGAAGATGCCTTCATCGATCGGCGCCTCGACGAAGATCGCGCCCTGCAGATCCTCCGGAAGGTCGCGCCGCACGTCGATCATCTGCGCCGGCGTCAGCACGATGGCATCGAGTTTTTCGCCATTGGCGTTGTGATCGTTGAAGGAATAGATGTTGTGGCCGCTGCGGTCATAGACCGAGGCCGACCAGAACGGCACGTCGCCGGGCGCTCTGATCCTGACCAGTCCGTCCGTGAGATTGAATCGGCAGGCGGCGGCATAAAACAGCGGATCGACCGATTTCACCACCGGCGCGCCGCCGGCCTCGGCGTCGAGCCGCGTCATCTTGTAGAGGTCCGAAGCCATCGCCAGCCGCGACCAGGCATCGCGTTCGGAAAATTCCGGCACCAGGAACAGCACCACGATGTGTACGATGCCGGCGCCGAGCAGGCCGAGGATGAGGGCGTGCAGCAGGCTACGCATTGCAGCCCGCCTTCAGGATGCGCGGCAGCGTGACGTCCGAGAGGCCGGTGCTCGAGGCGATCGGCGTGTCGTAGAAGGTCAGCACGAAATACATCTTGCCGGAGCCGCCGGTCAGCAGCCAGTTGCCGGGAGCCGGGCGATTGCCGACGGAAATGACGACGGAATTGTCGGGCTGGCGCAGCACTTCGTAGGATTGCAGCGCCGACTGCCTCGGCTTGCCGGTGTCGATCACGCCAAGCGACTGGTCGGCGGCGTAGAGCGTCCAGAAGCGGGCAGTGGGATAACCGCCCTCGATCGTGTAGGCGCATTCGCGTTTCAGCGGCTCGCCCGCGTCGTCGCGCTCGGCCACGAAGGCAAGCCCCTCGGCCTGGCCGAGTGCCAGCACGCCCTCGCGCGCCACGCGCGCCTTGGAATAGGGGTCGGCCGCCAGCGTCCCGACTTCGGGGAAGGCAGTCCATTGGCCGATGCGGATCGCCCCGACGCCGTCCTGCGCGTTGAGCGCATACCAGACGCTGTAGCCGCCAAGCCCGATGGCCATGGCAAGCGAAAGCAGCGTCAGGATGGCGTTCTTGAGCATGAGAGCCGCAAACAGAGGAGGTTGCCCGGGATATCGCGGCGCGGGGTGCCGTGGCAAGCCGGCTTCGCGCCAGCGCGGTCCTAAAGCGCCGAAAGCGTCTCCGGCAGGCTGGGGGCGCCCAGCACGGGCGCGGCCTGGAACGCCTTGCTCATTTCCCGCAGCGTCTGGCTGGTGCGGCTGGAAAGCACCGGCGGGCGTTCGGCCTCGGCCTGCGCCGCCGCCGCGTCGGCTTCCTTCTTCGCCGCTTCCTCGGCCTTGGCCGCGACTTCCGGGTCGACCCACGGATGATCGATGCCCGGGATCGGCTTCAGGTCGATGTTCTGATGGGCGTAGACCATCAGCCGCTGCCAGACCATCGCCGGCAGCGAACCGCCGGTCATTTTGTTGGTCGGCGTGAAGTCGTCATTGCCGAGCCAGACGGCGGCGGTGTAGTTGCCGGTGAAGCCGACAAACCAGGCGTCGCGATAGGATTGCGTCGTGCCGGTCTTGCCGGCGACGACAATGTTCGGAAGCTGGGCGCGTCTCGCGGTGCCTATAACCGGCACCGCCGCCAGCATGGCGTTCATGTATTTCAGCGCCTTTTCCGACAGCACGCGGTGCAGCGGCGCAGCATCCTTGGCCCAGTCATAGACCACCTCGCCGGTGCGGGTGACCAGTTGGGTGATGCCGTGGCGCGAGCCAACGAAACCGTTTTGCGCAAAGACGCTGTAGCCGGTCGCCTGGTCCATCACCGTCATGCCGGAGGTGCCGAGCACCATGGTCTTGTGCGCTTCCAGCGGCGATTCGACGCCCATCGATTCGGCCATCGCCTTGATCGGGCCGATGCCGAGATAATCCTTGGCGAGCCGCACCGGCACCGTGTTGATCGACTTGGCGATCGCCGTGAGCAGCGTCACGTTGCCGGCCGACCCGCCGCTGTAATTGTGAGGCGACCAGTTGCCCCAGCTGACGGCGCCGCCGGAAACCACCGAGTCCGGCGTGAAACCGTGCTCCATCGCTGTGGCGTAGACATACGGTTTGAAGGATGAACCCGTCTGGCGCAGAGCCTTGGTGGCGCGGTTGAACTGGCTGGTGCCATAATCGCGGCCGCCGACGATGGCCCGCACCGCGCCGTTGGTTTCGATGACCACCACGGCGCCTTCGGTGACGTTATATTCCTTGCCGAACTGGCGAAGATGGAACTCGACGGATTCCTCGGCCGCCTTCTGGATGTTGGCGTCGAAAGTGGTGTGGGCGACCAGCGAGTGCTGGCCTGGCTTGGCGATCTTCTTCACCTCGTCGAAGGCCCAGTCGAGGAAATAATCCGGGCTCTTCTGCTCGCCACGATCGACGACGTTGGCCGGATGCAGCCGAGCCTGCAGCACCTGGCCCTCGGTCATGAAGCCGGCATCGACAAGGTTGGACAGCACGACATTGGCGCGGGCACGGGCCGCCGGCAGGTTGATGTGCGGGGCGTATTTGGTCGGCGCCTTGAACAGCCCGGCCAGCATCGCCGCCTCGGCAAGGCTCAGGTCCTTGACGCTCTTGCCGAAATAGAAATCCGCCGCCGCCTCGATGCCGAAGGTGCCGCCGCCCATATAGGCGCGGTCGAGATAGAGTTGCAGGATCTCTTTCTTGGAAAGATTCGCTTCCAGCCATAGCGACAGGAAAGCTTCCTTGATCTTGCGCTCGAAGGTGCGCTCGTTCGACAGGAACAGGTTTTTGGCGAGCTGCTGCGTGATGCTGGAGCCGCCCTGGACCACGGAATTGGCGCGCACATTCTCGAAGATCGCGCGCGACAGGCCCAGCACATCGATGCCGTAATGGTCGAAGAAGCGCCGATCCTCGGTCGCCAGCACTGCCTTGATGACGATGTCCGGCATCTCGTCTACCGGCACGGAATCGCGCTGGATGATGCCGCGCTGGCCGATCTCGTTGCCGTAGCGATCGAGGAAGGTGACGGCGAAGTCGCCCTGGCTGCGCCAGTCGCCGGTGGTGATGTCGAAGGCGGGCATGGCGAGCGCGAGCAGCACCACGAAGCCGCCGGCGCCCATGGTGAAACCTTCGCTCAGCAACTCGATGATGGCGCGGCGCCAGCCATGCACCCGGAAACGGCGGGAAAAGATGGTCGCCGCTTCCCAGAATTCGCGGGCCTTGAAGCTGATCTCATAGAGCGAGGAATCGAGCCATGCGTCGACGCCGAGCAGCGCCGAAGCGACCCGGCCTCTTCTCTTGCTTGGTTTCGAAGGACTTGCCATTCCAGACTTCCGCCCCAACGCACTTTCGCCTGGAAACTGCATGGCAGTTTCGGGCGCCTCCCCCACAAGACTAATCGACCATTTTAGCGTCGCTCACAAGGGCAGCGAGGCAACAGCACAAGCTTTGTTGATTGGTGGCGCCCTGGCCGTGGACGGCGGACTATATCACCGCGCCGCGATGAAGCGCATGAAATGCGCCACATCCGCCTCGGTCGGCTCCTGGCCGGTGAAGGAGCGCAGATAGGCGGCGAGATGGCTGACCCGCGCCTCCACCGGTTCCTTGAGGTCGAGCACATAATAGCCGATCTGCATGTAATAGAGGACGCGGGCGCGGATGAAGGCGTCCTCGCCGTCATAGCCGTGCCGGCGGTACATGTCGCGGATGGCGCTGAGGCGCTCGCCGTCGGCCCGGTCGATCATGCGCCGCACGTCGTCCGAGCGCCTGGCCCATTCGCGGACGGCGAAATCGAGCCTGGGATCGAACAGGCGCTCGTCGGCCCAGCATTCAAAGACGTTCATCACGCCCATGATGATGGTGTCCGCCGGCCGGCGGGCACGCTCGACGATCGCCGTGGTGTTGGTGTCGTGCCAATGCGCAAGCAACTGGTCGAGCAGGTCCTGCCGGCTGTTGAAATACCAGTAGAAGCTCGAGCGAGACACGCCGAGTTTCTGGCCGAGCGTCAGCACGCGCACGCTCTCGATACCGTCTGAAATCAGCGTCTGCAGCGCAAGATTGATCCAGTCGGCGCGGGTCACCTTGATGTTGCCGGGCGCCGGCTCGTCCTGGGAAGCGGTCATGGTCATGACCGAACAAGTGGCACGGCGCGGAGTGGCGCGCAAGTTCTGGACAGAAGTGTCTAGACACATGTGTACAGGATATGTATCTTAAGAGCCTCCAACGAGAGGGAGAGGCTCGTGAAATCGCATTATCGGGCAGTCGTCATCGGGGGAGGCGTGGTCGGCGCCTCGGTGCTCTACCATCTCACGCGGTTTGGCTGGAGCGACGTCGCGCTGATCGAGCGCGCCGAGCTGACGGCTGGCTCGACCTGGCATGCGGCCGCCGGCTTCCACGCGCTCAACGCCGATCCCAATGTCGCGGCGCTGCAGGACTATACGATCAAACTCTACCGCGAGATCGAGGCCGAGTCCGGCCAGAATGCCGGCCTGCACATGACCGGCGGCGTCAACATGGCGAGCGACCCGCAGCGCTGGGAATGGCTGAAATCGGCCTGGGCGGTGTTTCAGTCGGTCGGCATCGAGACTGCCCAACTGGTGACGCCCGAGGAGATCAAGGAGATCTGCCCGATCGTCGATGTCAGCGACGTGCTCGGCGGCCTCTATGATTCCAACGAGGGCCATCTCGATCCCTATGGCACCACGCACGCCTATGCTGGCGCTGCCAGAAAGCGCGGCGCCGATGTGATCCTGCGCAACCGCGTCATCGAGCTGAAACAACGCGCCGATGGCGGCTGGGACGTGGTCACCGAAAACGGCACGATCGTTGCTGAGCATGTCGTCAATGCCGGCGGCCTGTGGGCCAAGCAGGTTGGGCTGATGGCCGGCGTCGACCTGCCGGTGACGCCGATGGAGCATCATTATTTCGTCACCGAGGACATTCCCGAAGTCGCCGCCCTCGACAAGGAGCTCGGCCTCGCCGTCGATCTCGACGGCTTCTCCTATCTGCGTCAGGAGCGCAAAGGCGTGCTGCTCGGCGTCTACGAGCAGAACCCGAAACACTGGAACATGGACGGCGCGCCCTGGGATTACGGCATCGAGCTGATCCCCGAGGACATCGATCGCATCAGCCCGGAGCTCTCCAGGGCCTATCAGCGCTTTCCCTGCCTGGCGAAGGCCGGCATCCGCAAATGGGTGAACGGCGCCTTCACCTTCACGCCGGACGGCAATCCGCTGGTCGGCCCTGTCAGGGGGCTGAAGAACTACTGGGTCGCCTGCGGCGTCATGGCCGGCTTCAGCCAGGGCGGCGGCGTCGGCAAGTCGCTGGCCGAGTGGATGATCCACGGCGAGCCGCAAGCCGACATCTTCGGCATGGACATCGCCCGCTACGGCGCCTTCGCCGCCAACCGCGAGTATCTGCGGCAGACCACGGGCCAGTTTTATGCCCGCCGCTTCGTCATGACCTTCCCCAACGAGCGCCTGCCGGCCGGCCGGCCGCTGAAGCGTCCGGGCGCCTATGACGGCATGAGCGCCGCCGGCTCGGAATGGACGGCGTCGTGGGGCCTGGAGATTCCGGCTTATTTCGCGCCGATGGGTTTCCGCGAGGAGACGACGCTGAAGCGCTCCAACGCTTTCGAGATTGTCGGCGACGAGGTGCTGCAGGTCCGCCGCGCCGCCGGCCTCGTCGATACCACGGCCTTCTCGCGCTATGCCGTGTCGGGCGCCGGCGCCGAGGCCTGGCTCGACCGGTTGCTCGCCTGCCGGCTGCCGAAGCCCGGCCGCGCGAAGCTGGCGCCGATGCTTGGGTCCGACGGCCGGCTGAAGGGCGATCTCACCGTGCTCAACTGGGGCGGCGGAGAATACTGGATCATGGGCTCCTATTATTTGCGCGAATTCCACATGCGCTGGTTCGAGGCGCACATCGCCGAAGGCGTCTCCATCGCCGACATCTCGGACGCCATGTCCGGCTTCCTTGTCACTGGTCCGAACGCACGCCGGATCGTCGAACGCACCACCCATCAGGACATCTCTGCGGCAGCCTTGCCGTTCATGGCTTGCGGCGCGTTCGACATCGGCATGGCACGCGCCCGGGTCGCACGGCTGTCCATTGCCGGCGAGCTCGGCTTCGAGATCAACTGCCCGGCCACCCTGCATTCGAGCCTGCGTGAGACGCTGCTTGCCGCCGGCGAGGACCTCGGCCTCGCCGAGATCGGCTATTACGCGCTGAATTCGCTCAGGCTGGAAAAGAGTTTCGGCATCTGGTCGCGCGAATTCACGCAAGGCTACACACCCGGCCAGACCGGGCTCGACCGCTTCATCGCCTTCGACAAGGGCGATTTCATTGGCCGCGAAGCGGCGCTGAAAGAGCGTGAGGCCGGTGTTTCCAGGCGTATCGTGACGCTGGAGGTCGACGCTGTCGACGCCGATGCCAGCGGCTTCGAGCCGGTCTGGTCCAAGGGCCGGCGCATCGGCTTCGTCACTTCCGGCGGCTACGGCTACACGCTCGGCAAGAGCGTCGCCCTGGCGTTGCTCGATGACGATTTCGCCGGGGAGGGCACCGAGCTTTCCGTACACATTGTCGGGGTCGAACGGCCGGCGCGCGTCATCGCGGCCTCGCCCTACGACGCTGAAGGCAAGGCGATGCGGCAATGAGGAGGAACCGCCATGATTGACGAGGCCGCACGTGATCTCAGGCGCGAGCGCCGGCGGGGACGCACCGGCGAGGCGGGCAGCGAGTCTAGCCGGCATCCGAATTATCGGTCGCTGAAGAACCCCTTCCTGCCGCAGCCGATCTTTTCCGACGACCAGGTCGCCGCGATCCACGCTACCGCGCTGCGCGTGCTGGAGGAGCTCGGCATCAAGGTGCTGCTGCCCGAGGCCCGCGCCATCTACGCCAGGGCCGGCGCATTGGTCGACGAAGACAGCCAGATGGTCAGGATCGGCCGCGACATGGTCGAGGCAGCACTTGCCGCGGCGCCGCGCGCGATTCCCGCCCTTGGCGGCGACCGCTCGCGGGATCTGATGCTCGAGCTCGGCTCGATGACCTTCCTGGCCGGCTCCGGCGCCCCGAACGTCACCGATCTCGAGCGCGGCCGCCGGCCGGGCACGCTCCAGGCCTTCGAGGAATTCATCAAGCTGATCCAGCATTTCGACGTGCTGCATATGCTCGGCCCCTGCGTCGAGCCGCAGGACGTCGACACGCGCTTTCGCCACTATGCCACCGGCCGGGCGCAACTGACGCTGTCCGACAAGGTGCCCTTCGTCTTTGCCCGCGGCACGCCTCAGGTCGAGGACAGTTTCGAGATGATTCGGCTGGCGCGCGGCCTGTCCGAAGACGAGTTTGCCGGCAGCGCCCATAGCTACACGGTCATCAACACCAACTCGCCGCGCCAACTCGACATCCCGATGGCGCAGGGCATCATCGACTTCGCCCGCGCCGGCCAGATATCGATCATCACGCCCTTCTGCCTGGCAGGCGCGATGGCGCCGATCACGGTTGCCGGCGCGCTGACCTTGCAGCATGCCGAGGCGCTGGCCGGCCTCACGCTCGCGCAGATCGTGCGGCCTGGCGCGCCGGTGGTCTATGGCTCCTTCTCGTCCAATGTCGACATGAAGTCGGGCGCTCCGGCCTTCGGCACGCCGGAGCATGTCAAGGCCACGCTCGGCGCGGGCCAGCTTGCGCGTTTCACCGGTCTGCCTTGGCGCTCCGGCGGCGGCAGCGCCGCCAACGTCTCGGATGCACAGGCGGCACACGAGACGCAGTTCGCGCTGTGGGGCTCGGTGCTTGCCGGCGCAACCGTCTGCATCCACGCCGCCGGCTGGCTGGAAGGCGGCCTGAGCGTTTCCCTGGAAAAGCTGATCACCGACATCGAAGCGCTGCAGACGGTCGCTGAGCTTTGCGCCACGACGCCGGGCGATGCCGACGCTATCGGCTTCGAAGCGATCGCCGAAGTGCAGCCTGGCGGCCATTTCTTCTCGGCCGCGCACACGATGGCGCGCTACCGCACCGCCTTCTACGAGCCGGTGGTGGCCGACTGGTCGAATTTCGGCAACTGGACACAATCCGGCTCGAAGACCGCGACGGAGCGCGCGACCGGTATCTGGAGGCGGATTCTTTCCGATTTCCAGCCGCCGGCCTCCGCTGCCGCCACCGCGGGCGTGCTCGACGAGTTCATTGCCAAGCGGACCGAGGAGGGTGGCGCGGCGCCGGTCTCATGATTTGACGAAAACGTAATAAATTCGAGACCTTCGCCCTTCACGCTATAGTCAAGACGATTCGCGATCTGGCATCGGATCGCGAGCGCGGCTACGTTGTCGGGCCGCGGCACGGAGACATGTGTTGGCGATGGACGGTAGATGACGGCGCCCGGCGATCTGATGCAGGCCTTGTTCCTGAGGCTGAAGACCGATGCGTCGCTATCGGCGCTGCTCGGCGGCGCTGGCCTGCTCGAACAGGCGAACGACAAGGCCGCCTTTCCACACGTGACCTACGGCCGTACCAGTGCCTTCGACCTGGACACCGGCGCCGACAACGATGGCGACCAACTGATCACCTTGCACGTCTGGTCGAAAGCTCAAGGCGAGGTCGAGACACGCCTCATCATGGACAGCATCAAGGCGCGCCTCGATGGCGCAGCACTTTCCATCGGCTCGCGCGGTCAGACGCGCCTGTCGCTGGAATTCGCCGAGGCGCGCTATGACGAGGACCTTGCGGTCCATCATGGATTGCTGCGCTTCCACGCCTTGACGCAGGAAGACGCCTGAGAGGCTGGCGGACCTCAGAGCTGCGCCTGGATGGCGGCCTTGTCGATGACCGACCACACCTCGCGAATCCGTCGGTCGTGGAATTCGTAGAAGACGTTCTCTGCGAAGGAAACCCGCCTTCCGTGGACCGGCAGGCCGAACAGCACGCCCTTGGGCCGGCAGTCGAAATGCAGTCGCGCCGCCACGCGCGGCGGCTCCGAAATCAGGAACTCGATGTTGAAACGCAGGTCGGGAATGGCCTCGAAATCGCCTTCCAGCATGCGGCGATAACCCGAAAGCCCGATCGTCTCGCCATTATACTGCACCTCATCGCCGACGAAGCGGCCGAGATTGTCCCACTCCTGGTCGTTCAGGCAGGCGATGTAGCCCCGATAGAGATCGGCAATATCCTCGCGCATCATGGCATGCTCCATGGTCGTCCGGCGTTCCCACACCGGAGCAATTCCAGGAAAAGTGTGATCGGTTTTCCGTCCGGAATTGCGTTAAATTAGAGAGATAGGGCGGTTCGCCGTTTCCGTGAAACGGTGAAACGCACTAGCTAGGGCTGGATGGAGAATCCGCATCCGAAAAGCGTAGCGGGCCGACTGATTTTCCGGCTATGAATTTGCATCCGGAACCAGGGAGCCTCTGGCGAGTGCACTGGCGTCCACAAGAGTGCATTCATTTGTCTCGCGCAGGGGGAATGGCGGGCATGGATTTTCGATTGTTCACCGTTCATTTCACGTTCAGCCCATATGGGCTAGAACCGTGATCATGAACAACCTTGGCTCCCATGTCCGCAAAGCAGTGCTGGCGCTTGCCGCAGCCGGCCTCTTTGCGTCGCAGACGACGGCAATGCCGGTCATCGACCCGTCGGTCGACCAACCGGTCGTGCTTGCCGCCGGCGATTGCTATGCCATCGGCCAGCAGGTCGCCGCGCAGAATGGCGGCACGCTGGCCAAGGCCTCGCAGGCGACGCGGGGCGGTCAGCAGGTCTGCGTCATCGTCGTGCTGGTCCCCGGCAAGGACGGACAGCGTCCGCGCCGCTCGGAAATCGTCGTCCCGATGGGCTGACCTCACTCGTTTCCCAGGCCGGCGGAATCGGCCTATACGTCTCCCAGCAACAGGCTTCAACCCATGCGCGTGCTCGTCGTCGAGGATGACAAGGATCTCAACCGGCAGCTGGCCGACGCGCTGGTCGACGCCGGCTATGTCGTCGACCGCGCCTACGACGGCGAGGAGGGGCACTTCCTTGGTGACACCGAGCCTTACGATGCCGTGGTCCTCGATATCGGCCTGCCGCAGATGGACGGCATCAGCGTCGTCGAGCGCTGGCGCCGCGGCGACCGCAAGATGCCGGTGCTGATCCTGACAGCGCGCGACCGCTGGAGCGACAAGGTGGCCGGCATCGACGCCGGCGCCGACGACTATGTGACCAAACCCTTCCACATCGAGGAGGTGCTGGCGCGGGTGCGGGCGCTGATCCGCCGCGCGGCCGGTCATGCTTCGTCCGAGCTCACTTGCGGGCCGCTGCGCCTGGACACCAAGGCGTCCAAGGCCGACGTCAACGGCGTGCCGCTCAAACTCACCTCGCACGAGTTCCGGCTGCTCGCCTATCTGATGCATCATATGGGCGAGGTGGTGTCGCGCACCGAGCTGGTCGAGCATCTCTACGACCAGGATTTCGACCGCGATTCCAACACCATCGAGGTGTTTGTCGGCAGGCTTCGCAAGAAGATGGGCATCGACATGATCGAAACCGTGCGTGGCATGGGCTATCGCATGCGTGAGCCGGAGGCGTGACGCGGAACCGCTGAAGCCAACCACAGGCGCGCGGCTCTCGAGACTGCGGCTTTGGCCGCGCTCTCTGACCTTCCGCGTCATCGCTTTTTCCACCATCTGGGCGATCCTGACGCTGGTCGTCATCTTCACCCTCATCACCACGCTTTACCGCCAGGCCAGCGAACGCGGCTTCGACAGCCTGCTTTCGGCGCATCTGTTCAACCTGATCGGTTCCGTCGGCATTTCCGACAACGGCGCGCTGACCGGCTCGCCCGACCTCGGCGACCTGCGCTTTTCCGAGCCGAATTCCGGCTGGTACTGGTCGGTCGAGCCTGCTTCCGAAGGCGTGCATGGCGAAATCCATTCCTCCTCGATGACGACTTCACTCCTGTCGCCGAGCGTCGCTGAAGTGCCCTTCAACTCGAACTTCCAGCGCAGCTATTCGATGGAGGGCATAAAGGGCGAGCAGCTCGAAGTTTTCGAGAGCGAGTTCGTGCTGGACGCGAAGAACCGCGCCGCCCGTTTCCGCGTCATGGGCAACCACAGCGAGCTCGAGCAGGAGATCGCCAGCTTCCAGCGCCGCCTGCTCACCTATCTGTCGCTGTTCGGCGTCGGCATGATCGCCATCAACGCCATCGCCATCCTCCTAGGTCTCCAGCCTTTGCGCCGGGTCCGCAATGCGCTGGCCATGGTGCGCGAAGGCACCGCCCAGCGGCTCGACGGCAGCTTCCCGGCCGAGATCGAGCCGCTGGCCAACGAGACCAATGCGCTGATCGAGAACAACCGGCGCATCGTCGAGCGCTCGCGCACCCAGGTCGGCAACCTTGCCCATTCGCTGAAGACGCCGCTCGCCGTGCTGATCAATGAGGGCCGGGCGCTCGGCGGCGCCAAGGGCCAGTTGATCGCCGAGCAGGCGGCCTCGATGCAGAGGCAGGTCGACCACTATCTGCAGCGCGCCCGCGTCGCCGCGCAGCGCGACAGCGTCGTCTTCCGCACGCCGGTTTCGCCGCTGGTCGAGCGCATGGTGCGCGTGCTGCGGAAACTCAACCCGCAAACCAGGCTGACGCTGTCGCTGCCGCCGGCGGAGATCGTCTTTGCCGGCGAGCGCGAGGATCTCGAGGAACTGCTCGGCAATCTACTCGACAATGCGATGAAATGGGCCAAAGGCGCCGTCGCCGTGACGATCGCCACTATTTCGGGAAGCGGCAACCTGTTTGAAATCGTTATAGAGGATGACGGCCCGGGCATTCCCGAGGACAGTGCGCGGGAGGTGTTGAAGCGTGGCAAGAGACTCGACGAGACGAAGCCGGGAACAGGGCTCGGGCTCGCCATTGTCGCCGACCTCGTCAACGAGTATGGAGGCTGGCTGGCGCTGGAACGGTCCGGCATGGGCGGCTTGAGGGCGGTGGTGAGATTGC
Organism: Mesorhizobium sp. B2-4-6; assembly: GCF_006442775.1. Classification (NCBI taxonomy): domain Bacteria; kingdom Pseudomonadati; phylum Pseudomonadota; class Alphaproteobacteria; order Hyphomicrobiales; family Phyllobacteriaceae; genus Mesorhizobium; species Mesorhizobium sp. B2-4-6. The sequence goes on from NZ_VFVI01000003.1 coordinate 86,300, forward strand.
GGAGCCTTCAATGATGTTTTTTATCGATTTTCGAGCAAGGGCTGGCGGCCAAATTTCCGACAAATATCAACACTATGGGCTCGATGTCCTCCCCGATGACGCGGCCCCCAGCTCATCCCGCTCAAGAGAACCGGTTGTTGGCATGAAGATCCGCGTCGCGCTCGTTTCCGCCCTGCTCGCCGTTTCCGGCTGCACGACGCTCGGCAGGGGCGGTCCAACCTCTCCGGTCACGCCTGTTTCCACGCCGCCCGCCGGCGGCAAGGTCTCGACCGGCATCGTTTCGGCCATGAATGGCGGGCTTATCGGCGGATCGGTCGGCTCGGGCCTCAGCGATGCCGAAAAGCGCAAAGGCCTGGAAGCGGAGTACAAGGCGCTGGAATACAACACCAGTGGCCAGAAAGTGACGTGGAAGAGCGACAACTCCTCGCATTATGGCGAGGTCGTCGCCGCCCAGCCCTACCGGGTCGGCTCGCAGGATTGCCGCCAGTACACCCACACCGTCTATACCAGCGGCGCCGGCGTCACCGCGCGCGGCACCGCCTGCCGCAACGCCGATGGCAGCTGGACGCCGCTGACCTGACGGCTTTCGAACGGAATTAGGCCTGTGGCCGACGGCGCCTGCCGTCAAAGCGTCGCACGATGGTCGTGTTGGCAGGGCAGGGCTCTGCCGCTATTGGAATAGGCATGCTGTTCTGGGTCATAGCCGCAATCCTCACGCTGGGCGCCAGCCTGGCGGTGCTGTTGCCGCTCACCGGCGGCATGAAGGGCGCGTCGCCGGCTGGCGATCATGATCTCGAAGTCTATCGCGACCAGCTTTCCGAGCTCGACCGCGACATGGCGCGCGGCCTGATCCAGCCGGGCGAGGCCGAGGAGGCGCGTGCCGAGATCGGCCGCCGCATCCTGCGTCTGGGCTCGGCTGCAGAGCCGGGCGCGGCGACGCCCAGGCCCGCGCGCGGCGCCAGATGGGTCGCCAGCGTGGCCGTGCTTGCGGTTCCCCTGCTGAGCTGGGGACTCTACGGGATGCTCGGCTCTCCCGATCTGCCCTCGCAGCCGCTGGGCGAACGTCTGGCCAAGAACCCGGCCGATGCCTCGGTCGACGAACTGGTCGCCCGCGCCGAAGCCCATCTCGCCGCCAATCCGTCGGACGGCAAGGGCTGGGATGTGCTGGCGCCGATCTATCTTCGGCTGCAGCGCTTTCCTGACGCCGTGACCGCCTATCGCAACGCCATCCGCCTCGACGGCGACAGCGCCGTGCGCCAGTCGGGTCTCGGCGAGGCGATCGCCAGTGCTGCCGGCGGCATCGTTTCGGCCGACGCTCAAAGCGCCTTCGAGGCAGCCCTGAAGCTCGATCCGGCCAACGCCAAGGCGAATTTCTACTTGGGCGTCGGCCTCGCCCAGGAAGGCAGGAAGGCCGAGGCAGTTGCTGCCTGGCAAAAGATGCTCGGCCAGCTCGCGCCGGATTCGCCCTGGCGCAACGCCGTTCAGCAGGCGCTTGCCGAGGCCGGCGAACCGGCTGTCGCCGAGGCCGCGCCGGCAAACGGGCCGGACGCGCAGCAGGTGGAAGCCGCGCAACAGATGTCGCCGCAGGACCGGAAGGCGATGATCGAGACCATGGTCGCCGGGTTGGACGACAAATTGAAGCAGAATCCGCGTGACGAGGAAGGATGGATGCGGCTCATCCGTTCCTATGTCGTGCTTGGCAAGGCCGACCAGGCGCGGGCCGCGCTCGGCCGCGCTGTCGCCGCCTTCGGGGCGGACAGTGAACAGGCCAGGAAATTCACCGCCTTCGCCACCTCGCTCGGCGTAACGGCGACGGAGTAAGGCAATGACGCGCAAGCAGAAGCGATTGTCGGTGATCATGGCGGGGCTGGCTTTCCTCGGCGCCGCTGCCGGCCTCACCTTCTATGCGCTTGGACAGAAGGCCTCCTATTTCTACATGCCGGCCGATCTCGCCACGGCGAGTTTGCCGCCCGGACAACGCATCCGGCTCGGCGGTCTCGTCGAGAAGGGCACCATCGTGCGCGGCCAGGGCGCCACCGTCGCCTTCTCGGTCACCGACAAGCAGAAATCGGTCAAGGTCACCTATACCGGCATCCTGCCCGACCTGTTCCGCGAGGATCAGGGCGTCATCACCGAGGGCGCTTTCGGCCCGGACGGCGTGTTCGTCGCAGACAGCGTTTTGGCCAAGCATGACGAGCGTTACATGCCCAAGGAAGTCGCCGACGGCCTGAAGGCCAAGGGCGTCTGGCAGGAAAGCACAAATTGATGGTTGAGACCGGACATTTCGCGCTCGTGCTGGCCTTCGCTCTGTCGCTGGTGCAGATGCTGGTGCCGCTCGTCGGCGCCCGCACCGGCAATCAGCGCCTGATGGCGGTCGGCGGTCCGGTGACGGTCACCGGCTTCGCGTTGACCGCGCTGTCCTTCGCCGCCCTTGCCAGCGCCTATGCCGGCTCCGACTTCTCGGTGGCGAGCGTGTGGGAGAACTCCCATTCGCTGCAGCCGATGATCTACAAGATCACCGGCACCTGGGGGAACCACGAAGGCTCGATGCTGCTGTGGGTGCTGATCCTGACCTTCTTCGGCGCGCTGGTCGCGGTCTTCGGCAACAACCTGCCGTCAACGCTCAAGGCCAATGTGCTGGCCGTGCAGGGCATGATCGGCGCCGCCTTCTTCCTGTTCATCCTGGCGACGTCCAATCCATTCATCCGCCTCAACCCAGCGCCGATCGAGGGCCGCGACCTCAATCCGATCCTGCAGGATCTCGGCCTCGCCATCCATCCGCCGATGCTCTATCTCGGCTATGTCGGCTTCTCGATCTGCTTCTCCTTTTCGGTCGCGGCGCTGATCGAGGGGCGCATCGACGCTTCCTGGGCGCGCTGGGTGCGACCCTGGACGCTGGTCGCCTGGATGTTCCTCACCGGCGGCATCGCCATGGGTTCCTACTGGGCCTATTACGAGCTCGGCTGGGGCGGCTTCTGGTTCTGGGATCCGGTCGAGAACGCCTCCTTCATGCCCTGGCTCGCCGGCACCGCGCTGCTTCATTCGGCGATCGTCATGGAGAAGCGCTCGGCGCTGAAGATCTGGACGCTGCTGCTCGCCATCCTGACTTTCTCGCTGTCGCTGCTGGGCACTTTCCTGGTGCGTTCCGGCGTGCTAACCTCGGTGCACGCCTTCGCCACCGATCCGGCGCGCGGCGTCTTCATCCTGTGCATCTTGACGCTGTTCATCGGCGGCTCGCTGGCGCTGTTTGCGCTGCGCGCCTCGCGGCTGACGGCGGGCGGCCTGTTCCATCCGATCTCGCGCGAGGGCGCGCTGGTGCTGAACAACCTCTTTCTCACCACCGCCACGGCGACGGTGCTGGTCGGCACGCTCTACCCCCTGGCGCTGGAGGCGATCACCGGCGGCAAGATCTCTGTCGGCGCGCCGTTCTTCGACCTGACCTTCGGCCCGCTGATGCTGCCGCTGCTCGCGATCGTGCCGTTCGGCCCCTTGCTCGCCTGGAAGCGCGGCGACGTCATTGCCGCTTCGCAGCGGCTGATGGCGGCCTTCGCCCTGGCGATCGCCGCAATGCTGGTCACCGGCCTGTTCATCGACGGCGCCTCGGTCTTCGCAGCACTCGGCGTCGGCCTCGCCGTCTGGCTGGTCGCCGGCGCACTGACCGACCTTGCCGTCAAATCCGGTTTCGGTTCGGTGGCGCCGGCCGTCATGCTGCGCCGCTTCGTCGGCCTGCCGCGCTCGGTCTTCGGCACGGCGCTGGCGCATCTTGGTCTTGGGCTGACCTTGCTCGGCATCGTCGGCACGCTCTCCTTCGGCACCGAGGAAATCCTCTCCATCCATCCCGGCGAGACGGTGGAGCTCTCCGGCCATACGCTGCGCTTCGAAGGGCTCTCCCCGCAGAAAGGTCCGAATTTCACCGAGGATCGCGGCCGCTTCCTGATGATAGGCGCCGACGGCAACGCCGATGGCGCAATCACCTCCGCGAAACGCTTCTATCCGGTGCGCCAGACGGTGACGACGGAGTCCGGCATCAGGACGATTGGGTTGAGCCAGCTTTATCTGTCGCTCGGCGACGAGAACAACGACGGCTCCGTCGTCGTGCGCCTGTGGTGGAAGCCATTGGTGACGCTGATCTGGGGCGGTGGCCTGGTGATGATGGCGGGCGCGGCCATGTCGCTGCTCGACCGCCGCCTGCGCGTCGGCGCGCCGGCGAAGCGGCGCAAGCCGGCCGCGGCCTTGGCGACCCCGACGTGAAAGCAAGGTTTTCACTCGCCTCGCTGGTCCTGCTGCTGGCGCTGTTCTTCGCCGGCGCGGCCCAGGCGGTGAAGCCTGACGAAGTCTTGCAGGACCCGGCCTTGGAGGCGAGGGCGCGCGCGCTGTCCGAAGGCCTGCGCTGCATGGTCTGCCAGAACCAGTCGATCGACGAGTCCGATGCCGACCTTGCCCGGGACCTGCGCGTCCTGGTGCGCCAGCGCCTCGTCGCCGGCGACACCGACCAGCAGGTGATGGACTATATCGTTTCGCGCTATGGCGAGTTCGTGCTGCTCAAGCCGCGGTTCAGCCTGCGCAACGCGCTGTTGTGGGGCACGCCGCTGCTCCTGCTGCTCGTTGGCGGAGCCTTCATCGTCATCGGCGCCCGCTCGCGCCGTTCGACGACAGCTGCGCTTTCGGCAGAGGAACAGGCGGCTCTCGACTCGATCCTGCGCCGCGAATAGACCACGCCTGCGGTCCAACATTACAAAACTTTCATGTACCGGAAATGGCGCCGTAATGTGCGGCTCTCTAATCCTCTTGCCCGAGGATGCTTCGCCTGAGCGCATCCACGTCGATAGAGGATAAGAACCCCCATGAATAACGCCCCCAATTCATTTTCCAGCACCCGAAAGCGCCTGATGGCCGCCGTCGCTTCCCTGGCCCTTGTCGGCACGGTTGGCGCGGGCATGATCGCAACCGGCACCGCCCCCGTGCTGGCTGATGCCGTGCGCGTCGAAGCCCCGCAGATGCCGAGCTTCGCCGATGTCGTCGAGCACGTCTCGCCGGCGGTCGTCAGCGTCAAGGTCAAGGCCAAGATCCAACCGACGGCCGACAACGGCTCGGACGATCAGGACGGTTTCGACAACCTGCCTGACAATCCGCAGCTGCGCCGCTTCTTCAAGGAATTCCGCGGCTTCGGCGACCAGGGTCAGGGCGGCCAGTTCGGCATGCGCCGCTTCAACCATCGCGACCATGGCAATGGCGAGCCGCGTCCGGTCGCTCAGGGCTCGGGCTTCTTCATCTCGGAAGACGGTTATCTCGTCACCAACAACCATGTGGTTTCGGAAGGCTCGGACTTCAGTGTCGTCACCAATGACGGCAAGGAGCTTGACGCCAAGCTGATCGGCACCGATCCGCGCACCGATCTTGCCGTGCTCAAGGTCGATGGCGGGGGCAACAAGTTCACCTATGTCGACTTTGCCGACGACTCCAAGGTCCGCATCGGTGACTGGGTGGTTGCGGTCGGCAATCCCTTCGGTCTCGGCGGCACCGTCACCGCGGGTATCGTCTCGGCTCGCGGCCGTGACATCGGCGCCGGCCCCTATGACGACTTCATCCAGATCGACGCCTCGGTCAACCGCGGCAATTCGGGCGGTCCGACCTTCAACCTCAACGGCCAGGTGATCGGCATCAACACCGCTATCTTCTCGCCGTCGGGCGGCAGCGTCGGCATTGCCTTCGACATCCCGGCCTCGACCGCCAAGCAGGTCGTCCAGGACCTGATGAAGAGCGGCTCCGTCCAGCGCGGCTGGCTCGGCGTCGAGATCCAGCCGGTCACCTCCGACATCGCGGAGTCGCTCGGCCTGAAATCGGACAAGGGCGCGCTGGTCTCGAGCGCCCAGGATTCCGGTCCGGGCAAGAAGGCGGGCATCGTCGCCGGCGATGTCATCACCCAGATCGACGGCAAGGATGTCGCCTCGCCCAAGGAACTCGCCCGGATGATCGGTGCATTCGCGCCGGGCAAATCCGTCGATGTCACCGTCTGGCGCAGCGGCAAGGACGAGACGGTCAAGGTCGATCTCGGCACGCTGCCGGCAAGCGACAAGCAGGCCTCGAACGACGACAACAACAAGCAGTCGGCGCCCGCCGCCAAGGCCGACACGCTGGCCGATCTCGGCCTGACCGTCACCAAGGCGGAAAACGGCAAGGGCCTCGTGGTCACCGACGTCGATCCCGACAGCGACGCGGCCGACCGCGGCATCCAGCCCGGCGACGTCATCACCTCGATCAATTCGAACGACGTGAACACCACCGACGACGTGTCCAAGGCGATGACCGATGCCGCCAAGGCCGGCCGCAAGGCCGTGCTGATGCAGATCACCCGCGACGACTCCAACCGCTTCGTCGCGCTGCCGGTCGGCAAGGGCTGATCTTCAACTTTCAACTTTTCCCTGCGGCGGTATCAACACCCCCGAGCCGCCGCCGGGAAACATGGGGCCGAGCACGTAAGTCAGTCACCGTGTTTCGCTCCTGGCGGCAGCGGGTTTCCCATCACCCGCTGCCGCTTATCGCATGTCGCCCAAAAGTGGGTACCGGTTTTGGGATCACGGCATGCGGAACGAAATGCATGTCGCCCAAAAGTGGGTAGCGGTTTTGGGATCACGACATGCGGAACGAAATGCATGTCGCCCAAAAGTGGTTGCCGGTTTTGGGAAGAAGACATGCGACTAATGAAGGCAAGGCACGAAGAATGACTGCCTCTCAAACTTCCGGTGAAATCGCGTATAACGGCTCCATGAAGATTCTCGTCATGGAAGACGATCGCGAGGCGGCGGATTATTTGCAGAAAGCCTTCGCCGAGGCGGGCCACACCGCCCATGTCGCCGGCGACGGCGAGACCGGCTTCGCGCTCGCCGATGCCGGCGACTATGACGTGATGGTGGTCGACCGCCTGATGCCGCGCCGTGACGGCCTTTCGGTGATCGCCGCACTTCGCTCGCGCGGCAACACCACGCCGGTGCTGATCCTTTCGGCGCTGGGCGAGGTCGACGACCGCGTCACGGGCTTGCGCGCCGGCGGCGACGATTATCTCACCAAGCCCTATGCATTTTCCGAATTGCTTGCCCGCGTCGAGGTGCTGAACCGCCGCGCCAGCGCGCGCGAGTCCGAGACCGTCTACCGCGTCGGCGATCTCGAGCTCGACCGGCTGTCGCATTCGGTCAAGCGCGCCGGCCGCGAGATCACGCTACAGCCGCGCGAGTTCCGCCTGCTCGAATATCTGATGCGCCATGCCGGGCAGGTGGTGACGCGCACCATGCTTCTGGAAAATGTCTGGGACTATCATTTCGATCCGCAGACCAACGTCATCGACGTCCACGTCTCGCGCCTGCGCGGCAAGATCGAAAAAGGCTTCGACAAGCCGATCCTGCACACGATCCGCGGCGCCGGCTACATGCTGAAGGGCGGGTGAAGCCACAGATGGCTCTCTCCCTGCCGGCCATCATGAAGACGACGGCGGCCCGGCTCTCGGCGCTCTATCTTCTGCTTTTCGCGCTCTGCGCCGTGCTGCTCGTCTTCTACATGACGTCGCTGTCGGCGCGCATGCTGACCGCGCAGACGCAGGAGACCATCAACGACGAGGTGCTGGGCCTGGCCCGCGCCTATCAGCGCGGCGGCCTGCCGGTGCTGGTGCGCGTCGTCGAGGCCCGCTCGCGCCAGCCCGGCGCCAATCTTTACCTGATCGCCGACGCCAACGGCCAGATCCTGACCGGCAATGTGCAGAGCCTGGAGCCGGGGGTCATAGAGACCGAGGGCTGGACGACGGAACCGTTTTCCTACCAGCGCTTCGGCGAGGGCGAGCTCGATCGGCTGCGCAGCGGCGGTTCGGACCAGGCCACGCCTCCGGCCAACGACAGCAGCAACAGCCCCCAGTCCACGGGGGAAAAGGGCCACAACGCCATCGCGCTGGTGTTGAGACTGCCCAACCAGATGATCATGCTGGTCGGCCGCGACCTCGGCGAGCCCGAGCGCTTCCGCGCCGTCATCAGCCGCGCGCTGACCCTGGCGCTCGGCATGATGGGGCTTGGCGGCATCCTGATCTGGTTCTTTGTCGGGCGCGCGGCGCTCAAGCGCATCGACAGCGTCTCGGACGCCAGCCGCCGCATCATGGGCGGCGATTTGTCCGGACGGCTGCCGGTCACCGGCGCCGGCGACGAATTCGACCGCCTGTCGGCGAACCTCAATTCGATGCTGGCCAGGATCGCCATGCTGAACGAGGGGCTGAAGCAGGTCTCCGACAACATCGCCCATGATCTGAAGACGCCGCTGACCAGGCTGCGCAACCGCGCCGAGGCGACGCTCGCCGGCAGGCACAAGACGGAAGATTACCGCCAGGCGCTGGAAGGCACGATCGCGGAGTCCGACCAGCTCATCAAGACATTCAACGCCATCCTGATGATCTCGCGCCTGGAGGCTGGCTATTCCTCGGAACAGACCGGTCCCGTCGACCTCGCCGCGACGGTGAGCGACGTCGTCGAACTCTACGAGCCGGTGGCGGAAGAGGCGGGCGTCGCGCTGGAAGCGACAGTGCCCGAGGCCTTTACCATCAACGGCAACCGCGAGCTGATCGGCCAGGCGCTGTCCAACATCGTCGACAACGCCATCAAATACTCGACCGACGCCGCCGAGACGCCGAAAGTGCGTGTGGCGCTGGAGCGCATCGGCAACGAGATCAAGCTTGCCGTCAGCGACAACGGCCACGGCATTCCGGACGACGCCGATCGTGCCCGAGCCACGGAGCGTTTCGTGCGCCTGGAAAAGAGCCGATCGCAGCCGGGCTCGGGCCTGGGTCTCAGCCTGGCCAAGGCAATCATGACTTTCCACAACGGAAGGCTTGATCTTTTGCCCGCCAATCCCGGATTGTCCGTGGTCATGAGTTTCCCATTGCGGGAGACGCATTGACGGCGCGGATAAATGGCGAAGAAGAAAATCGAATCCGAATTCCGGCTTAACCCGACACTGGCGCTCCGCCCCCTGGACGCGAAACATGCCCGGCGCGAATTGTCGGAAATCGCCGACGCCGCCGAGGAGGAGGGGCTTTCCCGACTCGCTGCGTTCCTGGCGGGCCAGGGGCCGCTGCAGGATCTGCTGGCGGCCGTCTTCGACCTCTCGCCCTTCCTCCGCGATGTGGCGCGCCGGCGGCCGGCGATCCTCGATACGCTGTTCGACCTGACGATCGAAGCGCGGCTCGATGCCATCGGCGAAGCGATCGGCGGCGCGGCCAAGGCGGAAGACGCCTCGGAAGCGAGCCTGATGATGGCGCTCAGGCAATGGAAGACCGAAGCGCATTTCCTGATCGCGCTGGCCGACCTTTCAGGCGAGGCGGAGACCTCCGTGACGGTGCGCCGGCTCAGCGATCTTGCGGACGCCTGCACATGCGCCGCCGTCGATTTCCTGCTGCTCGACGCGCATCGGCAAGGCAAGCTCAAACTACCGCATCCGGCCGAGCCTGCCAGGGATTCAGGCTGGATCCTGCTTGGCATGGGCAAGCTCGGCGCGCATGAGCTGAACTTTTCCTCCGACATCGATCTCGTCGTCTTCTTCGAGCCGGAGGCGCCGGCCGTCATCGATCCGCTCGACGCGACCGAACTGTTCTCCAGGCTCACCCGCCGTCTCGTGCGCATCCTGCAGGACCGCACCGAGCACGGCTATGTCTTCCGCACCGATCTGAGGCTGCGCCCCGATCCCGGCTCGACGCCGCTGGCGATCCCGGTCGAGGCAGCACTTCGCTATTACGAGGCGCGCGGGCAGAACTGGGAGCGCGCCGCCATGATCAAGGCGCGGCCGGTTGCCGGCGATCTTGCTGCCGGCGCCGCCTTCCTCAAGGAATTGCAACCCTATGTCTGGCGCAAATACATGGACTACGCGGCGATCGCCGACGTTCATTCGATCAAGCGCCAGATCCATGCCCACAAGGGCCATGGCGAGATCGCCGTGAAGGGTCACAACGTCAAGCTCGGCCGCGGTGGCATCCGTGAGATCGAGTTCTTCGTCCAGACCCAGCAGCTCATCGCCGGCGGCCGCTTCCCGGAACTGCGCGGCCGCGAGACCGTGCCGATGCTCGCAGCGCTTGCCGCGCGCGGCTGGATCACAGCTGACGCCCGCGATGCGCTCACCCGCCAATACTGGTTCCTGCGCCGTGTCGAGCACGCCATCCAGATGGTCGCCGACGAGCAGACGCACATCCTGCCGGAAGAAGACGAGGAGCTCAAACGCATCGCACTGATGATGGGTTTTGCCGGCGAGGCGGAATTCACGCAGGCCTTCCGCGCCTCGCTGCAGCAGGTCGAGCGCCATTACGCGGCGCTCTTCGAAACCGCTCCCGAACTCTCGGCCGGCGTCGGCAATCTGGTCTTCACCGGCGATGTCGACGATCCCGATACGCTGCAGACGCTGCATGGCCTCGGCTTCCAGCGGCCGAGCGACATCTGCCGCGTCATCCGCGGCTGGCATTTCGGGCGCTACCGCGTCACCCAGTCGGCGGAGGCGCGCGAGAGGCTGACCGAACTGACCCCGGCGCTGCTGAAAGCCTTCGGCCAGACGCGTCGCGCCGACGAGGCGCTGATGCGCTTCGACGAGTTCCTCGCCGGCCTGCCGGCGGGCATCCAGCTTTTCTCGCTGCTGCAATCGAACCCGGCGCTCTTGAAGCTGATGGCGACCATCATGGGCGCGGCGCCGAGGCTGGCTGCCATCATCACCCGCCGCCCGCATGTCTTTGACGGCCTGCTCGACCCGGCCTTGCTTACCGAACTGCCGGACCGCGCCTATCTTTCGGCGCGGCTTGCCGCCTTCATCGAGGGCGACCGCGCCTATGAGGATGTGCTCGACCGCCTGCGCATCTTCGCCTCCGAGCAGAAATTCCTGATCGGCGTGCGCCTGCTTGCCGGCTCGATCGATCCCGCGCGCGCCGGCCGCGCCTTCTCCGATCTCGCCGACCTCACCATCGAGGCGGCGCTGAACGCGGTGATCGCTGAATTCGCGCTGCGCCACGGCAGGGTCGCGGGCGGCAGGGTGGCCCTGCTCGGCATGGGTAAGCTCGGCAGCCGCGAACTCACGGCCGGTTCGGATGTCGATCTCATCCTGCTCTACGACCACGACGCGGATGCCGAGGACTCCGACGGCGAAAAGCCGCTGGCGCCTTCGCATTACTATACCCGCATGACGCAGCGCCTGATCGCCGCCGTCTCGGCGCCGACGGCCGAAGGCGTGCTCTATGAGTTGGACCTGCGCCTGCGCCCCTCGGGCAACAAGGGGCCGGTCGCCACCCATATCGATGCGTTCAAGAAGTATCAGCGCCAGGACGCCTGGACCTGGGAACACATGGCGCTGGCACGAGCCCGCGCCGTCGGCGGCGATGCCGTACTCTGCGCCGAGCTCGACGATGAGGTGGCGGTGGTGCTGGCGCAGCCGCGCAATGCCGCCAAGGTGAAAGCCGAGGCCTCGGACATGCGCGCGCTGATCGAGAAGGAGAAGCCGCCGCGCGACCTCTGGGACATCAAGCTGATCCCGGGCGGGCTCATCGATCTCGAATTCATCGCCCAGGTCGCGGTCATCGCCGGCGATGTCGAGCCCGGTCGCCGGGTCACGGCGACCGCCGACATTTTGGCCCGGCTTTCTCCTGATTTCGCCTCAGCCGATGTACGTGAAGAGCTTGGCGAGGCCTATCGGCTCTATCTGGCGCTGACCCAGATGATCAGGCTTTGCCTCATCGGCGAGTTCCAGCGCGACGATGTCCCGCCGGGACTTTCGGATCTGCTGCTGGCGGTCACCGACCTGCCGGATTTCGGCGTGCTGGAAGCACATCTCAAGGAGACGTCGCGGAAGGTCAGGCAGGATTTTGGCCACTTGCTTCGCGCGGGCGCGTCGAAACGCGGGATGAATTAGGCCGCCGCCTTCACTGTCGGCGGAGCCTTCTTCAGCGGAATGCGCACCGACACGATGGTGCCTGCACCCTCGGTCGAGCGGATCTTCAGCGCGCCGCCCTGCAATTCGGCCAGCGAGCGCGAGATGGCGAGTCCGAGGCCCGAGCCGGTGTGGTTCTTGGAGAACTGGTTCTGCACCTGCTCGAACGGCCGTCCGAGCTTGCTCAGCGCCTGCTTGGGGATGCCGCAGCCATTGTCCTCGATGGTGAGCAGCAGCGCCCCGGACGTGTTGCGAGCCCTGACCGTGATCTTGCCGCCCTGTCCGGTGAATTTCACCGCGTTGGAGAGCAGGTTGATGGCGATCTGCTTGATCGCGCGGCGGTCGGCATAGACGCGCATCGCATCGGCGATGCGCGTCTCGACATTGATCGACTTTTCCGCCGCCTGCAGCGAGATCACGCGCACCGTCTCCTTGATCAGCGGGCAGAGGTCGATCTCCTCGCGGTCGAGCGAGAACTGGCCGGCTTCGATCTTCGACATGTCGAGGATGTCGTTGATGACGCCGAGCAGGTATTTGCCGCTGCCGTTGATGTCGGTCGCGTATTCCTCGTAGCGCTCGGAGCCGAGCGGCCCGAACAGGCCCTGCTGCATCAGCTCGGAGAAGCCGATGATGGCGTTGAGCGGCGTGCGCAATTCATGCGACATGTTGGCGAGGAATTCCGACTTGGCGCGATTGGCCGCCTCGGCGCGCTCGGTTTCCTTCATGTATTTGCGGTTGAGCTCGACCAGTTCGCTGGCGCGTTCCTCCTCGGCGCGGCGGGCCAGGCTGAGATCGTGGATCGTCGCCATCAGCCGGCGCTCGCTGTCGACCAGTTTTTCCTGGTGCAGCTTGATCTGCGTGATGTCGGAGCCCACGGAAACGACGCCGCCGTCGCGGGTCCTGAGCTCGTTGACCTGCAGCCAGCGGCCATCGGCAAGCTGGCGCTCCAAGCTGACGCCGCCCTGCGGCCCGTTGGCATTGGCGAGCCTACGCTCCGAGGCGAAGGCCAGCATGCGCTCCTCCAGCATATCGCGAGTCGCGCCCGGTACCACGTCGCGGTCCGATAGCCCGTTGTCCTTCTGGAACTTCGAATTGCACATGATCAGCCGTTCGGCGGCATCCCACAGCACGAAGGATTCGTTGATGTTCTCGATCGCGGTCCTGAGCCGCATGTCGGCCGCTTCCGAGCGCAGCGCCAAGTGCCGCTGCTCGGTGACGTCGACGGCGATGCCGATCAGCTGGATCTCCGGCGCCTCCGGGTCGATCACCTGGGCGCGGGCTCGCATCCACACCCACTGCCCGTCGGCATGGCGCATGCGGAAAACCTGGTCGATATGGTCGATCTCGCGTTCGATGATGCGGTTGGCGAGCTCGAACAGGTCGCCGTCTTCCGGGTGGATGATCTCGTCGACCTCGCCGAAGGAGAGCATCGTATCGCAGGGCTCATAGCCCAGCATGTCGTACATCGAGCGTGACCAGTACATCTTGCCGCGCACCATGTCCCAGTCCCACAACCCGCAGCGGCCGCGCACCAGCGCCATGTCGATGCGCTGATGCGCTTCGAGATAGATGCGGTCCGCCGCCTGGGCGCGCGCCGCCTGGCCGAAATAGGCGTAGAGGATGACGATCAGCACGCCCGCCGTCAGCACGAACAGCGTGACGTTGAGCGACATCGACTTGCGCCAGCTGTCGAACACCGCTTCCTGCGGCACCAGCACGGCGGCCGCATGTTTGCGGTCGCCGCTGAGGCTGACGGCGGCAAACCAGTCCTGTCCCGAGATGCTGACGTCCATCACGCCTGCGCGGTCGCCGAACATGAACAGCGGCTGGCCGCCCAGCACGAGGCTGTCCAGCGTGCGGCTCTGCCAGCCCGTCGACAGCGGCGAAACGGCGATGACCTTGAAGTTGGCGTCGGTGATGGCGAGCACATGGGCGCGGCTCATGGCGCCCTGGCGGCCGGTGTTCTCCAGGAGGCTTATGGCATTGACGCCGGCCGCGCTGGGGTCGGCGGTGACGGCCTGCGCCATCTGGCCGGCAGCCAGCGCCAGCACGGCCTTGGCGTCGCGCTCGATCTCGTCATGCTCGTTCATGAGCGACAGGAAGCGCAGCGCGGCGATGACGGTGAGAAAAACGACGATCAGCGCCGGGATCGACCGGCGCAGCAGCGGCTCGGCGGCCAGGAGCCGCTGATAAGTGGGTTCGGCGATCAGGCGCGTATTGCCGGCAAGTCCATCGCTCCTTGCCTTGCGACGCGCAAAAGCCTTCCCTCCGGGCGCGCCCCACGCGTCCGCCTTGGCCATAAATGGCACTCCCCGATCTGCCGCATACTTGGATGATCCGGCTACGCCGCACGCCCGAATCGTCAGTAAAGAATCAAAGCTGATTCGCCTTGTCCAGTGGCGCGGGCGAAAAAGATTAAAAGTTGATTGAAATTTGTCGAAACTGCCGATCGGGTAGATTGCTAGTCACGCCAGCGTCCGTTCCACGATATCGCGCAGATCCGCCGAAAGATTCTCGGCCTTCGCCATGTCGAGCAGCGCCTGCCTTGCCTTGGCCTGACGTCCAGGCTCCAGCGAGCGCCAGGAGCGTAGCGCCGTGGCCAGACGCGCGGCCACTTGCGGGTTGCGCTTCTCCACTTCCAGCACCGTCTCGGCGAAGAAACGGTAACCTTCGCCGTCGGGGCGGTGGAAGCCGGTCTGGTTGGCGCTTGAGAAGGTGCCGATCAGCGAACGCACCCGGTTCGGGTTGGCGATCGAGAAGGCTGGGTGCCGCATGAGCTCACGCACCTTGTCAACGGTGCGCTCGCCCGGCACACCGGCCTGGATCTGGAACCATTTGTCGAGTACCAGCGCGTCGCTGCGATAGCGGGCCTCGAAAGCGGCCAGAGCTTCTTCGGCCTCGGCCGTGCCTGGATGGCGATGCGCCAGCACGGCGAGCGCTGCGGCGCGGTCGGTCATGTTGGTGGCGGCGGTGAAGTGCCTTGCGGCGAGGCCCGCGCCGCCCGGCAGCAGCGAAAGATAGTCGAGCAGGATGTTGCGCAAGGCCCTGCGCCCGGCGCTCGCCGCGTCCGGGCTGAACGGACCTTTCTCGGCGAGGCTCTCATAGAGCGTCGGGAAGGCCTCGCGGTTTGCCTCGGCGATCATCCGCGCCATCGCCTCGCGTGCGGCAAAGATGGCGTCTGGGTCGATGCCCTTGCCGATGTCGCGGGCAATATCGGCTTCGCCGGGAAGCGACAGCGCGAGCGCCCGGTAGGCCGGCTCCAGCGCTTCGTCGCCGGCGATCCTGCCGGCAAGCTCGGCAAGCCGCGCCGCAAACACCGGCTCCTTGCCGCCGAGGATCTGGCGGAAGGCGGCGATCAGCGCATCGGTCAAGAGCGTGTTGACCGCCTGCCAGCGCGCGAAGGCGTCGCTGTCATGCGCCGCGAGGAAGAACTGGTCGTCGGCCTTCTGCTGCACCGAAAGCGTGATCGGCGCCGAGAAGCCGCGGTTGAGCGACACCGAAGGCCGTTGCGAAATACCCGAGAAGCGCACCGTGTGCCGACGCTTGCGGATGTGGATGACACCGTCATCCACAATTGCACCCTCGACGGCAGTCCAGGTGACGGGCTTGCCGTTGGCGCCCACAAGACCGAAAGCCAGCGGGATATGCATCAGCCGCTTGCGGCTTTCCGACGGCGTCGGCGGCACCGACTGCTCGATCTCCAGCGTGAACTCCTTTGCCGCCGCATTGTGCGTGGAGCTCACCGTCAGGTTCGGTGTGCCGGCCTGATGGTACCAGAGCGCGAATTGCGCCAGGTCGCGGCCCGAGACGTCCTCGAACACTTTAAGAAAATCCTCGATCGTCGCCGCCTCGCCGTCATGCCGCTCGAAATAGAGGTCCATGCCGGTACGGAAGGTTTCCGGCCCGAGGATGGTGCGGATCATGCGCACCACTTCCGAACCCTTCTCGTAGACGGTCGCGGTGTAGAAGTTGTTGATCTCGCGGTAGCGTCGCGGCCTGACCGGATGCGCCAGCGGCCCCTGGTCTTCCGGGAACTGGTGAGCGCGCAGCGTGCGCACCTCGGCGATGCGCTTCACCGCCCGCGAGCGCTGGTCGGCGGAGAATTCGTGGTCGCGGTAAACCGTCAGCCCTTCCTTCAGGCAGAGCTGGAACCAGTCGCGGCAAGTGATTCTGTTGCCAGTCCAATTGTGGAAATATTCATGCGCGATGATCGCCTCGATGTTGGCGAAGTCGGCATCCGTCGCGGTCTCCTCGTCGGCCAGCACATATTTGTCGTTGAAGACGTTGAGGCCCTTGTTCTCCATGGCGCCCATGTTGAAGTCGGAGACGGCGACGATATTGAAGACGTCGAGGTCGTATTCGCGACCGAAGGCTTCCTCGTCCCATTTCATCGAGCGTTTCAGCGCGTCCATCGCATAGCCGGCAAGCTGCTCCTTGCCGGGCTCCACATAGATGCCGAGCTCGACCTCGCGGCCGGACATGGTGGTGAAGCTGCCCGCCACCTTGCCAAGCGCGCCCGCCACCAGCGCGAAAAGGTAGGAGGGTTTGGGGAAGGGGTCGTGCCAGACCGCGTAGTGCCGACCGCCGGCGAGCCCGCCGCGTTCGACGGGATTGCCGTTCGAAAGCAGCAGCGGCGCCTCGTTGTGCGGCGCTTCGATGCGCACCGTGTAGACCGACAGGATATCGGGACGGTCGAGGAAATAGGTGATGCGGCGAAAGCCCTCGGCCTCGCATTGCGTGCAATAGACGTTGTTGGAGCGATAAAGGCCCATCAGCGCCTCGTTGCGCGAAGGCGCGATCTCCGTCTCCAGGCGCAGCTCGAACCGCTGCGCCGCCGGCGGCTTCAGGATCGTCAGCCGGTCAGGCGTCGCCTCATAGTCGCTGGCCGGAAGCGTATGCCCGTCGACGGCAATGCCGAGCAACGTCAGCCCGTCGCCGTCGAGCACCAGCGGCGCCGAGGCGGCGACGCCCGCGCGCCGCTCGATCGTAAGCAGCGCGGTCACATGGGTCGCGTCCGGCGACAGGCGGAAGTCGAGGCTGGTCCTCGGGATGAGATAGTCGCAGGGGCGATAGTCTTCGAGCTTGAAGACATGGCCGGTATCTGTGCGCATTCCTTAGGCTTTTCCTGTTGATTTCGGGCGGCCAGCCAGCTTGGCTGGTCCAAGAATTCTGAGGTGCGCGCTCTTTACACGAAACGGCCACTCGACAAAACTGCGGGATAGGTTGTGTCTCGCAATTCCGGACGGAAGACCGTTACACACTTTTCCTGGAATTGCTCTTGGCCTATTTCGCGGCTTCGTTTCCCGACTACCCTTACGAGGCAAGATGACCGTCGATCATGCCATCGGCCACAACACGCTGCGCGGCATTACGCTGAAGATCGTCTCGGTGACGGTCTTCGTCGGCATGCAGACCTGCATCAAGGCGGCCGGCGACGTGCCCGCAGGGCAGATCGTCTTCTTCCGCTCCTTCTTCGCCATCTTCCCGATCATCGCCTTCCTGGCCTTCAAGGGTGAATTGGCCACGGCATTCACGACGAGACGGCCGTTCAACCACGTCGCGCGCGGTGTGGTCGGCGTCGGCGCCATGGGGCTCGGCTTCTTCGCGCTGACCAGGCTGCCGCTGCCGGAAGCGATCACGCTGAACTACGCCCAGCCGCTGCTGGTCGTCGTGTTCTCCTCGATCTTCCTCGGCGAGACGATCCGCGTCTACCGCTGGAGCGCGGTCGCGGTCGGTCTTGCCGGCGTATTGGTCATCTCCTGGCCCGAACTGACGCTGCTCAATTCCGATGAAGGCCTCGACGACCACGAGGTGCTGGGCGTCATGGCCGCGCTGATCGCCGCAGCGATCTCGGCGGTCGCCATGCTTCTGGTGCGCAATCTCGTCCAGACCGAAAAGACGGCAACCATCGTGCTGTGGTTCTCCTCGACCGCTTCGGTGCTGTCGCTCTTCACGCTGCCCTTCGGCTGGCAGGCGCTGACACCGATGCAGGCCGCGCTCCTCGTTGCCGCGGGCTTCTGCGGCGGGCTCGGCCAGATCCTGATGACGGCGGCCTACCGCCATGCCGAAGCCTCGGTCGTGGCACCCTTCGAATACACCTCGATGATCCTCGGCGTCGTCGTCGGATATTTCGTTTTCGGCGACGTGACCTCGCTGAA
This sequence comes from Mesorhizobium sp. B2-4-6, assembly GCF_006442775.1. Lineage (NCBI taxonomy): Bacteria > Pseudomonadati > Pseudomonadota > Alphaproteobacteria > Hyphomicrobiales > Phyllobacteriaceae > Mesorhizobium > Mesorhizobium sp. B2-4-6. The sequence goes on from NZ_VFVI01000003.1 coordinate 104,389, forward strand.
CACCCTTGCGGGCGGCGTGATCGTGGTCGCCGCCGGCATCTTCATCATCTGGCGCGAGCGGCAGCTCGGCCTCGAGCGAACGCGCACCAGGACCGTCACGCCGCCGCAGGGGTGAAGGCCTACGAAGCGGTCGCCCGCTCTTTCGCCAATCGCACCAGCACCGTCCTTGTCTGCTCATCCGCGGGGAAAAAAGATTCGATCGCCAGTTCCGACAGCGTGACGTCGAGCGGCGTACCGAAGACCGTGATCGTGCTGATGAACGACAGCACCTGATCGCCATGCGCGAGCCGCAGCGGATGCACGATGCCGCTCGGTTCGACCGGCGCCGGCCGGCTGCTCCTCATGCCGGACGGATAGGTGCGCAGTTCGCGTTCCAGTTCGATCAGCACCGGATCGCCGGTGGCATCGTTCTGGTGCTTCAGCCGCTCCAGCAGATGCGCGCGCCATTCCGCCAGATTGACGATGCGCGGCGCCACGCCGCCGGGATGGAGGCTGAGCCGCAGCACATTGACCGGCGATTGGAGCAGCGACGCTTCGGAAATATCAGCGAGGAACGGTGCGATTGCGGCGTTGGCTGACACGAGGTTCCAGTGCCGGTCCACCGCCAGTGCCGGAAAAGGCTCGTGGCCCTTGAGCACGGTCTCGACCGCGGCCATTGCCGGCGCCAGCGTTGCGTCGCCAAGCGATCTCTCGCTGAAACTCGGCGCGAAGCCGGCGGCAAGCAACAGCTGGTTGCGCTGGCGCAGTGGAATCGACAACTGCTCCGCCAGATGCAGCACCATGTCGCGCGACGGCTGGGCTCGACCGCTTTCGACGAAGGAAAGATGCCGCTGCGAGATATTGGCCTCCATGGCGAGGTCGAGCTGGCTCATGCGCCGTCGCGTACGCCACTCGCGGATGAGGCTGCCGGCGGAAGGGTCGGATATGGTCATGGGGGGAATGAGTAGGGCGGCGGGCGGAGCGTTTCAATTACCTCGGAGGTTATGGTTGCCGCGTTGGAGATTGGCGAAGCCCGGGGCGACGTCCGATCTCCCCCACAAGGGCGGGCGATTAGCCAATCGCCAACCCCTTCAACTTCGCCTTGACCTCGAGAAAATCGCGCCAGGCCAGCTTCTTGTGCGCCGGCGTTCTCAAGAGGTACGCCGGATGCAGCGTCGGCATCGCCGGAATGGCTATGCCCGACGCCGTCGTGTGCACCCGCCAGTTGCCGCGCAGGCGCAGGATGCCCTCGGTCGTGTTGAGCAGCGTCTTGGCCGACGGACCGCCGAGATTGACCAGCACCTTGGGATTGACCAGTTCTATCTGCCTTTCGATGAACGGCCGGCAGATTTCGGTCTCGTGCGGTGTCGGCGTGCGATTGCCCGGCGGGCGCCACGGAATGACGTTCGCGATATAGGCCGAGTTGCGGTCGAGGCCGATAGCGGCGAGCATACGGTCGAGCAGCCGGCCGGAGCGGCCGACAAAGGGCAGACCTTCGAGGTCCTCATCTCGGCCCGGCGCCTCGCCGACCAACATAAGGTCGGCTTTCGGATTGCCGTCGGCGAAGACGAGGTTCTTGGCGGTGAATTTGAGATTACAGCCGTCGAAGCCGGCCATGTGCTGGCGCAGTTCCTCGAGCGTCGAGGCGCTTGCGGCCAGTTGCCGAGCAAGCAGCGCCTGCGCCTCGTCGGGAACGGTGGCGGCCGGCATGCGCGCCGGAGCGTCCGGAATATTGCGCGCGTCGAGGCCGGATGATGGCGTCTGTGGCTCTGGCGCCTGGGGCCGCTCCGGGCCCTGCCCGGGTACCGGGCGGCTCTCGGATCTGGGGTCGCGAGGCGGTGCGGCTGGCGCCCGCTCGGCAGCCCTGCGTTCGGCCGACTTCGCCGCCGCTTCGGCAAACCGATTGACCGGCGCGTCTTCAAGCGCCTCGTCAACGCCGGCGCTGGCATAAAAGGCGAGCAGTTCGGCGATCTCGGCTGGTGTGCTGGGGGAGGCGGCAATCATCGCGCCACCATCGTCCGCGCGGCGCCGATTTGCAACCTCGTCGAGGTCACCCAGTCGGGATGCGCGGATCCTGCACGATGTAAAACGTCCAGCGCGGCGTGTAGTCGGTGATCAGGAAGTCGAAGGTCGCCGTCTTGAGCGGGTCGACCTTGCCGTTCTTGAACAGCAACTGGTCATAGGGTTCGAACCGGCGGTCGAAATCGGCGAAATTGCTCGACCAGATATTGTCGGGCGTCTTGTTGCGCTGATCGAAGGAAAGGCCGTCGCCGAACACGCTTGGCTGGTCGAGGATTTCCTGCAGCTCGAACTGGAATTCCACCCAGGGCAGGGCGCTGTTGTTGAGCACGTCGATGCGCATATACATCACGCCGTTGGCGACCTGGCCTGCCTTGCCGAATGGCTCGATCGGCTTGGTCGCGCGGATCGTCAGCGTCACCGGCGTCGCCGTGTTCAGTTCCTCCCTGATGATCAGCGGGTCTTCCCTGGTGCCGATGCCGGAAGCACCCGTGATGCGGAAGCCGCCCAGTTCGTCGGAGAAGGAATAGGCGCCGGTGGCCCAGACCTTCACCGGATCGGTATGCGCCGGCACGGATAAAAAGAGGAGTGGAAGAACCGCGCGCCAGGCCATGCCTGGCGTGAAGAGTAAGCGCTTTGATGGAAAGCCGGCTGGCTCTGGACTGCGCATGGTGCGAAGTATTGCCGATAACCAAGCCGTCGAACAATTAAAAACATGCGGACGCGGCCTGGCCTTTCATCCATTTGGCGCTGGCCTATGCTTGGCCATGGCCTGCGCCGCGACCGTTTCGTAGGGAAAACCGCGACTTTTTGTCGAAATCGGCGTTGTCACGTCGGCGCCGGTTTCGCGTCGCGAATTGATGCGCTATGCAGCGCGTGAGCCAGCACAATGCGAAAACATGGCGAGCCAGTGAGGGGTCGATGAGCGAAATCGAACGCGAGAGCATGGAATTCGACGTGGTGATCGTCGGCGCGGGTCCCGCCGGCCTTGCCGCCGCGATCCGTCTGAAGCAGCTCAACCCGGACCTTTCCGTCGTCGTCCTTGAGAAGGGCGGCGAGGTCGGCGCCCATATCCTGTCGGGTGCGGTCGTCGATCCGATCGGCATCGACCGCCTGCTGCCTGGCTGGCGCGAGGAGGGCGATCATCCGTTCAAGACGCCTGTGACCGCGGACCATTTCCTGGTGCTTGGCCCTGCCGGCTCGTTCCGCCTGCCCAACTTCCTGATGCCGCCGCTGATGAACAACCACGGCAATTACATCGTTTCGCTGGGCAATGTGTGCCGCTGGCTGGCCACCAAAGCCGAGGCGCTGGGCGTCGAGATCTATCCGGGCTTCGCCGCGGCAAGCCTTGTCTACAACGACGCCGGCGCCGTCACCGGCGTCATCACCGGCGACATGGGCGTCGAGAAGGACGGCACGCACGGCCCGGCTTACGCGCCGGGCATGGCGCTGATGGGCAAATATGTGCTGATCGGCGAAGGCGCGCGCGGCTCGCTCGCCAAGCAGCTTATCGCCAAATACCAGCTTGCCGACGGCCGCGAGCCGGGCAAGTTCGGCATCGGCCTCAAGGAGCTCTGGCAGGTCAAGCCCGAGAACCACAAGCCGGGTCTGGTGCAGCATTCCTTCGGCTGGCCGCTCGACATGAAGACCGGCGGCGGCTCTTTCCTCTACCACCTCGAGGACAACCAGGTGGCGGTCGGCTTCGTCGTCCACCTCAACTACAAGAACCCCTATCTCTCGCCCTTCGAGGAGTTCCAGCGCTTCAAGACGCATCCGGCGATCGCCGGCACCTTCGAAGGCGCCAAGCGCATCGGTTATGGCGCGCGCGCCATCACCGAGGGCGGCTGGCAGTCCGTGCCGAAGCTTTCCTTCCCCGGCGGCGTGCTGATGGGCTGCGCGGCCGGCTTCGTCAATGTGCCGCGCATCAAGGGTTCGCACAATGCGGTGCTCTCGGGCATGCTGGCGGCCGAGCATGTGGCCGAGGCGATTGCCGGCGGCCGAGCCAATGACGAGCTCGCTTCCTATGAGGAAGCCTGGCGCGGTACCGATATCGGCAAGGACCTGAAGAAGGTCCGCAACGTCAAGCCGCTCTGGTCGCGCTTCGGCACCATTGTCGGCGTCGGCATCGGCGGGCTCGACATGTGGCTGAACACGCTGTTCGGCTTCTCGCCCTTCGGAACCATGAAGCATGGCAAGGCCGACTATGCGACGCTCGAGCCGGCCTCCAAGCATCAGAAGATCGCCTATCCGAAGCCGGATGGCGTGCTGACCTTCGACCGGCTCTCCTCGGTGTTCCTTTCCAACACCAACCACGAGGAGAACGAACCGACCCATCTGATCGTCGGCGACATGGCGCTGCAGCAGCGTTCCGAGCACGATGTCTTCGCCGGTCCCTCGACCCGCTACTGCCCGGCCGGCGTCTATGAATGGGTGGACAAGGACGGCAACGCCGCCGCCGATCCGGCGGCAAAGGACGTGCGCTTCGTCATCAACGCGCAGAACTGCGTGCACTGCAAGACCTGCGACATCAAGGATCCGAACCAGAATATCAACTGGGTGCCGCCACAAGGCGGCGAGGGCCCGGTTTATCAGGGGATGTGATCGCCCCGACCGGGCCGTCTCGACCGCCGCCAAAGAGAAAGCCGGCGAAGGCACGGTCTACCGGCGCATGTGTGATCCGCGCCTTATCGGCCAAGGCCGTTGAAGCCGCGCGCCGAGTGTGGTCTGCTTCGCCCGAACAAGGAGGCGGACATGCGGCGGACCAGTCTGGCGATATTAGCTGCTGCCGGCGTGCTTTTGTGCGGGGCCGCCTCCGCCGGCACCAGGCTGACCGTGCATGTGCGCACCTACGACGTCGCCGGCAAGACCGGCGCGGAACTGATCGAGGCGATGGACGGCCTGGGGCCGAGGCACGGCCATGCCACGCGCGCCATCGCCGAGACTGGCTACGCTGTGCATTGGAAGCTCGATGTGACGCGCGACAACGGCATCTGCCGGCTGCGGCAGGCCAACGGCACGATCGACATCACCTACACGTTTCCGCGCCGCATGTCGCAGGCTGGTCCGGCCCTGGGCAGGCGCTGGGAGCGTTTCATGGCTGGCGTGCGCCAGCACGAGCACACCCATGGCCGCATAGCCAAGCAGATGATGCGGGCGACCGACACGGCGCTTGCCGGGCTGAAGCGGCAGGATAACTGGTTCTGCACCGGTCTTCGCCGGGACGCCAGGCGTCGCATCGACACGATCTATGCCGATTACGAGGCCAGGCAGAACGCCTTCGACGCGCGCGAGCACCGCGACGGCGGCCATGTCGAGCAACTGGTCGATGCGTTGATCAAGAAATAGGCCCAGAAGCCACTGCTGAACTGTGGTCTACTTGGCCGGACGCGCAGTTGCCGACGTCCGGTGGGTTTCTCAGCCTTCAGGTCCGGTCGGCACCCGAAGCGTCCTCCAAGGTCGCAATGTAGTGTATTCGGCTGCCGCTCGCGTACACGACGAAGCTCTTGTTGCCCAGTCTGTCATTCTTCACTGTAAGCGAGGTCGTGTAGCGCGGTGCGTTTCGTGGCAATGTCGCGGCAGGTGGCAGGTGGCTTAAAACTAGCCGCGAGAGAAGCACAGCTAGCTGGCCTTCGGGCAGCAACTTCTCTGGGATAGAGTCTTCCCATTCGTCGGCCGCCCCATGGCGTACAATCTTCCAAACTCGCGCCATGTCACCGGCCCATGATTTTGCGGCAAGGATATCCAAGTTCGGCTCGTGGCGACAGGCGATTGACGCTGGCGATCATCCGGTCAATTCAAACTGAGACACTGTACAGTCCGATCGACTTGGAACCTGTCGAGGTGGTCTAGCCACGTGCCCCACTGGACGAGGTATTCGTCGCCAGCGCCGACTTGTGCTCGTCCTCGGGCGCGTTGCTGTCGGACCGCAGCGTGAATTCGACCAGCACAGGCAAATGGTCGGAGCCGGTATCCTCCAGCCGGGCCGACGACAGGATCGTCACCCCGCCCTTGCTGAACACCTGGTCGATCGGCAGGCCCGCATAGCGGCGCAGGACGTCGGGCAGCGTGCGGTGGATCCAGGTCGGGCCGGCCGACGGCATCAGCGTCATGCCGCCGAGCCGCGCCACCCGCCGCACCGCCGCGCTCCACGGCACGGCGTTGCAGTCGCCGGCCATGATGGCGGTCTCGCCGAGCCTGGCCAGCGGTTCCGCCAGTTCGCCGATCTGCCAGTATTGCTCCTTCGGCCACGGCCAGCTGAGATGGATCGCGGCGACGTTGACCGGAATGCCGCCGAAATCGATCGTGGCGGTCGCCATCGCGCCGCGCGGCTCGCAACGCGGCGCGGTGCCGGCGGCGAAGGGGCGGCGCGAAAGCAGCGCGACGCCGAATATGCCGTAGGGATAGTCGCAAAGGATCCGATAGGGATAGGCGCTGGCAATATAGCCGAGCTCCTTCGCCCACATCCCAGACACTTCGTCGAGCGTGATGACGTCCGGATTGGTCCGGCCGATCAGCGACAGCACCTTCTTCGGCGTCGGATTGTTGAAGCGCAAGTTCATCTGCAGCAGGCTATAGACGGTCCTGTCGGCCGGCTTTGCGACCGCCTGCGGCGTCGACAATCTCGGCAGCGCGCTTGTCGTCGTGGCGAAGCAGGCGATGGCGAAGACCAGCGCGGCGACCGCCTGCAGCCGGTAGGGGCCGGCAAGCAGCGCCAGCGCGAGCAAGACCGTCAGCACGCTCAGATGCATGCGGAAATGCGAGAAGGAATCGAACGCCGGATGCAGCGTGCCGAAGAATCCGGCCAGCAACGCGGCCGAGCATGCCATCATCGCCAGGAATGTCAGTTGAGCCATCATGCTCAAGCGCGCGCCGCCCGTTGTCATTTGCTCCGACTGTCCCAGCCTTCCACCCGGATCGCTTATCGGCCAAATTGCGGCTCAAGCAAGACGACCGATTGCCTCGCCGGTGGCTGGCCGGCACGCGTCTACTGGAATGCCGTCTCGGAAAAGCTTCTCAGCTTGCGCGAATGCAACCGCTCCATCGGCATCTCGGCCAGCTTCTCCATCGCCCTTATGCCGATGGTGAGATGCTGCGCCACCTGCCGCTTGTAGAATTCGGTCGCCATGCCGGGCAGCTTCAGTTCGCCATGCAGCGGCTTGTCGGAGACGCACAGCAGCGTCCCGTAGGGCACGCGGAAACGGAAGCCGTTGGCGGCGATGGTGGCCGATTCCATGTCGAGCGCGATGGCGCGCGACTGCGACAGGCGCTGCACCGGTCCGCGCTGGTCGCGCAGTTCCCAATTGCGGTTGTCGATGGTGGCGACGGTTCCGGTTCGCATGATGCGCTTGAGGTCGTAGCCCGACAAACCAGTCACCTCGGCGACCGCTTCCTGCAGCGCCACCTGGATTTCGGCCAGTGGCGGGATCGGCACCCAGACCGGCAGGTCGTCGTCCAGCACATGGTCCTCCCGCACATAGGCATGCGCCAGCACATAGTCGCCGAGCGCCTGCGTGTTGCGCAGGCCCGCGCAATGGCCGAGCATGACCCAGGCATGCGGCCTCAGCACCGCGATATGGTCGGTGATCGTCTTGGCGTTGGATGGGCCGACGCCGATATTGACCATGGTGATGCCGCCATGGCCGGGCTTCTTCAGATGGTAGGCCGGCATCTGCGGCAGGCGCTGCGGCGACGTGCCTTCCGATGCCGTTGCCCCGTTCCGGGTCACGACATTGCCGGGTTCGATGAACTCGACATAGCCGCTGTCGCCACTGGCCATCAGCTCGCGGGCTCGCGCCACGAATTCGTCGATGTAGAACTGGTAATTGGTGAACAGCACGAAATTCTGGAAATGCTGCGGGCTGGTCGCTGTGTAATGCGTCATGCGGTGCAGCGAATAATCGATGCGTTGCGCGGTGAACGGCGCCAGCGGCCGCGGCTCGCCAAACGCCACCTCGAACGTGCCGTTGGCGATCTGGTCGTCGGTGCCGTCGAGATCCGGCACGTCGAACAGGTCGCGGATCGGCCGCTTGATGCGCTCGGCGGCCGCCCCGTCGACATAGGTGCCTTCGAGAAAGGCGAAATGCAGCGGGATGGGCGTAGTCGATTCCGCCACCGTCACCGTCACGCCGTGATTGCGCATGATGAGCCTCAACTGCTCGATGAGATAGTTCTCGAACAGTTGCGGCTGGGTGATCGTGGTGGCGAAATGCCCGGGCGTCGGCATATGGCCATAGGCCTGGCGCGAGTCGACCTGGCTGAACGAGGTCGTGGTGACGCCGATCTGCGGGTAAAAGGCCCGGTAGCGCTTGCTCTCGTCCCCGCCAGCGGCAAGCGCGGCGAAGGAATCGCGCAGGAATTTTGTGTTGCGGTCGTAGAGCGTCTGCAGCGCCGCAACGGCCTTTTTGGCGTCGTGGAAGCTCTGCTTGCCGAAGGGCTCCGGCATGACGACCGATTCGATGGCTTGGGGGTAGATTCGCTTTTCCATGGCTCAATATAGAGACTCAGGAGAGCGCTTGGGAGGGGGAGCCAGGCCTCAAGCGGTCCGGCGCGTCGTTTTTCTTCGGCTGCCTTATCCGCGCTGCAGGCTGATCAGCAGCACGAAGCCGACGCTGGTGTTCTTGTGCGGCGGCGCCTCGATCCTGTTGCCCGTGTCGGCGCGCATCATCGGCACCGCCAACACGGGGGCGGCAAGCAGCATCAGGATGAGCGTCGCCCGCGGCAGCAGCCGAAGGGCATTGGTTGCGATGGCGGCGATGCGGTTCATTTTAGTGGTGTCCCCGTTCCAGCTTGGTCGTTTCAACGCTTGAATTGGTTCACGAGGCCGACAACGCAGGCACCGGCCGTTCCCACGGGCGGGCCGAATGACCGGCCTCCGCAACGAGAATGGCGAAGAACATGCCAAACAGGCTCATCAGCAGGCAGACGATTGCGAAGCGACGGGCAAGCATTTCTCTCTCCTTCAATGCGGGAGAGAATGCCGGAATGCCTCTGAACCGGTTCTGAGACTGGTATTCATCTGCGGTTCAAATTGATTGACGAGGTCTTGAACAGGTGCCGGTGGCGCAGCGCCGGTCCGGCGGAGCGCCGCCGCTCCAAAGGAAAACGGGGCCGTTCGGCCCCGTTTCGGATGATCTGGAATCTGGCGATCAGAGCTTATGCCAGGTCTGGCTCTTGCAGATCAGGCCGCCAAGTACGCAGCCGCTCATCTTGAGCGTCGTGCCCGTGAGCGTCGCCTTGCCGGAATAGGTCTTGTCGTTCGCCGGGTCGGTGATGTTGCCGGCATATTTGTTGTCGCCTGTCGCCTTCATCGAGCCGATCGTCTTGCCCGCATATTTGCCGGTCTTGAGCGTGATGGAGAACGAGCCGCCGCCGCCGATCGTCGCCGTCTCGCCGGACTGCGTCTTCCAACTGCCTTCGATCGGGTCGGCCCACGCGGCGCTCGCCATGATCACTGTGGCCGCCAGGGCCAGGCTCATCTTTCGAAACATCTTGTCCTCCTCCCTATGGGGTTGCGGCGGGCTCCGGTCCGCCTTCCTGCCCCTTACGCAAAGGTAAAGCTAATCCAGCTCCCGCCAAAACAAAAGCGGTGCCGCCACGGAAGGTTGCAAGGATTTTCGCGCCCTGCATTGCCCGGAATAAACGAAACTCGAAAAACGCTTCGGTTTCCGTGGTTAGCGAAGTCTTGATTCCGCTCGCGGCAATTTTCATCGAATTTGATGCAAAATGGCTGAAACGCTGGATTCCCATGCTTAACAGTTTTTCGCGTTTACCTCTTGTTTTAGCTTTGTTTTCCTCAAATTAAGCAAGCCATTTAACGACAGATTCAAGGCCAGCCGTCATCCTCGAAAGCATCGAAAGAGCGCCCCGCCCCAAGGGAAAAGGAGGCAGCTCTCGGGAGCCAGACAGGGGATTGAAATGGCACGTTTTGAAATGCTTGAAGACGGCTTCGGCGCCATGGGGGCAACTGCCCAGGCCGACATTCTTTTCGAACTGGGCATGATGTATGCGACCGGCCGCGATTGCGAGACCGATGTCGTTGCCGCCCACAAATGGTTCAACATCGCCGCGATCAAGGGCTCGGTCCGCGCCGCCGAGCTGCGCTCGGAGCTGTCGGCCACCATGTCGAAAGTCGAGATCGCCACGGCGCTGCGCGAAGCGCGCGAATGGATGACGATGCACTGATCCTGAGCGCGCAACGCTCGGAAATTCATTGGGACAAGGCCGCGAAAAGACGGCCGGTCAAGAAGAACGAGAACGCGGCAGGTTGAAACAACCGAAGCCACGCAAGAACAGGGAAGCGAGCGGGGTTCAGGCGCGGGGCGCCGGGGAAGCTCGATTGCAAAAAAGCCGCGACCGGCCGGGACAAGGCCGGCGCGGCTTTTTGCATTACGTGTGGTAATCGGCCGCGTGGCCCAAGAAATCCTCGCCTAAATGAACCAAAACCTTCCGCATTGTGCTCTCGACAGTTTCGGCGAAGGGTGAAATTGTCCCGGCTCTGTGGAAGAAGCGCGGCCGGAGCGGCGCGCGCAAGTGGAGGAGTTCTTATAGTCATGAAAAAATTGGGTATTTTGAGCGCGGCCGCATTTGGCCTGATGATGAGCGCCTCGGTTGCCTTCGCCGACGACATCACCATTTCGGTGGTCGGCCCGATGACCGGCCAGCTCGCCACCATCGGTGACCAGTTCAAGCAGGGCGCGCAGGCTGCCGCCGACGCGATCAATGCCGCTGGCGGCGTCAACGGCTCCCAGATCAAGCTCGACATCGAGGACGACCAGTGCGATCCGAAGCAGGCGGTCTCGGTCGCCAACCGCATCGTCGCCAACGGCGTCAAGTTCGTCGACGGCCATGCCTGCTCGGGCTCGAGCATTCCGGCCTCGGCCGTCTATGCCGAAGCCGGCGCGCTGATGATGAGCCCCGCCTCGTCCAACCCGGTGCTGACCGATGCCGCGGCCAAGGCCGGCTGGCCGACCATCATGCGCCTCTACACGCGTGACGACGCGCAGGGCGCCTTCATCGGCCCTTGGATCGCCAAGAAATACGCCGGCAAGAATGTTGTCGTCCTGCACGACAAGAGCGCCTACGGCCAGGGTGTCGCCGATGCGGTGAAGGCGACGATGAATGCCGGCGGCCTCAAGGAAGTCGACTATGAAGGCATCAATGCCGGCGAGAAGGACTATTCGGCCCTCGTCACCAAGCTGAAGGAACTGAAGGCCGATGTCGTCTATTTCGGCGGCTATCACCCGGAGGCGGGCCTGATCCTGCGTCAGGCGGCCGAGCAGAACGTCAAGTTCCAGCTGATCATGCCGGACTCGATCGCCTCGCCGGAATTCTGGCAGGTCGCCGGCCCGGCCGGTGAAGGCACCATGTTTGTCTTCCCGTCGGACCCGCAGTCGAAGCCCGAAGCCAAGGACGCCGTCGCCAAGATCAAGGCCGGCGGCTTCACGCCGGAAGGCTTCACGCTGTTCTCCTATGCGGTGATCCAGGCCGTGGCTGAAGGCGTCAAGCGCGCCGGCACCGACGATCCGGCCAAGGTCGCGGAGGCGCTCAAGGACGGCAAGCCGATCAGCACCGTCGTCGGCGACGTCGTCTTCGACGAGAAGGGCGACCTGAAGAACGCCAGCTACGACATCAACCAGTGGCACGACGGCAAATACGCGCCGATCCAGCCGTAATTCGGTTCTGCAATCGAGGAAATGGCCGGGCTCGTCCCGGCCATTTTCGTTTGTGCCGTGGCATTGACGTACAGGCGAGGCCGGCGCTGTCCCGCCGACATAGCTATTCAGCCCTGGCCGTCCTCCGCGAACCGGACCAGCACCGTGCCGTCGCTGACCTGTGCGCCCTCGGCCGCGATCTCGGCGATCACGCCGTCATGCGGGGCGGCGATCATATGCTCCATCTTCATGGCTTCGAGGATCAACAGCGGCTGGCCCTTGATCACGGCATCGCCCGCCGCGGCGCGCACCAGCTTGACCAGGCCTGGCATCGGCGCGCGCAGGCTGCCTGCGGCGGCTCCCGCCTCGTCGGCCTTGGCAAGCGGATCGGGAACCGTGAACGTATAGCCGACCGCGCCCTCGAAGACGGTAACGTGGCCGGGCCAGCGGGCGGCATGCGGCATGGTCCGCAAATCGTGCGTGTTCACCGCATCATGCGGTGCCTCCAGCGCCACCTGGAAGCGGCTGTCCGGCCGTGCCGAAACCTTGGCCAGGATGTTCTCCTCGCCATGGCGCAGGCGAATGCGGCGCGACAGCGTGTGGAAATGCGCATAGCCGGAAAGCGTGGACCAGGGATCGGCGGCGGGACCCGGCGTGCCGGCATCCATCGCGGCAAGCGCCGCCGCGGCGATCGTCTCGTCGCCCGGCCCGGGAATGGTGGTGAGCGCCTCCTGATGCCGGCCGATCAGCCCGGTATCGACGTCGCCGGCCGCGAAATCGGCGTCGGCCGCGAGCGCCGCCAGGAAGGCGGTGTTGACGGTCGAGCCGGCGACTTCGGTCCGGGCGAGGGCATCACGCAGCGCGCCGAGCGCCGTGGCCCGGTCCTTGCCGTAAACAACCAGCTTGGCGATCATCGGGTCATAGAAGGGCGAGATCGCATCGCCGGCACGCACGCCGGTCTCGATGCGCATCGCGGCGCCTTCCGCCGCGGCGTCGGGGAATTTGAGATGATGCAGCGTGCCGGTCGCCGGCAGGAAACCCTTCGCGGCATCCTCGGCATAGAGGCGTGCCTCGAAAGCGTGGCCGGCAAGCGCGATCTCGCCCTGCATTTTCGGCAGTTTTTCGCCGGATGCGACGCGAAGCTGCCATTCGACCAGATCGACGCCGGTGACCATCTCGGTGACGGGGTGCTCGACCTGCAACCGCGTGTTCATCTCCATGAACCAGAAGCGGTCGGCTTTGAGCCCCTGAGAGGCGTCGACGATGAACTCGATCGTGCCGGCGCCCGAATAATTGATCGCCTTGGCGGCCTTCACGGCCGCCTCCGTCATCGCCTTGCGCAGCACCGGCGTCATGCCGGGGGCGGGCGCCTCCTCGATCACCTTCTGGTGGCGGCGCTGCGCCGAGCAGTCGCGTTCATAGAGATGCACGACATTGCCGAAATTGTCGCCAAACACCTGCACTTCGATATGGCGCGGCTTGTCGACATATTTTTCCACCAGCACGCGATCGTCGCCGAACGCTGCTTTCGCTTCGCGCCGCGCGCCGGACAGCGCTTCCGAGAAATCGTCGGGGTGGTCGACGCGCCGCATGCCCTTGCCGCCGCCGCCGGCCCGCGCCTTGATCAGCACCGGATAGCCGATCTCGCGCGCCTTGGACGCGAGCAACACGATTTCCTGCGCCTCGCCGTGATAGCCGGGCACCACCGGCACGCCGGCTGTTTCCATCAGCCGCTTGGCGGCGTCCTTCAATCCCATGGCGCGGATCGAGGCGGCGGAGGGGCCGATGAAGACGAGGCCTGCCGCCGTCACCTGATCGACGAAATTGGGGTTTTCCGACAGGAAGCCGTAGCCGGGATGGATGGCCTCGGCACCGGTGGCGAGTGCCGCCGCCACGATCCTGTCGCTGCGCAGATAGCTCTCGCCGACGGGCGAGGGGCCGATATGCACCGCCTCGTCGGCCATCTCGACATGCAGGGCCTTGGCGTCCGCATCGGAATAGACGGCAACGGTGCGCACGCCGAGCTTGCGGGCGGTGCGGATGACGCGGCAGGCGATCTCGCCGCGGTTGGCGATCAGGATCTTACCGAACATGGAGCCCTCCCGTTTTTCTGCGGGTGGCGCCAGTCCAGAAGGCGCCGATTTACTTCGAAACTGCGATCGCGCAGCCGCCGCTCGCGGTTCTGACCTTCCACTTTTTCAGGCCGTACTGGCAGTTGCGCAAAGCGATCTCTTCCGCCGCCTTCTGAGTCGGCGCGTTGAGTTTTGCTCCACAAATTATGTAAAGATCGACCACCCGCGAATAGAAGGTCGTCGCGTAGGCGGAATGCCCGCTCGCCGCTTTGTAGGCGAGATAAGTTTTGTAGCAGGCTTCCTTTGGATCCAGCGACAAATTTGGAGCAAACCGCTTGTCCCCCATCTTGCCAGCCAGCGATTCTGCCACCGCGGCGGCGGGTGCTGCGAATATTAGAACTACGGCAAGCATCGAGACGATCGGCTTGCGGCAATATTTCGAGATCATTTCCACCCAACCCCATTTGCCCAGTGCAAGATGAGGAATAACGAATATTTTTCGCCCGCGCCAGCGGGCGTTTGGAAATTCGCACTTGCCTGTACTGTGGAATCGCGTGGTCCATAAGTTCAGTCTTTCTCAGCGTCAGCAGCGGCCCGCCGGTAAAGTTCCGCCATCTGGTCGTCGAAGCAGCAGAAAGTAACGACCTCCGGCACCGTGTTTTGTCGCAAGAAGTCGGCTGTCGTGCCTACGGCGATACTGGTCGCTTCGTCCTTGGGAAAGCGGTAAATGCCGGTCGAGATCGCCGGGAAGGCGATGGTGCGACAGTCATGGTCGCGGGCGATTTCGAGCGAACGCCTATAGCAGGAGGCGAGCAGCTCCGCCTCGCCCTTGCCGCCGCCTTGCCAGACCGGCCCCACCGTGTGGATGACATAGCACGCCGGCAGCCGGTAACCCTTGGTCAGCTTCGCGTCGCCGGTCTTGCAGCCGTGAAGCGTGCGGCATTCGGCGACCAGCTCCGGCCCCGCCGCGCGATGGATGGCGCCGTCGACGCCGCCGCCACCGAGCAGCGATGAATTGGCGGCGTTGACGATGGCATCGACCGCGAGCCTGGTGATGTCGCCGGTGTGCACGCGGATCCTGTCGCCGAGAGCGCCCATCGTCACATCCTGAACACGCCGAATTTCGTCTCCTCGATGCCGGCATTGAGCGCCGCGGAGAGGCTGAGCGCCAGCACTTCACGGGTCCTGGCCGGATCGATGATGCCGTCATCCCAGAGCCGCGCCGAGGAGTAGAGCGGGTGGCCCTCATGCTCGTATTTCATCAGGATCGGCTTCCTGAACTTCGCTTCCTCGTCGGCGCTCCATTCACCGCCCTTGCGCTCGATGCCCTCGCGCTTGACCATGGCGAGCACCGTCGCCGCCTGCTCACCGCCCATCACCGAGATGCGCGCGTTCGGCCACATCCACAGGAAGCGGGGCGAATAGGCGCGGCCGCACATGCCGTAATTGCCGGCGCCGAAGGAACCGCCGATGATCACGGTGAGCTTCGGCACCTTCGCGGTGGCGACCGCCATGACCAGCTTGGCTCCGTCCTTGGCGATGCCGCCGGCCTCGTATTTTCGCCCAACCATGAAGCCGGTGATGTTCTGCAGGAAGACCAGCGGAATGCCGCGCTGGCAGCAGAGCTCGATGAAATGCGCGCCCTTGAGCGCGCTTTCGGAAAACAGCACGCCGTTATTGCCGATAATGCCGACCGGCATGCCGTGCAGATGCGCGAAGCCGGTGACCAAAGTCGTGCCGTAGTTTTGCTTGAACTCGTCGAACTCCGAACCGTCGACGAGACGCGCGATCACCTCGCGCACGTCATAGGGCTGGCGCAGATCCGTCGGCACGACGCCGTAGAGTTCCCGCGGATCGTAAAGCGGTTGAATCGGCTTCTGCAAATTCAGGCTTACGGCCTTGTTGCGATTCAGGTTCCGGATGATGCGCCGGCAAATGGCCAAGGCGTGTTCGTCGTCCATGGCGTAGTGATCGGCGACTCCGGAAAGCCTGGTGTGGACATCGGCGCCGCCGAGCTCCTCGGCGCTGACATCCTCTCCGGTGGCGGCCTTCACCAGTGGCGGGCCGCCGAGAAAAATGGTCGCCTGGTTGCGCACCATGATCGTCTCGTCCGACATCGCCGGCACATAGGCCCCGCCGGCCGTGCAGGAACCCATCACGCAGGCGATCTGCGGGATGCCGGCCGCCGACATGTTGGCCTGGTTGTAGAAGATGCGGCCGAAATGCTCGCGGTCGGGGAAGACCTCGTCCTGGTTGGGCAGATTGGCGCCGCCGCTGTCGACCAGATAGACACAAGGCAAATTGTTCTGCAGCGCGATCTCCTGCGCCCTGAGATGCTTCTTCACCGTCAGCGGATAATAGGTGCCCCCCTTCACCGTGGCGTCGTTGACGACGACCATCACTTCCTGGCCTTCGACGCGGCCGACGCCGGTGATGATGCCGGCGGACGGAATGTCCTCGCCATACATCGACCATGCCGCGAACTGGCCGACCTCGAGGAAGGGCGAGCCGGTGTCGAGCAACTGCGCCAGCCGCTCGCGCGGCAAGAGCTTGCCGCGGCCCTGGTGGCGCTCACGCGCCTCGTCGGAGCCGCCGCGCTCGACGCTTGCCGCCTTCTCGGCGATGTCGGCCACCAGCGCGCGCATGCGCTCGGCATTGGCGCGGAAGGTGTCGGAGGACGGGGAGATTTGGGTTTGAAGCGTCGTCACTGTCACACCCCCTCCGCCATGATCTCGCGCCCGATCAGCCAGCGGCGGATCTCGCTGGTGCCGGCGCCGATCTCGTAGAGCTTGGCGTCGCGCAGCAGCCGCCCGGCCGGATAATCGTTGATGTAGCCATTGCCGCCGAGCAACTGGATGGCGTCGAGCGCCATCTGCGTGGCCTTTTCGGCGGCGAAGAGCACGCAGCCTGCGGCGTCCTTGCGCGTAGTCTCGCCGCGGTCGCAGGCGGCGGCCACCGCGTAGACATAAGCCCGCGCGGCGTTCATCGTCGAGTACATGTCGGCGAGCTTGCCCTGCACCAGCTGGAACGTACCGATCGGCTGGCCGAACTGCTTGCGCTCATGCACGTAAGGCACGGCGACGTCGAGGCAGGCCGCCATCAGCCCGATCGGCCCGCCGGAGAGCACCGCGCGCTCATAGTCGAGCCCTGACATCAGCACCTCGACACCGCGCCCTTCCTCATGCAGCACATTCTCGAACGGCACCTCTACATTCTCGAACACCAGCTCGCCGGTGTTGGAGCCGCGCATGCCGAGCTTGTCCAGCTTCTGCGCGACTGAAAAGCCGGCCATCGTCTTTTCGACGATGAAGGCCGTGATGCCGCGCGAATGGCGGTCCGGATCGGTCTTGGCATAGACCACCATCGTTCCGGCGTCGGGGCCGTTGGTGATCCACATTTTCGAGCCGTTGAGCACATAGCGGTCGTTGCGCTTTTCGGCGCGCAGCCTGAGCGACACCACGTCCGAGCCGGCGCCTGGTTCCGACATCGCCAGCGCGCCGACCGTCTCGCCCGAGCAAAGGGCAGGCAGGTACTTCTCCTTCTGCGCCGGGGTGGCCCAGCGGTTGATCTGGTTGACGCAGAGGTTCGAATGCGCGCCGTAGGAGAGTCCGACCGAGGCCGATGCGCGCGAAATCTCCTCCATCGCCACGACATGCGCGAGATAGTTCATGCCGGTTCCGCCGAAATCGGGATCGGCGGTGATGCCGAGCAGACCGAGCGCGCCGAGCTCGACCCACAGATGCGCGGGGAACTCGTTGGAGCGGTCGATCTCGGCCGCGATCGGCGCGATCCTGTCCTGGGCGAAGCGCCGCACGGTATCGCGCAGCGCCTCGATGTCGGGATCAAGTCCGAAGTTCAGCGTATTCGTGTACATGCCGTTCCTCCCTGCGCATGCCCGGTATTCGCGGAGATCATGCCTGTATCAGAGTGCCACGGCGTCCCTGGCGCGCCCGGAAGGACGCGCGGTGCCATGGCTGATTGTCGCGCCGACCAGGCGCATTGTCATCGAAAGATATGATGCCGTGACTTCAGCGATCGACAGCCGCTCGTCCGGCCGGAACCAGACGATGACACCGGTCATCATCTGGATCAGCGCCATGGCGGTGAGCCCGGTATCGTCGACCTGAAAGACACCGGCCTCGGCGCCGTCGCGCAGGATCGTGCGCAGCTCCTTCTCATAGGCCGTGCGCATCTTGAGGATCTGCGTCAGCCTTTCGTGCGACAGGCTGCGCAACTCCATGTTGGAGACATGGGTGGCGTGACGTCGCTCTATGTGGAAGGCGATGTGGTTCTCGACATAGGCGGCAAGGCGGGTGACCGGATCAGCGCTCGCCGGCCGCGCCGCTTCCCAAGCCTTGAGCAGGCCTTCCATATGCTCACGCATCAATGTGAACAGAAGGTCCTCCTTGGTCGGGAAGTAACGATAGAGCGCGGCTGCCTGCACGCCGACCTCCGCCGCCAGCTGCCGCATCGACATCGCCTCGTAGCCGAGGCGCGCGATTAGGCTGACCGCCGCCTCACGGACGGCCGCTTCGGTTTTTTCCCCGTCGGAACCTGTGGTGCGCGCCATGTTCGCCTCCACCAACGTTAATAAAACGAACGTTCAATTAATTCAAGATACCTTATGGGCCCGTTGCCCGCCCTGGTTTGCGGAGGCGAAGTGAAACTAGACGATGATCCTGAAATCCACGGGCGCGTCGTCGGACGCTTCCTCGATCTCGACCTTCGAGACGAGCGCGCCCCGCGGCCCTTGCCACAGGCGTTCGATCATCGCCATGACAGCGGCATCGGCGCCGGCAATCAGCGCGGCGACCGAGCCGTCGCGCTCGTTGCGCACCCAACCCGTCAGTCCGAGGCGCATGGCTTCGCCGCGCGTCCAGACACGGTAGCTCACACCTTGAACCTTACCGGAAACATGCGCCCGAACGGTTCTGTGTTTGCCTTGCATTGCCTGTGCTCCGCGTTGCACTTGGCGGAATCTGGCACAGCAAAGGGCAAAGGCAACAGGGGCTCGGGCTAGTTCCCCCGCGCCGCCGCCAGGACGCCAGGCAGTTCCTCGGCGAAAATGTCGAGCTCGTGGTCGAGCCCGACGCTGACCCTTATGCAGCGGTCGAGCACCGGCACCATAGGCTTGCGGATGAACACGTCGCGCGACAGGAGGCCCTGCATCACTTTCAGCGCGAAGGCGCCATCGCGGACGCAGTCGATGGTGACGAAATTGGTCGCCGACGGCAGTGGCTTGAGATCGTTCTGCCTGGCGATGGTTGAAATGCGCTCGCGGCCCGCGGCCACGCGCGCCACCACCGAGCGCAGGTAGTCCTGGTCGGCAAGCGCCTCGAGGCCGGCGATCTGCGCCATGCGGCTGACGCCGTAGTGGTTGCGGATCTTCTCGAAGTCGCGGATCACCTCCGCCTCCGCGACGGCGTAGCCGCAGCGTATGCCGGCCAGGCCGTAAGCCTTGGAGAAGGTGCGCATGCGGATGACGTTCGGCCGCGCAACGTCGATCGCAGGCAGCGCCGAGGCGGGTCCCAGCTCGCCATAGGCCTCGTCGAGCACCAGCATGGTGGTTTCCGGCAGCGCTTCAATGAAGCGGACGACATCCGGCGCCTCCCACCAGCTTCCCATCGGATTGTCGGGGTTGGAGAGATAGACCAGCGGTGCCTTTTCGCTCGCGGCCTTGGCGAGAAGCCCGTCCAGGTCTTCCTTGTCGTTGGCATAGGGCACCGTCACCAGGCGGCCGCCGACGCCGGCGATATGGAAATTGAAGGTGGGGTAGGCGCCGAGCGAAGTGACCACGGCTTCGCCGGGCCCGACATACATGCGCGCCACCAGGCCAAGCAGGCCGTCGATGCCTTCGCCCACAACCACGTTTTCGACAGCCACCTTGTGATGCGCGGCGGCCGCCACCTTCAGCTCGTAATTGTCGGGGTCGCAATACATCCACTGATCGCGGGCGACGCTCTCCATCCGGGCGATGACGCGCGGCGACGGCCCGAAACTGCTTTCATTGGCGCCGATGCGGGCGCGGAATGGCCGGCCGCGCTCGCGCTCCTGCGCCTCCGGGCCGACGAACGGAACCGTGGTGGGAAGCGCGCCGATGATCGGCGTGAGGGATGGGCGCTGGCGCATGGCAAAAGCTCGCGTGGAAGAGGCGTTCTTGCTAGCGTGATCCCCCGACCGGTGCAAGCTGGGGTGGGAGGCGCAGTCTCGCGCGGGCTGGATTCCGGCGGCTTCTTTTGCTAGCGAAGCGCCATGAACAACCGTCTGCCGCCCGGCTGGGCCAAGCATATCAAGTCCGGTCCGGTACCCAAGCCATCCGCTCCGGCGCTCAGGCCGGGATCGCCCCAGGCGAATCCCTCGAGACCGGACGCGCGCGCGCAGTCCGACGACCTGCTGCTGAAGCAGGCCTATGACCATCAGCAGGCCAAGCGCCCGAAGCAGGCTCAGGATCTGTGCCTGCAGGTTCTGGCGCACACGCCGAACCACCCGCGCGCCCTCTACATTATGGGAACCGTATGCCTGGGCTATGACGACGAGACGGCATTGCAATATTTCGCCCGTGCCATCGCGGAGGAGCCGCGCAACATATACTATCACCTCAGCCTGGGCGAGGCCTATGTAAAGGTCGGTGAACATTCGCCGGCGATCGAGCACATGCGATACGCCCTGGAATTGCAGCCCGATCTTGTCGTGGCGCTCTGTGCCTTGGGAAGTACTTATGTGGAATCCGATAAGCCCAGTCTGGCTTTGCCGCTTTACGAGAAAGCGCTGAAAATCGATCCCGATCATCCCGAGATCAGGGTGGGGCTGGCCAATGCCCTGAGCAGCGTGGGCCGCATGGACGAGGCCGCCGCCTGTCTGAAACAGGCAATAGAGCGGCGCATCGACCTGCCGGGCGCCTATTACCATCTTGTGCAGACGCAGAAGTTCACTCAGGAGCCTCCGGAACTCCGCTCCATTCTCCGGGAGCTTGGCGATTCGAAACTCGATCCGGGGAGTGCCCGGCTGCTCCACCATGCCGCTGGCAAGGTGCTCAATGATCTCAAACGCTATGATGAGGCGTTCGATCATTTCCGGAAGGCGAAACAGGTCTCGAAGCTATTCGATATCGATCAGTACCGTCGGTGGGTCGACGCGCTGATCGAGGTCTTCACGCCGGGATTGTTTGCCGCTGCCGAGCACAGCTTTGGCGATTCCTCCGAGCAGCCGGTTTTCGTGGTTGGCATGCCGCGCTCCGGGACGACGCTGACGGAACAGATCCTGGCCAGTCATCCCGATGTCTATGGCGCGGGGGAGCTTGCCAAGTTGGGGCGAGTTGCCAATGCCATCGGCCTCAAGCCCTCATTGGCCGCAAAGTTGAACGGCGTTGTCGATTCGATCACGCCGGAACTATCGAAAACGCTGGCCACGGAGCATTTGTCCTATCTCGCGAAACGGTCGGCCACGGCACTGCGTATCGTCGACAAGATGCCGCACAATTTTGAGTTGATCGGCCTTATCGGCTTGCTCTTTCCCAAGGCGCGCATCATTCACTGTCGTCGCGACGCTATCGACAATTGCATTTCCTGCTTCGTTCTGCCGTTCAATGGTTATCACAGCTACAGCAATGACCTGAGAACCCTCGGCTTATACTATCGCGAATATGACCGCTTGATGCGGCATTGGAACGAGGTGCTTCCAGGCCGCATCTTCGAGAATCGCTATGAGACACTCGTTGACGACCAGGAGGCACAATCGCGCCGGCTGATCGACTACATCGGCTTGCCGTGGGACGATGCCTGCCTTCGCTTTTTCGACAAGGAGGGCTCCGTGACCACGGCGAGCCGCTGGCAGGTCCGGCAGCCGATCTACAAGACGTCGGTCAAGCGCTGGAAAAACTATGAAAACGAAATTCAATCGCTGATCGAGGCGCTTGGCGATCTCGCGGATACTTGAACGACAGGCTCGCCGCTCACCCAGCTTTGACTGGATTCCGTCGGTACTTTATTGCTAGCAGGCATGATGAACAATCGTTTGCCGCCTGCTTGGGCAAAACACCTCAAGTCCGCCGCCACGCCGAAACCCGGATGGCCCCAGGCAAGTCCGCCACAGTCAGGCCTGCCGAAGGCAAATTCGTTCGCACACGCACAGGTTGATGACGCGTTGCTGAAGAGAGCCTATGAGCACCAACAGGCCAAACGACGTGGTGAAGCAAAGGATTTATGCCTTGAAGTGCTGGCACGGACGCCAAACCATCCACTGGCGCTGTACATCATGGGCACGGTTTGTCTAGGCTATGACGACGAAGCGGCTCTGCGCTATTTCGCGCGTGCGACCGCCGAGGAGCCTGGAAACCCATACTACCATCTTAGCTTCGGCGAGGCCTATGCGAAGCTGAGTGAATTCTCAGCCGCCATGAAATACATCCAGCATGCCTTGGAAATACAGCCCGATCTTGTGGAGGCCCTGTGCGCCTTGGGGCGTGTTTATACCCAGTTCGACAAACCCGACCTGGCATTGGCGCTTTATGAGAAGGCGCTGAAGATCAACCGTGATCACCCCAAGGCACGGACCGGAATGGCTGCTGCGCTCACCGGTCTTGGGCGTATGGACGAGGCCGGCGCCTATCTCAAAGAGGCGATCGAACGCCGCGTCGACGCAGCGGCTGCTTGTTACGAGCTCGTGCAGACCAGGAAATTTACCGAAGAGCCTCCGGAACTCCAATCGATTCTTCGCGAACTCGACAGTCCGGGGCTTAACGCGGAGGCGGCGCAGAGCCTTCACTACGCCGCCGGGAAAGTGCAGAACGATCTCAAGCGCTACGCGGAAGCATTCGACCATTTCAACAAGGCCAAGCAGGCCGCCGGCTACAGGTTCGACATCGATCAGTATCGTCGTTTCGTAGATTCGATAATTGAAATCTTCACGCCCGGCTTGTTTGCTGCCGCGTCCGGCCTTGGCGATCCTTCCGATCTCCCTGTGTTCGTGGTTGGCATGCCTCGTTCCGGAACGACGCTGACGGAACAGATTCTGGCCAGTCATCCCGGGGTTCATGGCGCGGGAGAACTTGCAAAACTAAGGCGGGTAGCAAACGCAATCGGCCTCAAATCGTCGGCTGAAGATTTGGGCAAGCCCGTCAATTCCCTTACACCGGATCTGACCAGGACGCTGGCCGAAGAGCATCTATCCTACCTCAGGGAGCGGGCGCCTGCTGCGCTCCGCGTCGTCGACAAGGAGCCACACAATTTTGAGCTGATCGGTCTTATCGCCGTTCTGTTCCCCAATGCGCGCATCATTCACTGCCGCCGCGATGCCATCGACAATTGCGTGTCATGCTATGTCCTGCCCTTCAGTTCGGCGCACAGCTACAACGCAGACTTGCGGACACTCGGCCTGTACTATCGAGAATATGACCGTTTGATGCGTCACTGGAACGAGGTTTTCCCAAGCCGTATCTTTGAAAATCGCTATGAGACGCTTGTAGAGGATCAAGAGGCGCAGTCGCGCCGGCTCATCGATCATCTCGGCCTGCCTTGGGATGACGCATGCCTGCGCTTCTTCGATAGGGAAGGGGCGGTCACCACGCCCAGCCGCTGGCAGGTTCGTCAGCCGATATACAAATCGTCCGTGAAGCGCTGGAAGAATTACGAAAGCGAGGTCCAGCCTTTGATTGAAGCTTTGGGCGACCTCGCCGACGTTTGACTTCGGTCACGGGGTGCGGCTGCTCCGGGCGCCGTCTCACCTGGATTTGAAAGCTTTCCACCGCGCTGCGCCGCAATCAGGTCGAACGCCTAGAGTAATTCCAGGAAAAGCGTGAGCGGTTGGGCTCAGCGGTCTCGCCGTAGCCTTCCGTCCGGAATTGCGTAAAAACAAGGAAATAGAGCGGCGCGCCGTTTCCGTGAAATGGTGAAACGCTCTAACGTCGCCCCGGATATACTGCTGACGCAACATCCTAACTGCGCAGCGGTTTTGGGATCTCGACATCCATCAAACGGAAAAGAAAAACCCGGCGGTTGCCCGCCGGGTTCTCCTGTCTCCCCAGAAATACCTGGTCTTAGAAATCGCGCTGGAAGCGGACGATAGCGCCGACGGAGTTCTTCTTCTCGGAGCCGGCCCAAACGTTGCCGTGGTCGAAAGCATCCGAACCAACGTGCTGGTAGTCAACTTCGGGCGTGATCGTCAGGCCGGGAACGACGGTGTAGGCAATGTTGGCCGCGATGCCGTAATCCTTCCACTGATCGCCCGACACCTGGAGGTTGAACGAGGCCTTGTCGCTGAACTTGTAGGTGCCGCCGGCCCAGAAGCCCCAGTCGCCGCCCCACGGCTTGTAGAAGCCGCGACCGTTCGCAAAGGCAGTGTTCGGGTTGGGGTTGAAGTCGTTAAGCTTGCCCTCGCTGGCGTAGCCGAACATGCCGAAAATCGACAGCTCGTTGGTCACGTTCACGTCCACGCGAACCTTGCCGGACACATATTCGTAGTTGCTGTCATAAGCGACGACGCCGACGACATCACCCCAGCCCTGCGTATACTTCAGGCCACCGACGATGTGCGGAACGTAGCTGTCGATCGTGCCGACACCATAACCATAAGTAGCACCTGGCGCGGCCTGGTCGGCGCCGCCGGAACCTTCTTCGAGAGAGGCCATCGCCGAGAAACCGTTGCCGGCGTCGAAGTAGTACTGAACGACACCGGTCTTGAACCCGCCGTAGGGAACGATGGTGTCGTTGACGACGTTGCCGGCGTAGCCGACGAACGTATCAAAGGCCGATTCGTCCAAGCCGACCCGCAGGCCGCCAAGCTGAATCCAGGCGAAGTGCATGTCGAAGCTGTTTTCAGCGTTGTTGCCGTTGCCGTTGTCGAACGGGTGGTTTTGGAAGTTCATGCGCGTTTCGGTATAGGTCTTCAACGTGCCGAGTTCCGTTTCCTGGCCGGTCCAGGTCTTCAGCGTGAAGCGAGCGTCTTTGTACCAGGTGCCCTGGTTTTTGCCGTTGACGACGTCGTCGGCGCGTGCGCCGGTGAACGTGCCAACATCACCAAAGCCGGCGTCATAGCGGACATAGCCGCCGATGCGCAGGCAGGTTTCGGTGCCCGGGATGTAGAAGTAGCCGGAACCGTACACGTCGCAGATCTTGACGTATTCGGCCGGTTCCGGCTCGGCGACGGTCACTGCGTCCGCGGCGCGAGCACCGGAAACTGCGACCAGAGCCGCAGCTGAGCCGAGAAGAAGGCTCTTGATGTTCATTTTCTGACCTCCAGTCAGAATCGGACGGAGGAGGTCGAAAAAAGACAGGCAATTGAACCGTTTTCCCTTTTATTCCATGGAGATAAACCTTGGATCGGTCAATGAGGCGCTGCCCACCAAAACCGTTTGTTGGCGAAGACCTTGCCGGATCCGGTCTTGAAATGTTGCTCAAGTTGCCGCGCGTTGGCCTCGGTTTCGCCCCCGATGCAGGACTTCAGGGTGACAGGCAAATAAGCCCTGGTCGAAGTCACCTGTCCTGATTGATGCGATTCGAAACGACGCCGCGGATCATTTGTCGATCCGACATAGACATCGCTGTTGTGGAGCTGCGGGAAATAGACGTGGCGGAGAGGATGGGATTCGAACCCACGAGAAGCTTTTGACCTCTACTCCCTTAGCAGGGGAGCGCCTTCGACCACTCGGCCACCTCTCCGTTGCGCCGCTGGATAAAGAAAAGCGCCGGCACAATCAACAAGCCTGCGCCATAATCAGTGAAAAATCGGGCAAGCCTGCGCATTCGCGCCGCTTCAGGTGGCGATTCTGCGGCGATCGCTTGGCGGTCGACTCAGCCGTCCGCCGCATTCGGTCGGTCCTGTGCCGGATTCGGGCGGATTCAGCCGGTACGCGGACCTCAATGGTTAACGAGAGCTTTCGGAGTGAGGCCAAATCGTGTCATTTGTGCAACAACGCCCGGGGATAGCATCCAGACAGCCGTTGCGGCGGTACGATCCTGGTTGAACGGCGCCGGCTCATGGGTAATGTCAGCTTCGAAGGAGCGGCGCGGTGCGCATCTTTTTCGGTAGTGGGGATGGGGCAGGGAACGCTGTCCTTCAGCAAAAAATACCCAGACCCGTTTTTTAACTTTTGACTGGAGGTCAGAAAATGAACATCAAGAGCCTTCTTCTCGGCTCAGCTGCGGCTCTGGTCGCAGTTTCCGGTGCTCGCGCCGCGGACGCAGTGACCGTCGCCGAGCCGGAACCGGCTGAATACGTCAAGATCTGCGACGTGTACGGCGCCGGCTACTTCTACATCCCGGGCACCGAAACCTGCCTGCGCATCGGCGGCTATATCCGCTATGACGCTTCGGCTGGTGAAGAGGGCTCGTTTACGGGCCGCGGCACGACCGACGTCCTGAACGGCGACTCGCAGCGTTCCTGGCACAAGCAGGCTCGCTTCGCGCTGAAGACCTGGACCGGCCAGGAAACCGAGCTCGGCACCTTGAAGACCTACACCGAGACCCGTTTCGACTTCGCCGACGGTGCTTCGTCGGTTAATACCCACTTTGCGTGGGTCCAGCTCGGTGGTCTGCGCATCGGCGCCGACGAATCGGCCTTCGACACCTTCACCGGTTACGCCGGCTCCGTCATCAACGATACGATCGTTCCTTACGGCGGCTTCGACACCAACCTGATCAGCTACACCTTCGACGCGGGCAACGGCTTCTCGGCCATTGTCTCGTTCGAAGAGGGCAATTCCTACGGTGGCTATCACTACGCCGACCGCCTCGCCAACCATACCGTTGACGGTGGCCGGTATGATGCTGGCAGCGAGCTTATCGACAGCTACGTGCCGCATATCGTCGGCGGCGTGAAGTGGACCCAGGGTTGGGGCGGCATCAGCGGCGTCGTCGCTTACAACAGCAACTGGGAAGAGTGGACCGGCAAGGTTCGCTTGGACGTGAACGTCAATGACGCATTCACACTGTTCGTCATGGGCGGCTACGGCACGGACAAGAACTCTGACCGCAACTTCTACAAGCAGTGGGGCGGCAACTGGGCAGTGTGGGGCGGTGGCACCTACAAGTTCAACGAGAAGACCTCGTTCAATCTCCAGGTTTCGTATGACGAAGCCAAGGAGTTCGGTCTCGCGGCGAACGTCGCCTACACGATCGTTCCCGGCTTTTCGGTCATCACCGAACTTGACTGGGCTCACAACGACCACGAGAAGAACGGTTTCAACTGGACCGAAATTCCTGACGGCAAGAAGAACGCCCTCGGTGGTTTCGTCCGCTTCCAGCGCGACTTCTAAGGGCTGGAACCCTACAGGTGAAATCCGGCCCGGGCGCTTCCACGCCCGGGCCGTTTTTGTTTCCGCGGTGGCGGCAATCCGAACGAAAGGATGGGGGTGAAACGGTAAGCTGATCGGGTCTGTTGGGCGATCTTGTGGGTTCCGCGCTGGCGGATGAGATCGTCGACAAGATTCGAAAACTCTTGAAAGGACACTCCCAAGCGGTTAGGGCTGGTCCCTTAACCACAGGGGGTGTGGCTAAAATGTCGAACGAAGCGATTCAAGAGGGTGAGCCCTCTGGTCATTTTGCGGTATTTTCTTCTCAGAATTCGAACTTTCGATACACCTACAACAAGATCCGAGAAGTAAAGTCGTATAGGATCGGAGAGCTTTTCGTAGCTTATCGAGATATACTCTGGGATGACGGGCGGCATAAATACAATGTCAGCTCTTTCATCGGTGAAATAGACGAGATCCTTCTGGGAGAGCGTTTCAGCACCTTTGACCAGAACACCCTGGACAATCTTATCGGTACATTGCGCCAGCGCGGCAACAGCAACGCAACCATCAACCGCAAGATGGCTGCCCTCAGCAAATTGCTGCGTAAGGCGCATAAGATGGGAGATATCCACAGCCTGCCCGAGTTCCGCCGCCAGAAGGAGCGGGCGGGACGGATTCGTTTCCTCGAAAGGGACGAAGAAGCAAGGCTGTTTGCGGCGATCAGGAGCCGCAGCGAAGATGCCTACAGGCTTTCCGTCTTCCTGGTCGATACCGGCTGCCGCCTCGGCGAGGCGCTCGGCCTGATATGGAACGACATCCAGGAATATCGCGTCTCCTTCTGGATCACCAAATCCGGCCGCAGCCGCACCATTCCGATGACCGAGCGCGTCAAGGAAGTCATCAAGCTGCCGCCGAACACGGAAGGACGCCGGCCGAAAGGCCCGTTCACCAAGCTGACACAGGCGCAGTACCGCGCAATCTGGAACGAGGCGAAGACCGAAGTCGGTCTCGGCGCCGACGAACAGGTGGTGCCGCACATCCTGCGTCACACTTGCGCTTCACGGCTCGTCCAGGGCGGAATCGACATAAGGCGCGTCCAGATGTGGCTGGGCCATCAGACCTTGTCGATGACAATGCGTTACGCGCATCTGGCCACCAACGATCTCGATGGCTGTGTGGTCGTTCTCGAGAAGCCACGCGGCGACGAGGCGTCGTCTCGCTCGGCCGAAGCCTCCGTGTTCGCGTCGCCCCTTACGACGCCGACCTCTGCCCCGCCGTCTCGGAAAGCGAAGGGGCCGGAATCGGCCAAGGCGCCCCGCAAGCGCTCGAAAGGCGAATAGACGGGCGGATCGCTCCCGCCGGCATGCGCAAATCTATATTTGGATGGTAAGCCCGGGCTGACATAGTCTCGGGCTTTATTTCATTTCTACTCGATATTCGGCCCGATCGAGGAATGCGGCAATCTTTCCAGGCAAGTCGCCGGTTTCGAGAAAGGGCGCGTGGCCCTGGCCTTCGACGGTGGTCTGTTCCATGCCGGGGTGCCGCTCCTGCATCGCTTGAAGCGTCGCCGTGGAAAGCAGTTTCGAGTTTGCGCCGCGAATCGCGAGCAGTGGAATGGCGGCGAGCGCGTCGAACTGCGGCCACAAATCCGGCAGCGGCTTGCCGAAGTCGACGCCGGCCAGCGTGTCGACAAGGGCCGGATCGAAATCCGGCACCCAGCCGGCATCCGTTTCGCGGCAGATCGCGCCCACCATGCGTGCCCAGTCGGCGTCGGTCAGGTTGGGGAAGTCGGCGCCGTGCACGCGCCGCTGGGCATCCACCGCCTCGGCGAAGGTCTTCGGTTTCGGCGCGCGGTCGAGATAGGAGCGGATATGGGCGAGGCCCTCTACCTCGATCACCGGGCCGATGTCGTTCAGGACGACGGCCCTTAGTACGGCCGGCTTCAATGCGCCGAGCACATGGATGATCAGGCCGCCGCGCGAAGTGCCGACGAAGGCGGCTTGTTCGATGCCGAGCGCAGACAGCCCGGCAAGCACGTCGCCGGCTTCGACCCCGACATTATAATGGCCGATATCGGGATCGTGGTCGGATTGCCCGCGGCCGCGGTAGTCGAAGGCAATGACTTTCCGGGGGCTCTCCGTTCTCTTGGAAAGATGGATCGCGAGTTCATGAAAGTCGCGCGCATTGCGGGTGAGGCCGGGCAGGCAGACTGCCGGGCAGCCCTTGGCATTCGGTTCGCCATAGATCCGGGCATGAAGTTTCAGGCCGTCGGGCGAGGGATAGAAGAAGTCGGAGAAATCTTCGTCGCTCGCCATCGCAATACCGCTCCTCGCTGGGTAATCGACAGCTACAGGCGAGGGCGGGGATCGTCAAATGGCGAGTTCTTTCCTTCTCCCACAAGGGAGAAGGGAAAGTCTTCAGCTGCGCCCGTTCACGAGGTCGCCCACGATGTCGTATTTCCCTGAAATACGCATCTTATAGACCTCATAATTCTCCATCACGCGCTGCACGTAACTTCTTGTTTCCGTGTAGGGAATCCGCTCGATCCAATCGGCGACCGCATCGACGTCCTTGCCGCGCGGATCGCCGTATTTCGCCACCCATTGGGCGGCGCGATTGGGGCCGGCATTGTAGCCGGCAAAGGTCAGCACGTAGGAGCCGCCGAAGCGGTCCAACTGCTCGCCAAGGAAGGCCGAGCCCAGCGTCGCGTTGTAGCCGGCATCCGTCGTCAGCCGCGCCTGCGAAAAGGTCATGCCGGCCTTCTTCGCCAACTGCTTGGCGGTGCCCGGCATCAGCTGCAGCAGGCCGCGTGCGCCGGCGCTGGAAACGGCGCCGATATTGAACTCGCTTTCCTGGCGGGCGATGGCGTAGGCGAGCGCCTTGCCGGACCCCGAAATGTTGGCCGAATCGGGAATGACACCCAGCGGATGTGAAAGCGCGCCGACATCAATGCCGCGCTGCCCGGCGATCTTGCCGACCTTCAGCGCCATGAAATGGTTGCCCTGCTTTTCGGCCAGCACCGCAAGCAGCGCCAGTTCGCCCGGGCTGGTCAGTTGCCCGGCAAGGTCGCGGTAGAGCGTTTCGGCATAGCGGTCGTAGCCTGCTTCCTGCAGCCGCTTGATCGCGCCGACTGCTTCTCGGTTGTCAAAGCTCTGACGATCGGCGGCACTCGGTTTCGGATAGCCGATGTTGAGCGTTCTCAAGCCCACGCGCTCGCCCGCGAGCTGTCCGTAGAAGGTCGTGCCGTAGCCGGCCGCACGCGTGAAGTAATCCTTGGCGTTGCCTGGGCCGCCGACTTCCGCCGCGCGGCCGAGCCAGTAATAGGCGCGCGACAGCGACACCGGTCCCTGGGCGAATTCGGTGATGCGCGTGAAATGCCCGGCGGCGGTCGCCGGATCGTTGAGGCCGCGCAATGCATACCAGCCGGCATGGAATTCGGCTTCGGCGGCGTTCAGCGGGCTCTCGGCGGCGTGCATGGAGACGATCTTGTAGGCGGTCTTCATGTCGCCCTGGTCGACCAGCTCACGCGACAGCACGCGGCGTTCGACCCACCAGGCATCGGGGTCGACCAGCGAATCGCGATCGGTCGGCGCCTTCACGACGATTGCGGCGGCATCGGCGAATTTCTGCTGCTTGCGCAGATATTCCGCCTCGGCGAAGAAATAGCCGGCGGAGCGCTGCGCGGCGGGCACCGCCTTCAACAGCTTGGCGGCGTTCTTGTCGCCCTTGTCGGCAGCCGCCCAGGCATCCGCCAGGGGCTGTGCGCCAGCGAGGCCGGCGACCCTCAGCGCCGAGGACGGCCGGTCGGCATAGAACATGCGCTCCATGCGGTAGCGATGGTCGGCCGCCGGGATCAGCGCGCCGAACTCCTTGATGACGGTCGCCTCGTCCTTTGCTTCCAGCTTCTCGGTGCGCCAGAACGGCACCAGCACCGCGCGCGCCGCCGCCTGGTTGCCCAGCGCCATCTGCGAGCGGGCAAGGATGATCACACCCTCGGGCGTCAGCGGCTGGCTGCGGCCGAAGGCCTGCACCACCACTTGCGGCGGCGGGTTCTCGCGATAGAGCGCGCGCTCGCTGTTCTTGCGCAACGCGATCGTGCCGGGCCATCCCGGCAGCATCTTGGCCGCGTCGGCGATCTCGCCGCTCGGCACCTGATCGCCGCCGTAAAGCGCGATCGCCCAGGCAAGGATGTGCCGGTCGAGCGAGGTGGCGGGCAGCGTGTCGCGCGCATTGCGCGCGCCGGCGATGTTGTTGGCGGCGAGTGCATCGAGCCCGCTCTTCAGTTGCGCTATGTCGGGGGCGGTCGACATCTGGCCCGGCGCCTGCGGCGGGTCGGGCGCCGGAATCGAGGCTGTCGCGCGCACATCGACGCTGCCGCCGATCGCCACGGTGGGCATCAGCGCGACGATCGCGCCCAAAAGCGCGAAAAGATGGGGCCGCTTCGTCGGCATTTTACGATCCTAGCACATCGTCAGCAGGCGCGGGCATTTGAGAACCCGATGCGAAGCCTAAACTTAGGTCGTGAAAGGCTCGTAAACAAAAGGTTATCGAGGCCGTTCGAATTGCACCCGCTGGCACTATTCCCATGCTTGCCGCTGAACCATGTCGAGACTATGGTGCGCGGCTCCGCTTTCGGCTAGAAGGCGCGCAACCAACCGATCTAATGAACACCGATGCATGTCGCCCAAAAGTGGGAACCGGTTTTGGGACGACGACATGCATAAACCGACAAAGTTCCAAGGAGTTTGGACGACATGCTGAGAGGCTCGCTGACTGCGCTCGTGACACCGTTCGAAAAGAGCGGGCGCTTCGACGAGAAAGCCTTTCGCTCATTTGTGGAATGGCAGATCGCCGAAGGCACCAAGGGTCTGGTTCCTGTCGGCACCACCGGCGAGTCGCCGACGCTGTCGCACGAGGAGCACCGTCAGGTCGTCAAGGTCTGCATCGAGGTGGCCAAGGGCAGGGTGCCCGTCGTGGCCGGCGCGGGCTCCAACAACACTGAGGAAGCGGTCGGACTGGTGCAATATGCCGAAAAGGCCGGCGCCGATGCCGCCCTTGTCGTCACGCCCTATTACAACAAGCCCACGCAGCGCGGACTCTATGAGCATTTCGCCGCCGTCGCCAAGGCGACCAGGCTGCCGATCATCATCTACAATATCCCGCCGCGTTCGGTGATCGACATGACGCCGGAGACGATGGGCAGGCTGCGCCACGACTTCAAGAACATTGCCGGCGTCAAGGACGCGACCGGCAAGGTCGAGCGTGTCTCCGAGCAGCGCATGACCTGCGGCAAGGATTTCATCCAGCTTTCCGGCGAGGATGCCTCCGCGCTCGGCTTCAACGCGCATGGCGGTGTCGGCTGTATTTCGGTCACCTCGAATGTCGCGCCGCGCCTTTGCTCCGAGTTTCAGGAAGCGACGCTTTCCGGCGACAGCGCCAAGGCGCTCGACCTGCAGGATCGCCTGCTGCCGCTTCACAAGGCGATCTTCATTGAGCCTGGTGTCTCGGGGTCGAAATACGCGTTGTCGAAGCTGGGCAAGCTCGAGAATGTGGTGCGTTCGCCGCTAGTGACGGTCGAGGCTTCGACCGCGGAAAAGATCGACGCGGCGCTCAAGCACGCCGGCTTGATTAATTAGGAATGAGGCGCCACCTCTCCGCATTATGAATCAAGTCAAGAAAGCCGACCCCAACAACAGGACGGTCGCCGAAAACCGCAAGGCGCGCTTTTCCTATGAGGTTCTCGACACCATCGAGACCGGCTTGGTGCTGACCGGCACCGAGGTCAAGTCGCTGCGCCAGGGCCAGGCCAACATCCAGGAGAGCTATGCCTCGGCCGAAGGCGGCGAGATCTGGCTGATCAACTCCTATCTGCCGGAATATCTGCAGGCCAACCGCTTCAACCACGAGCCGCGCCGCCGCCGCAAACTGCTGGTCTCGAAGCGCGAGATGGCCAAGCTCTCGCAAAGCGTCGAGCGCGAAGGCATGACGCTGGTGCCGCTGAAAATCTATTTCAACGACCGCGGCCGCGCCAAGCTGCTGCTTGCCATTGCGCGAGGCAAGAAGCTGCACGACAAGCGCGAGACCGAAAAGCAGCGCGACTGGTCGCGCGAAAAGGGCCGGCTGCTGAAAGAACGCGGCTAAAGCAATTCCAGGAAAAGTGCGTAGCGGTTTTCCGTTCGGAATTGCGTCAAAACAAAGGAGCTTTCGTCGCCGGCGGAAACAGGCCGCCTGAAAAAAGCCACCGGCCGGCTCTCTGGTCCGGCGCGCACGCGCCTTTGCGACAGGGGGATGGTCTTGGGGAAGCGGATTGTTTTCTGGGGCCTTGCCGGCGTGGTTGTCGCCTGTGCTGTCGCGGCAGGCGCCTATTTCTGGTTCCGTGGCTTTTCGCCCGACCGCGCGGAGTTCCCGATCCGGGGCATCGACGTCTCCCACCATCAGGGAAAGATCGACTGGCAACGCGTCGCGGCAGACGATGTCGCCTTCGCGATCATCAAGGCAACCGAAGGCGGCACCCATGTCGATACCCAATTCGCAACCAACCTGCGCGAAGCCCGCGCGGCCGGCCTGGCGGTCGGCGCCTATCATTTCTTCACCTTCTGCCGCCCCGGCGCCGATCAGGCGAGGAACTTCATTGCGGTGGTGCCGCGGGGCGAGCCGCTTCTGCCGCCGGTGGTCGACATCGAGTTCGGCGGCAATTGCCCGCAGCGTCTGTCTCCCGAACAGTTGAACGCCGAGCTCGCCGCCTTCCTCGGTCCGGTCGAGACAGCATTCGGCAAGCAGGCGGTTTTCTATCTGACCGACGAGGCGGCGGACGCCTATTCCGGCAGCATCCTCAGCCGCCAGCGCTGGCTGCGGTCACTGGCGATCAGGCCGCGCGAGAACGACTGGATCTACTGGCAGTATCACAACATGGGCCGCGTCGACGGCATCGAAGGCGATGTCGATCTCAACGTTTTGAAGGGCAGCCGCGAGACGCTGGCCGCTTTATCCGCGCCCTGAATCTAGGTCTTCAGGAACGTCGCGATCTCCTTGAACACATTGACGAACATCTCCTGCGTCAACACGCCCGTATTGGTGTTGTAGCGCGAGCAGTGATAGCTGGAAAACAGCGCGATACCGCCGGCCTGCTGCCGGCCGCCGTGGCGGAACGGAATGGCCGCCACGCGCTCGCCCAATGCCCGCACCGTCGACTGATGCGCGATCGAGCCCAGCGTCAGTATGGCGCTGAGATTGGGAAAGCGCGCGATGGTCGGCTTGAGAAAGGTCCGGCAGGTGGCGATCTCGGCACCCACCGGCTTGTTCTCCGGCGGCACGCAGCGCACCGCATTGGTGATGGCCGTGCCGACAAGCTCGAGCCCGTCATCCGGCCGCGCCTTGAACTCGCCGCGCGCCAGGCCATGCGCGATCATCGTGCCGTAGAGCAGGTCGCCGGCGTAGTCGCCGGTGAAGGGGCGTCCCGTGCGGTTGGCGCCGCGCAGGCCGGGCGCCAGCCCGACGATCAGCAGCCTGACGGAACCTTCGCCTTCCGGGGGAAGGAAGGTTGGCACCGGCGCGTTGAACCAGCCGGGCTCGCGCTCGCGCCAGGCCGCGATGAAATCGTACAGCCGCGGACAGAGCGGGCAGTCATGGCCGGGTTCGGGGGAGGGCGCGGCGATCAAGGCCGCCGCTCGTCAATAATCGTCCTCGTCGACCTCGGCGGGTTCCGGCCGGCGCGCGGGCCGCTCGGACGGGTCGCGGCCGACTTCGCTCTTCAACGACATCAGGTCGATGAAATGATCGGCCTGGCGGCGCAGGTCGTCGGAGATCATCGGCGGCTGGGAAGCCATGGTCGAGATGATCGACACCTTGCGGCCGCGCCGCTGCAGCGCTTCGACCAGCGTGCGGAAGTCGCCGTCGCCGGAGAAGATCACATAGTGATCGACGACATCGGCGAGCTCCAGCGCATCGACGGTCAGCTCGATGTCCATGTTGCCCTTGATCTTGCGGCGGCCGGTCGAGTCGGTGAATTCCTTGGCGGGCTTCGTCACCACCTTGAAGCCGTTATAGTCTAGCCAGTCGATCAGCGGCCGGATCGATGAATATTCCTGATCCTCGACCAGCGCGGTGTAATAGTAAGCGCGCAGCAGGTAGCCGCGCTTCTGGAAGCTCGACAGGAGCTTGCGGTAGTCGATGTCGAAGCCCAGCGCCCGGGACGTGGCATAGAGATTGGCGCCGTCGATGAAAAGAGCGATCTTTTCACGGGGATCGAACATTGAAAAACATTCCTTTCGAAAATTTCTGTCGTCTAAAAGCGTTTGACGAATAGGTCCGACAAATGGGCCTCGGTACCGTCACATCCGAGATAACGCGCAATTTGTGGATATCCAAGGGCAGGCCCCTGCATTGCAAGCAATTGTGATCGCCACTATGTGGGCAGCTTCATGGCGTAGCGCGGTGATGAGCCAGGCAACGGCCGGCAAAGCTGACGTCGACGCCATGAAGCTTGTATTTCGGCCGCGCCCGCGTTATGGAGCGCGTCAGCTTTCCATCAAATCCATCGCATGAAAGGGGCAGTCCATGGCCCGCGTAACCGTTGAAGATTGCATCGACAAGGTCGACAACCGTTTTGAACTCGTGCTGCTTGCCGGCCACCGCGCCCGCCAGATCAGCCAGGGCGCGCAGATCACCGTTCCGCGCGACAATGACAAGAACCCGGTCATCGCGCTGCGCGAGATCGCCGACGAGACGCTGTCGCCCGACGACCTCAAGGAAGACCTGATCCACTCGCTGCAGAAGCATGTCGAGGTCGACGAGCCGGAAGCCGAGGGCGAGGCGATCACCGACGAGACCGGCGCGACCGTCGCTGCTGCCGGCACCGACGACGCTGAGGAGAACGTTACGTTCGACCGCATGAGCGAGGAAGACTTGCTCGCCGGCATCGAAGGTCTGGTGCCGCCCGAAAAGAGCGACGACTACTAAGAGCTTTTGTCCGGGTTGGATCAACCATCCAGGACTTCCGTATCTTAAGTTTCGTGGCTATCTATGAGGTGCGTCGCACGCCAGTGCGGCGCATCAATCATTTCAGCACCGCGAGATCCCGCCCATGATGCGTCAGTATGAGCTTGTCGAGCGCGTCCAGCGCTACAAGCCTGACGTCAACGAGGCGCTGCTCAACAAGGCTTATGTCTATGCCATGCAGAAGCATGGCCACCAGAAGCGCGCCTCGGGCGATCCCTATTTCTCGCATCCGCTCGAAGTCGCCGCCATCCTCACCGACATGCATATGGACGAGGCGACGATCGCCGTTGCCTTGCTGCACGACACGATCGAGGACACGACGGCGACAAGAGCCGAGATCGACGAGTTGTTCGGTCCGGAAATGGGCAAGCTGGTCGAAGGCCTCACCAAGCTGAAGAAGCTCGACCTGGTCTCGAAGAAGGCCGAGCAGGCGGAGAATTTGCGCAAGCTCCTGCTCGCGATCTCCGAGGATATTCGCGTTCTTCTGGTCAAGCTCGCCGACCGCCTGCACAACATGCGCACGCTCGACCATATGCCCGAGTCCAAACGCCTGCGCATCGCCGAGGAGACGATGGACATCTATGCGCCCTTGGCCGGGCGCATGGGCATGCAGGGCATGCGCGAGGAACTGGAAGAAATCGCCTTCCGCTACATCAATCCGGAGGCTTATCGCGCCGTCACCGCAAGGCTCGCCGAGATTTTCGAGCGCAACAAGGGCGTCCTGCAGGAGATCGAGACGGCGCTTTCCGGCCTGTTCGAGAAGCGCGCGATCAAGGCGAGCGTGAAGAGCCGGCAGAAGAAGCCATGGTCGGTGTTCCGCAAGATGGAGGCCAAGGCGCTTTCCTTCGAGCAACTCTCCGACATTTTCGGTTTTCGCGTCGTGGTCGATTCCGTCGATGACTGCTACCGCGCGCTTGGCGCCATCCATACCACCTGGTCGATGGTGCCCGGCCGCTTCAAGGACTACATCTCGACGCCGAAGCAGAACGACTACCGTTCCATCCACACCACCATCGTCGGCCCGTCGCGCCAGCGCGTCGAACTGCAGATCCGCACCAAGGAGATGAACAAGATCGCCGAATACGGCGTCGCCGCCCATTCGATCTACAAGGACACAGGCGGCAAGGTGAACGGCGCGGCGCATGCGATCTCCAGGGAGACCAACGCCTATGCCTGGCTGCGGCGCACCATCGAGCAACTGGCCGAGGGCGACAATCCAGAGGATTTCCTCGAGAACACCAAGCTGGAGCTGTTCCAGGACCAGGTGTTCTGCTTCACCCCCAAGGGCATGCTGATCGCGCTGCCGCGCGGCGCGACCCCGATAGACTTCGCTTATGCCGTCCACACCGACGTCGGCGACACCTGCGTCGGCGCCAAGGTCAATGGCCGCATCATGCCGTTGATGACTGAACTGAAGAATGGCGACGAGGTCGAGATCATCCGCTCCAAGGCGCAAGTGCCGCCCGCAGCCTGGGAATCGGTCGTGGTCACCGGCAAGGCGCGGGCCGCGATCCGCCGCGCCACCAAGAATGCGATACGCAAGCAATATTCCGGCCTCGGCGTCCGCATCCTCGAGCGCGCCTTCGAGCGCGCCGGCAAGACCTTCACCAAGGAGAGCCTGAAGCCGGTTCTGCACCGGCTGGCGCGCAAGGACATCGAGGACGTGCTGGCCTCGGTCGGCCGCGGCGAGCTGAGCTCCACCGATGTCATGAAAGCGGTCTTCCCCGACTATAAGGACGAGCGCGTCACCGTCGCGCCGCCCAAGCAGCGCGAGGAAGGCTGGTCGAAGATCCGCAACGCTGCCGGCATGCTGTTCCAGATGCC
Organism: Mesorhizobium sp. B2-4-6; assembly: GCF_006442775.1. Classification (NCBI taxonomy): domain Bacteria; kingdom Pseudomonadati; phylum Pseudomonadota; class Alphaproteobacteria; order Hyphomicrobiales; family Phyllobacteriaceae; genus Mesorhizobium; species Mesorhizobium sp. B2-4-6. Next base: position 142,158 of record NZ_VFVI01000003.1, read on the forward strand.
CGGCACTCGCGCCGCGCGAAAGGACAAGGACCAGCAACGCGACGGCGCGGTGCCGATCCGTGGCGTGCGCGGTGACCTGCCGGTGCGCTTCGCCCCGGAAGGGGCGGTGCCCGGCGACCGCATCGTCGGCATCATCCAGCCCGGAACCGGCATTACCATCTATCCGATCCAGTCGCCGGCGCTGCAGGCCTTCGACGACCAGCCCGAGCGCTGGATCGACGTGCGCTGGGACATCGACGAACGCACCAAGGAACGTTTCCCGGCGCGCATCTCGGTCACTGCCATCAATGCGCCGGGTTCGCTGGCCGACATCGCCCAGGTGGTGGCGTCCAACGACGCCAACATCCACACGCTGTCGATGATACGCACGGCGCCCGATTTCACCGAGATGCTGATCGATCTCGAGGTCTGGGACCTCAAGCATCTCAACCGGCTGCTGTCGCAGTTGAAGGACAATTCGAGCGTCAGCGATGCGCGGCGCGTTAACGGCTAAATGACTGGACCCTGACCGCGAAAAGTGGAACGGGTCAGGGATTGAATGGGGGATAAAAATGAACACCGACGAAGTGCTGGGCATTTTCCGTGAGGCCGGCGCCGTTCTCGAAGGTCATTTCATCCTGACGTCCGGCCTGCGCAGTCCGGTCTTCCTGCAGAAGGCGCGGGTCTTCATGCATGCCGACAAGACCGAGCGCCTGTGCAAGGCGCTGGCCGAGAAAATCCGGAAAGCGGTGCCGGGCAGGATCGACTATGTCGTCGGCCCGGCGATCGGCGGCCTGATCCCGGCCTATGAGACCTCCCGTCATCTCGGCGCGCCGGCGATTTGGGTCGAGCGGGAAGGGGGCGAATTCAGGCTCCGCCGCTTCGAGATTGCCGAAGGCTCGCGCGTCGTCATCGTCGAGGACATCGTCACCACGGGCCTGTCGATCCGCGAGACCATCGATTGCATGCGCGAGATCGGCGCGGAAGTGGTGGCGGCCGCCTGCATCATCGACCGCTCGGCCGGTAAGACCGATGTCGGCGTGCCGCTGATCGCGCTTGCCGAATATGAGGTGCCGGCCTATCCCGCCGACCGCCTGCCGCCGGAACTCGCCGCCATTCCCGCCGTTAAGCCGGGAAGCCGCAACATCTGACATCGCAATGTATGAAAACAAGCACTTGGGCGCATCGCTTGAATCTCCTTCCCGGAGATGCGCGCCGAGGCGGCGATGATCGCCGGCATCGACCATTTCGTGCTGACGGTTCGCTCGGTGGAGGCGACCTGTGACTTCTACGAGCGTGTGCTCGGCATGCGGCGCCTGGATGAACCGAACCGGCCGACCGCGCTTCTGTTCGGCGTGCAGAAGATCAACCTGCATGAGGTCGGCCGTACTTTCGAGCCTAAGGCCAAGACGCCGACGCCCGGTTCCGGCGATTTCTGCCTCGTGGCGGCAGTGCCGCTTGCCGAAGTCCAGGCTAGCCTCGAAGCCAATGGCGTGGCGATCGAAGTCGGTCCGGTCTTACGCACCGGCGCGCGCGGCCCGATGATGTCGGTTTATTTCCGCGATCCCGACGATAATCTGGTCGAGGTCAGCGAGTACCGGCTCGACTGAGATCGAGCCGCATGGCGCAGCGCTGGCCCAAAGCCATGCCGTGATCGGCCTCGTCGCTGAGCAGATCGGCCAGCCGTCTGTCGACCTCGGCGCCCTCCAGGATGCGAAATCCGCACCGCTGATAGAAGGGCGCGTTCCAGGCGACGTCGCGGAACGTGGTCAGCGTCACCCCTGCCAGGCCGCGCTGCCTGGCGTCCCCGACCGCCCTTTCAAGCAAAGCCCGGCCGATGCCCGAACCCTGCCGGTCGAGGCGAACGTCCAACTCCCAGATATGCAGCGTATCGCCCTCCATCCCGGCGCTCAGGAACCCGACCGGCCGGTCCTGATCGTCGGCGGCAACCCAGCATGCGCTACCGGCGATCAGCGCGCGGTGCCGCTCCGGGCTGACATTGTCTCCGTCGGCGAGCCACGCCAGTTCCGGAATGGCGCGGAACGCTTCCCCGGCCGATTGTTCGATAGGCGGCAATGCTTCGGCGTCCTCGGCCCGCGCCGGTCGAATGGTGATCATCGGCTCCGCATCCTGGTTCTTCTCCTCAGTTTCGCCAGAATGAAGCCGTTGTTACAGCCTGCGGCAGACCATCGCGGCGGCGTTTCGTTGTTACGCGGCCTGGCCGTCGCTATATCAAAGACTTGTTGCCTTTCTGCGTCATCGAAGCGCAAGATATGTGTGGCGCGTCCCGGTGGGCAGGGGCAGCGCGTGTTGGACCGGGAACTGGAACAGAGTGCTTTTTCGACGCCGAGAGCCTGATGGCCTCCTGGAGCGGGTGCGTACTTATCTTTGGCCGCGCCGCTCGTTCTCGCGTTCCGTGCAATATTTCTCCAAACGCATCCTGCGGCTGAAGGCGACGCCGCATTCCGTCGCCGCCGGCGTCGCCGCGGGCGTTTTCGCTTCCTTCTTCCCGCTTGGCTTCCACTTCATCGTCGCTGCCGTTTTGTGCTGGATCATCGCCGGCAATCTGGTCGCGGCGGCGCTCGGCGCCGTGTTCTTCGGCAATCCGTTGACCTTCCCGCTTTTGTGGGGCGCGTCCTGGGAAACCGGCAAACTGCTCCTGCATGAGCACCTGCCGAAGCACGGCCCGCCCGAGCATTTGGGCGAAATGATGCACAAGCTCTCCTTCGCGAAGCTCTGGCACCCCGTTCTGGAGCCGATGCTCGTTGGCGCGGTGCCGCTTGGCCTCGTCTTCGGACTCGTGTTCTACGCCATCACGCGCTGGGGCATGACCGTGTTTCGCGAGCAGCGCAGGAAGCGCATGGTCGAGCGCGCCCAGAAGAAAGCGCGGCAGGGCGGGCGGGAAGTGCCGGCGGAATGATCATCGGCATCGGCAGCGACCTGATCGATATCAGACGCATCGAAAAATCGCTGGAGCGGCACGGCCGGCGCTTCGTCCAGCGCATCTATACCGAGGTCGAACAAGCCAAGTCGGAAAAGCGCGCCGCCCGCGCTGCCTCCTATGCCAAGCGCTTCGCCGCCAAGGAGGCCTGCGCCAAGGCGTTGGGCACCGGCATGGCCGAGGGCGTGTTCTGGCGCGACATGGGCGTGGTCAATCTGCCGAGCGGCGCGCCGACCATGGCGCTGACCGGCGGCGCCGCGGCCAGGCTGGAGAAAATCCTGCCGAAAGGCCACTGTGCGCTGATCCATCTCACCATCACCGATGATTTCCCGCTTGCTCAAGCCTTTGTGATCATCGAGGCAGTGCCCGCCGAACAAGCGCCACATTGATTCCATTTGACCACGAGCGGCATGACGTTGCTCAGCGCCCGCCGAGACTCTATACCAACATCGCACAATCGAGGACGACATGAGCGTGGCTGAAAAATCGCAGAAGAAATCCGGCGGGCTTGGTGAAACCTTCTCCGTCATCATCCAGGCTCTGCTGCTCGCGCTCGTCATCCGCACGCTGCTCTTCCAGCCTTTCTCCATTCCGTCGGGCTCGATGCGGCCGACGCTCCTCGAAGGCGACTATCTCTTCGTCACCAAATGGTCCTATGGCTACTCGCGGTACTCGTTGCCCTTCGGTCCCGATCTCTTCTCGGGCCGCATCTGGGGCTCCGAGCCCAAGCGCGGCGACGTGGTGGTGTTCAAGTTCCCGCCGGATCCGTCGGTCGACTACATCAAGCGCGTCGTCGGCCTGCCCGGCGACAAGATTCAGGTGAAGGATGGCCAGCTTTTCATCAATGATGTCGGCGTGCCGCGCGTAAAGACCGGCCAGATCGACAATCCCGATGTCACCGAGGAAAACCGGCCCATCGACGTCTACCGTGAAACGCTGCCGAACGGCGTCAGCTACGACACGCTCGACATCAATTCCGATTCGATCGGCGACAACACGCGCGAATTCGTCGTGCCGGCCGGGCACTATTTCATGATGGGCGACAATCGCGACAATTCCTCCGACAGTCGCTTCGCCGTAGGCTATGTGCCGGCCGAGAACCTTGTCGGCCGCGCCAACGTCATCTTCTTCTCGATCGCCGGCAAGGCGAGCCCGCTCGAGATCTGGAAGTGGCCGTCGCTGATGCGCGCCGGGCGCCTGTTCCATTTCGTCCACTAGAGCGATGGCGGCCAGCAAGCGTTTGACCGCCGATGCCCTTGCCGAAGCGCTTGTCGAGCGCACCGGCCATGTCTTCGCCGACCGCCAGCGCCTGCAGCGGGCGCTGACCCATGCCAGCGCCCGGTCGACCCATGCCGGCGTCGACTACGAGCGTTTCGAATTCCTGGGTGACCGCGTTCTCGGCCTCGTCGTGGCCGACATGCTGCTCGCCTCCTTTCCCGATGCCGCCGAAGGCGAGCTTTCGCTGCGCCTCAACACGCTGGTCAATGCCGAGGCGCTGTCGGAAATCTCCGAACAGATCGGCCTGCCGGAACTGGTGCGCGCCGGTTCCGATGTGCGCAATCTCGAGGGCCGCAAGCGCACCAATCTGCGCGCCGATGCGCTGGAATCGCTGATCGCCGTGCTCTACCTCGACGGCGGCATCGAGGCTGCCCGCGCGTTCATCCACCGCTACTGGCGGCCACGCTCGCAAGCGACAGGGGCCGCGCGGCGCGACGCCAAGACCGAATTGCAGGAGTGGGCGCACCAGGCGGCCACCGGCGCCGTGCCGGCCTACCGTGTCGACAGCCGCGAGGGACCGGACCACGACCCGCTGTTCACGGTCAGCGTCAAGGTCGGCTCTTTCGCTCCCGCGACCGGCATCGGCCGCTCCAAACGCGAGGCCGAGCAGGCCGCGGCGGCTACTCTTTTGCTGCGCGAAGGCGTATGGAGCGCGGCATGACGGAAATTGAAACCCCCGAGGCCCCCGCGACGCACTCCGGATTCGTCGCGCTGATCGGCGCCCCCAATGCCGGCAAGTCGACGCTGGTCAACCAGCTTGTCGGCGCCAAGGTGTCGATCGTCACCCACAAGGTGCAGACCACCCGCGCCATCGTGCGCGGCATCGCCACGCATGACAACGCGCAGATCGTCTTCGTCGACACGCCCGGCATTTTCAAGCCTAAGCGGCGGCTGGACACCGCGATGGTGACCACCGCCTGGGGCGGCGCCAAGGACGCGGATGTCGTGGTGCTGCTGATCGACGCCGAGCGCGGCATCAAGGGTGACGCCGATGCCATCCTCGACCGGCTGAAGGACGTGCGGCAGCCGATGCTTCTGGTCCTCAACAAGGTCGACCGCGTCAAGCCGGAAACACTTCTTGCGCTGGCCGCGACAGCGAACGAACGCGTTCCGTTCAAGCGCACCTTCATGGTCTCCGCGCTCACCGGCTCCGGCTGCAAGGACCTGCTCGACTATCTCGCCGAGACGCTTCCCTTGGGGCCCTGGTACTATCCGGAAGACCAGATCTCGGACCTGCCGATGCGCCAGCTCGCGGCCGAGATCACCCGAGAAAAGCTTTATCTCAGGCTCCACCAGGAGCTTCCCTATTCCTCGCATATCGAAACCGAGAAATGGGAAGAGAAGAAGGACGGCTCGGTGCGCATCGAGCAGGTCATCTATGTCGAGCGCGACAGCCAGAAGAAGATCGTGCTCGGCCACAAGGGCGAGACGATCCGCGCCATCGGCCAGGCCGCGCGGATGGAAATCGCCGGCATCCTCGAGCAGAAGGTGCATCTGTTCCTGTTCGTGAAGGTGCGCGAGAACTGGGGCGACGACCCCGAGCGCTACCGCGAGATGGGGCTGGAATTTCCCCATTGATGCTTGTCGCTGAAAGCGCTTGCCGTTCAAGGGACCTTGCGTGACTGCCGCTCACTACAGGCCTTTGGCTGTGAAAGCTTCGGCGAAGGTCGCCAGTGGTATCACGAGGGTCAACGGGGCACCCGTGAGCGACTCAGCGCCATACCCGCGATACCAGTTGGCCGCGCGCTCACTCCTGGCGTCGATAATAAGCAGCAAGCCGCCGCTCTCGGTGGCGACGCGGAGACAGCGTAAAGCGGCTGCGGCTAGAAGCTGACCACCGAGGCCGTGCCCCGCCACCGTCAAGTCGGTGGCAAGGCGCGCGAGCTTGAACCCAGACACTTCATGCCTGGCAAGGCCTTTTATCATGGTTGTGGGCACCAACTCGTGGGCCACGGCCGAGGGCGCGATCGTATAGAAGCCAAGGATACGGTTTCGGGCGGCGGAGGAATCGACGGCGCAAAATGTTTTCGACGCATTTTGCTCATGGCTCTGCCTGGCGAAGCGCCGCAGAAAATCATTCATCTGCACGTCACCGCAATAGAAGGACGCGCGATCATGCGATTTTGCGATCGGCTCCTCTTGCCAGGCAGGCAACGTCATATCGTGTCGGGGAGAGCCGCGATGGCGGCGCGCAGTTTTGCATTGGGCTTCGGAGGATGCTCAAGCAGATCGAGAATGCGCCTGAAGTCCCGTTCCGAGACCTCGATCTTCTCGACCGCCTTGATTACGGCCTCCGCCTCGGGCAGCACCTTGTCGAGGATGAAGTCGGTCATGTCCTTGTTCGACAGCGCCGCCGCGCGCGCTATCATCGCCTTTTGCGCCGGCCGTATACGGATGTTGAAGCGCTCGGATTTTTCAGTGGCTGGTTTGGGCATTTCAGTTTTCCTTCGTATCGAATATAACGTACGCACATCATGCGTACAATCTTTCCCTCTCTTGATTTCGCCGCGCAACAGGTGAAAAGCTCCGCCCATGGAATGGCGCGACGAGGGAATCGTTCTCGGCACTCGCAAGCATGGCGAAACCAGCGCCATCCTCGAGGTGATGACGCGCGCGCATGGCCGCCATCTTGGCCTGGTGCGGGGAGGGCGCTCGCGCAAGCAGCAGCCGGTACTGCAGCCCGGCAACCGCGTCGACCTTCTGTGGCGGGCTCGGCTCGACGAGCATCTGGGTATCTTCCAGGCCGAGGCGATCGAGATGAACGCCGCGCGTTTGATGGACAGTGCGGTCGCCGTCTACGGCCTGCTGACCATGGCCGCGCATCTCAGGCTCCTGCCCGAGCGCGATGCCCATGGCGGCCTTTACGAGGCGCTTGCCGTGATGATCTCCCATCTGGGCGATGCCGACGCGGCGGGCGAGCTGGTGGCGCGCTTCGAGCTGCTCATCCTCGATGAATTGGGCTTCGGCCTCGACCTCAGCCAGTGCGCGGCGACCGGCTCCAGGCAGGATCTCGCCTATGTCTCGCCGAGATCCGGACGCGCCGTGTCGCGCGAAGCCGGTGCGGCCTGGCATGACAAGATGCTGGCGCTGCCCGCCTTCCTGCAGCGCGGTTCCGGCCTGCGCGCCGATGCGGCAGCACTGGAAGACGCCTTCCGGCTGACCGGCTTCTTCTTCATCCGCCATGTCTACGAGCCGCGGGGCCTCGAGCCGCCCGACTCCCGCGCCGGCTTCCTGGCCGCGCTGCGCCGGCATCATACGGCGGTGAAGGCGATTGCGGGCGAAGCAGGATAGCAAGGCATTTTAGTCCGCGCCCCGCCGCTCCAGGAAATCGTCGAGCATGGCGCGCTGGCCCTTCAGGATCTTGAGCCCGGCTTCGGGCAATGGAAACCAGCCGGCTCGATCCACTTCCGGGAATTCCTTCATGCGTCCCGATTTTGGCGGCCATTCCAGGGTGAACATGTTGCTCCTGATGGCATCAGTATCGATGTCGGCCTCGACGCTCCACGCGATGACGATCTTGCCGCCCGGCTGCTTGTAGCCGCCGAGCGGCCGGAAATCGCCGTCGACGGCGACGCCGAGCTCCTCTTCGGCCTCGCGTTTGGCGGCCTCCAGCTCATCCTCATTGTCGCCGATCAGTCCTTTCGGGATGGACCACGCGCCTTCATCCTTTCTTGCCCAGAACGGCCCGCCCGGGTGGACGAGCAGGAATTCGAACACACCGGCAATGCGCCTGTGGATCAGCAGGCCCGCGCTTTTCTGCGGCATTGGTCACCTCGCAGCATCTTCTTCGTCCGCGCGAGAATAGCATGGGTATTTCGCGGCTGAGGTCACCCAATCTCGCCGGCAATGCCGGCAGCCCGGCCCTTGGATAACCAGGCAAGTTGCTGGCAATCGGCGACGAAACATGCTCGATCTTGTCAGTCGGCCGATCTTGTTAGTCGGCAAGACGCTGATTTGAGCCAGCCGTCCCATTGCCGCATTTGTTGGCCACGTCTGGTCTGGTTTTGAGGGAAACCGCCATGTTTTTCAGTCTGATCGCCATTGCCGCCGTCATAGCTCTTTTCGTCATCGTTTCACGCCAGCAGAACCGCATCGCGCTGGTCGAGCGCGAGCTCGGCGTCCTGCGCGGCCTGGTGCAGTCGGGCGCTTCGCTGTCCGCGCCCAAGGCGGCGGACGCCACGCAGGAGGGTCTTCCCGAGGAGGCCAACGCAGCCGTGGCGCCTGCCGCGCGGTCGGCGGACGGCGTGGCCGAAGAGATCGCCGCGAAGCCCGAGGCGGCCGAACAGGCGGCAGCGGCAGGACCTTGGACGAAGGCCCAGGCGGCTGCGGCGCAATCCGCCGGGCCGTCCGAACCTGTCTCAGCCACCGAGACGCCCGGAGCAGAACCGCCCGCGCCCGCGAAGGCGGCGCGCCAGAGCGATGTCGAAACGGCGCTGGGCACGCGCTGGGCGGTCTGGGTCGGCGGCATCGCACTGGCGCTGGGCGGCCTGTTCCTGATCCGCTACACCATCGAAGCCGGCATCTTCGGCCCCGGCGTGCGCCTGACGATGGCCGGCGTCCTCGGCCTGGTGCTGGTTGGCGGCGCCGAATTCATCCGCCGCACCGGCTTCAAGGTGCCGGTGCAAGGCGCCGCCGGCGCCTATATCCCCGCGATCCTGACCGGGACGGGCGCCTTCATCCTGTTCGGCACGGTCTACGCCGCGCACGGCATCTATGGCTTCATCGGCCCGGCGACGGCCTTCGTGCTGCTTGGCGCCATCGGCGTCGCGACCATTGGCGCATCGCTCCTGCATGGCCTGGCGCTGGCCGGCATCGGCCTCGTCGGCGCCATGGCCACGCCGGCGCTGGTCGCCTCGCAGGCGCCCAATCCCTGGGCGCTGTTCGTCTATCTGGCGATCGTGCTCGCCGCCACGGCGGCAATCGCCCGCATCCGCGAATGGAGGGCGTTGGTTGCCGCCGCTTTCGCCGGCACCGGCATCTGGACCATTCTTTACATGGTCGACGCGCCGGACGTGAATCTTGCCGCCGTCCTGTTCATCAGCCTGGCTACGCTCGCCGTGCTGGCTTTCGTCTGGCTCGGCCTTTTCTTGGTTACTGGCCGCGACGATGCGGCGCGCGGCTTCGACTGGCCGTCGATCGTGCCCGGCTTCTTCATCGCCTTGAGCGCGCTTGGCCTGTCCGTCGATCCGGCCTTCGCCAACGCCGGCGATGCCTTGCACGGCGCGGTCCTTTTGGCCGCGCTGGTCGCGGTGGCGCTCTACCGGCCGCGCGCGCTGCCGCTGGTCTTCGCCGCCGGCGTCGCGACAGTGCTGATCTATCTCGGCATCATCCCGCCCGCCACGATCGGCGCCAACGCGCTCGATGTCGGGCTGGACGCTCAGCCCCTGGCGTCGTCCGACACGCTTACTTTCCGCATCGGCATCGCGCTCGGCCTGATCTTCCTCGCGGCCGGTTTCTTGGCGGCGCGCCGCTTTGCCGCCACCGCTTCGCTTCGCGCGGCCTGCTGGGCCGCCTGGGGCGTCATTGCTCCGCTGACGGCGCTCACCGCGCTGTGGCTGACCTTCGGCGATATCGACCGCGACCTCGGCTATGCGCTGCCGGCGCTGTTGCTGGTGCTCGCATTTGCCGCCGGCGGTGAGTGGATCGCGCGCGCCGAGGAGCCACCGCTGGCCGGCGGCCCGGCTGTGTCCTTCGCGCTCGGCGGCGCCGGCGTCGCCGGCCTGCTCATGCTGCACATGGCCTTCGGCTCCGGCTGGACGACCATGCTGCTTGGAGCAGCCGCGCTGGTCCCGGCGCTGGCCACGCGCTGGCGATCCTACCCCGTGCTGGGCTGGGTCGCGGCGGGCGCGGCGGTCGCCGTGCTCGCCCGTGTCGCCTTCGATCCGACCATCGTCGGCGCGGCGTTTCTGTCCAGGACGCCGGTCTTCAACCGGCTGCTGCCTGGCTACGGCGTGCCGGCGCTCGCCTTCGGCTTCGCCGCCTGGCAACTCGCCCGCACCACCAGCGGCCGGCCGCGCCTTGCCATGGAGGCAGCCTCGGCGCTGTTCGCGCTGCTCACCATCGCCATGCTGGTGCGCCACGCCATGCATGGCGGCGTCATCGACACCGGCACCGTGACCCTTGCCGAACAGGCGATCTACACGCTGATCGCGCTCGGCGCCGGCGCTATGCTGGTCGCCATCGACATGCGCTCGCCAAGCTCGGTGCTGCGCTATGGCTCGATGGCCGCCGGCGTGATCTCGGCGGGCCTGATCGCCGTGCAGCATTTCGTGGTGCTGAACCCGCTGCTGACGGACGAGTCGACCGGCGCGGTTCCTGTCTTCAACCTTTTGTTCCTCGCCTATCTGCTGCCGGCGATCGCGGCGGGCGCGCTGGCGCTCTATGTCCGCGACAAGCGTCCGAGATGGTATGCGGCGATGCTGGCGCTGGTCGCCTCGCTGCTTGCCTTCGCCTATGCGACGCTCTCGGTGCGCCGCCTGTTCAAGGGCGAATTCATCGCCTTGTGGAGCGGGCTCGGCCAGCTCGAGACCTACACTTACTCGGCGCTCTGGCTGGTCATCGGCGTTGCGTTGCTCACCGCCGGCGTCTGGCTGAAGTCGCAAGTGCTGCGCATCGCCTCCGCGGTGCTGATCGCGGTCGCGGTGCTGAAAGTCTTCCTGTTCGACATGTCGGAGCTGGAAGGCGTGCTGCGCGCGCTCTCCTTCATCGGCCTCGGCGCGGTGCTGATCGGCATCGGCCTGTTCTACCAGCGGCTGCTGACGCGGGCGGCGAGGAAAGGGTGAAAGTCTGGGGTTTCCTTGACTGCTGCCACTATTTCCGGACAACGCCGCGCAGGCGGCGCTCTTCGGCTGCCTCTTTGATGAGGCCAGCAATCTTGCGGACGAATGCCGGACTGAAGGAACCGATCGGCTTCGTCGTCACGAGGTCGTAAGCTTCGTCAACACGCGCACGGTTGTACTCGTCGAGGATCAGCCATGACGGAAAATCGAGGCCGCCCCTACGGCACTCGATCTCACTGATGGCAATATAAATGCGGGTCGCATGGGGTTGCTGCGAGATGAGTGGGAACAGGAACAGCGCTGCCGGCGTAGTCGGCGTTCTGGCCACGATGCAGACAGGCGCGCTTTGCGGCCGGACTCCTCACCAGCGTCAGCCTGCCGGGCCCACAAATAGTAATATCGAAGCAGATCGCCGGGCTTAAACATCCGGCTCATCGCCACTTATGGTGGCTTCCAACCCCGACATCAGTTCGTTGTGGATCTCGTCAGGCGCATTCTCGAGCGTGTAAGCCGCGGCATGAGACGAACCAACGAGTTGCCGGTATTGCCTGGCCGACAGGATGATCAGCTTTTCCTTGCCGCGTTTTGTCAGCGCGACAGGCTCGATCATTGCTGTTTCGAGGATTTCGCCCGATACGCGGTTCATGTCTGAAAAGGTGAATTGTTTCATCGATTGCCTCATGCGCGATATACGCAATATACGTATCTTACGTAGTTAAACAATGAGTCGGTTTGGGACTCGAACGGGAATAAGCCGGCCCACGCCATCGTTATTCTCTTGCTTGGGTAACCGCAGCGGTTGGGCCGCTTCGCGCAGACTGCTTGCACCGCGCCTGGAAGGCGCGTTCTATCCGGATGGAAAGCGACCTCGAAACAAGCGGTCATGGACGACAAAAAGGCAGCGATCCTGAGCGAAATACCGCGGTTGCGGCGCTATGCGCGCTCGCTGCTGCGCGACCGCGATTCCGCCGACGACCTCGTCCAGGATTGCCTGGAACGGGCGCTTGTGCGGCTCGACAACTGGCAAACGGGAGAAAGCCCTCGGAGGTGGCTGTTTACGATCATGCATCACTTGTTCATCGACCAGATGCGCAAGGTCAACCGGCGCGGCGAGGCAGCGATATTGCCTCTCGAAGCCGGTGAGGCCCAGTCCGCGCCCGCCGATCAGGTCGAGACCATCGCCTCGCGCGAGATCATGGATGCCTTGCAGGCGATCAGCCCCGATCGCCGCGCGGCCCTGGTGATGGTCGCCATCGAGGGCTTTTCCTATGCCGAGGCCGCCAACATCCTTGGCGTGCCGGCCGGTACGCTGATGTCGCGCATCGCCCGCGGCCGCGAGGAATTGCGAGGCCTGCTCGAGGACTCATCGCGCCGCCGCTCGCTGAGGATCGTCGAGAAATGACCCGGCGCGATTTTTCCGAACGCGATATCCATATGGCCCTCGACGGCGAGCTGCCGGGCGAGGAGCGCATGGCCTATGACGCCTGGCTCGAAGCCAATCCCGAGATGAAGGCGCGGTCCGCGCGCTACATCGCCGACCGTGCCGCCATGCGCGCCGCCTTCGCCGGCGTGATCGACGAGCCGGTGCCGGCAAGGCTGCGGCAGGCATTGCTCGGCCAGGCCCCTGCAAAGGCATCGGCCTGGCGCTCGCGCTGGTGGCTTTCGGCCGCGGCTGCCGTGGTGCTCGCCGTCGGCGGCCTCGGTGGCTATGTCGTCGGCATCGACAGCATCGGCCGTGGCGGTGACGGCGATGACCAGCTCGCCGAGCAGGCGATCGCGGCCCATGTCCTCTACGCCGCCGAGAAGCGTCATGCCGTCGAGGTTCCGGCGAGCGACAAGGATCATCTCCAGACCTGGCTGTCGAACCGCGTCGGGCTGAAGCTGGTTGCGCCCGACCTGACGGCCGAGGGCTTCGAACTGATCGGCGGCCGGTTGCTGCCGGCCGGTGAGCAAGGCAAGGCGGCAATGCTGCTCTATGAGGACGCCAAGGGCGAGCGCATTTCGCTCTTCGTCACCGCAGTATCGTCGACGACGTCCAAGGGCACCTACACGGCCGAGGCGGGCGGACCGGAGGCGGTCTATTGGCTGGACAAGGGCTATGCCTGCGCCGTCGTCGGCTCGTTGCCGCCTGAGCGATTGTCGGGTGTCGCAAAGAGCGCCTATGGCCAGCTCCTGGCCGGCATATCGAGCTGAACCGGCTGCGTTTTTCGGCGGTCGGCAGTCCTTTGAACGGCAATCCTGTTCAAACATTTCGCCCTTTCCTGCCGTGGCGGAAACCGTCACAATTCGGCCCAAATCAAGGAGCGATAGCGCTTGATGAATGCTGGCGCTTCGGCCGGGTCTGCGACGCATCCACCGGGGCCGTTTTCTTAACCCAATCGAGGTTCTCCCAAGCCCGCATGCCTGCCGAGATCCGCAAGGCCCGCGCGTCAGACGTCGATGACCTCGCCGCCATCGAGAAGGCCGTTTTTCCGGGCGACAGGCTCTCTCGCCGCTCTTTCCGCCAGTTCATCGAACGTGAAACCGCCGAGATGCTGGTGGCCGAGAACGAGGGCCGTGTCGCCGGCTATGCCGTGGTGCTGTTTCGCAAGGGCAGCGGCGTCGCGCGGCTCTATTCCATCGCCGTCGGTCCCTTCTTCGGTCGGCTCGGCATCGGCCGCCTTCTGCTGGCGGCCGCCGAGGAAGCGGCCTTCGAGCACGACCGGCTGCTGCTGCGCCTCGAAGTGCGCGAGGACAACGATCGCGCCATCCGTATCTACGAGCAGGCCGGCTATCGAAAACTGGGCCGCGAGCCCGACTATTACGAGGATGGCGCGACGGCGCTGCGCTATGAAAAGACGCTGCGCGGCGACACCCCGACCGCGACCAGGGTGCCGTTCTACCAACAGACCTGCGAGTTCACCTGCGGCCCATGCTGCCTGATGATGGCAATGGCCAATTTCGACCGTGGCTTCGTGCCGGACCCGGTCATGGAAATCCGCCTGTGGCGCGAGGCGACCACGGTCTTCATGATGTCCGGCCCTGGCGGCTGCGAGCCTTTCGGCCTGGCGGTCGCCGGCTACGAGAGTGGGCTTGCGGCCGAGATATTCGTCTCATTCTACGGTGCGTTGTTCCTGCAGTCGGTGAGGAGCGAGGACAAGCGCCAGGTGATGGAACTCGCCCAGGTCGATTTCCGCCGCCGCGCCGAACTCTACGGCATTCCCGTCAATTACCGTCCGTTCGGCATCGGCGACATCCGCGACGCCCTTGCCCAGGGCAAGCTGGTTGTCGTGCTGGTCAGCGGTTTCCTGATGTTCGGCAAGAAGGTGCCGCATTGGGTGCTGGCCATCGGCGACGACGGCGATCATATCTTGATCCACGACCCATGGGTGGAGGATGAAAGGCAGGAAACGATCCTCGATGCCGCCAACATTCCGGTGCCCTACGACATTTTCATGAACATGGCGCAGTTCGGCCGCGACGGCTTGCGCGCAGCCATCACTCTGGGAAAACGCTGAGACAATGACCTGGGTTATCCTCACAGGCAGGCAGAACGACATCGATCAGGTGGCCACACCCCACAAGATCATCACCAACCGCGACTATCTCGCGCATCCGGCGCTGTTCCGCGGCCAACGGCCGAAGGTGATCAACCTGTCGAACAACTACGGCTACCAGAGCCGCGGCTACTATGCCTCGCTGCTGGCCGGCTCGCGCGGTCACAGGGTGATCCCGACCGTCGAGACCATGATCGACCTCTCGGAGCGCAAGCTCTACGAGCACGCGCTGCCGGAGCTCGAACTTGCCTTGAACAAATGCAGGAAGGACCTCGGCGGGACTTTCCCGGCCAAGGTCGCGATCTTCTTCGGCATCGGCCCGTCGAAAGTGTGGGACCGTTTCGCCAAGCTTTTGTTCGACTGGTTCCGCGCGCCGGCGCTCGAGGTCCACATCAAGGACAGCGCCGAATGGGCCTCGATCCGCAAGATCGGCTTCCTGCCGCTTGCCCGCATGACCGAGAGCGAAGAAGAGTTCTTCCTGCAATGCCTGGACACCTACACCAACCGGGAGTGGCGCGACACCAAGGGCCGCACGCCGGCGCGCTACACATTCGCCACGCTGGTCGACCCGCATGAGGAATTGCCGCCGTCGGAGATTTCCTCGCTGCGCTATTGGGCGAGGATCGCCGAGAAGATGGGCGTCGAAGTCGAGCCGATCACCAGGAAGGACTTGGCCAAGCTCGCCAACTACGACGCGCTGTTCATCCGCGAGACCACGTCGATCTCCAACCACACCTACCGCTTCGCGCGCCGCGCCCAGCAGGAAGGCATGCCGGTGATCGACGATCCGCTGTCGATGATCCGCTGCACCAACAAGGTCTATCTCAACGAGCTGATGACCTACAACAAGGTGCCGGTGCCGCCGACGGTGATGATCGCCGGCACGTCCGACTTCGAGGTGGCGGCGCAGGCGCTCGGTTTTCCGCTGGTGCTGAAGATCCCGGATTCGTCTTTCTCGCGCGGCGTCAAGAAATGCGAGAACATGGCCGAGTTGACCAAGCTCGCGACCGACTGGCTCGACGATTCCGATCTCCTGATCGCGCAGAAATTCATTCCGACCGAATATGACTGGCGCGTCGGCGTGCTCGGCGGCCAGCCGCTGTTTGCCGTGCACTATCTGATGGCAAAGAAGCACTGGCAGATCGTCAACCACAAGGCCAGCGGCAAGCCCGACCAGGGCGGGATCAAGACGTTCACGCTGAAGCAGACGCCGCCCCATGTCGTCGAGACGGCGGTCAAGGCCGCAAAATGCATCGGCGACGGGCTCTACGGCGTCGACCTCAAGGAAACCAAAGACGGCGTCTTCGTCATAGAGGTCAACGACAATCCCAATCTCGACCATGGCTGGGAGGATTCGGGCGAGAAGGACGAGCTCTGGGTGCGGCTGACGCAGTGGTTCCTGGAGCGCCTGGAGAGACCGGATAAATAGCGGCCGGACAAGTCGCGGCCGGAGAAAACCGCCTGATTTGAGGGAACAAAAATGCTGTTTTTCGTGATCGAGGATTTCCACGGCTCGGACCGCAAGGAGATCTATCGGCGCTTCCGCGACAAGGGCCGCCTGAAGCCCGACGAGCTCGTCGTGCATCACAGCTGGATCGCAGGCGACATGAGCCGCTGCTTCATGCTGGTGGAAGCCGACGATGCGACGGTGCTGCAGCGCTGGGTCATCGAATGGGCGGATTTGGTCGAGTTCGAGATCGTTCCGGTGGCCAACAGCAAGGACATGGTCGTCGCGCTGGCCGGGCATCTCTGACCGCATTTTTTGCAGGCCGTCAGATTGACGGCGTGACCAGCGCCGGGGAGCCGACGGCGCGCCGGCATTCCTCGATCAACCATTGGCGGAACGCCGCCACGATATCGCGTCTTGCGCTGCGTTCCGGGATCGTCAGGCAATAGGGTTGGCGCAGGTCCAGCGATCGGGCAACAGGCCGGACCAGCAGGCCCGCTTCCAATGCGCTGGCGCAATAGATGCCTTGCGCCAGCGCCACGCCCAGTCCTGACATGGCGAGATCGAGCGCTGCCCGAGACGAGTTCGCTGAGAGACCGCGCTGTGCCGCGCGGCCGGGCGCGCTTTCCGCCGCCTCGAACCAGTTGCGCCAGGATGGAAAGGATGCCCCCGTCGGTCCCCAATCGGTGTGAATGAGCGGCAGGCCGGCAAGGCCGTGGGATTTGATCGCGCCGGCGAGCGTCGGCGCGCAGACGGGATAGACGGCATCCTTGACGATCTCCTCGGTCGGATGCTCCCGGTAATGCGGACCGTAGGAGAGGCGGATGTCGATCAGTTCATGATCGAACGGCACCGGATCGTCGTCGCCTCTCAGCGATATGTCGGCGGCGCCATGGGAGGCGACAAAACGGGCGATGCGCTCGGAAAGCCAGCCCATCGCCATGGAGGGCGGCACAGAAACGACGAGCCTCGGCCGGAACGCATCGCCGCCGACGTCGCGTGCGACACTGCCGATTTCCCGGAAGGCCATGCTGAGCCGCGGCAGCATCTCCACCCCGGCCTCGGTCAGCACCGCGCGCCGGTTGACCCGATGGAACAGCTTTCGTCCCATCTGCTCCTCGACGGTGCGGATAAGCTGGCTGACGGCCGCCGCCGAAATCGACAGTTCCTCCGCCGCGGCCGCGAAGCTGCCTGTGCGCGCCGCCGCTTCGAAGGCCTGAAGTCCGCGCAAGGAGGGAAGAGCGACCATGGCAATCCGAAAGATAAGTCTACCTTATCTATTTCGCAGAAATCCTCGTTTTTCGAAAGGTTTCTTTCTAGGTATCGTGGCCTCATGAACGCAATCGACCACGATGCAGCCATCGACCACCGCTCCGTGATAGCCTCGCTGACGAATGAGGAGCGCAGCCGGCTGACCGGAAAATCGGATGGGCCGGGCCTTGCCCAGTTCGCGCTCCATCTCGGCGCGATTGTCGTCCTTGGGGCGCTGATCGCGGCCCAGGTGCCGTTCTGGCCGGTCCTGATGCTGCCGCAGGGCGTCCTGATCGTGTTCCTGTTCACGCTGCTGCATGAAACGGTGCACAGGACGGCGTTCGAAACACAGTGGCTGAACGATATGGTCGCGCGCTTCTGCAGCCTGGCGATCGCGCTACCGGCCGACTGGTTCCGCTATTTCCACTTCGCTCATCACCGCTTCACCCAGGACCCAGAGAACGATCCGGAGCTCGCCTTCCCGAAGCCCGAGACGATGCGGCAATACATCGTCCACGTCTCCGGCCTTCCGGTGTGGTGGGGCCATTTCAAGACGCTCTATACCAATGCAATGGGGCGCTGCCGCGACAGCTACGTGCCGCCAAAGGGCTTGCCGAAGGTGAAGGCCGAGGCGCGGGCGATGATCGCCTTCTATGTCGTCCTGCTGGCGCTTGCGGTCTGGTTCAAGGCATCGGTGCTGCTCTATGTCTGGATCGTGCCGGCGCTGCTCGGCCAGCCGTTCCTCAGGCTCTATCTGCTGGCCGAGCACGGCCGCTGTCCCTTCGTCGCCAACATGCTGGAAAACACCCGTACGACGCTGACCAACTGGTTCGTGCGCAAGCTCGCCTGGAACATGCCTTACCATGCCGAGCACCACGCCTATCCCGGCGTGCCGTTCCACCAGTTGCCGCAATTCCACCGGCTGATAGAGCGGCACCTCAAGGTGGTCGAGCCCGGCTATGTCAGCTTCCATGAGAAATACATCGAGACGCTGCGCTAGCGAGCGTTGATGTTCAGGTGATGCCGGCCCGACCCGGATCTGAGCTCGCGTCGAAGAAACGGCAGAAATCAGCCCGATTGGCGCTGCAGCGCCTGCGCACGCAGCAGCCGGTTCACCTCGGCGGCCTTGGCCGGCACGCCGATCAGATAGCCTTGCGCCTCGCCGCAGCCGGCCTTGCGAAGCATGTCCAGCTGCGCCTCGGTCTCCACACCTTCGGCGGTGACGGTGATGCCGAGCTCGGCGCCGAGCCCGATCACCGTGCGCACGATAGCCGCCGTGTCGCGCTTGTCGAGATCGCTGGTGAAGGAGCGGTCGATCTTGATCTTGTCGACGGGGAAACGCCGCAGGTAGCCAAGCGAGGAATAGCCGGTGCCGAAATCGTCGAGCGCGATGCGCACGCCGAGACCGCGCAACTGGCTTAGCGTCTTCAGCACGGCGTCGCTCTCGTCCATCATCACCGTTTCGGTGATTTCGAGCTCCAGTCGGTTAGCCGGCAGGCCGGAGAAGGCAAGCGCCGCGATCACGCTGCGGGCGAAGCCGCCGCTCTTGATCTGCGCGGCCGAGACATTGACGGCCATGCGCATGTCCGGCGGCCAGTTCGCCGCCACGTTGCAGGCCTTGCGCAGCGCCCAGTCGCCGAGTTGCACGATCAGTCCGGTTTCCTCGGCGACGGCGA
The DNA here is from genome assembly GCF_006442775.1 of Mesorhizobium sp. B2-4-6. Classification (NCBI taxonomy): domain Bacteria; kingdom Pseudomonadati; phylum Pseudomonadota; class Alphaproteobacteria; order Hyphomicrobiales; family Phyllobacteriaceae; genus Mesorhizobium; species Mesorhizobium sp. B2-4-6. Next base: position 161,045 of record NZ_VFVI01000003.1, read on the forward strand.
TGAAGTTCTCCGGCGACACCAGGCCGCGCGACGGCGAGCGCCAGCGCATCAGGGCTTCCGCGCCGACAATTCTGCCGGAGCCGATGTCGAGGATCGGCTGGAAATCAAGCTCGAATTCGCGCCTGGAGAGCGCCGCCTCGAGATCGGCCTCGAGCGCCCGGCGCTCGCGCATCAGCGCATCCATGCCCGGCTCGAAGAAGCGATAGACATTGCGTCCTTCGCTCTTGCCCCGGTAGAGCGCCATGTCGGCGTTGGTGAGCAGCGTGTCGGCGTCGTGCCCGTCGCCGGGATAAAGCGCGATGCCGAGGCTCACGCCGACATGCATCTCGCGCCCCTTGTCGCGATAAGGCTTGCCGACGATCTCGACGATGCGCTTGGCGAGCTTCTCGGCGTCGGCGACGCTCCTGATGCCGAACTGGATGATGGCGAATTCGTCGCCGCCGAAGCGCGCCACCACGTCCTTGCTGCTGCGCACCGAATGCTGCAGCCGCTTGGCGACGCATTGCAGCAGCCAGTCGCCGGCCGGGTGGCCGAACGTGTCGTTGACGGCTTTGAAGCGGTCGAGGTCAAGCGATAGGATCGCCAGCGGCTTTGCCTCGCCAAGCGCCTGGTCCAGCCGATCGCGAAACATCGAGCGGTTGGGCAGATTGGTCAGCGTGTCGTGATGCGCAAGATGCGTCATGCGCTCTTCGGTGCGCCGGCGCTCGGTGACGTCCTCGAAAGTCGCCACCCAGCCGCCGCCGGCCAGCGGCCGCCGCAAGACGAAGAGCGTTCGGCCGTCGACCAGTTCGCGATAGCTCGAGCGCGACTGGCCGGCATCCAGGCTGGCCTTCGTCTTGTCGACCTCGACGTCGATTTCCAGCGGCGCGAAGATGCCGAGTCGAATGAGCTTGTCCAGCATCTGGCGATGCGTCATGCCGAGCGCGAAATCCGACGCCTTGGCGTTGCACAGGTCCAGAAAGCGCTGGTTGCGCACGATGAGCCGGCCCTTGGCGCTGTACATCAGCAGGCCTTGCGACATGTTGGCAAGCGCGGCGTCGAAGCGGCGGTGTTGCTCCTTCAACTCCGCCTCGGCGCGCCGCTCCTCGGTCACGTCCTCGTAGATCGACACCCAGCCGCCGACGGCGATCGGCCGGTGCGAAATAACGATGATGCGCCCGTCGGAGAGGACTTCCTCATAGGTCGAAGCCTTGGCGCCATCGATGTAGGGCTTGCGGATGGCATAAAGCTCGTTCGCGCTCTGCGAAGCGATGCCGATGTCAACGCTGTGCTGCAGGATGTCGAAGAAAGGAATGCCGGGCTTCACCACTTTGGCGTCCAGGCTGAAGATGTCGATGTAGTTGTGGTTGCAGATGATCATCCGCTCGTCGGCGTCGAACATGCACAACCCATGCGACATGTTCTCGACAGCCGCCGCGAAGCGCTCGTTCTGAGCCCGTAATTCTTCCGCGATCCGCCGCGCCGGACCAATGGCGGCCGTTCTTCGCTTGCCGGCGGTGGAAGCAGTCTTGACATGTGCGCCGGGCATGAGCACGCCTTCGGATCGTGACCGAACGCAATACTGTCGCGGTCGCGGGTTAATTTAGCGTTCTTTTATGGGGTTGTATTCACGGCAAGCGAAGACTGGCGCTTGGCTTCCAGCATCTTGAAACGCTTGAGAAAAGCCGTTTGCGCCCAGGTCACGGATTTTGGAGTGAAGTCGAAACGGTCGGCGGAGAAGCCGCGCGGCCGCCCGAAATACTCGGTCGCCTCAGCGGTCGAAAAACCGGCCAGCAGCGTCGCTTCGTAATAGGCGGCGATCTGGTCGGCGCGCTTGATGTCGTTGCGCAAGGAGGCGGCGAGCTCCGACGGCAGCGAGAAACGCAGATGGATGGCGCGCTGCAGGCGCAATTCGCAATCCTTGTAGGAACCGCCCATTACCGATTTGAACGGTGAGATCATGTCGCCGATGACGTATTCGGGCGCGTCGTGCAGCAGCGCTGCAAGACGCGCCTCGGCCGGAGCGGCAGGCACCAGTTCACCGTAGAGAGCTTCGACCAGCAGCGAATGCTGTGCCACCGAGAAGGCATGGTCGCCGCTGGTCTGGCCGTTCCAGCGCGCGACGCGCGCGAGTCCATGAGCGATATCGGCGATCTCGATGTCGAGCGGCGAGGGATCGAGCAGGTCGAGCCGGCGGCCGGACAGCATGCGTTGCCAGGCGCGCGGCGGCGCGCCGGCCCGGTCGGCCGCCATCAGGCCTCCTCCGCGCTGACCGCACCTTCAGGGAAGGTGAACTTCGCCCAGGCGGGAATGGCGAGCGCTGCCGGAACCTCATCCGCCATGATTGCCTGGCCCGCATCGACCGCCGCCTTGACGCGGTCGATGCGGGCAATGGCCAGACCGGTGCGGCCGTCGACAGAGCCGAGCGTGCCCACCGGCCGCCCGGCGACCGTGAGCTCGGTGCCGGCAGCGGGCAGGGGACCATCGGCCGACGCGATCAGCACGCGGCGCCGCGCGGTGCCGCGATGCTGCATGCGCGAGACCACTTCCTGGCCGATATAGCAGCCCTTCTTGAAACCGACGCCGCCCGTCTCGTCGAGCAGAACGTCATGCGGGAAGGCATCGCCGAGCTGGTAGTCGGAACCGCTCTCCGCAATGCCGTTCGCGATGCGCAGCATCTGCCATGCATCGGGATCCGTGCCGTCCGTTGCTTCACCGCCATAGCTACGCCTAACCGCCACATCCCGGAAGCGCGTGTCGGCAAGCGCTGTTGAATCAGAAAGCGAGGCGGTTGAATCATCGCCCCATGCGACCGTGACAAGCATTTGATCCTGTTTGGCAATCGCGGCCTTGGCCCTTAGCCGGTAAAGCATCAGCCGGCGCACGAAATCGTCGGCGATGTCGGCCCGGCATTCCAGTTGGAAGCCGTCGTCGCCGGCGCGCGAGATCAGAAAATCGAACAGGATCTTGCCCTGCGGCGAAAGCAACGCGCCGGGTTTGGCTTCACCGGGCCGAAGCGCGTCGAGGTCGGTGGTGAGGATGTTCTGCAAAAAATGCTCGGCATCGGGGCCTGACACGGAAATGAGCGCGCGGTCTTTGAGTTGGGCAACGGGCATGAGCGTAAAATCGGCCTGATCTTGCAAAACGTCCGGTCATTACGTAAGCCGGCCACACTCCCCCCGCAAGAGATTGGACCTGCCCATGGCAACCACCTTCGACCTCATCCTGACAGGCGGCACGGTGGTCAACCATGACGGCGAGGGACGGCGCGACATCGGCGTGAAGGCCGGACGCATCGCGCGGATCGGCGATCTCGGCCAGGCTTCGGCCGGCGAAACCATCGACTGCATGGGCCTGCACATCCTGCCGGGCGTCGTCGACAGCCAGGTGCATTTCCGCGAACCGGGGCTGGAGCACAAGGAGGATCTGGAGACCGGCTCCCGCGCCGCGGTGCTGGGCGGCGTCACCGCCGTCTTCGAAATGCCCAACACCAATCCGCTCACCACCAGCGAGGCCGCACTTGCCGACAAGGTGCGCCGCGCCACCGGCCGCATGCATTGCGACTTCGCCTTCTGGGTCGGCGGCACGCGCGACAATGCCGGCGATGTCGGCGAATTGGAACGGTTGCCCGGAGCGGCCGGCATTAAAGTGTTCATGGGTTCGTCCACCGGCGACCTTCTGGTCGAGGACGATGAAGGAGTCGCCTCGATCCTGCGCAACACCCGCCGCCGCTCGGCTTTTCATTCGGAGGACGAGTTCCGCCTGCGCGAGCGGCTCGGCGAGCGCGTCGAGGGCGATCCGTCGTCCCATCCCGTCTGGCGCGACGAGATCGCGGCGCTGCGCTGCACCGAGCGGCTGGTGCGCATCGCCAGGCAGACGCGCGCGCGCATCCATGTGCTGCACATCTCGACAGCCGAGGAGATCGTCTTCCTCGAACAGCACAAGGATGTCGCGACCTGCGAGGCGACGCCGCACCATCTGACGCTGAGCGCCGACGACTATGCGCGGCTGGGTACGCTGATCCAGATGAATCCGCCGGTGCGCGCCGCTCGCCACCGCGACGGCGTCTGGCATGGCATTTCGCAAGGCATCGTCGATGTGCTGGGCTCCGACCACGCGCCGCACACGCTGGCAGAAAAGGCAAAACCCTATCCGGCCTCGCCGTCGGGCATGACCGGGGTGCAGACCCTGGTGCCGGTCATGCTCGACCACGTCAACGCCGGTCGGCTCACCCTGCAGCGCTTTGTCGATCTGACCAGCCATGGTCCGCAGCGCATATTCGGCATGGCCAGGAAAGGCCGCATCGCCGCCGGCTACGATGCCGATTTCACGGTCGTCGACCTGAAGCGCCGCGAGACCATCACCAACGCTCAGGCTGGCTCCAAGGCCGGCTGGACGCCCTATGACGGCAGGGAGGTCACCGGCTGGCCGGTCGGCACGGTCGTGCGCGGCAGGCGCGTCATGTGGGAAGGCGAGATCGCGACGCCCGGCCAGGGCGCGGCGGTGGAGTTCTCCGAGGCGCCGCCGGCCTAGCCCTTGCCAAGAATTGGATTTATTAAGCGCTCTGCATTATCGTGGATGCACCATGACCGCGAATATTGCGCCGATCATTCCTGCGGAGTTTCCTGAACTCCTGGCGCTCGCCTGGAACCGCGATGTCGCGTGTCTTATCCCCGCTAAAGAAGCCTTTGCGCTTTACGAACGCAACTGGCGCTTTGTCGACCAAAAGCGCCTTACGGCGCGTGAGAAGCTGCTTATCATGAAATTGGCCGACGAGTTTGGCCACGGTATCCTTCTGACCACGGCCTGAGCCGTAGCGACAATCCCAGCCGCTGTCGTTGCGCTGTCCCGCCAACATTGCCGTACCTGTTGCGTCTCAATCCCCGGCGACGAAGAACAGCCACTGTCCGGTCGGCGTGATGCCGACGCGGTAGAAGATGTAGGCGCCGAACTGCTTCATGTCGTCATAATCGCTGGCCGTGACCAGCTTGAACAACTCGACACGCTGCCTGGGATCGAGCTTGTCGAGCGGCAGCGCGAAGAAATACGGCCAGACATAGAGTTCCTGCGGCGTGCCGGTGTCGACATGGACGTAGCCGGCCGAAAGCACCTCTTCCAGGATGGCGAGGATTTCCTGGCCGTCGCCGTCGCCCGAGAGGCTCTTGAGGAAGGTGATCGGGTCGCCGTCGCTGTCGCCCAGCGACAATTGCGTCATGGAATCACCCTTGCCGATCAGCGATCTCAGCTTCTCGATGTCACCGGTCCGGCAGGCTTCGATGATCAGCCCATGCATGCGCTTGACCGGTTCGGGAAGCGTGTCGAGGTCATAGACGACCGCAGGCGGTGGTGCGTCCGGATCGGCGCGCGGGCTGGTGATGCCACCATTGGCGGGCGTCTCCGGCTCCGACTTGTCCGTATCGACGGCAGGTTGGTCCGAGGGTTTGGTGCCGGGCGCCTGCGGCATCGGCACGGTGGCGCCGGGCGCGGCGCTTTCGCCAGTTGCGGGCGGGGTGACCGGCGAAGGCAGGTCCTCGCGCTGGATTTCGCTCAGCGCGTAGGAAGGCGTGCTGGTGAGACACAGGGGCAGCGCCAGGCAGGAGGCGGCGATCAGGATGATGAGGGCCAGCCCGCGCGGCCGGCCTGACATCGAAAATCTCACCGCTTGCCTCTCCATGGTTCCGGGATTCGGCCCCGGCCGGCGCTCTGAGCGTCCAGACACGTGGGCATGATGCCCAAATGGCGTGTCGCCGTCAAAAACTCGTGGTCAAAAAAACAGGTGGCTAGTGCTTCGGCCGTTCCGGCTCGAAGGCGCCGGCGATCACCTTTTCCCGCATGCGGTCGAGGAGCGCGAGCGCAGAGGTCTCGCCATTGGCGCGCAACATCTCGCCGAAAGCGGTCTCCAGCGCTGCCTCGGCGATGATTTCCGGCTCGATGCCGGCCGACAGGCCTTCGGCCCACGCTTCGCTGTGACTCTCCACGGCGGTCAGCCGCTTTTCTTCCCTGACCAACGCGTCGATGTCGCTGACGCCATGTTCCATTGCGATGTCCACCTTCTGCAAGCATCGATCCGACGAGAGATCCCGCTTGGTCTGTCAGCTCGTCCGCAGTCTCAATTAAGTCTTTGTAAATACGACATTTTTACGGTCGGAATCTACATTCCGATCGAGACTGCGCTCAATCGATGCCGAGCTTAGCCGATTAGACCGGCTTGGGGCATCGAAACCTTCAGTTTGAGTTAATTCCACAACCGCGCGCTAACGTTTCATTAACGCTGTTGCGCAAGTGCAACACATGATTGCACCAGAGCGGGACAGGACACAATAAGGCGCGTCACATTGGCGCCGATTGCCCGCAAAAAATCTGTGCGAAATGAGCAGCGGCCGAGCCGGCTCAATTCCCGTAGCGGGAAGCGATGTCGCGCGACAACGTCTCGCCTTCCTTCATGTAGCGGGCGATGGCCTCGGTCGCCGACGGCGTGCATTGGGTGTAGGTGCCGCTGAAGGAGCGGTAGCCGCGGTTGAACGATGCGATGAAGCGGGCGCGCCGGTCGGGATCGGGATTTTCCGACTCGAGCAGCTTTTCCATCTCGGCCCGCCACTGGTCGCCCTTCTCGCCGCACAGGTTGCGCAGGAAGTGCAGCGATCCGAGCACTTCCGCCAGCCGCATCAGGCCGGGCTCGAACGGCGCCTCGGCGGCAATCGCCGGCCGCGCGGCAACGGCCATGCTGACGGCGAGGCACGCGGCGAGAAGAGCAGTAGCGCGGGTCATCAAAGCCTTGGCGTGAGGGGGCTAAAGCTTTGTGACGAAACATTTTGTCGCCCGCAAGGCGATTTTTTCGGCGTCTACGCGCCCGCGGCGGGCCCGAGCAATTCCTCGGCGACCGAGAACACGTCGCCCGCAAGCGGCATCTGCGCCATTTCCGCCAGCGTGTAGAACGCCGCCGTCTCGGCATCGTCGCTGGCCACGGGCTCGCCGCCGGCATAGGCGGCGCCGAACACGCTCAGCAGATAGTCGACCGCGTGGTTTTCAGCACGACCGTCGATATGGATGTCGCGCAACGGCCGGTAGCCTGCCGCCTCGAGCCCGGTCTCTTCCTGCAACTCGCGCGCCGCGGCTTGCGCCAGCGTTTCGCCCGGCTCGACCTTGCCGCCGGGATAGGCGTAGAGCCCTTGCGACGGCGCCCGCGCGCGTTTGACCAGAAGCACCGTCTCGCCGCGCACGACGGCGACGGAAACGGCCGGTATGAGCTTGCGCTGTTCCATGCGTGTCGATCTTTCCGCAGCATTTTGTGGACCGATTGGGCGAAACAACCTTTAGCCGTTGCGGCGTGGCGGTTCCATCGCCACTTTCATTGCACGTCAATCGAAGAGCCAGATCCATGTGCGGACGCTTTGCCCTGACCGCCACGCCGGACCAGACCGCCGCCTTCCTCGGCCTGGCCGAGCTGGAGGAATTTCCGGCGCGCTACAACATCGCGCCGACGCAGCCGGTGCTGATGGCGCTTGCCGGCCCGCAACGGGAGCCGGGCTCGAACCTGCCGGACCGCCAGGCGATGCTGGTGCGCTGGGGCCTGATTCCTAGCTGGGTCGAGGACACCAAGGCGTTTCCGCTGCTCATCAACGCCCGCTCCGAGGGTGTGTTGCAAAAGGCCTCGTTCAAGACCGCCATGCGCCACCGCCGCGCTCTTGTGCCGGCATCGGGTTTCTACGAGTGGCAGCAGTCGGGCAGCGGCAAGGGCCAACCTTACTGGATCCGCCCGCGACGCGGCGGCGTGGTCGCCTTCGCCGGCCTGATCGAAACTTTTTCCGAGCCCGGCGGCTCGGAGATGGATACCGGCGCGATTCTTACGATCGAGGCCAATGCCGGCATCGCCCATATCCACGACCGCATGCCGGTGGTGATCGAGGAACGCGACTTCGCCCGCTGGCTCGATTGCCGCACGCAGGAGCCGCGCGACGTGCTCGATCTGCTGAAGCCCGCGGCACCCGATTTCTTCGAGGCGATTCCGGTTTCCGACCTGGTCAACAAGGTCGCTAACACCGGGCCGGAGATTCAGGAGCGCGGCATCGTTTCGCCGCAGGCCGAAAAACCCGGGCGCCAGAAGCCTGGCGCGGACGAAAACCAGATGAACTTGTTCTAGCGAAGGTTATCAGCCTTGCGAGGCTGCTTCCGGAGGCCTTCATCTCCAGGGCGCTCTCTGGCGCCCTCATCGCCGGCGTCCCCATTGTTGGGGACCGTGCCGGTCGTGCCCTTTCAGGCAACGCGCGGCGAAACGATCTTCTGCGCGGGCTTCTTCTTCTTCGCGGTGTGGAGGAGGGCCGCGACGATTGCCGCCGGGCCGATCGCGCGGTAGTGGCTGGCCAGTGCGGGCTGCGTTTGTCGGTTCTGTTCCTGCTTGGTGCGAGCCATGATTCTCTTCCCTGGTAACGGTTTCGTGTCCAGCGTTTGGCGGTCGATTCCGACCAAATCGTGACATCTGACGGTCTAGCCGGCGAATGTTTCATCACTGTGCCGACATGTTTAATAAAATGTTTCGTCCTGTCTTTACCTGTGATCCAACCACATCTTTCCTCAGCGGAGCGACTTGACGGCAACACCTGCCAGCGCGATAAAGCCGCCCATGAAAACGTCTTTCGCCATTTGTGGCATTTGCATTATTGGCTAGCCTCGCGCTGGTCCGGACGTTTTCGCCTCATCTTTCCCCAGATCGGAAAAACGCCCCGGCCAGCAGGCTGGAGCCTGATTTGTGCCTTCGGCGCGAAGTTGGTTCCGGCAAACACAATTAAGGACCGGGACCGCATGTCTGACGCATCGAAGGGCCTCAACCTCTACAACACGCTAACGCGGACGAAGGAGCGATTCATCCCGATCGATCCGTTGAACGTGCGCATGTATGTCTGCGGCCCGACCGTCTACGACTTCGCCCATATCGGCAATGCGCGCCCGGCAATCGTCTTCGACGTGCTGTTCCGTCTGTTGCGCCAACTCTATGGCGAAACGCACGTCACGTATGTGCGCAACATCACGGATGTCGACGACAAGATAAACGCCCGCGCCCTGCGCGACTTCGGCGGCGAGATCGCGGCCGGAAAGCTGTCGCTCAACGATGCGATCCGCAAGGTCACCGAAAAGACCGCCGACCAGTATCGCAAGGATGTCGCCGCACTTGGCTGCCTGCAGCCGACCTACGAGCCGCGAGCGACCGAATTCGTCGCGCCCCGGGCCGACGGCAAGGCCGACATGCTGTCGCTGATCCGGCAGTTGATCGAGCGCGGCCACGCCTATGTCGCCGGCGGCGAAGTGCTGTTCGACACCGCCTCGATGCCGGACTATGGCGAGTTGTCCAAGCGCAATCTCGACGAGCAGCAGGCGGGCGCGCGCATCGCCGTCGACGCGCACAAGAAGAACCCCGGCGATTTCGTGCTGTGGAAGCTGTCTTCGCCTGAGGAACCCGGCTGGGAGAGCCCATGGGGCAGGGGCCGGCCCGGCTGGCACATCGAATGCTCGGCCATGTCCGCCGCCTATCTCGGCGAGGTCTTCGACATCCATGGCGGCGGGCTGGACCTGATCTTCCCGCACCACGAGAACGAGATCGCCCAGTCGCGCTGCGCCCACGGAACCAAGGTCATGGCCAATGTCTGGATGCATAACGGCTTCCTGCAGGTCGAAGGCCAGAAGATGTCGAAGAGCCTCGGCAATTTTTTCTCCATCCACGAATTGCTGGAGACCAGCACCTTCGGCGGCCGCGCCTGGCCGGGCGAGGTGCTCAGGCTGGCGATGCTGATGACGCATTATCGCGAGCCGATCGATTTCTCCGTGCGCAAGCTTGAGGAGGCGGAAAACACGCTGCGCAAGTGGAAGCGCGCTGCAGACCTTGCACCGGCGGCCGCGAAGGACCTGCCGGCCGAGGTGGTGGAAGCGCTGTCGGACGACCTCGCCACCTACACGGCCTTCCAGCGGCTCACGCAGCTCGCCGGCGAGGCGGGCGATGCCGGAGGCGAGAAAGCCGCCGGGTCCTTGAAGGCGGCGCTGGCTTTCCTGGGCTTCGACATCGGCGCGGCCAAGGTGGACGAGGTTGCGGTCGCCAAGGCGATCGCGGACCGGCTCGCGCTGATCGAGGCGAAGAACTGGGCCGAAGCCGATCGCCTGCGTGATGAGTTGCTGGCGCAAGGCGTGCAACTGAAGGACGGCAAGGACCCCGCCACCGGCGAGCGCGTGACGACGTGGGAGATCAAGCGGTGAGACAACTTCGGCGATTGGCGAAACCATCGGCGACGGCCAATCTCCCCCCTTGCGGGGGAGATGTCCGGCAGGACAGAGGGGGGTGCGAAGGAACGCCAGCGTTCAAACTTCCCCATTCTCATGCCAGCCATTTCCTGAGAGTGCAGCGCTCCCTAGTTGCTACGCTGGCGGGACAGAACCCCCCTCTGTCCTGCCGGACATCTCCCCCGCAAGGGGGGAGATCAGATGTCGCGTGCGGTTTCGCCAATCTCCAGCGTAGGGCGGCCTGAGCATGGGTCACGACCGCGTTCCCTCTCATCAGCGCAAAAACGCCAAATCGATGCGGCGCGCGATGACCGATGCCGAGCTGAAGCTCTGGAACGAATTGCGTGCGCACAGGCTCATGGGCGTGAGCTTTCGGCGGCAGGTGCCGATTGGACCTTACATTGTTGACTTCGCTTGTTCTGCGCATCGCCTCATAGTTGAGGTCGATGGCAGCCAGCATGGCGATGGGGGAACACTCCCGTCGCGACGAGGAGAGAACTGCCTATCTAGCCGCCACTGGCTGGACCATCCTGCGCTTCTGGAACGACGACGTGATCCGCGATATCGACAATGTCTGCCAGCACATCGTCATCGTGGCCGACCTGGCCGTCGCGGCCGCGCCACCAACGGAGGAGCTCGTCCCGTGATCGACCATCTTGGCATCAACGTATCTGATTTCGATGCATCCAAGACCTTCTACGACAAAGCGATGGCGCCGCTGGGGGCATCGCTGCTCTACATGGTGCCTCAGGAATATACCGGCGGCGCCAAGGTAGGCGGCTATGGCCGCGACCGGCCGGTGTTCTGGCTGAGCGACAGCACGGACAAGCCGAAATCCGCCCAGCATGTCGCCTTCACCGCGCGCAGCCGCGCCGAGGTCGACGCTTTCCATGCGGCGGCGCTTGCCGCAGGCGGCAAGGACAATGGCGGACCGGGCCTGCGGCCGCATTACCACCCCAACTATTACGGCGCCTTCGTCTTCGATCCCGACGGCAACAATGTCGAGGCGGTCTGCCATGATCCGGAGTGAGCCCCAAAAGCAGCCCATGATCGGGAGTGTGTCATGAGCCTCGACAACCGGCCTGTCTACACCGGCGGCTGCCAGTGCGGCGCCGTGCGTTTCCGCGTCGAAGGGGCGCTCGGCGAGGCCTCTGTCTGCCATTGCCGCATGTGCCAGAAGGCGAGCGGCAATTTCTATCTGCCGCTGGTCTCGGTGCGCGGCGCCACGCTCGACTGGACGCGCGGCGAGCCCAAACGCTTCCGTTCGTCCAATGCCGCCTGGCGCGGCTTCTGCGCCGAATGCGGCACGCCGCTGACTTTCGAGGCGCCGGACGGCGCAGCACTGGCGATTGCCATCTTCGATGACCCGACCGGCATCGCGCCCACCATCCAATGGGGCGTCGAAGCAAAACTTCCCTATGTCGACGGCATCCCGAAGCTGCCGTCCGAGGACACGATGGCCGATATCGCCTCGGCGCCTTACCTCGCCGAGCTCGTCTCGTACCAGCATCCCGATCACGACACGGACCAATGGCCGCCGGAGGAAAGATGATGACCGAAAACGTTCGAACCGGAGGCTGCCAGTGTGGCGCCGTGCGCTTCCGCATCAAGGGCAAGCTCGGGCGCCCGTCCATCTGCCATTGCCGCATGTGCCAGAAACAGTTCGGCTCCTTCTTCGGCGCGCTGGTGACGGTGCCGAAGGACGGCGTCGAATGGACCCATGAGGAACCGAGCTATTTCCAGTCCTCGGTCAACATCGACCGCGGCTTCTGCCGTCGCTGCGGCACGCCGCTGACCTACCGCCAGCCCGGCGCGCTGGAGATTGCCATCGGCGCCTTCGACGACCGCTCCGACCTCGCGCCGCAGATCCAGGTCAACTATGCCGTGCGGCTGCCCTGGGTGGAAAAGATCTTCGAGGCGCCGGTCCACGACGACCACGACTATTACAGGAAGCAGGAGCAGATCATCTCCTTCCAGCATCCCGACCACGAGACGGCCAACTGGCCGCAGCAGGGCTTGAAATTATGACGATCCACGGCAGTTCCTTGCGTACGCTCTATCCGGAGATCGAGCCGTTCGAGTCAGGCATGCTCGATGTCGGCGACGGCCACACCATCTATTGGGAGCGCTGCGGCACCAAGGGCGCCAAGCCCGCCGTGTTCCTGCATGGCGGCCCGGGCGGCACGATTTCGCCAAAACACCGGCGTCTGTTCGACCCGAAGCTCTACGACGTCATCCTGTTCGACCAGCGCGGTTGCGGCAAGTCTACGCCCAACGCTTCGCTCGAGGCCAACACCACCTGGCATCTCGTTGCCGACATCGAGCGCCTGCGCGAGATGGCGGGCTTCGACAAATGGCTCGTCTTCGGCGGCTCCTGGGGCTCGACGCTGGCGCTCGCCTATTCCGAGACGCATCCGGACCGCGTCAGCGAATTAGTCGTGCGCGGCATCTATACGCTGACCCGCGCCGAGCTCGAATGGTATTATCAGTTCGGCGTCTCGCAAATGTTCCCCGACAAATGGGGGCGTTTTCTGGCGCCGATTCCCGAGGCCGAGCGCGGCGACATGATGGCCGCCTATCGCAAGCGGCTGGTCGGGTCCGACCGCAAGGCTCAAGTTCAGGCAGCCCTTGCCTGGAGCCTCTGGGAAGGCGAGACGATCACGCTGCTGCCAGAGCCGGAAACCAGCACGCCGTTCGGCAAGGACGACTACGCGGTGGCCTTCGCCCGCATCGAGAACCATTTTTTCGTCCATGCCGGCTGGCTGGAGGAAGGGCAGCTGCTGCGCGACGCCTGGAAGCTGAAGGACATCCCCGGCACCATCGTCCACGGCCGCTACGACATGCCGTGTCCGGCAAAATATGCCTGGGCGCTGCACAAGGCCTGGCCGAAAGCGGATTTCCACCTGATCGAAGGCGCCGGCCATGCCTATTCGGAGCCGGGGATTCTGGATCGGCTGATCCGGGCGACGGATGGGTTCGCGGGGAAGAAGTGACATTACCGGCCGCTAGGCCAGAGGAGGGTGCTGAAGCACCCACGCAGCCATGACAAACCAACGCCTTTATCTCTTCGACACCACCCTTCGTGACGGCCAGCAGACGCCGGGCATCGACTTTTCCGTCGAGGACAAGATCGCCATCGCCAAACTGCTGGACGAGTTCGGCATCGACTATGTCGAGGGCGGTTATCCGGGCGCCAATCCGACCGACACAGCTTTCTTCCAGAAGAAGCGGACTGAGCGCGCGAAATTCGTCGCCTTCGGCATGACCAAGCGGGCAGGGGTCTCGGCTTCCAACGACCCGGGTTTGGCGGCGCTGGTGCAGTCGAAGTCTGACGCCATTTGCTTCGTCGCCAAGAGTTGGGACTATCACGTGCGCGTCGCGCTCGGCTGCACCAACGAGGAGAACCTCGAGTCGATCAAGACCTCGGTGGAAACCGCTGTCGCGGCTGGCAAGGAAGCCATGGTCGACTGCGAGCATTTCTTCGACGGGTTCAAGGCCAATCCGGACTACGCGCTGGCCTGCGCGAAAACCGCTTATGAATCCGGCGCGCGCTGGGTAGTGCTGTGCGACACCAATGGCGGCACGCAGCCTTCGGAAGTGCGCGAAATTGTTGGCAAGGTGATCGCGCACGGCATCCCCGGCGGCCATCTCGGCATCCACGCCCATGACGACACCGGCCAGGCGGTGGCGAACTCCCTTGCCGCGGTCGAGGCCGGCGTACGCCAGATCCAGGGCACACTGAACGGCATCGGCGAGCGCTGCGGCAACGCCAACCTCATCTCCATCATCCCGACGCTTTCGTTGAAGCCCGCCTTCGCCGATCGTTTCGAGACCGGCATTTCGGCCGAGGCGCTGACCGGAATATCGAGGCTTTCCCGTGCGTTCGATGAATTGCTCAACCGCGCGCCGGAAGCGCAGGCGCCCTATGTCGGCTCATCGGCCTTCGCCACCAAGGCCGGCATCCATGCCTCGGCTTTGGCCAAGGAGCCGGCGACCTACGAGCATGTCCCACCGGAAGCCGTGGGCAACCGTCGCCGCGTCATGGTCTCCGACCAGGGCGGCAAGGCCAATTTCCTCGCCGAGCTGAAACGGCGCGGCATCGACGTGCCGAAGGACGATCACCGGCTCGACGCGCTGATTGCCGTGGTCAAGGAGCGCGAGGCCGAAGGCTATGCCTATGAAGGCGCCGACGCCTCGTTCGAATTGTTGGCCCGCAAGATGCTGCACGGCCTGCCGGAGTTCTTCAACGTCACCTCCTTCCGCTGCATGGTCGAGCGCCGCTTCGACGCCAACGGCAATCTGAAGACCGTTTCCGAGGCGATCGTGAAGGTCGAGGTCGACGGCGAGGAGAAGATGTCGGTGGCCGAAGGCCAGGGCCCGGTCAATGCGCTCGACATCGCGCTGCGCAAGGACCTCGGCAAATACCAGAGCGAGATCGTCGACCTAGAGCTCGCTGACTTCAAGGTGCGTATCCTCAACGGCGGCACCGAGGCCATCACCCGCGTCCTGGTCGAATCGCACGATTCCACCGGCGCCCGCTGGTGGACGGTCGGCGTGTCGGAAAACATCATCGACGCCTCCTTCCAGGCGCTGATGGATTCGATCGTCTACAAGCTGATGAAGAACCGCGAGATGGCGGGGCTGGTGGCGGCGGAGTAGGGCTCCTTTCCTCGCCCCCGCAAGGCGGGGGAGAGGTGGCCCGGCGCAGCCGGGACGGAGCGGGGGAGCGACCTGCGCGAAGCCAGGGTCCAAGAAGGAAAGGGCGCAGCAAGGTCGCTAATTCCCCATTTTCTACACTTTGCGAAAACCCCTCTCCGTCCCGGCTCCGCCGGGCCACCTCCCCCACTGCGTGCGGAGAGGAACTTGCGCAAGCCTTGAACCATCACGAAAAGTCCGTTGATCCATCATGATTTTGTGATGGTCTTGGGCGGTCCGCTGGGCCATAGCGTTGGGCCATGGTCACTGCCACAGCCGATCTCGATCAGGATGCCAAGGCCCGCCGCGGTTTCCTCCTGGCGCTCGGCGCCTATTTCCTTTGGGGACTGCTGCCCTTCTACATGAAGGCGGTGGCGCATCTGCCGCTTGCCGAGGTGATCGCCAACCGCGTCGTCTGGTCGGTGCCGATCGCGGCGGCGGTGCTCATCTGGGCCGGCCGCACCGCCGACTTCAAGGCGGCGATCCGCTCGCCGAAGAGCCTTGCCATGGCGGCGCTGACGGCGGTGCTGATCTCGATCAACTGGGGCATCTATGTCTGGGCGATCGCGGTCGACCGCACCGTCGAGACCGCGCTCGGCTATTACATCAACCCGCTGGTGGTCGTCGTTGTCGGTGCGGTGCTGCTCGGCGAGCGGCTCGACCGGTTGCAGATCGCCGCGGTGGCGCTGGCCGCGGTCGCGGTGATGGTGCTCACAATCGAGGCCGGCAAATTGCCCTGGGTGTCGCTGGCGCTCGCCTTCTCCTTCGCCGCCTACGGCTTCTTCCGCAAGACGCTGCCGATCGGCCCGAGCCAGGGGTTCCTGCTCGAAGTGCTTTTGCTGTCGGTGCCGGCGCTCTGCTACATCGTCTACCTGATCGCCACCGGCCAGGATCATCTGATTTCCGGCACCGGCGCCGATACCGCATTGCTGATCGGCTGCGGCCCGGTCACCGCGGTGCCGCTGCTGCTCTTTGCCTTCGGCGCCAGGCTGCTGCGCCTGTCCACCATCGGCATCATGCAATATATCGCGCCGACCATGGTGTTCCTGATCGCCGTGCTGGTCTTCGACGAGCCGTTCGGCGGCACCCAGGCTGTCGCCTTTGCGCTGATCTGGGCAGCCCTGGCCATGTATAGCTGGTCGATGTTCAGGGCGCGCGAAGTCCGCCCGCCGGCTCCCGCGACGAGATAAGCAAAAGTGCGAGACGGTTTTCCGTCCGGAATTGCGTAAACAAGAAGCAGAGGGCGCCCGATGTACGTTCTGCATATCGGCAACAAGAACTATTCGTCCTGGTCGCTGCGGCCGTGGCTGCTGATGCGTGTCCTCGATATTCCCTTCGAGGAGCGGCTGACGCCGTTCCCGACCGGATTGAGTTTCGGCCTCTACCGGCAGTTCTCGCCAAATGGACGCGTGCCCTGTCTTGTCGATGATGGCTGGGCCGTCTGGGATTCGCTCTCGATCGTCGAATACCTTGCCGAACGCCATCAGGGCGTCTGGCCGTCGGAGACGAAGGCGCGCGCCTGGGCGCGCTCGGCCGCAGCCGAGATGCATTCGCGCTTCATCGCGCTGCGCAATGACTGCCCGATGAGCTGCGGCGTGCGGGTAAAGCTTTCGCCCATGTCCGGCGCGCTAAAGCACGACATCTTCCGGATGGGAGACTTGTGGAACGATGGCCTTGCGCGTTTCGGCGGACCTTTCCTGGCTGGCGATCGTTTTGGTGCCGTCGATGCCTTCTTCGCCCCCATCGCGTTCAGGGCGCAATCCTATGGCCTGGCATTCGAAGGCGCAGCCGCCGCCTATCCGTCGCGGCTGCTCGATCTGCCGGCCATGCGCGAATGGTTTGCGGCCGGACTTGCCGAGACGTGGCGCGAACCCGACCACGACGCCGAAGTCGCCGCCGCCGGCGCCGTCGTCGAGGATCTGCGGGCAACCGCTTGAGGCGAGGGCGCGGGCGACAACTTCACCACCCGCGCCGGTCTGACCTACTGGATTATGCCGACGGCATTGGGGGCTGGTGTCTTGGCGTGGATCTTCGCCGCTCCGGCCTTGCCGATGACCGCGACGTCGAGGATGCAGGCATCCTGCAGCGGGCCCTTCTCGACGCCGGCCTTGGCGCAAATGGCCTCGGCCCGCTTAAGCTGGTCCCGCTTCAGGTCCTTCGCATAAAAGGGCTTGCCGGGGATGCCGGTCTTGATCTCCCTGCCGCATACCGAAAGCAGCGAATCCTTGGGATCGACGCGCCAGCTCTCGGCATAGGGATGGTAGATATCCTCGAAGGAAAACGGCGTCTTGAGGATACGGCCTTCCCGTGTCGCCAAAAGGTTGACGTCGTTCTTCGGGTTGGCGAGCAGGCCCTCGACCTTCTCCGGCCATTGACCGAGACCGACCTTGACGTCGATATAGTTTGGCGGATTCAGCGTCGCGACGACGGAATCGCCGCGCGCGTTCCTGATGACATAGACATTGCCGGTTCGCGTCACGTCGGCGCCGTCGGCGAGTTGCAAGGCGCCGCCGCGCAGGCTGACCGGCTTGCCGTCGACGACAAGCCTCTGCGGCTTGGCGCAGATGGCGACCGTGGTCTTGCCGAGTCGGGCCGCGACCGCGCTGTTGACGGCCGCGTTCGGCCATGTCGGCGCACCGGAGACCTGACGGTTCTGGACGATGAAGTCCGGCCCGGAATCCGCCAGCACGAAGTCGCCCGAAGCCTGGAAGTCGTAGAGCAGGCCGCTGAACGTCGTCAGATGGGTGTCGCCGACACCGGCCGCGGCCGCGCAGTTCGACGCCGCGCCGCCGGCGGTGCTTTCGACGAAGAGCAGCGCCGGTCCGGGCGGTGGGGCCGAAGGCGCCGTCGGGCCAAAATTCAGGTTGTTGGTCTCGGCGGTGAACCCCTGCGCCACGCAGGTCGGCGAGGCGTTGCCGCCATAAATCACCTGCACCCTCGGCGTCAGCGATGCGCCGCTGTTGAAACTCGCCTGGCCGCCGCCGGCGCTGTTGCCGCCATCGCCGAAGATATTGAACTCGGCTGTCTGCCAGCCGGACGCCGCGTTGACGGCGTTGTCGCCGGTGCGCGAATAAATCGTCCCGCCGACCGTCACGTTGATGCTGTCGCCGCCAGCGCCGACATTGCCGGTCAGGCTGAGCTGGGCAAGATTGGTGACTGGCTGCAACGGCACTGGCACCGCGCCCAGGCTGTTGTTCTTCCAGCAATAGATATCGGTGTCGCCGGTGAACGAGAACTGGTTCCAGCTCGCGCCGGATGGGCAGGTCTTGTTGTACTTGATCAGCCAGTACTGGATGTAGCCCCGGGCGATGCTGCCATTGTTCTCGAAGACGAATTGCTGCCAGCCCTGGCAATTGGGATTGGGCGAGCCGGTACAGGACACGGAGCTCGGGAAGAAATTGGTGTTGAGCTGCAATGTATAGGCATTGGCTATCGACGGCCCCGAATTACCGATCGGGCCGCTTTCGCTGGTCACGTTGGTGACGTTGTCGAAGGAGCCGATCGCCGTCGAGATGAAGCCTGAGGGCGCTTGCGCCGCGACGTCGTTGCTGTTGCCCACGGTCAGCGGATGCGGCCCACGCCGCGGCGGCTGCGGATAATTGGGTGTCTCGGTGCAGGTGATCTCCTGCCATTCACGGCTGGGATATTCGGCCTTGAAACAGCCCTTTTTCGGCTGCGGCACCTGCGCCATCGCATTTCGCCAGTCGATTTGCCGGGCGCGTTCCTCCGGCGAGACGGCGGTCGTTGCCTGACTGGCAGTGGCCGCGGCTGGTTTGGTCGTCTCGGCGGCGGCTGAGGCGCCGGAAAGGGCGCCGCACAGCATGGCCGCCAGCGATAGCATGCGCAAGATTCCGGGACTGCTCTTGGGAATGGAATGAAGTTTCATGGGTCAACTCCTGGCTTTTGCTGGCGCCCCCGTTCAATCGGGCGCCCAGACAACCGGGCATCGAAAAAGAAGCCGCGCCGGAAAATTAGCCTGACCACGACTCTTGCCGCCCGGGCTGAACCTATGATCGATTAGAAACGGCGAATGTAACGCCCTTCACGCCCCAAATGCTTCACAAGAAAAATGGCGTGCCAGCCGCGATATACTGAAAATGCGAAGGTCCGTTGCTTTCCTTACACCCGCCCCAGCCGCCGCACGATCGTATAGATGATGCCGGCGATGACGACCGAGATCGCCGTCACCACCCAGAAACCCAGCGGCGTGTCGACCAGCGGCAACCCGCCGACGTTCATGCCGAACAGGCCGGAGATGATTGTCATTGGCAACAGCACCGCCGTCATGACGGACAGGATATAGAGCAACTGGTTCGACCGTTCGGTGAGCTTGGCCATCAGCTCGTCCTGCAACAGGCGCGTGCGCGCCTGCAACTGCTCGCCGTCGTGATGCAGCGTGTGCGCCCGGTGCGATAGCCGCGTCGCCATGTCGTTGATCGGGTCCGGCAGCTCGTTGCGATGTGAGTGGTCGAGGTGGCGGAAGAGGTTGGTGAGCGTCGCCATCTGCCGATGGATCAGCACCAGCTGCCGGCGCGCATCGACCAGCGCCTGGCGCTCGCTGTGCCATGCATCGACGACGATCCGGTCCTCGATGCCGTCCAACGTATCGCCCATCTTGTCGAGCTCGGCCGCCATGCCGTCGAGCGACTGGCCCATCACCGCCTCGATCAGTTCGGCCGGCGTGCAGAATTTTCGCGTGCCGCTCTCCACCAGCTTGCGGATCTTGTCGACCGATTCCAGCGGCTGCTTGCGGGCGCCGACCAGCATCTTGTCGTTGAAGGCGAAACGGAAATGCGTGAGCCCGCGCGCCTCGGCGAAGTCGTGTCTGAGGTCGGGCAGGTCGCCATAGAGGAAGTCGCCCTCGAAATCGATCTGGCAGCCATGGCTGGGCGACAGGAAAGCATCGCGCACCGGCTGCGGCAGAGCCTGCTCGGCGCCGATCTCCTGGCGGGCGCGCATGTCGGTGATCTGGTAGCTGCGCCAGCTCCAATGCGCCTCGGCGGGATCCTTGGTGCGTGAACCGTCGGCCTTGAAATGATAGATGAAGAACAGCCCGTGCTCGTCGGGCAGATAGGGCGAGAGATCGGTGCCTTCGGCGGGGAGGGCGATGTTCATAGCGGCTTCGCCGGCTCTTGATGTGGTCGAGGTCGCGGGGGGCGGCCAGGCAGCGTTTCTAGCATGCGCCACCCGTTTGGGTGTGACAGTTCGATGACGGCCGGCGTCCGGCCCGCCTCAATCCTGATTTCATGTATTCCGAAAAAATTCTCCCGCGCCCGGGAATAAAGCCCGGGCCTTCCGGGTCTTGGCTGTAGCGAGACCGTCCTCCCAAGGCACGCATCAACCAACCCGGAAGGAATACGCGTATGAATAGAACCGTCTTCACCGCTCTCGCCATCCTCGTTGCCACCGGCAGCGCCTTTGCCGGCGGCGACCACTTCCCCTCGACGAACGGCGGCCAGCAGGCCGCCGCCGTCGACACCACCACCACCGCTTCTATCGCGAAGCCCGACATGGACCGCCACGAGATGAAGCCGGCGGCCAGGATCACTGCGGAAGAGCCCGGCCAGGGCATCTGGGGTCGCTGAGCTAGGAGTCAGGACCGAAAGGTCCTCACCCAGGAGTCAGGACCAAAACGTCCTGATCCCCGGCGGGACCGAAAGGTCCTCGCCCAGGAGGCGGGGCCGAAGGTCCTGATGCCGGTGCGAGGAAGGCACGCCTCGCCCTGGGTCAACGACCAGACGTCCCGATCTCCCCGGCGCCGGCCGGTCTTCAGTCGGACCGGCCGGCTCCGGTTTCCGCAGCCGGCGGAGGGTCGCACCGGGCCCTCCGCCATTCTCTCATACCGCCTGAAACCCTGAAGCAAACGCGCAAGCCACAAGAGGAGATTTCTGATGTTCAACATGACACGCCGCATGGTGCTCGGTTCCGCCGCCGCCGCGGCAGCCTTCGGCATTGCCGGCAAGCTGGAATTCGCGCCCGCGGCTTACGCCGAAACCCCGGTCGAGCCGCTGGTCGGTTTCTACAAATACAAGGTCGGCTCACTCGAGCTCACCGCCATCTATGATGGCATCTGGCGCAAGCCGCACGACCCGGCCTTCATCAAGGATGTGTCGGTCGACGACACCAAGGCGGCGCTCGCCAAGGCCGGACTGACCACCGAATTCATGCCGATCCCGCTCACCGTCGTGGTGCTTCAGATGAACGGCCGCACCATCATGATGGACGCCGGCTCCGGCGTCGGCCAGTGGCAGGCCAACGCCACGCATCTGCCGGCCAACATGAAGGCCGCCGGCATCGACTACAAGGCGATCGACACCATCATGATCTCGCATTTCCATCCCGACCATGTCTGGGGCCTGATGGAGAAAGGCACCAACAATCCGGTGTTCCCGAATGCCGAGCTGATCGTCAACGCCACCGAATACAATTGGTGGACGGATCCGAGCCGCCTCGCCAAGCTGCCCGAGGGCCGCAAGCCGGCGGGCAAGCGCATCGCCGAGAACTTTCCGAAATGGAAGAACTGGAAGCTGGTCGACGACGGCATGGAAGTGGTGCCCGGCATCCGCCTCATGGCGGCGCCCGGCCACACGCCCGGCCATTCCGTCTACCATGTCGATGCCGGCTCCGAGCAGTTCCTCGTCTCTGCCGACACCATGTACGTGCCGGCGCTGCTTGCCCCGCATCCCGAATGGCAGGGCGCTTACGACCAGGATGGGCCGATGGCGATCACCACGCGCCACCGGATCATCGACCAGGTGATCGCCGACAATGTCCGCATCTGCGGGTCGCACTTCCCGTTCCCCGGCACAGGCAGCTTCGTCAAGGACGGCAACGCCTACGCCTTCACCCCAACCCAGATCTGATCAGAATCGGATCCTGAACAGAAAGCGGCAACTCCAATGAAACACGCACTTTTCGCGGTGCTCGGCGCCATTGCGGTGCTGACCGCGGCCCCCATCGCCATCGCCGTCCCGGCCTATGCGGTGGACGATATCGAAGGCCCCGACGCGCCAGACCTGACGGCCGTCAAGGCCAAGATCGAGGCCAAGGACTACAAGGGCGCGCTGGCCGAGCTGCGCGACCTTGCGCAGGACACCCAGCAGGCCGACGTCTACAACCTGCTCGGCTTCACGCTGCGCAAGACCGGCGACTACCAGACCTCGCTCACTTACTACACCAAGGCGTTGGAACTTCAGCCCGACCACAAGGCCGCGCATGAATATCTGGGCGAGCTCTATGTCGAGACCGGCGACATGGCCAAGGCGAACGAGCAGCTCGCCTCGTTGCAGAAGCTCTGCCCGTCGGGCTGCGAGGAGCTCTCCGACCTCAAGCAGGCCATCGACACCAAGGTGACGAAGTAGGCGGCCCATAAGGGCTCGCCATCCTTTTGGGCGCCACGGCGGTAGCGCCCGAAAACCGGAGCCGGCGTTCCTCTCCCTCGCGCCGGCTCCGACCCTTCAACGCGCGCGTCCATAGGGACGCGCCGCGCCACCTGTTTTCCAAAGATTGGAGCCGACCATGACACCGATCGAACTTGCCGAAAGACTTCACGCCAGGGACGCGGTCCTGCTGGCCGGCCGGCTGCTGCTGTCCTTGATCTTCGTGCATGAGGGACTGGAGCTGGCGACCCATTTCGAGGGCGCCCAGAAGGCGATGGCCGCGCTTGGCGTCGGCACGCCGCTGCTCTTGGCCACCATCGCGCTGCAGCTCGGCGCCGGCCTCTCCGTGGCGCTCGGCATCCTGGCGCGGCTCGGCGCGATCGGGCTCGGCCTGTTCTGCCTGATGACGGCCGGCCTCTTCCACACCAATTTCGCCAGCCAGAACGAATTGCTGCATTTCGAGAAGGATCTCGCCATCGCCGGCGGCATGTTCATCCTGGCGCTCAGCGGCGCGGGCGGGCTGTCGCTCGATCGAGTGTTGATTGGTATGATGAAGGGCAGGACGGGCGCAGGCACAAATATTGACACCACAGCCACGCCCGGCGAGCCCCATCTTTCCACCGGTGCGACAAGCCTGCCTGTGTGACAGCCACCCCGCCGCTTTCGCCCTCAGCACTGGCTGGCGAGCGCCGAGAGGCTCCCCAGCAGCTTCGTCCGGTCCTTGCCGATCATCAGCACGCTGCTGTCGGGCGCGAGCAGCGCCGAGAAGGGCAGCATCGCCGCGCCGATCGGCGAGGCCTCGGGGCCGAACTGTCCAGGCACGATTTCCGGCGCGACGATACCGATGGCGCTGACCCGATTGAACTGGCTTTGCACCTTCGCCAGCAGCTCGAGATGGATCGAGCGCGGCAGGATCGAGTCCAGCACGATCGCCTCGATGTCGATGACCGAGGTGATCGCGATGATCGCCTCTACCAGCGCGTTGGCGCAGTCCTCGATCCATTCGAACAGCGGCTCGCGCGCGCCGGCCGGCATGGGGTCGAGCTCCCGCACCCGGACGATCTCGATGCCGCGTGATTTGAGATGGTTGACCAACACATAGATCGAGGCGCGGTGCAGCAGGCTCTGATAGCGCGCGGGCTTGGCCGCCACCGAATCCAGGCTTGACGGCGAGACCGGCAGCGGGCCGAGCGCTGCGCTGTTGCCATGCGGGCCGGTATGCACCTTGCCGCTCTGCACCAGGCCGCCGCCGACGAAGGTGTCGATCGAGATATGCATGAAATCGTGAAAGCGCGCGCCGGCACCTTGCACGAGCTCGGCCAACGCCGCCGATGTGGCGTCGTTCTCGGTGAACACCGGGACCTTCGGCGGCGTCGCGAAGAAGGTCATGAGGTCGATCGCTTCCCAGCGATCGCCGAGATCATCCGGAAAGCCGAGCTCCTCGCTCCAGCCGCCGAGGAAATAGGGCGAGGCGATGCCGACGCCGACGATCGAGGCATCGTCGAGGCCGTCGACCAGCGCCTCGAAATTGGTAAGCGAGGTGTTGCCGGCCCTGCGCACCAGATCCGGGTCGGGATAGCGGTATTCGTGCGACGCGCGCGCCCGCACCTCGCCGGCGAAGTCGACCAGCACGGCTTCCAGCGCACGCCGGCCGATCTTGATGCCGACGCTGTAGATGCGCTCCGGCGCCAGCCGGTAGAGGATCGAGGGCGACCCGCGCTGCCCGAACCTTTTTCCCACTTGCTTTACGAAACCGGCTTGCTCCAGCCCGTCGACGATGTCGGCGACGGCGGCGGGGGTGAGGTGTGCAGCACGCGCCAGATCGGACTTGGATGCTTCCTTCAAGCGGCGGATGGCGTCGAGAACGAAACGTTCGTTATAGTGCCGAACCTTGACCGAATTACTGCCTTTTCCCGACAAAACGCCATCTCCCAAGTCTGCCGCAAGCGCGGCCGGCTCCATCCGTAGTCACGGCCATAAGGATCCCGGACCACGAGCGAGCGCGACGCGACACTGCGCGTTGCGCACAAGGAAGTCAATTTTCCGGTTGCGGGTTTGGCATATTTAATATAGCAAACTGAAAAAATAACTACGACCAGGGAGGAAACGTGCTGCAGCAAGGCGCGCTTGGCGAAGCCGTCGCGACGGCGGCAGGGGCAGTTGCACCGGTGGGGCTGGTCGGCGCCACCAAGGCCTTTGGCGGCACTGTTGCGCTGAAGAACGTTTCCTTCGAATTGCGCTCGGGCGAGGTGCTGGCGCTGCTCGGCGAGAACGGCGCCGGCAAGAGCACCTGCGTGAAGCTGCTCGCCGGCGTGCATGCGCCGACCGATGGCCATGTCGAGGTCGACGGCAAGGCCGCCAGCTTCCGCTCGCCGCATGACGCTCAGGCCGCCGGCATCGCGGTCATGCATCAGCATCCGGGCCTCTTTCCCGACCTGTCGGTCGCGGAAAATATCTATCTCGGTCACATGCCGCGCGACCGTTTCGGCGGCATCGATAACGCCGCCATGCTCGCCGGCGCGCGAAAAGTGCTGGCGACTGTCGGCCTTGCGGTGCCGGCCGACACCAGGCTCGGCGCGCTGCGCACCTCCGAGCAGCAGCTGGTCGAGATCGCTCGCGCGCTCTCGCTCGACGCCCGCGTGCTGATCATGGACGAGCCGACCGCCGCGCTCTCGCAGCGCGAGGTGGAGCGGCTATTCGCCGTCGTCGCCGATCTCAAGTCGCACGGCGTGGCGATGATGTTCGTCGGCCATCGCATGGATGAGATCTTCCGCGTTGCCGACCGTATCGCAGTGCTGCGCGACGGCCGCCTCGTCGGTGTCCAGCCGAAGGCGGAGCTCGGCCGCGCCGCGGCGATCTCCATGATGGTCGGCCGCGAGGTGAGCGATCTCTATCCGGATCGCCGCGAAAAACCCAACGCGCTGGTGCTGGAGGCGAGGGCGCTCTCGCGCGCCGGCGCCTTCGCCGATATCGACCTGAAGCTTCATGCCGGCGAAGTGGTCGGGCTCGGCGGTCTGGTCGGCAGCGGCCGCACCGAGATCGCGCGCGTGCTGTTCGGCATCGACCAGCCTGACGGCGGCGAAATCCTCATCGACGGCAAGCCGGTGCGCTTCACCTCCGCGCGAGACGCCATGGACGCCCGCATCGCTTATGTCTCGGAAGACCGCATGGGCCAGAGCCTGGTGATGGATTTCGGCGTCCTCGACAACGCCGTGCTGCCGGTGCTGGACAAGGCCGCGCGCTTCGGCCTCTACGGCGCCGACCGTGCCATCCGCCTCGTCGCCGATTGGCTGCAGCGCATGAAGCTGCGTTTCGCCGGCTATGGTCAGCCGGTGAAGGAGTTGTCCGGTGGCAACCAGCAAAAGGTGGTGCTGGCCAAATGGCTGCGCACCGAGCCGCGCGTCCTGATCCTCGACGAACCGACACAGGGCATCGACGTCGGCACCAAGGCCGAGGTGCATGCCATGATCGCCGACCTTGCCGCCCAAGGCATGGCGATCCTTTTGATCTCGTCCGAAATGCCCGAGCTCATCGGCATGTGCGACCGCATCGTCGTGCTGCGCGAAGGTCACTGCACCGCGGAGTTTTCGAGCCGTGAGGCGACCCAGGAAAAAGTGCTCGAGGCCGCGACCCGCACGGTCGAGCAGGCCGGCGCGACGACGCAAACAGAGCAGGGCGCGCTCGAGGAAGCAAGCAAAGGCCCCGCGAATATCCTCAAGCGCCGCGAGTTCGGTCTGCTTGCCGCGATGCTGGCGGTCGCCATTCCGGTCACCATCATCAACCCGCGCATGGTCAGCGCCGCCAACCTGACGGCCGTCTCGATGGACGCGGCGCTGCTGGTGGTCGCGGCACTTGCCCAGATGCTGGTGCTGATCACCCGCAACATCGATCTTTCCATCGCCTCGGTGATCGGCCTGTCGGCCTATATGGCGGCCAGCATGGTGCAGGTCTATCCGGGCCTCGACATTACCATTGGCCTCGCGACCGCCTGCGCCGTCGGCACTGTCTGCGGGCTCATCAACGGCCTCGTCGTCACCCGGGGAAAGATCCCGGCGATCGTCGTCACCTTAGCCTCAATGTCGATCTTCCGCGGCTTCAACTCGATCTGGGCCGCCGGTGACCAGATCAGCGCCGACGAGGTGACGCAAAGGTGGCTCGACATGACCGGGCTGAAACTCGCCGGCGTGCCGCTGATCGTCGCCATCGCGGTCCTTATCCTCGGCGCCGGCTATGTGCTGCTCTACCGCACGGCGATCGGACGCGAGCTGTTCGCTACCGGCTCCAATCCCGATGGCGCGCGCCTCATCGGCATTCCGGTCGACCGGCGGATCCTGATGGCCTTCGGCCTGGCGGGGCTGCTCGGCGGCCTCTGCGGCGCTCTCTGGGCCTCGCGCTACGCGACCATCGACGCCCGCGTCGCGCTCGGTTTCGAGCTGACGGTGATCGCGTCCGCCGTGGTCGGCGGCGTCGCCATCCGCGGCGGGTCCGGCACGCTGCTCGGTATCGTGCTCGGGTCGCTGACGCTGCTGGTGATCAAGAACGGGCTGACCCTGGTGCGCGTCGATCCGCTGTGGCTGCAGGGCGTCTACGGCCTGGTGATCCTCGTCGCCATCGGCATCGACACTTTCATCGTGCGGCGCGCCGAGCAGGCCAGACAGGCGAGGATGAGATGACCAAATTCCTCCGCTCGATCGACTTCTGGGACCTGCTGCTCGCCGCCGCTTGCCTTGCGGTTTTCCTCTATGCCGCGATCTTCGTGCCGAACTTCGTCTCCGGCTTCAACCTGTCCCAGCTTGCCGCCAGCGCTTCGGAGAAGGCGCTGCTGATCCTGCCGATGACGCTGCTGATCATCTGCCGCGAGATCGACTTGTCGATCGCATCGGTGCTGGCGCTCACCTCGGTGATCTTCGGGCTGGCCGTCCAGGCCGGCATGCCGACCTTCGCCGCGATCCCGCTGACGCTTGTCTTCGGCGCGTTGCTCGGCGCCTTCAACGGCTTCCTGGTGTCGGCGCTCGGCCTCCAGTCGCTGGTGGTGACGCTGGGCACAATGGCCCTCTATCGCGGCATCGGCTACATCCTGCTCGGCACCGGTTCGGTCAACATCCTGCCGCCCGAAATCGTCGATTTCGGCATAAACAACCTGCCGGGCACGCAGATCCCCTGGACCATCGTGCCGTTTCTCCTGCTGGCGCCGGTCTTCGCGATCGTCTTGCAGAAGACCGCCACGGGCAAACGGCTCTATGCGCTCGGCGGCAGCCCCGAAGTCGCGCGCTACTCCGGCATCGACACCCGTCACATGGTGCTTTCGCTGTTCGTCGTGTCGGGCGTCGTCGCGGCCATCGCCGGTATTGTCTACACGGCGCGCCTTGCCAATGCGCGCGCCAACAACGCGCTCGGCATGGAGCTCGACGTCATCACTATCGTGCTGCTCGGCGGCGTCAGCGTCTTCGGCGGCAAGGGCAAGCTCACTGGCGTCATGCTGGCGCTGGTGCTGATTGCCATCATCCGAAACGTGCTCGCGCTCAACCAGATCGGCGGCGACGCGCAAGGCATGATCATCGGCCTGCTTCTGATAGGCTCGCTGCTTATCGGCAATTACTGGCGCTCCCTGGAGGAGCGCCTCTCAAGATCGCGCGCCTTGCGCGAAACCAAGGGGTGATCTCGGGCCCCTTCCCGCAAGCCCGAATTCTTAAACGGAGGAGTGTACAATGAAAGCGTTTCGACTGGCCCTGCTTGCATCCGCGGTTCTGCTTGCCCCTGCTTCGCTGGCCTTCGCCGACGAATGCGCCAAGGAGCCGGTGACCGTCGGCTTCCTGCCCAAGCTCGACACCGATCCCTATTTCAAGGTCGCCCAGCAGGGCGCGGAGGAGGCCGCCAAGGAGATCGGCGGCAAGGCGATCCAGGTCGCGCCCTCGCAAGCTACGGCGGAAGCGCAGATCGATTTCATCAACAGCCTTGTCACCCAGAAGGTCGGCGTCATCGCCATCTCGGCCAATGACGCCAACGCCGTCGCCCCGGCGCTGAAGCGCGCGGCGCAGCAGGGCGTCAAGGTCGTGTCCTACGATTCCGACGTCGCCGGTGACGCCCGCGCGGTGTTCGCCAACCAGGCCAAGGGCGACAGCCTCGCCGAGATGATGCTGGAAAGCGCCTACAATCTGATAGGCGGCGAGGGTGATTTTGCCATCCTGTCGTCGACGCCGACCGCCACCAACCAGAACGCCTGGATCGATTTCATGAAGAAGAAGATGGCGGCCGAGCCGAAATTTTCGAAGATGAAGCTTGTGCAGGTCGCCTACGGCGAGGAGAGCGAGCAGGTCAACCAGCAGCAGGCGCTGGCTCTCGTCCAGGCCTTCCCCGACCTGAAGGCGATCATCGTTCCGGCCGGCATCGGCCTGCCGGCCGCGGCACGCGCGCTGGAGGAAGCCGGCCTGATGGGCAAGGTCAAGCTGACCGGCCTCGCGCCCGCGACGCTGATCTCGAAATACATCAAGGACGGCTCCGCCCAGGACATCTGGTGGAACGTCTCCGACCTTGGCTACCTGACCTACCAGGCCGCCCAGGCCCTGGCGCAGTGCAAGATCACCGGCAAGGAAGGCGAGAAGTTCAACGCCGGCCGTCTCGGTGAATACACGATCGGCGCCGGCGGCGAACTGGTGCTGGGCCCGGCCAAGATCGTGACGCCGGAAAACCTGGCCGAGTTCAAGTTCTGATACTTTCCAACCCGGCGGGCGCCTCGGCGCCCGCCGCTCTATTCTCGATCGCGCGGACGGTTAGGCATGAAGATCCTGCTTGCGGGCGAAACCTTTTCGGCCACCACATCGGTGGCTTCCGGCACCGAGGTGCTGACGAGCGCCGCCTATGTCAACGGCGCCGTCGCCTTCAACGCCGCTCTGGCCGCCGAAGGCATCTCCCGATCACCCAGATCGGCGGCGAACGCTGCCCGGCCGAATTCCCCTACGACCTCGAAGCGCTGGCGCCCTATAGCGCTGTGGTGATCTCCGATGTCGGCGCGCTGAGCCTGCTGGTCACGCCGCAAGCGCGCGCCGGCCGTGTCGGTGTCAACCGCCTCGACGTTCTGAAGGCCTATGTCGAAAGCGGCGGCGGGCTGATGCTCGCTGGCGGCTATATGGGCTTTCAGGGCATGTTCGGCACGGCGCGCTTCCACGACACGCCGGTGGAGGATGTGCTGCCGGTGCGCTGCCTGCCTTTCGGCGATGGGCTGGAGGTGCCGCAGGGCTTGCAGGCGTCCATCCTTCAGGCGTCTCATCCGATCCTTGCCGGCATCGACGGACCGCTGCCGCCGATCCTCGGCATGAACAAGACGGACCTGCGCCGCGACGGCAGCTCCCGGCTGCTCGCCTCCTGCCATTATCGCGGCGCCGACTGGCCGCTGCTTTCGGTGCGCGAGCACGGCAAGGGCCGGACCGCCGCCTGGACGACCGACATCGGCCCGCATTGGCTGTCGCAGGATTTTTTGGCATGGCCGCTTTACGGCCGGCTGATGGCCAACATCGTCCGCTGGATTTCGGGCGACTGACCCGTACCGCTTTGACCAGTGCCGCCGCCCGGCGCTGCCTTCGGGCATCGCCAGCTTGACCGCATTGGCGGCGCGGCACTCGTATCCTTGCGGCCGAGGCCGGCGGCGCACGTACCATGATCGCCATCGCCGGACCGCCCGCCGGGGGCGCGAGAGCACTGCAAGCGTCGCCGTGCCGACCTTCGACCGGCCGCTCGACCTGTCGCGCGCCGGCGCCCGGCTGATCGCGCCGGCGACCCGCTATGTTGTCGTGGAGGGCAACTACCTGTTGCTCGGCCGCGCTCCATGGTCCGGCCTTGCCCGCCTGTTCGACCTGACGGTCTTCCCCACCGCGCCGCGCGCCGAGCTCGAACGAAGGTTGCTCAAGCGCTGGACCGATCTCAGCTACCCGGATGAATATGCGGCCGCCAAGGTTCGCGGCAACGACATGCCCAATGTCGACCTCGTGCTGGAACACAGCATGCCGGCGGATGTGGCGTGAGAGTCGAGGTGAGGGGCCGTCACAATACGCTGGTGATCCCGCCATCCACCAGCAGCGTCTGTCCAGTGACAAAACTCGCGGCGTCCGACGCCAGGAACACCGCCGCGCCCGCCAGTTCCTTGACATCGCCCCAGCGCCGCATCGGCGTGCGGGCGGTGAGCCAACTTGAGAATTTCTCGTCGGCGACGAGTGCGGCATTCAGCTCGGTCTTGAAATAGCCCGGCGCGATGGCGTTGACCCGCACGCCGTGCTGGCCCCATTCGCCGGCCATCGACTTGGTCAGCATGGTAATCGCCCCCTTGCTGGCCGCGTAAGGCGCGATCGAGGGGCGGGCGAGCGCGCTCTGCACCGAGGAGACGTTGATGATCACGCCCTTGCGGCGTTGGATCATGCCCTTCACCGTGGCGCGGCTCACCTTGAAGACGCCGTCGAGATTGGTCGCCATCAGCGCGTCCCAGTCGGCATCGGAAAAAGTCTCAAGCGGCGCACGGCGCTGGATGCCGGCATTGTTGACCAGGATGTCGATCGGCCCGGTGCCGGCTTCGCTCGCCGCAATCGCCGCATCGACCGACTGCGTGTCGGTGACGTCGATCAATGACTCCGTGACCGTGTAGCCGTTGCCGCGCAGGCGGTCGCCGGCGATCTTGAGCTCGTCGGCCTTGCGGCCGCCTATGGTGACGCGCGCGCCGGCGGCGGCCAGCGCCTCCGCGAAGGCGAGGCCCAGCCCACGGCTGGCGCCGGTGATGAAGGCATGCCTGCCTTCGAGGCCGAAGAGACGGCCGAGATAATCAGTCGAACGCAATTTGCACCTTCATCGATGTGTCGACGGGCATTGTCAGCCTGCCCAACAGCTCAAGCAAGCGCAAGGCGTCGGCCAGCACGGTCACGCCTTTGCGGCCTGCCTTAAGCGGCGAGCCACACGTCGGTGAAGTCCAATTCGTATGTCGGATGTGCGTGGCGGTTCATCACCTGCTTGGCCGAATGGCAATAAAGCTTCATCCAATAGGGCTGGATGATCACGCCGGACCGCTGCAGGATCGTCTCGACGTCCTTCATCACCGCCTTGCGCTTCTCGATATCAGCGGTCTTCAGCGCCTCGTCGAGCTTGGCGTCGAATTCCTTCGAGGCGAAGCCGCTCTCGTTCCATGCCTCGCCCGTGCGGTAGGCGAGAGCCAGCACCTGCACGCCCAGCGGCCGCATCGCCCAGTTGGTGGTCGAATAGGCGAATTTCGCCCAGCCGTTCCAGTAGGTCGAGGCCGGCAGCACCGTGCGCTTCACCTTGAAGCCGGCTTCGCGCAACTGCGAAGCGATCGCGTCGGCGGTGTTCTTGCGGTAGTCGTCGTCGATCGAGAACAGCTCGTGCTCGTAGCCCATCTGGCCGGCCTCGGTCATCAGGCGCTTGGCCTCGTCGAGATCGCGCTTGATCGGCGGCAGCTCCGCATATTCGGGATGGATGCGGCAGACATGGTGGTTCTCGCCCACTTCGCCGGCGCCGGCGAGGCCGAGCTTCAGCACCACCGAATTGTCGACGGCAAGCTGCAGCGCGCGCCGCACGCGTTCATCGCTATAGGGCGCGGTCGTCGCATTGGCGCGGGCGACCACCGTAGAGGCCGAAAGGATCTCGCTCTTGGTCAGGCCCATGCCGTCGAACACCGAGATGAAGTCGCCATTGCTGTCGAGATTGGTATGCACCTCGCCGGCCTCGAAGGCGCTGACCAGCGCGTTGGGATCGACGCCGTAATCGATCATCTCGATGCCGTCGAGCAGCGCTTCGCCACCCCACCATTTGCCGTTCGCGCGGCGCTTGAACACCGCGCGCTGGCCGACATCGAGCGAGACCAATTCGAAGGCGCCGGTGCCGATCGGATGCTTGGCGAGATCGCCGCCGCTGGCGTCGAAATCGCGATGCACGAGCAGCGCCGGATAATCGGCGAGATTGGGGATCACCGTCACGTCCGGCGCCGAGAGGTTGAGCACGACCGTGTGGTCGTCGACCTTCTCGATGGCGCCGGCGCGCAGCTTGCCGCTGTCGCCCTCGGTGAGGCCGGCAAAGCGCCGCGCCATCGAATTGCCGGCGGCCGCTGTATCGCACCAGCGGGTGAAGTTGAAGATCACGTCGTCGGCGCTGAAGACATCGCCATTGTTCCAGGTCGCGTCCTTGCGCAGATAGATCGTGTAGCGGGTGGCGTCGTCGTTGACCTCCCAGCGCTCGGCAAGCATCGGCTTGAAGGTGAAGGTTTCCGTGTAGCGCACCAGCGGCTCGAGGAACTGCCGGCCGATATTGCCGAGATCGGAGGAATCGAACGTGCGCGGATCCTTCAGCCCCGGCACCAGCATCGCAACTTTCAGCACGCCGCCGTGCTTCGGCTCGTCGGCTCGTGCCTCGGTCCGAGCGGCAAGGCCCGCCATCGCATAGGCCGCTGCGGTGGAGGCGCCGAGCGCGCTGGCCACCGCCAGGAACTCGCGACGATCGACCCTGCCTTGTCTCACCGCGGCCTCCCATCCGCCGAGGACGGACGGCAATTTGCGCGTTTCGGTGCTCATTGTTTGGTCCCTTGTTGGTTGGTGCGTTCAGGCGGCCGCCGCCCGCCTTGGCTTCCGCAAAGTCTTGACGCCGGCCATCTCGACGAAGTTGGTCGCCGACTCCCACAGATAGTCGCCATAGAGGAAGGGCGCGAAATCGCTGGCGCCCTTGATCGGCAGCGGTGCGATCTCGGCGTCGACGCGCGGCTCGTAGAAGAAGGGGATGGAGTAGCGCGCCGTCTTCGGCGCGATCACCCGGTGGCGCGTCGCCTGCACCACACCGCCCGTCCAGCGTTCCAGCAACTGCCCGAAATTCACCGCCAGCGTGCCGTCTGCGGGCGGCACGTCGATCCACTCGCCGGCATGGTTCCTGGCCTGCAGGCCTTCGACGCCGTCCTGCGCCAGCAACGTCACGAAACCGGAATCGGCATGCTCGCGGCCGATGACCAGCCGCCGCTCGCCCTTGTGCATGACCGAATATTCAGGCTTCGACAGGTCGACCGCGCCATCCTCGGTGCGCAGCGGATAGCGGATCAGCCTGAGCGTCGAGATGCCGCCCTGGAAATGGCCGTCGAAAATGTCGTCCTCGAGCCGGAGGCTGCGCGCGATCGAGGCCATCAGCGCCGCGCCGACCTTTTCCATCGAGCGGTAATAATGCGCTGCCGCCGCCTTCCACCCTGGAACATCGTTCTCGGCCGGCAGCGGCGTGCGTTCGAGCAGCGGATCGTCGGCCGCGAATTCGGCCTCGGCATGGGCGATGTCCGGCCCCATGTCGATGCCTTCCTTGTAGGACACCGCGGTCGGCTGCAGCGGGAACCAGCCGCGATAATAGTTCGATTTCGACGGATCGAAATTCCAGCGCAGCAGCTTCTGCTTTTCCGCGTCCGGCAAGTCGAAGATCTTCAGCAACTCGCCGCGCCGTTCGCGCGTCAAAAGCTCCGCGCCCGGAAAGCCGCGCGCGGTCATGAAGCCGATGCCGGAGGCGGCAGTGAAGATCTGGCGGTCTGCCTCGTCGCGGGCAGGCGACGGCGGGCCGAACAGCGGCGCGATGTCGATGGCAGGGATGCCCCCGGTGGTGTCGTCGCTCATCTCATGATCCTTGCGATGCCTGGGACCGGGCGTGCCGCTGTCGAATCCGCCGACAGGCGCGAGCACGCCATGAGGCGCGGCCCTTGCTCATTGTCTGGAAGGATTTCTGGATTGCCTGGCATCGCGATCCGTTTCGTTCCGACGCCTTGCCGGTCGGAGAAAAGCGGCTCGAACCCGGTGCCATGGTGGGAAGAAACGTCCAACAGGCAGGCAGCTTTGTCAAGCGTGGGCTGGCGGTTGACAGACCGTCCGGCCTGAACGACAGTCGCGCCACCCCATGGCACAGGGCTTTCAAGGGAACGAGCCGCAATTCGACAGGTCGCAGCGCGACCCAGCGGAGAAGCGAGATGCTCGACGAAAGCCGTATCGATCCAACCAACTGTGATTTTCGCGGACGCCCATTGGCACGTGTTCGTTTCGCTGCGAACCAACGTTAGGCGAGGGCGTTCATGTCCATCTCAGGCAAGAACGACATCGACTGGCAGGCCTTCGCCAAGGCGCTCGATGGCATCGAAACCTTCGACACGCCGTCGATCGTGAAGAAGCGCTCGCGCGATTTCTTCTGGTACAGCCCGATCCTCAGCCGTGAATTGTCGTCCTGTTTCGGCGATCTCGTCGCCGCGCCGGCCACGCTGGACGAACTGGCGCGCTGCCTGGCGGTCGCGGTGGAGTGGCGGGTGCCCATCGTCATCCGTGGCGGCGGCACCGGCAATTACGGCCAGGCGGTGCCGATGGACGGCGGGCTGATCGTCGACATGACCGGCATCTCGCGCGTACTGGAAATCGGTTCCGACACGGTGCGCGCCGAGGCCGGCGCCCGCATCGGCGATATCAACGCCGCGCTCGGGCGCCACGGTCGCGAGCTGCCGATCGTGCCCTCGACCGAAGCGGTCGCCACCATCGGCGGTTTCATCGCAGGCGGCTCGGGCGGCATCGGTTCGATCCGCCACGGCATGCTGCGCGATGGCAAGAACATCCAGGCGATCGCAGTGCTGTCGATGGAGAGGCAACCGAAACGCCACGTCTTCACCGGCCCCGAAATCCTCGCCATCCATCATGCCTGGGGGCTGAACGGCGTCATCACCGAGTTGACGCTCGGCACCGTCGCGTCGCCGCGCCGGCGCAACATCATCGCCTCGTTTGACACTTACCGGCAGGCCTTCGAGGCCGGCATCGCGCTCGGCAACGCGCGCTCGCTGAGCCTCAAGCTGCTGACAACGATAGACGGCCGCATCGCCGCTTCGATCACCAAGCTCGGGGAACTCGCAAGGCGCCGGCGCGACCTCGCCATCGTCATCGTCGCCGAGCCGGATGCGGCGGCGGTTCGCGATGTGCTGCGCGACCATGGGGGCACGGTCGAGATCGACCTCGACGCCGATGGCATCGCGGCCTCAGGCCTGCCGGCGCTCTCCGAATTTTCCTACAACCACACCACGCTGCAGGTGCTGAAGCAGGACCGCACCGTCACCAACCTGCAGATCATGTTCCCGGCACCGCTCGACAGCGGCCTGATAGAGCCGCTGCAGGAAATCTTCGGCGACGAGGTGCTGATGCATCACGAATTCGCGCTGCTCGACGACCGGCTGGTCGCCTTCGACCTGCCGATCGTGCGCTACACCGACGACGCGCGCCTGACGGAAATCACAGCCATCTATGAAGCGCATGGACTGGGCACTTCAAACCCGCATGTGCCCTATGTCGAAGGCGGCAGCATGAAGCCGGATTTCAAACATCTGGCGTGGAAGAAGCGGCTCGACCCGGACGGCCTGCTCAACTCGGCGAAATCGCGTTTCTGGAACGAGGTGAAGCATTTGTCGGCCGAAGAGATCGAGGCCTTGCCTCGCCGCCGGATGAAGGATCGCAAATAAGCACATAAACTGGTTTTGGCGCCTGCGCGACTTGTGCCGCGCAGGCAGGGTACGCCGCTAGTGCAAGTAACCGAGCAGCCAAAGAACAAGGATGATGGGCAAGGGAATCCCGATAAGCCAAAGCAATCCGCCTCGCAGCATGACGATCTCCAAAATGTTGCTATGTGAGGCAACGCTAATGCGTGATCTTGGTTCCCCGCCCGCGTTCGTACGCTCGCGGCTGGCAGATATTCGCACCTTCGCGAGAATCGTCTCGGCGAATCCGGAGTTGGTCGTGAAGCCGCTGCGCCGCAGCAGCGCGCCGCCGTTAGCCGTTCGAGGGCGCGGTGCATTCCGGACTGGTCGCCGCGATGCTGCGGGATTTTCGCAGAGAGCGGCCGGATTTCCATCTGCAATTGCGCAGCCGGCGGACAGCGGCGCAGTTCGAGGATCTGCACCTCGCCTGGCGCAGGAATGATCGGCGAGCGGTTCTAACAGACCTGACGAGATGAGCAGGGAAAATGAGCCACGCGACGCTGCTTCAGGTCAGGCCGGCCTCACCTGAAGCCTACATCTTGTCTATCACCGACCGAACGCCTTCCGTCGGCGCGTCGACCGACGATCCGGCCACCATGATGGCGGCGACGATCGCCTCCGGGTCGTCGACGACCAGCGGCTTCACCCTATGCGCGGTGTGGATGAAGCCTTCCTCGGACATATGCTCGATCAGCGCCAGCATCGGGTCCCAGAAACCTTTGACGTTGGCAAAGACGATCGGCTTGCGGTGATGGCCGAGTTGCGCCCAGGTCATGATCTCGACGATTTCCTCGACCGTGCCGATGCCGCCGGGCAGCGCCACAAAGGCGTCGGATTTCTCGAACATGCTGTGCTTGCGCTCGTGCATGTTATCGGTGATCAAGAGTTCGTCGAGCTTGTCGAGCGCGGTCTCGGTCGCTTCCTTGTTGATCAGGAAGCGCGGGATGATGCCGGTGACCTTGCCGCCGGCCTTGAGCGCGCCATCGGCGACGGCGCCCATGATACCTTTGGTGCCGCCGCCATAGATCAGGCGCAACCCGGATTTGGCAAGCGAGCGGCCGAGCGTGTGGCCGGCCTTGATATAGGCCTCGTTGCGGCCCGGAGACGAGCCGCAATAGACACAGACGGATCGAATCGTGTTCATGGCGATGATTGGTGATGGGGACGGTTGGCGCGGTCAAGCCCGCGGGCGGGCTTTTTCTTGTGAGCATGGAGAAAACACGCTAGACCGGGCGTTAGGTGGCTAAGGGGGCAATAAAGAGTTATGGCTGTCAATCCATTGAAGGCGTTTCTGTTCGCGGCAGGCGGCTCGGTAGCCGTGGCCGGGACCGCCTACGTATCGGGCGCGCTCGATCCGTATCTGAACCAGAAGCCGGCGCAGATCGCAGCGCTGCCGCAGACCGATGCGAAACCGGCTGAATCCTCGAGCACGAGCACAGAGGCGCGCGTCCCCCAGGCTCCGGCGAACACAATGGCGCCAGCCAATACCATGGCGCCCGCCAATAAGATGGCGCCGGCCAACAACGCCATGGCGCCCGCCAATACGATGGCCTCGGCCAACAATGCCACGGCCCCCGCCGCCGCGGCCGGTCCGACACTTCCGACCTTCGATGTCGTGCGCGTCGAGGGCAATGGCGCGATCGTCGTCGCCGGCAGCGCCGCGCCCAACGCCAAGGTCGAGATTTTGAATGGGGGCACGGTACTCGGCTCGACCGATTCCGGTCCCGACGGGGCCTTCGCCATCGTGCTCGACGATCCGCTGAAGCCGGGCGACTATACGATCATGCTGCGCCAGACGGTTGGCGGCACGACCGTCGCCTCGGCCCAGACCGCTGTCGTCTCGGTGCCGCAGAGCCCGACCGGCCAGGTGCTGGCCATGGTCGAGGAGCCGGGCAAGGCCTCGCAGTTAATCACCGTTCCTGAGGCCGAGACCAAGCCGGCCGCGACCGACCAGGCCGCCGCACCGGCGGCCCAAGCTCCGGCGACGACCGCTCCGGCTACGACTGCGCCGGCCGCGTCCAGCACGGCGCCGGCCGCGACCGCGCCTGCCGCGGCTGCTGCTTCGGAACCCAAGATCGCCGTCGAAGCGGTCGAGATCGACGGCAGCAAGATCTTCGTCGCCGGCACCGCCGATCCCGGCCGCAAGGTGCGCGCCTATGCCGACGCCATCCTGCTCGGCGATGCAAAGACCTCGCCCGACGGCCATTTCCTGATCGAGGCGACACGCGACATTCCGGTCGGCAACTACACCATCCATGTCGATGGCCTGGACGATGATGGCGTCAAGGTCGTCGCCCGCGCCGCCGTGCCGTTCGAGCGCGAGCCCGGCGAGTCGATCGCCGCCGTCGCCCCGACCGAAACAAAGACCGGCGAGGCCAAGCCTGCCGAGACCAAGCTTGCACAGGTCCAGGGCGCGGGGTCCCAGTCGGCGGAGGCCAAGCCCACGATGCCTGCGGCAGGCACGGAGACCAAGCTCGCCGAGACGTCGGCAACGGCCACGGCGGAAGCCAACAAGCCCGCTGCGCCTGCCGAGGCGCCTGCAAAGGTTGCTGAGGCGACGCCCTCGACGGACGTGCCCGAGACGGTCGCGCCGAAGCTCGAGCATGCCGGCGGCGCCGTCATCATCCGCCGCAACGACACGCTCTGGCGAATCTCGCGCCGCGTCTACGGCCATGGCGTGCGCTACTCGACCATCTATCTCGCCAACAAGGACCAGATCCGCGATCCCGATCGCATCTGGCCCGGCCAGGTGTTCAAGGTGCCGTCCAAGTCGAAGGAAGGCGAGGACGCCGACATGAAGGCGATCGGCGAGCAGGCGACAGCGGCGCCGGCGAAGACGGAGTAGGGCGGCAGCGTAGACGCCATCGTCGCGTTCCCTTCACATACCCCTCTCTGTCCGGCAGGGCAGAGGGGGCTGTCCCGCCAGCACACCTCAAATCTACCCATCCGCCTAGCTTGCCCTCTCACTATCCATCGTCTATCGCCGATGGACGATGGCCGAATCCTCCGAAATCCGCTGCAGCGACAGCCATGCCATGGCGCTCCGCCTGGCAGCGCTATCGCATCCGGCGCGCATCGAGATCCTGAAGCGCCTTTCGGCCAGCCACTGCTGCTCGTGCCGTGAGGTGGTCGACCATCTCGACCTCGCGCAGTCGACCGTCTCGCAGCATCTTAAGATCCTGGTCGAGGCCGGGCTCGTCAGGTTCGAGGCCGACCGCCAGCGCTCGCGCTATGCCGTCGACCACGCCGCGCTTGAAGGCGTCTCGGCCTCGCTCACCCGACTCGTCAACTTCTGCTGCCCCAGCGGTTTACCTAAAAGGCAAGACTAGTGGCCGAAAAGACCGTATCCGCCGAAGCCGGCACCCTCACCACCCTGCGTAATCTGTGGCCCTATATGTGGCCGGCCGAGCGCGCCGATCTCAGAGCCCGCGTCACTTGGGCGACGCTGCTTCTGGTCGTTGCCAAGCTGACGCTGGTCGCCGGCCCCTATTTCTTCAAATGGGCGACCGACGCGCTGGCCCACGCCTCGAAGACGCCACCGCCGCTGCCGTCCTTTTTGTTGGCGCCGGTGGCGCTGGTCATTGCGTACAACGTCCTGCGCCTGATCCAGCTCGGCTTCAACCAGCTGCGCGACGCGCTCTTTGCCCGGGTCGGCCAGTATGCGGTGCGCCAGCTCGCCTTCCGCACCTTCGTCCACATGCACCAGCTGTCGCTGCGCTTCCATCTCGAGCGCCGCACCGGCGGCCTGTCGCGCATCATCGAGCGCGGCACCAAGGGCATCGAGACGATCGTGCGCTTCATCATGCTGAACACGGCGCCGACGATCCTCGAATTCGCGCTGACCGCCGGCATCTTCGCCTTCACCTATGGCTGGAAATATGTGGCCGTGGTGGCGCTTACCGTCAGCCTCTATGTCTGGTTCACCGTCAAGGCCAGCGACTGGCGCATCTCGATCCGCCGCGACATGAACGACAGCGACACCGACGCCAACACCAAGGCGATCGACTCGCTCTTGAACTTCGAGACGGTCAAATATTTCACCAATGAGCGCATGGAGGCCGAGCGCTTCGACCGCTCGATGGCGCGCTACGAGATCGCCGCGACGAAAACCTGGACCTCGCTCGGCTGGCTGAACTTCGGCCAGGGCCTCATCTTCGGTCTGGGCACCGTCATCGTCATGTGCATGTCGGCGCTGGAGGTGCAGGCCGGCAGGCAGACGGTCGGCGATTTCGTCTTCATCAACGCCATGCTGATCCAGCTTTCGGTGCCGCTCAACTTCATCGGCTTCATCTACCGCGAGATCCGGCAAGGGTTGACCGACATCGAGCACATGTTCGACCTGCTCGACGTGCCCCAGGAGATCGTCGACAAGCCGGACGCGAAGCCTTTGAAGGTCGGGCCCGGCAAAGTCGAGTTCCGCGACGTGCATTTCTCCTATGATCCCAACCGCAAGATCCTGAAGGGCGTCTCCTTCGACGTGCCGGCCGGCAAGACGGTGGCGATCGTCGGCCCATCCGGGGCCGGCAAGTCGACCATTTCCAGGCTTTTGTTCCGCTTCTACGACGTGCAGGGCGGCCAGGTGCTGATCGACGGCCAGGACATCCGCGACGTCACGCAGGAGAGCCTGCGCGCCGTGCTCGGCATGGTGCCGCAGGACACGGTGCTCTTCAACGACACCATCGCCTACAACATCCGCTACGGTCGCGTCGGCGCCAGCGAGGAGGACGTGCGCAAGGCGGCCGAGCTCGCCCAGATCGGACCGTTCATCGACAAGCTGCCCGAAGGCTACCGCGCGATGGTCGGCGAGCGTGGGCTTAAACTGTCGGGCGGCGAGAAGCAGCGCGTCGCGATCGCCCGCACCATCCTCAAGGCGCCGCCGATCCTGATGCTGGACGAGGCGACCTCGGCGCTGGACAGTCACACCGAGCAGGAAATCCAGGCAGCGTTGGACCAGGTCAGCAAGGGCCGCACCACCATCGTCATCGCGCACCGGCTGTCGACGGTGGTCTCGGCCGACGAGATCATCGTGCTCAAGGACGGCCAGATCGCCGAGCGCGGCACGCATGTGGCGCTGCTGGCCAGGCACGGCCTCTACGCCTCCATGTGGGACCGCCAGCGCGAAGCGACCGAAGCCGAGGAGCGCCTGCGCATCGCCCGCGAGAGCGACGAGCTTGGGGTGGTCGTGCGCAGGAGGACTTCGGAGGTGAGCTGAGGTCTTTTCCTTCTCCCGCAAGGAGAAGGAAAGGGCCAAATCCCCTTGACCTCAACTTACCTTGAGCTTGCAAACCCGTCTCCGAGCCCCTGCGAAGCAACTCGTCCAAGAACGGAGACAGATCGAAATGAGCACCAGAAATCACCGCACCGGCAGCGTGTTCCGCGTCGACAAATTCGTCGTGCCGGCGGAGGCACGCGAGGAAATCCTCAGCAAGGCCAGGATGACGCATGAACTGCTGCGCCAGCAGGATGGCTTCGTGCAGGATTTCCTGCTCGAACAGTTCTCCGGTCCCGGCGAGTTCAACTTCGTCACCGTGGTCGAATGGGAAAGTCAGGCCGCCGTCGACAAGGTGGTGCCGATCGTCAAGGCCGCACATGAGCGCATCGCCTTCAGCGCGCAGGAAACCATCGCGCGCCTCGGCGTCAAGGCCGACATCGCCAACTACCAGCGCGTGCCGGAAATGTAGGACGGCCATCCGGCTCCAGGCACGGGGACAGCGGCGCTCAGCACCTGGCCGGTGCGGGCGTCGCTCACCATATTTTCGAACCCACGCCATTCGGCGGCGGCGATGAACAATGTCCTGCCGTCGACGCCGCCCAGCGTGCAGGCAAAGCAGCCGCGATCGACCTCGACCCTGTCGATTTTCTCGCCGCCTTCGCGCACCCTGACACAGTGCCGGTTCGGGACGTCGGCGTACCAAA
Organism: Mesorhizobium sp. B2-4-6; assembly: GCF_006442775.1. NCBI lineage: Bacteria > Pseudomonadati > Pseudomonadota > Alphaproteobacteria > Hyphomicrobiales > Phyllobacteriaceae > Mesorhizobium > Mesorhizobium sp. B2-4-6. The sequence goes on from NZ_VFVI01000003.1 coordinate 202,793, forward strand.
CGCAGCCTTCGGCATCGATGCAGATCCCGTCGGGATAGTCGTTGCCGAGATCGGCCCAGACGCGCCGCCTGGAAAAGCTCCCGTCTTCGCCAATATCGAAGGCGGTCAGCCGCCTGGCGTGGGACTCGGCGATGATCAGTGTCCGATTGTCCGGCGTCACCGCCATGCCGTTGGCGAAGGCGATGTCCTCGGCGACCTGTCGCACGCCGCCGTCCGCTGCAACCAGCACGATCGTGCCCGACCCGAAATGCTCGCCCGGCGCCGGTGCCGGCCCGCCGCCATTGACATAGATGTTGCCGCGCCCATCGACGACGATCTCGTTCCATGGATTCTTCGACAGATGCCTCAGATCGGCATGGGTGGCGAGCGTCCCGCCTGCTTCCTGCCTGAGCAGAAGGCCTTCCCGGCCCGAGACCACCAGAAGCCTCCCATCCGGCAGCCAGTCGATCGAATAGGGCAGGACAGCCGGGACGGTAAGCATCACCTCGCCTCGGCCGTTTTCGTCCACCGCGACGATCTCGCCGGTGCCCCAGTTGCAGAGCCAGAGCCGGCCATCATGCCAGCGCGGCGACTCGCCGAAGGCAAGGCTTGTTGTGATGATATTGGCTTTCCTGACGCTGCTCGATGACGACATTGGCTGGCTTCTTGGGCGCGTTGTTCAGCCTAGGACGGATGAGCGTATGGTACGCCGACATAGTCCTTCAATAATCCGAGCGCGACTATCGCGCGGCCGTCAGCGCCAACAAACCTGATCATATCCTGGTGCCTTTCAAATCCATGGCCTGATGATATTGTCGCGTCACAACAATCCCTTCTCCATTATTGGTTTCATGAAAGCATTTTCGATGTTCGGATTTTTCTCACGCAAATCCAACAGGGCCTCTGAGCAGAAATCGCTAGCTTCCGAACATAAGGGAGGCAGCCCGCTCGTGCCCCTGATTATCGTGTCTCGTTCGAAGGTCGAGAAGGCAAGTGAGAAGTCTTTTGATCTAGTCTTCGCGGTCATGCAATTCGCCGTGACAATCGTTTCCAAGGGGCTCTATCGCTACCCCGAGATCAACCCTAAGGCGATGCAGGTCTTTCATGCGGACTGGTATTCCTCGGAGGTAAAGAACGGCGGCCATAGTCAATTCATCCACAATGCGGGCAGCGAAATCGACACCACGATTGCCAACGCAAGAGCCGGGCTCAGCGCGTGTGGTGCAAAAGGACAACTGGCAACTTTGGAAAAGATGTCAGCTTGGGTTGCGAAGCATCCCGACAAAGCAGCGGCGCAAACAGGCTTCGACGGTGGCCGCGACGATTTCCTGGATACGCTCGATGACGCATTCTACGAAGCGGAAGAAGCCGCGCCGATTGAGGATTTGCTCGCGCGCTGGATCACGTCTTGGCCCGATCTGCAGATTGTCGATGATGACGATTACGATAATGCGATCGATAAACTCGTTATGGCCAACCCACAACGTGAACGTAGGCTTCTTCATGAGTCGGTCAGCAAACTGGTGAGCCAGATGTTGAGCCAGCGCCACGTAGGCGCCGGGCTCGCCTGCGCCCAGGCGTCGCCATCGGAGATCAAGCTGGCGCTGGGGATGGCAAGGATCCTGGATGTCGAAGGCGAAAAGCAAATGGTCTTCCATCTGCGTACCAGTGCCGAAGAGCTCCGGTTATGCGCCCCGACAAAGACACACGTCACGGTTTACGAATATATTCCCCCCGACGATCCTCCGGTAATCCGCCCAGGTGAGAACCCATTGGGAGCTAATGCACCGAGGGTCGGGAAACGGCTTGGACGAGCGGAACAGTCGGAGATTGAGACGGTCATCCAACTGTCTGAACAAAATCATGCTCCCGTCGCCGTCGACCTTCTGCTGCGCAAGGCCGGCTTCGATCCGCTGGGTGCCATCGTCTCAGCCAACTCGGCGGTGGAAACGGCGGAAGGGCCTGTGGTGAATTGGGTGGTGCTCGCGTCTGACCGGACCTTCCTCGTCCTGTCTTCGCCGAATAGCAGTGTGCTGTTAAGTGGCGAGAATTACGAAAAGCTCGCCGAGGCTGCCATGTTCGAGCTTGGCGAGCACTTCCATCGCTCCGCCGCCGCTGGATAGATGTCTGTTCGCGTTGCCCATCCTATCCCCCATTGTTGCGTTGCGGGGAGGGGGGCTTTCCGCTATTGAGGCGCAACCTGAAACAGGGACCGCCCCAAGCCCTATGACGCTTCTCGACTCGGTCAAGAATACGTTCGTTCCGATCCATCGCGAAGGCTACCCCTTCATCGCCGCCTTCGCCGCGGCAACGCTGTTTCTCGGCTATTTCTCCTCGATCCTGTTCTGGATCGGGCTGATCCTCACCGCCTGGTGCGTCTATTTCTACCGCGATCCCGAGCGGGTCACGCCGGTCGACGACCGGCTGGTGGTGAGCCCGGCCGATGGCGTGATCTCGGCGGTCGGCCCCGCCGTGCCGCCGAGCGAGCTTGGTCTCGGCTCCGGCGAAATGACCCGGATCTCGGTGTTCATGAACGTGTTTTCCTGTCACATCAACCGCGCCCCGGTGCGCGGTCGGATCACGCGCATCGAGCACAAGCCCGGCAAATTCCTCAATGCCGAACTCGACAAGGCAAGCGCCGAGAACGAGCGCAACGGCCTGGTCATCGACAGCCCGAACGGCACGATCGCCGCCGTGCAGATCGCCGGCCTTGTGGCGCGCCGCATCGTCTGCTGGGCCGAAGCCGGCGGCTCGATCGCGATCGGCGAGCGTTTCGGCCTGATCCGCTTCGGCTCGCGCGTCGACGTCTTCCTGCCGTCGGGCGCCGTGCCGCGCGTCGCGGTCGGCCAGACGGCGGTCGGCGGCGAGACCGTGCTTGCCGAATTCGGCGGCACCGCGGTCACGCCCTTGGTCAGGATTTCCTGAGCGTTGGGCGCGCCGTTCAAAAAATTCGAGGCCCATGCCAGCGGCGGTCCACGCATCCGCGAGATCCCGATGCGCATGGTGCTGCCCAACCTGGTCACCGTGCTCGCCATCTGCGCCGGCCTTTCCGGCATCCGCTTCGCCTTCGAGAACCGCTTCGAGATCGCGGTGGTCATGGTGCTGCTCGCCGCCTTCCTCGACGGCATCGACGGGCGGCTGGCGCGCATGCTGAAGGCGACTTCGAAATTCGGCGCGCAGATGGATTCGCTGGCCGACATCGTCAATTTCGGCGTGGCGCCGGCCCTGGTGCTCTATGCCTTCCTGCTGGATCGCGCCGGCTCGCCAGGGTGGATCGCGGCACTTCTCTTCACCATCGCCTGCGGCATGCGGCTTGCCCGCTTCAACGTGCTGGCCGACGATACCGATCAGCCGGCATGGCAGACCGAATATTTCGTCGGCGTGCCGGCCCCGGCGGGTGCTGTGCTGGTCATGCTGCCGCTCTATCTCTATTTCCTGCGGCTCGGGCTGGAGCCCACCCGGCCGGCGGCCTTCGTCGCCTCGGGCTTCACCGTATTGGTGGCGTTCCTGCTGGTCAGCCGCCTGCCGGTCTATTCGGGCAAGAGCGTCAAGATACCGGGCGACCGGGTGCTGCCGGTCATCCTCGGCGTCGTGCTCTACATCCTCTTGTTGATGGCCTATCCCTGGTACACGCTGACGGCTTCCGTCGCCGGCTATCTGCTTTTCCTGCCACTCTCGGTGCGCGCCTATTCGAAGCGGGCCATGCGCGAAGGCGAGAAGGTGCCGCCGTCGGATATCGGGTAGCAGGTAATCTTCCCCCTTGAGGGGGAGATCAGGCAGCCGCGCTCAGCCCCAGCCGGTCGATCGCCAGCTTGCGCGCCGATATGTAATCCGTCTTGCCCGAGCCCAGCACCGGGATCTCATCGACCTTGATGATGTCGTTCGGCACCATCAGCTCGGCCGCGCCTGCCTTCTTGCCGAACTGACGCAGTTCCTCGGCGCTGGCGTCGTCGGCGGTGGTGACCAGCACGATGCGCTCGCCGCGCCTCTTGTCGGGCACGGCTACCGCCGCGTGACGCTCTTCCGGCCATAGCGACTGCACCAGCATCTCGACGGCGCCCAGCGACACCATCTCGCCGGCGATCTTGGCGAAGCGTTTTGCCCGCCCGCGGATGGTGATGAAGCCTTCGCGGTCAACCGAGACGATGTCGCCTGTGTCGTGCCAGCCTTCCAGCCGCTGCAATTCGCCGGGACGATCGGCGGTCATGTAGCCCATCATCATGTTCGGTCCGTCGAGCCACAGCCGGCCGCCCTCGGCGATGCCCTCGACCGGCTCCAGCTTCATGCGGATGGCCGGCAGCGGCCGCCCGACCGTGCCGTCGCGGCCGTGAATGGCGGTGTTCACCGCCACCACAGGTGCGGCTTCGGTCAGCCCGAAACCTTCGACGATCGAGGCCTGGAAGCGGTCGCGATAGGTGCGCCGCGTTTCCGGCTTCACCGCCTCGGCGCCGGCCACGACGAAGCGCAGGCTGGAGAAGTCGCCGTCCTTGGCGGTTCGGGCATAGTTGGCGAGGAAAGTGTCGGTGCCGAACATCACGGTCGGCTTCACCTTGCGGGCGATCTCGGGGATGATCTTGTAGTGCAGCGGCGAGGGGTAGAGGAACAGCTTTATGCCCAGCACCAGCGGCAGGATGGTGCCGCCGGTCAGCCCGAAGGAATGGAACACCGGCAGCACGTTGAGCAGGATGTCGGCCGGCGAGACGGAGACGCGTGCCTCGGCCTGCATGACATTGGCAAGCAGGTTGCGGTTCGACAGCACCACCGCCTTCGGCGTGCCTTCCGAGCCGGAGGTGAACAGGATGACCGCTGGTTTGCCCGCCTGCTGCCGCTGCAAAGGCAGGCGCCACAAAAGCGCGGCCGCGACCTTGTCCAGGGTCGTCACGCCGGCGCGCACATCCTCCAGCCACAGCATCTTGGCCCCGCCCGCTTCGACCGCGGCGACGATGTCGTCGATGCTGGCCTTTTCGATGAAGGCGCGGGACGAGACCACGGTGCGGATCACCGCGGTGCGGACCGCCGCGGTCACGCTCGCCGGGCCGGCGGTGTAGTTGATCATCGCCGCGACGCGGCCCGCTGAGATCAGGCCGACGAAGGTGAGCACCACGCCATTGGCGTTGGGTAGGAGCACGCCGACCGCTTCGCCGGGCGCTGTCACCGCCTCGAAATGGCGGCCGAGGACGCGCGCGCCGATGAACAGATTGCGATAGCTGAGCGAGCCGGAAATCACGTCCTCGATGATCGGATGCGAAGGGCCGACGCGATCGGTGGCATCGCGCATGGCGAGGAACAGGCCGCGGTCGAGATTGGTGCCGTAGAGCCGCGCTTCGGCGAGCCGGTCGAACAGCGCGTTGGTGTTGGAGGCCATGTCCGGGTTGCGCGCCACCAACTCGGCGATGGTCATCGGCTCCAGCACGCTCACCGAAAGCCGCGGGAACCAGTGGCGCGGCGCTTTCTCCTTCGGCGTCAGCGACACCGGCAGGTCGCGCGTGCCGGCGACGAAGACCGGCACGATGCGGGCGTCGGCCTGCATGGCGATGCGGGTGATGGCGCGAAATAGCCGGAAGGATTTGACGTCCGGCTCGACATCGTCGGGCAGGTAGACGGCGAGCCGCCCCTTACCCTTCAGCACGCGCACCAGTCGCCGGCTGACGAAGACATGCTCGGCGTTGAAGGCGATGGTGCGGGCAAGCTCGCGCCACGGCTCCAGCCATGGTGAGCGCGCCGAGGCCTCGTCCAGGATATGCAGCGTGTCGTCGGGAAGCAGCGACAGCATCAGCGCCGGCTCGATGCGCGACTGGTGCGAGACCACATAGATCACCGGCGTCTTGGCGCTGCGGGCAATGCGGATGCGGTTGTCGGCGACGCGGTAGGCGAGCTTGAACGGCACGTAGAGCAGCGCCTGGGTGAAGCGCAGGTCGAGCCGGAACCGTTCGATCACCGCGATCAGCAGCCAGGCAAAGACAAGGCCCGCCAGCAGCGCCAGGGTCAGGATCATGCCGCTCTCTCCCAGTCTCCTCCATCGCGGCTCTTGAGCGGCCGCTTCGATGGCAGAGGGTAGCGGAAGTGGGGGCAAGGTCAATGTGGGCTGAAGCAGTGCCTCGATCTCCACTTGAAAGGCTCTGACACATGTCGTAAATAAAATGACACGTGACGGAGAGGTAAAGATGGCCAGTTTCCCGACGGGGTTTGCCGAAGCACCACACATGGAGCCGGAATTCGAACGGCTGATCGACCTGTTCGGCGGGCCGAAGGTTCTTGGATCCTCGGTATCCAGCCCGCTCGAGGCGCATGAAATGATCCTGCATGGAATTCCAAGCCAGGCTCTGGAAAGCCTCGTCAGGCAACTGACCGTCATCGAAGCAGATGCCTTCGAGGCGGCATTCGGCATGAGCGAGCGGACATTTCAGCGGCACAAATCGGATCACTCCCGGACGCTCAATCGGGAGCAAGGCTCAAGGACCTGGAATTTCGCCAGGGTTCTCACCAAGGCCACGTCTGTTTTCGGAAACCAGGAAGCGGCCGAGAAATGGATGATTGAGCCCGCCATGGGGTTGGACAACAGGCGACCGATCGATCTCTTGGCCACAGCGGCGGGTACCATACTTGTCCAGGAATTTCTCGAACGGCTCGACTACGGTGTCTACGCGTGACGCCTTTGCCAGGTTCTCTCGGAACGGGCGATGTCCTCGGCTGGAGACTTGATCACAAACGCTTCCAGGCAAGCTGGGACAGCGGCGAGGGAGCCTTCAAACTCGGGGGAAGGTGGAACAGCAAAGGCGTCAGGGCCGTATATGCGTCCGTTGACCCTTCGACCGCCATTCTCGAGGTGGCGGTCCACAAGGGATTTCGCACGCTCGATACAGTCCGCCACGTGCTGACGGCGTTCGAGATCGCCGATCCTTCGAAAATTCATGTGGTGGAAATCGGCGATATTCCAAACGCAAACTGGCTTCGGCCAGGCATTCCAAGCGCAGGGCAGCAACAGTTTGGCGACGGTCTCTTAGCGGAGCACCCCTTATTTCTGATTCCGAGCGCCGTGTCTCAGCATAGCTGGAACCTGGTGTTCGATCCCGGCCGCGCGAGCGGCCTCTACAAGCCGCGCCTGCAGGAGGATTTCGCGCTGGATACCAGGCTTCATTCTCCCGCGAGATAGCGTACCGTCCAGACAGGCGGCGGAGCGAAACACCCTATACTGCCTTCAGCCTCCCTCTGATGAACCGGAACTCCTGGCTCTTGCCGCCATAGCCATAGGCCGCCGCCGGCACTTCGTGCACGAAGGCATAGCTTTCCTCATGCACGCCGCCAAGCAGCCGGCCGAAAGCCTCGAAGACCGCCTTCAGATAGGCTTCGAGCTCGAGCTTGGTGTTGGTGCCGTCGACGACCTTGATGTCCAGCCAGAACGTGTTGGCGCCCTGCTCGGCCAGCGACTTGCCGCCTGCGAACCAGTGCTGCGGTTCGACGTAGTTGACGGCCACCGCGGTGATGGTCGGATCCTTGCGCAGCAGCGACGCCGTGATTTCGGTCGCCTCCTTGGCGATTGCCGCGGACAGCTTGGCGTCGGGCTTGCCGGTGACGCTGATGTTGATGATCGGCATTTTTTCGCTCCTTCGGGTTTGGCGCCTTGCGCCTTAGATAGGAGGACCATGTCACCGTCATAGCATCAAAAAAATCGAATTGTTTTTGATAATTACTTCGATAACATCGAAGTATGGAAACGTTCGATCCCGATCTTCTGAAAACCTTCCTCGCCTTCGTCGATGGCGGCTCGCTCGCCAAGGCCGCGTCCACCGTTGGGCGCACGCCGTCGGCGGTGACCGCACAGATGCAGCGGCTCGAAGAGATCGTCGGCGAGCCGCTGCTCACCCCGCAGGGCAGGGGACGCGGGCTGACCCCGGCCGGCGAGGATCTTGTCGGCCACGCGCGCCGCATCCTCGCCGTCTACACCGAGGCCTGGCTGGCGCTGAAGGGCGCGCGCGCCGGCGGCCGCATCGCCATCGGCACGACGCAGGATTTCGCCGATCAGGGCCTGCCGGACCTGCTCAGGGCCTTCGCCGCCAGCCATCCGCGCGTCAGGATCGAGCTGCGCGTCGGCCGCTCGCTGGAACTCGGATCGGCGCTGCAGGCGGGCCAGTTGGACCTCGCGATCACCATGCGGCATGCCCCGTCGCTGGATGAAACGGCCGTGATCAGCGAGCCGATGCTGTGGCTCTGCTCGGAAAAAGGCCTGGCGACGCGGCCCGAAGCCGTGCCGCTGGCGCTGCTCGATCCCTATTGCGGCTTTCGCGAAGCCGCGCTCGATGCGCTCGACGCGGCCGGCCGCCGCTATCGCATCGCCGCCGGCAGCGCCAGCCTTGCCGGCCTGCGCAGCGCGGTCAATGCCGGCATCGCGCTGACGCCGCGCACCCGGCGCCTCGCCCATTCCGGCATCGTCGAGGCGTCCGCCGACCTCGACCTCCCGCCGCTGCCGGTGGCCGATTTCGCCATCCGGCTCGGCCGCGAGGCTCCACGCCCGGCGCGGGATCTGGCGGAGCTACTGGGCAGCGGCCTGGCCTTGCCATCCTGAGCAGCCGGGAATCCTCAAAGAAAAAGCCGACCTTTTTGCGGGTCGGCTTCTAGTCGGACGGGTCGAGGGGTTTGGGGGGACTTGGGGGGTGACCCGTCGAGCTAACAATGCCTGAGTCGGATGATGGTTCCGTGACTGCGAAAATAATTTACGAGCGCGCCGATTTCGCCTTCATCCAGTCGCGTCCGGCATGCGCGAAAACCGCGCAAAGCACGATGGCGCCGCCGATGATGCTGGCCATCGGTGGGGCTTCGCCGAGAAACAGCAGGGCAAACAGGATGGCGAACGGCACCTCGGCCGAGCCCAGCAGCCCGGCTTCCGCCGACGGGATGAGCCGCGACCCTTCCGTCCACAGGATCGAAGCCAGCGCGAAAGAGCAGCCGAAGGCGGCGAGCAGCACCACGTCGCGGGCCGACACGGCCAGCGGATCGGTAACGAACCAGCCGAGCACGAAAAGCAGGAAGGCCGAGACAGCGCCCGCCCAGACGACCGGCGAATCGCGAAAAGCGCGCACCATGATCATGTAGAGCGCGCTGCCGGCGGTCATCAGCAGCGCCAGGGCGTCGCCGAACAGGTGCCCGTTGCCGAGGCCGGCGCCCACCATGATGGCGACGCCGCACAGCGACACCGCCGCCGCAACCATCGTCTGCAGCCGGAATTTCTCCCGCACCAACAGGAAAGCGAGCAGCGCCGCGATGAAGGGCGAGGTCGCGTAGATGACGGCGACGTTGGCGACATAGGTGAATTTGAAGGCCGAGATGAAGGCGATGCTGGCGGCGGCGCCTTCGACCGCAAGCAGCCAGCCGCGCCAGCCGAGTTTCAGGCTTTCGCGCCCGCCCGAGCGGCGCCGGCGCCGGCGCCACAGCACGTAGAAGCTGATCAGGATCGAGCCGAAAAAACCGCGCCAGCAGGTGATGGTGAGCGGATCGGCCTGGATCGACTTGGTCAGCACGCCGGTGAGCGCGAAGGCGATCGCCGAGGCCGACACCAGGACGATGCCGAGCGTGCGCTCGGCGGCCACGTCGGCGACGGGCGCAAGCTTTTCCGGCATGTCGAGCGTGTCTGTCATGGCGCCAGCTTACCCCGTTGCTCCTGACAGCCTTCTGTCATCAGGCCTGCTCCCGTTTGCGGAAACGCTCGTTGCCGACGATGAGCAGGCCGGCGCCGATGATCAGCGCCGCGCCCATGAACACTTCCGTGCGCGGCAGGTCGCCCCAGATGGCGTAACCCAGCGCGAAGGCCCAGACCAGCGATGTGTACTCGAACGGCGCCACGATCGACACCGGCGCGCGCTTCATGCCCTCGAACAGCATGTATTGCGCTACGCCGCCGAGCGCGCCGACGCTGATGAGCAAAAGGAACTGCGTTCCGTCGGGCATATGCCACCAGATCAGCGCCGGCACGGCCGAAAAGAGCAGGAAATAGAAATTGTTGAGCACGAGCTGGATCATGGTGCGCTCCTGCATGGCGGTCTTGCGCAGCAGCACGACGGCGATCCCCCAAAGGACGGCCGCCGCCAGCACCAGGAGCACAGGCAGCGAAAGGCCGAGCCGGGTTGGATCGCAGGCGATGAAGACGCCGACGAAACCGATGAACACCGCCAGCCAGCGCAGCAGCGGCACCGTCTCGCCCAGGATCAGCACCGAAAGCACGGTGACGATGATGGGTGCTGCGTAATAGATGGTGGTGAGCTCGGCGAGCTGCAGCGAGCGCGCGGCGTTGTAATAGCAAAGCCAGGCGGCCAGCGTGAAGGCGCTGCGCACCAGCATCGGCTTGACAATCGGCGAGTCCATCGTGTCGGCGAACAGTCGCCTGCCGCCGATGGCGCCGCAAGCGAGGAGCACCGTGATCGAGCGAACGAACATGATCTGCCAGACCGTCATGCCGACGACCAGGAGCTTGATCGAGGCGTCCTGCGTCGAAAACAGGAAATAGGCGGCGGCCGTGAACAGGATGCCGGCCAGCACCCTTTCGCGGCTTTCGAGGACGACGACATCGGCCATGCGGTTTCAGCGTGATTGCGTGAGGCGGTTCCGCCCCAGTCGGGACCGTTGCTCCAGCTATACGGGCGAAAGCTTGCACGGCGCTGCTCCACCGCAGCACTTGCGTTGGCGCAGGTCGTTCGCCGAAGGCCGGTCGGGGGACTACTGCGTCGCCTGATAGAGCTCCGATGCCGCGTCCTTCAGCGCGCGTCGCCCGTCCGGCCGCAGATACATCATGTGGCCGCCCTCGACGACGTCGAGGCGGATCGGCTTGGCGTCGGCGAGCGAGGGAAGCTGGTTCACCAGGTAGCGCGAGGCGAGATAGGGTGTGACGAGGTCGGTGTAGCCGTTGACGATGACGACGCCGAGGGCAGGGTTGAGCGAGCGGGCGCGTTGCAGGTCGTTCATCACGCCGGCATAGCCCTGGCCCGATGTGCCGTAATCCCAGTTCCGGCTGATCTCGCCGTTGAGCAGCCGGTAGCTGACATCGGTGCGGTAGTTGAGCTCGTCGCGGGCATAGGCGACGAAGGCGGAGGTCAACACCGGAACGCTGCGGTCGAGCACCGGGTCGGGGCCCGCGTCACGCGCGCTTTGCGGTGCGATGTCGGCGGTGCCGATGGTGGCGTCGTAGGGGCTGAGCACCTTGCCGGTGGCGCGCTGGAATTCCTTGGCGAAAAGCCCGGTGGGGATGCGGGCGAAATTGCGTTGGACGAGATCGAGCGGCAGGCCGGTGATCTCCGAAACGCGACCGCTGGCGAGCTTGCCGCCTTGCTCCAGCCCGCTGTTCAGCGCCGCCAGGTAATCGCCGAGCGCGTAGTGCTCGACTTCGGCCAGCCTGTCGCGCAACGCATCACCGTTGACGCCGTCGCCCTTCAGGCGTGTCGCCGCCAGCGAAGGCAATTCCAGCGCCCAATGCAACTGGTCGAACTGGTCGGGGCGCACCAGCATGAATTCCAGCGCTGGCGAGATCAGCACGATGCCGCTGGGGCTCAGGCCGACATCCTCCTGCAGCGTGCGGGCGAGCAGCGCGGCGCGAAAACCGCCATAGCTCTCGCCGGCCAGGAACAGCGGCGATCCGGTGCGGCCGTTCTGCGCCAGATAGAGGCGGATGAAGGCGCCGACCGAGCTGGCGTCCGCGTCGACGTTCCAGAATTCCTTCGGCTCATGTCCCGGCGCCTCGCGGCTGTAGCCGGTGCCGACCGGATCGACGAAGACGAGATCGCTCATGTCGAGCCAGCTGTCGGGATTGTCGATGAGCTTTTGCGGCGGCCGCAGGAATTCGCCGTCGGCGGCGGTCTCGACGATGCGCGGCCCGATCGCGCCGAGATGCAGGTAAGCCGACGCAGCACCCGGTCCGCCGTTGAAGACGAAGGTGATCGGCCGCTCCTTCGCTGGGGCCGGCGACTGCTGCGTGTAGGCGACATAGAAAATCTCGGCCGTGACGTCGCCCTTGCCGGACAAGAGCGACAGCGTGCCGGCCTTGGCCTGGTAATCCAGCTGGCGCCCGGCGAGCGTGATCGAATGCTCGGTCACTTGCGGCGGCGGCAGGAGAGAAAGCACGCCACCGGCCGGCGCGGGTCGTTCCGGCGTTTCGGCGAGCGCCGGTGGCGCGAAGGCGGCGAACGCCAGCAGGATGAAGGGAACGAGTCTCAGCTTGGACCTCATGATGCCTCCGCAAAGGGGTTTCGCAATAGGTATGGCCTGGGCCTGTGAAGTCAAAGCAACTACTCGCTCTCGCGATCCGTCACGGTGCCTGAGGCGGCCATACCGGTCCGCCTTGCCGCCATTCGCCAGGTTGAACTTGTGGCGGCATGCGCTACGCTGGGCGCGAATGCTGGCGATTTTTTCCCTCGACCGATTTGCAAGCTGGAGCGGCGGCGTCGCCGCCGCGGCCCGCGCCGCGACGCCCGAGGAATTGTCGGCTCGCTTCACCGCGGCGGCGAGCGTGCTGCTCGGCTCCGATCGCGTCTATGTCGGCTTCTATCGCCGTGACATCACCTCCCTGACGATCGATGACGCCGGCCCTGATCGCTGGAATCGCGACTACGACGCACGCGTCTACCGGCTGGATCCCTTCTTCCAGCGGTTCGCCAGCAGCCGGCAGGATTTCCTGTTGCCGTTATCGGCTCTCCGCAGCGGCGATTTTCAGCGCTCGCCCTATTATCGCGAATTCTATGGCCCCTCGGACAGCTTCGACGAGATAACCGGCGTGTTCAATCTCGACAGGCTGACCGCTGGTTATGTCACCTTTCTGCGACGCAACGGCGCGCCCCCCTTTGGCGAGCAGGACCTGGCGCTCGCCTGCGCCGCGGGCGGCGCAACGAAGCTGGTTCTGGAAAGATTGTTTCACTTGTGCCGCCTCCGGGACAAGGGCGGGGCAGTCGAGGCCGCGCGGTCCCTGCTCAGCGCGCGCGAGAGCGAGATCGCGCGGCACCTGATCGACGGCGGCAATGCCAAGACCATCGCGCGGAGCCTTTCCATTTCGCCGGGCACAGCCCGCAACCACATCAAGCAGGTCTACCGCAAGCTCGGTGTGCATTCCCAGGTGGAGTTGCTGGCAGCCGTTCGCGAAGCCGCGCCCAACTGATGTTGCGCGCCGGCCCTACTGCCCCGTCACCACGCGCGTCCACATACGATTTTGAGACCGCAGCAGCTTCGCGTCGCTGTTGTTGACCACGAACAGCTTGGCCTTCACGTCGTCGGGAGGAAAGACGCCGGGGTCGCTGGCGATCGCCTTGTCCATCAGCGGCAGGGAATCCGGTATCGCGTTGGCATAGGAGACATAGCTGGAGTTGGCAGCGGCGATATCGGGCCGCAAGTTGAAGTTGATCCAGGCCATGGCGTTGTCGGGGTGCGGCGCATCCTTCGGCACCGCCATCGTATCGAAGTTGATGAGCGTGCCTTCCTTCGGAATGGAATAGGCGATCTCCAGCTTCTTGGTGGATTCGGCGGCACGCGTCCTTGCCTGAAGTATGTCGCCCGACCAGCCAAGCACGACGCAGATGTCGCCGTTCGCTAGGTCGTTTATGTATTTCGAGGAGTGGAAATAGCGGATGTAGGGCCGCACCTTGGCCATCAGTTCCTCGACCTTGGCGAGGTCGTCGGGACTGGTCGACCGCGGGTCGACATGAAGATAATTCAGCGCCATCGGGATGACTTCAGCCGGCGCGTCGATCATCGCCACGCCGCAATCGGAGAGCTTCTTGACGACGTCGACGTCGAAGACCATGGCGAAGGAATTCACCGGCGCGTCCGGCAGCCGCTGCTTGACCGCGGCGACGTTGTAGCCGATGCCGTCGGTGACGGCCATATAGGGCACGGCATGCTTGTTTTGCGGGTCCGCGCCGGCGATGAGCGAAAGAGCCTGCGGATCGATCTTCGCGTGGTTTGCAAGCTTGGACGTGTCGAGCTCCAGGAAGGCCCCCGCCTTCACCTGGTTCTTCAGGAACGGATAGGCCGAAGGATAGACCACGTCATATCCGGAGCCGCCGGTGAGCAGCTTTGTCTCGAGCACCTCGTTGCCGTCATAGACATCGTAGCGAACCTTGATGCCCGTCTCCTTCTCGAACTTCTCGGCGGTGTCCGGCGCGATGTAGTCCGACCAGTTGTAGACGTTGACGACTTTTTCCTCGTCCGCCGAAGCCGTGCTGGCGATGCCGCAGGCGAGCCCGGCAAGCAGCGTTGACAGGATCAGGGTGCGCATGAATCTCCTCCTTTTTCGCCTGGGCTGGCACCGATGGATCGCTCAGCCTCAGTTCCGTTTCGCGGCCGGTTAGCCGGCGTTCGCCTTCGCTCAACGTCGTTGTGGGGCATAGACCGGCAAGGTGATGCAGGCGATATTGCCGCCACCCAGCAAAATCTCGCGGGAGTTCTCGATGCCGACTATTCGGTGGTCGGGGAACAGCTCGGCCAGCTTTGCCTTTGCCTTCACGTCGAGGCCGGAGCCGAACTCTGGCACGACCACGACGCCGTTGCCCGGATAGTAGTTGATGTAGCTCGCCGCGATCCGGTTGCCGGCCGGTCGCGCCCAGGTCGAATCGAGCCGGTCCAGGCTCTCGCTTTCTTCCGGCGTCATCTCGATCGGCATGGGATGGGGCAGACGATGCACCTCGAGGGCATGGCCACGCGCGTCGCGGGCCGAGCGCAGCACTTCCTCGGCTTCCCGCACGATCTCATATTGCGGATCGTCGCGATCGTCGGTCCAGCTCAACGCGACCACGCCGGGGCGCACGAAGCAGCAGACATCGTCGACATGGCCGTCCGTCTCGTCGAAGGCAAAGCCGCGGGGCAGCCAGATGATGGTGTCGACGCCGAGATAGTCGCCCAGCTGCCGTTCCACCTCGGCCTTGCCGAGATGGGCGTTGCGATTTCTATTGAGCAGGCATTGCTCCGTCGTGATGAGCGTGCCCTGTCCGTCGCATTGCAGGCCTCCGCCCTCGGCGATCAGCGGCGCGCGATAACGGTCCATCCTCTCGATTTCGAGCACCTTTTGCGCCGCCAGGTCGTCCAGGTCCCATGGCGCGTAGAGCCCGCCATCGAAACCGCCATAGGCGTTGAAGGTCCAATCGACGCCGCGCACGGAGCCTTGATCGTTGACGACGAAATTCGGGCCGCTGTCGCGCAGCCAGGAATCGTTGGTAGACATCTCCACCACGCGCACATGCTCCGGCAACCGGGTCCTGGCGTTCTGCCACTGCCGCCTGGATGCCGCCACCGTCACCGGCTCGCTTTGCGCGATCGCCGCAGCGACATTGGCGAACAGCTTCTGCGCCGGCTTGGCGCCGAGGCGCCAGGTGTCCGGCCGCTCCGGCCAGATCAGCCAGCACCCCGATTTGGGCTCGAACTCGCCTGGCGCGCGAAATCCGTCCTGTTTCGGCTTCGTCGAAAGGGTACGTGGCATGTGGGGGCACCGGAAATGGCGGACGACACTCGCCCGGATCAGACTTTTTCGGGGCGTCGTCCGTCAATGTCCCATTTGGGATAGCCGGATGCCGGCTGGAACAAGTCAAGCAGAGGGAATGTTTTCGCGGATGGCCACGGACCAAGGAAGCAGGGCCGCTCGCCGTTCTCTTCAACGGCGAAGACCTGGGCCGAGGCGGCAGGGATAAATGCATTGCCTTGCCGATCGATCGGAGCAAATCTCGATCGGACGGCGAATGCCGATGCAGCAACAAGCCGACGAAAAGGACAGGCAATGGACGCGACCGCACTCAAGGCCATGCAGGCTCCGCTGAAGGACGCCTATCGCGACGATGCCGCCAGGGCGCTGATCACGCTCAAGGCGCGCGGAACGCTCGACGACCAGTCGATCGCCTGCAAGGTGGAGACGGGCAGGGCCCTTGCTGTCGCCGGGCTTCATCCGGCCACCGGCGGCTCGGGCCTTGAGCTATGCTCGGGCGACATGCTTCTGGAAGCGCTGGTCGCGTGCGCCGGCGTGACGCTGAAAGCTGTGGCGACCGCGCTGGAGTTCAAGCTCGGCAACGCCACAGTCGAGGCCGAGGGCGACCTCGATTTCCGCGGCACGCTCGGCGTCGCCCGGGACGCGCCGGTCGGCTTCCGCGAGATAAGGCTGAAATTCGATCTCGACACCGATGAGCCGCAGGAGCGCATCGATTCGCTCCTGAAGCTCACCGAGCGCTATTGCGTGGTGTTCCAGACGATCAACAACAAGCCGGCGTTGACGGTGAGCGCGGAGCGCTGAGGCCGCCAATCTCCCCCCGAGTGGGGGAGATGCCCGGCAGGGCAGAGATAAGGGCGCTGTCCCGCCGACGTCAGGCGTCTAGCCCTACGGCGCGGCCCATGCCTTCGTCATACTCGGGCTTGACCCGAGTATCCATGCCGTGACCCTTGCCGTGAGGCGCGGCAGTGCAGAATTCTATAACCGCAGCAACGCATTAGCGTAACCACACGGATCCAGGGTCTGCGCGCGTCGCTTCGCTCCTTGCTCCGCCCTAAAATGACGAAGCAAAAGGTCGCGCCCTCAAAGAAAGAGAGATCGGCCCCGCTACTGCGCCGACGGCGTCTCCGCATCCCCTTCATCGGTGAAGGGCGAAGCGCTCGGAACGCACTGCACGGCCCAGCCCTGAGGGGTCGGCTGCTTCTGATATTCGGTGATCGCGTTGGTGCACTGTTCACGGGTGTCGAAGGTGCTGGGCAGCACCACCATGCCGCCTTGCGGGCCGGCAATCACCAGATACCAGACCAACGCTACGCTGGGAGTAGCAGCCATGGGAATTCCTCGCTTTGCTGAAATGTCGGAGTCGGACCGATCCTAGCAACTCCCTTGGGGCGGCGAAAGCGGGGCGGCGGCACACGCTTTCGCCGCCCCGGTCACAGACCCGTGAATAGAGGGCCGCGACCCGGCTCACTCGGTCGCGAAGCAGTAGAACAGGCCGTCGCCGCCGGTGCCCTTGAGCGCCTCCTGGCTGCAGCCGCCGCGCGAGGCGTGCGAGGAATTCCACGACTTCGCCGCCGCCGAATCGTCGAGCCCGGTGCGATCGTGATGGCCCATCATGGCGGCGCCCTCGGCGCCGCTCATCGTCCAGTCGCCGCAGGTCTGGTCGGCGATCCTGGTGCCGTCGGGCCTGGTGCCGGTCAGCATGTCGTGGCGGTTCGGCATATCGCCGCGGCCGTTGATCGTCTCGCCCTTTTCGGTCAGCGCCGTCTGCTTGGTGATGCCGTTGGCGTCGCCGTGCAGCGAGGCGACGTCGTCGGCGATCTTCTCGCCCTTGGCGTTGAACCATGGCCCCTTGCCGATGCGGTCGCGCGCGTCCTCCGTGCTGCTCGACAGATAGGCATGCCAGGTCTTGCCGGTAACGCCGGCCGCTTTCGCCAGCGACGCGCAATGGGCATCGGCGCCTTTCAGCCCGCCGAGATCGGCACCCTTGCCGGAGCCGACGCTGGTGACGAAGAAACTCATCTTGGCATCTTGCGACAGCGCCCCGCCGGCTGTTGCCGCAAGAGCGGCGGCCATGGCGGTGGCGGCAACGAGAAGAAGTCTGCGCATGTCGGTCCTCCGGTTTCGAATGTCCTACATTCGAAGAACGTAGCCGCAGCGCTATTTCATCCGCCTAAAACTCAAGTCTATTCCGGCTGCCGGTAGGCGACGAAGCGGTTGTGCTTGGCCTGGAAGATCAGCCCGGTTTCCTTCAGTTCCGGGCTTGCCAGGGGCACGATGCGCCTGGCGATTTCGGACGGATGCGGCAGCGTCTCCGGGTCTTCGCCGGGCATGGCCTGCGCGCGCATCGCGGTCCGGGTCGCGCCCGGGTCGGCGGCGTTCACCCGCAGCGCCAGGGTCTCGGTCTCATGCGCCCAGGAACGCATCATCGTTTCGACCGCCGCCTTGGAAGCCGCATAGGGCGCCCAGAAGGCGCGCGCCGAATGCGCCGCGTTGGAGGAGAGAATGATGGCGCGGCCGGCATCGGAGAGCCTGAGCAGCGGGTCGACCGAACGGATCAGCCGCCAGGTCGAGGTGACGTTGATGGTCATCACCTTCTCGAAGGTCTTGGCTTCGACATGGCCGATCGGCGAGATCACGCCAAGCACACCGGCATTGGCAACCAGGATATCCAGCTTGCCCCAGCGCTCGTGGATGGCGCCGCCCAGACGGTCGATGCCGGCCATGTCGGCAAGATCGAGCGGCACCAGCGTCGCCTGGCCGCGGCCATCGGCCTTGATCTGGTCGTCCAGCTCTTCCAGCCCGCCGACCGTGCGCGCCACCGCGATCACATGCGCGCCGGCTGCCGCCAGCTCCCTGGCGATGAAATAGCCGATGCCGCGCGAGGCGCCGGTTACGACCGCGACGCGGCCGGAAAGGTCGAGGGTCATGCAGTCAGTTCCGTAAGGTGATGCGGCCTACGCCCCGCTATTCGCCAGCAGCGACAACGTGCGCACATTGTCATGGCCTTCGAAGTCGAGCAGGCGGGTGGGGTATTGTCCGGTGAAGCAGGCATCGCAGAATTGCGGCTGCTCATTGTCGCGGCCGGCCTCGCCGACGGCGCGATAGAGCCCGTCGATCGACAGGAAGCCGAGCGAATCGACGCGGATGAATTCGGCCATCTCCTCGACCGACATGCGCGATGCCAAGAGCTTCGACTTCTCCGGCGTGTCGACGCCATAAAAGCAGGACGCGCTGGTCGGTGGCGAGGCGATGCGCATATGCACTTCCCTGGCGCCGGCATCGCGCACCATCTGCACGATCTTCTGGCTGGTGGTGCCGCGCACGATGGAATCGTCGACGAGCACCACCCGCTTGCCCTCGATCATGCGGCGGTTGGCGTTGTGCTTCAGCTTCACGCCCATGTGGCGGATGGAATCGCCCGGCTGGATGAAAGTGCGCCCGACATAATGGTTGCGGATGATGCCGAGCTCGAAGGGAATGCCCGCGGCCTGGGAAAAGCCGATCGCGGCCGGCGTGCCGGAATCCGGCACCGGCACGACGATGTCGGCCTCGACCGGGTTTTCCTGCGCCAGTTCCGCCCCGATGCGCTTGCGCACTTCGTAGACATTGCGGCCTTCGACCGAGGAGTCAGGCCGCGCGAAATAGACATATTCGAAGATGCAGAAGCGGGTCTTCTGTGGCTCGAACGGGAACAGGCTCTCGATGCCCTTGGCGGTGATGACCACCATTTCGCCCGGCTTGATGTCGCGCACGAAGCGGGCGCCGATGATGTCGAGCGCGCAGGTTTCGGAGGCGAGGATCCAGGCGCCGTCGAGGTCGCCCAGCACCAGCGGCCGGATGCCGAGCGGATCGCGGCAGCCGATCATCTTCTTGGCGGTCATCGCCACCAGCGAGAAGGCACCTTCGACCTGCCGCACCGCGTCGATGAAGCGCGAGTTGAGGTCGCGCTCCTTGCTGGTGGCGACCAGATGAAGCAGCGTCTCGGTGTCGGAGGTCGAGGAGAAGATAGCGCCTTGCTTCTGCAGCGCGCGCTGCACGGTCATGGCGTTGGTCAGATTGCCGTTATGGGCGACGGCAAAGCCGCCGTCGGCAAGCTCGGCGAAGAAGGGCTGGATGTTGCGCAAGCCGGCGCCGCCCGTGGTGGCGTAGCGCGTGTGGCCGATGGCGCGGTTGCCTTGCAGGCTGTCGATGACGCGCTGTTTGGTGAAGGTATCGCCGATCAGGCCGACATGGCGTTCGACATGGAACTGGGTGCCGTCATAGGAGACGATGCCGGCCGCTTCCTGGCCGCGATGCTGCAGGGCATGAAGGCCGAGCGTGACGATGGCCGCCGCGTCCTGCCGGCCGAAGATGCCGAACACGCCGCATTCGTCGTGGAAATGATCGTCGGCCTCGGCGGAAAGGACCTTGCCTTCATCTGCCGTTGAGTCTGCCATCTGGTGCTCAAGCTCCGCTAAAGCCGCCATATAAGGCGATCGCTCGCCGAACGCAACGCACGCTTTCTTGCATTCACAACCGGCACCAGGCCGGCTTGCGATCAGTTTGCCGGGGCCGGAGCCGGGGCAGGGGCTGGCGTGGCTGGCGCCGGCTCGTTGTCGGCAGGCGCCTCGCCCTCGCTGTCGTCTGGCGCCGGCGCGTTGTCGTCGCCTGGCGGCGGCTCGGCCGCGGGCTGGTCGGTCGTGGCCGGCGCGCCGGCCTGCGGCGTGCCCTTATGCGTGTATTTGTTGACCAGTTCCTCGGTGTTTTCCGGCAGCACGCTTTCGAGCTTGGCGCCGATCGTCTCGAGCAGCGGTCGCGACTTGGCGTTGGCGATCCAGGCAGGCGCCTTGGCGCCGGCCAGCCAGTTGAAGAACAGCAGCGCCACCGCGACCACCAGGATGCCGCGCGCCGCGCCGTAGAGGAAGCCGAGGGTGCGGTCGAGCGCGCCGATGCGCGAATCGATGATCCAGTCGGCGAGCTTCATGGTGATGACGGAGACGACGATCAGCGCGATGAGGAAGACGACGCCCGCCGAAGCCGCCATCGCGATCTTGTCGTTGTCGACATAGGGCTGAACATAGGGCAGGACAGGCTTGTAGAAGAAGAACGCCGCGGCCGCCGCCGCCGCCCAGGAAACCACGGAGAGCACTTCGCGGGAGAAGCCGCGCACCATGGCGAGCATTGCTGAGACCAGGGTGAAGCCGACGAGGATTCCGTCAAGCAGCGTAATCGGCATGGTTCTCGCCCCACTTCCTGTCTTGCGGCCCGACGAGCCGCATCACTCCGCGTCGTCGGCACGGCCGCGCCGTGAGCCGGCTATGCGCGCCACAAGGTCGGCAAGCTCGGTGGGCTGGAAAGCGCCGGCCCCGATCCCCCCGGCAAGTTCCTCGCTGCCGAGCGGCAGCACCGCGCTTCCAAAACCCAGCTTTTCGGCTTCCTTGAGGCGCTGCTGCGCATGCGCAACCGGCCTCACGGCGCCCGATAGGCTGATTTCGCCGAAATAGACGCAATCGGCGGGAAGGGCAAGACCGGTGAGCGACGAAACCAGTGCGGCGGCGACCGCGAGATCGGCCGCCGGCTCCGAGATCCGGTAGCCGCCGGCGACATTGAGATAGACGTCGTGCTGGCCGAAGCGGACGCCGCAATGCGCCTCGAGCACGGCGAGCACCATCGACAGCCGCGCGCCGTCCCAGCCGACAACGGCGCGGCGCGGCGTGCCGAGCGAGGAGGGCGCGACCAGCGCCTGGATCTCGACCAGCACCGGCCTCGTGCCCTCCATGCCGGCGAAAACCGCGGCGCCCGGCGATTTCGAGTGCCGTTCGCCTAGAAACAGCTCGGATGGATTGGAGACCTCGCGCAGGCCCTTGTCCGACATTTCGAAGACGCCGATTTCGTCGGTCGGTCCGAAACGGTTCTTCACCGTGCGCAGGATGCGGAAGTGATGATTGCCTTCGCCCTCGAAATAGAGCACGGCGTCGACCATGTGCTCGACGACGCGAGGGCCCGCGATCTGGCCTTCCTTGGTGACATGGCCGACGAGCACGATCGCCGCGCCTGTGGATTTCGCGTAGCGGATCATCGCCTGGGCGGCGGCGCGCACCTGGGTGACGGTGCCCGGCGCCGAATCGGCAAGGTCCGTCCACAGCGTCTGGATCGAATCGAGGATGACGAGGTCCGGCCGCTTGCCGTCGGCGATGGTGGCGAGGATGTCCTCGACATTGGTCTCGGCGGCAAGCTCGACCGGCGTCGAGGCGACGCCGAGGCGTTGCGCTCTCAGCCTGATCTGCGCCACCGCTTCCTCGCCCGAGACATAGACGATGCGATGGCCCTTCGAGGCAAGTGCCGCGGCCGCCTGCGTCAAGAGCGTCGACTTGCCGATGCCGGGATCGCCGCCGACCAGAAGCGCCGAGCCGCGCACGAAGCCGCCGCCGGTCGCTCGGTCGAGTTCGCCGATGCCGGAAACGATGCGCGGCGCGTCCTCGATGTCGCCCGACAGGCTGGTCAGCACCACGGCGCGGCCCTTGCGGGCGTTGCGCGTGTTGGCCGGCCCCGAGCCGATGCCGCCGGACGTGCCTTCCTCGACCAGCGTGTTCCACTCGCCGCAGGCATCGCATTTTCCGGCCCAGCGCTGATGCACCGAGCCGCAATTCTGGCAGATGAACTGGATGCGCGATTTAGCCATGGATTCGAGTCTGCCCGTCAGAGGAGGCGAAGCGTGACCATCCACATTTCCGAGCGTGATTTGGACGACCTGAATGCAACTCAATGCTTCTTGGCGAAAGCCCGAACTTCGGCGAGCGCCTCGTCGAGCAACTGCGGATTGGGCGGTAGCATCTGGCTATCATAGATGGAGATCATGCCCTGGGTCTGCTTCGCAAACTCCGGCTCCGCTTTCTGCGCCTCTTCATCGAGCGCATCGACGTAAAACAGGAAACTCTGCCCGGCCAGAACGGGCACGCCGCATCCTCCCATGATCAATGTGGTCGTGGAGATTACACCGTTAGCCTCCGGCTTGCCCTTGAACACCTCCGCTATCTCATAACGTACATTGACGAGTATTCGGCCATCGTTTGTATCAGCCGGGCCGGTTGCAAGTTTTGTCGGACTGAGCTCCGTAGCCGTCACCAAGCCTCGGAATACCAAGGCTGCCTTCGTAAACCCCTGCTGCGACGTCCAACCCACCGGCATGAAACAAGCTGAAGCAGTCCCAGGCACACAGATTGCGGTGAAGAGGGCTATGGCAAAAAAGGCTGGAAGCCTGGAACACGCGCCCATGCTCACTCAAACCTCTCCGGCAGATGATGCTCTTCCGCCAGATCGGAGAACCGCGTGAACTCGCCGTGGAAGGCGAGGCTGACAGTGCCGGTCGGTCCGTGGCGCTGCTTGGCAACGATGCACTCGGCCTTGCCGCGCGCCTCGT
The DNA here is from genome assembly GCF_006442775.1 of Mesorhizobium sp. B2-4-6. NCBI lineage: Bacteria > Pseudomonadati > Pseudomonadota > Alphaproteobacteria > Hyphomicrobiales > Phyllobacteriaceae > Mesorhizobium > Mesorhizobium sp. B2-4-6. The sequence goes on from NZ_VFVI01000003.1 coordinate 225,616, forward strand.
TCATCTCGTTTTCCCACTTGACGTATTCCTCGGTGCCGATCTTCGGTTCGCGGTTCTTGAGGTAATATTCCTCGCGATAGACGAACAGCACCACGTCGGCGTCCTGCTCGATGGAGCCGGATTCGCGCAGGTCCGACAGCTGCGGGCGCTTGTCGTCGCGGCTTTCGACCTGGCGCGACAGCTGCGACAGCGCGATGATCGGTACGCCGAGCTCCTTGGCCAAGGCCTTCAGGCCCGTGGTGATCTCGGTGATTTCCTGCACGCGGTTCTGCGAGGCGCGGGCGGAGGAGCCCTGCATCAGCTGGATATAATCGATGACGATGAGGTCGAGTCCGCGCTGGCGTTTCAGGCGCCGCGCGCGGGCGGAAAGCTGCGCGATCGAGATACCGCCGGTCTGGTCGATGAACAGCGGGATCTTCTGCATCGTCTGCGAGCAGGCGACGAGCTTCTCGAAATCCATCTCGGTGATCTCGCCGCGGCGGATTTTTGACGACGAGATCTCGGTCTGCTCGGAGATGATGCGGGTGGCGAGCTGCTCCGACGACATTTCGAGCGAGAAGAAGCCGACGACGCCGCCATTGGCGGCCTTGAAGCTGCCATCGGCCTGCTGCGCCGGAACGTAAGCCTCGGCGATGTTGAAGGCGATGTTGGTGGCCAGGGAGGTCTTGCCCATGCCCGGACGTCCGGCGAGCACGATCAGGTCGGAGGGCTGCAGGCCGCCCATGCGGCGGTCAAGATCGCGCAGGCCAGTGGCGATGCCGGACAGATGGCCGTCACGCATATAGGCGGCGTTGGCCATGTCGACGGCGGTCTTGACCGCGTCGTTGAAGCTTTCGAAGCCGCCGTCATAGCGGCCGGTCTCGGCGAGTTCGAACAACCGCCGCTCGGCGTCCTCGATCTGGTCGGAGGGCGACATGTCGACCGGCGCGTCGTAGGCGATGTTGACCATGTCCTCGCCGACGGTGATCAGCGCGCGGCGCGTCGCAAGATCGTAGATGGCGCGTCCATAGTCGGTGGCGTTGACGACGGTGACGGCCTCGACAGCCAGCCGCACGACATATTGCGCCACAGTCATGTCGCCGACCTTCTCGTCGGCCGGCAGGAAGGTCTTCAACGTGATCGGCGTCGCGATCTTGCCCATGCGGATGAGCTCGGCGGCAACCTCGAAGATCTTGCGGTGCAGCGGCTCGTAGAAATGCGCTGGCTTCAGGAAATCCGAGACGCGGTAGAACGCGTCGTTGTTGACGAGGATGGCGCCGAGCAGCGCCTGCTCGGCCTCGATGTTGTTCGGTGCCTCGCGATAAAGCGGCGTTTCCGCCGCGCCGAATTTCAGTGCCGCCTCTGCCATGATATCCCCGATTTCGATCCCGCTTTCCTCGATACCAGAACGGGGAGATTCGGTGCTGACCTTTCTGCAACACTCCTCGGTCCAACCAGCTTGATGCCCAATGTTCACAGGATCAGCAAACCATCCACAGGACAGTATTCCGGTGGCCCGATTCCATTTGACTCGGCAAGCCGTGATTCCTATCGGCGGTTGCCGAACAAAGCAAGAACAATTTCGTCGAGCAAGATCGCACGGGGGCGCGCCTGCCAGGCGTTCAGTGGTTCGACGACGCGGTGCCGTCGGCCTCCGCAGCTCAGTCCAGCGTGTCGCCCCAGTCAGCCCGCCGCGCCGTCTTGAAGACATCGCCGTCGCGCTTGCTGAACAGGCGCTCGCCGGCGCTGCCGTCAGGCCGACACAGTTTCAGCATCACTTTGCCGGAGCCGCCTTTAGGCGGCGCGATCACCCGTGCGGCGCGCGCCGGCGCCGGCCGCCGGGAAGCGGCGAGGTAAATGAATTTCTCGTCTTCCCACGGTACTTCGGCTTCCTTGACGAGACGATGCAGGCGCGAGCGCGCGACGCGGCGTGCGAAATGGCACCAGTCGGGCGGCGTGAGCGGGCAGGGCACCGCATGCGGGCAGGGCGCCAGCAGGTGCGCTCCCGCCTCGATCAGCTGTTGCCGTGCCTCAAGGATGCGCCGCCAGCCGGCGGGCGTGCCGGGCTCGACGAGGATGAGCGTGTCGGCCGTGAGCCGCCAGAGGCGCTCGATGAGCTTCGGCAGCGACAGAGGCACGATCTCGTCCAGCACATAGGCGGCGCTGACGAGGTCGGCGGGCATGACGCCGTCGAAACCGATCGTCGCGTCGCCGGCGATCCAGTCCGCGCGGGCGGTAATTGCGCCTTCCGCGAGCGACTGGCCGACCTTGCGCACGGCAGCGCTTGCCTCGACCAGCACCGCCCGTTCCAGCGTAGGCCAGGCGTCAGTCGTGGCCCAAAGCATGGTGCCAGGTCCGGCGCCGATGTCGAGCAGGCTCGCCGGCCGAAAGTCGGGGCGGGCCTCGCTCAACGCCTCGAGGCTGGCGCGCACGGCGGCATAGGTGGCGGGCAGCCGAGTCGCCAGATAGGCCTTGACCGCCATCTCCTCGCCCATGTGCAGGCGGCCGTCGCGCAGCTCGGCGCGGTAGCGTTCGGAAAGCGTCTTTGCGGCCTGTTTCAGCGCCGGCAGCGGCACCCTTTCGAGCAAGCTGTCGACGCCTTGCCGGAGCGGGGCGGGCAGTTCCATCTCAGGCTCCCCTCGGCGCAAGAAGGATGACCGAGGCCCCGGCGATGCAGAGCGCAGCGCCGGCCAGATCCCAGCGGTCGGGGCGCACGCCCTCGACCAGCCACAGCCAGCCGAGCGAAGCGGCGATGTAGATGCCGCCATAGGCGGCGTAGGCGCGGCCCGCCGCATCCGTGTCGGCCAGCGACAGCAGCAAGGCGAACAGTGTCAGCGAGACGAGACCGGGGAGAAGCCAGAGCGCCGACTTTTCCAGCCGCCACCACGCCCAGAAGGAAAAGCAGCCAGCGATTTCGGCAAGCGCGGCTGCGACGTAGATGAGATAGGTCATGAAAAAGGTCTCGCGAACGAAACCTTTTTCGTGGCGTCAGGCCGCGATGGCAAGCGGCAATGCGTGTTTATTCCACCTTCTTGCGGCGGGCCGGCTTGGAGGGGGTCGGCGTCGCCGGCTCCTGATGGCCGATATCGCGCAGCTCCAGGGCTTTCTCGCATTTGGCCATGTAGTCGCGCGTCACCGGTAGCGTGTCGTTCACCTTGGCGAGCTGGAACTGGAAGATCACCAGGTCCTGCCAGCGGAAGGCGGCCTCCGAGGCGGCTAGATAGAATTCCCACATGCGGCAGAAGCGTTCGTCATAGATCGCCTTGGCCTTGTCGCGGTTGGCGGCGAAGCGCTCGCCCCAGTGCTTGAGCGTATCGGCATAATGCAGCCGCAGGATTTCGATGTCGGTGACGACGAGTCCTGACTTCTCGATCGCCGGCATCACCTCCGACATCGCCGGGATGTAGCCGCCTGGGAAGATGTATTTGCGGACGAAGGCGCTGGTCGCCCACGGCACGCCGGAACGGCCGATCGTGTGCAGCAGCATCACCCCGTCCGGCTTGAGCAGAGTTGAGGCCTTGTCGAAGAAGGTGCGGTAGTGGTTGACGCCGACATGCTCGAACATGCCGACCGAGACGATCCGGTCGAAGCGTTCGTTCAGCGCGCGGTAGTCTTTGAGCTCGAAATGCACCCGGTCCTGGAGGCCCAGCGCGTGGGCGCGGTCGGTGGCGACACCATGCTGTTCGGTGGACAGCGTGACGCCCTGTACGTCGACGTCGAAAGCTTTGGCGAGATAGAGGCCGAGGCCGCCCCAGCCGGAGCCGATGTCGAGCACGGTCTGGCCTGCCTTGAGCCGGAGCTTGGCGGCGATATGGCGTTTCTTGGCGGCCTGCGCTTCGTCCAGCGTCATGTCCGGCTGCTCGAAATAGGCGCAGGAATATTGCATGTCCTCGTCGAGGAAGAGCTTGTAGAGCTCGCCGGAGAGATCGTAATGGCGCTGCACGTTGCGGCGCGAGCGTGTTGCCGTATTGATCTGCTGCAGCCGGCGGAAGGCGTGGCGCAGCCCCTCGATCGCCTTCGACCACGACACGTCGATGCCGCTCGAGCCCATGTTCTGGAAAGCGATGCGCATCAGCCCGAGAACGCCGCCCTCGGGAATATCCAGCTCGCCGTCCATATAGGCTTCAGGCACCGCCAGCATCGGGTCGAAACTTATGGCACGCTCGGCATGTGTGGTCTTGATGTGGATCCGCACCGGCTCGCCGCTGCCGTCACCGAATTTGTGCGTCGTGCCCTTTGGGCCGGTCACCTTGAGGTCGCCGACCCGAACCAGGCGTTCGAGAACGTGTTTCAACAGGATATTCATGACCAAATGTCCCCTCAGTCGGATCACCCGGTAATCGGACTGGAATGCCAGATCGAAATGCCTCAGCGCGTCGCCCGCGTCCAATCGACGCGCCACGCTGTAATGTGCACAAGATGCTGTAATGTGCACAAGATATAGGGTGTCGAAAAGTTCCTTTTGGCACAAAAAAGCCCGGGTCGGAGACCCGGGCGTTGGTCCAGAAATTCTGGACGCCTGCGAACCGAAGCGACGCTTCGGAGGATGTGCCGGTCAGAGCCCGAAAATCAGGCGTTCTCTTCGCCGCCTTCGAATTCGGCGTTCGGGTCGAAGAAATTCTCCGGCCGGGCATTGTCGTTGATGTCGTCGCCATAGATGGCTTCGGCTGTGGTCAGCATCTCGCCCTTGGACTGGCGCTCCGCCTCGTCGGCCGAACGGGCGACGTTGAGCGTAACGGTGACCTCGACTTCCGGATGCAGCGCGATCGCCACATTGGAGAGGCCGATGGTCTTGATCGGCTGGTTGAGCTCGATCTGGTTGCGGTTGACGGTGAAGCCTTCGGCGATCAGCAGATCGGCGATGTCGCGCGTCGACACCGAGCCGTAGAGCTGGCCGGTCTCGCCGGCCGAGCGCACGACGATGAAGCTGTTGCCGTCGAGCTTCTCGGCGACCTGCGTGGCCTCCGACTTACGCTCCAGGTTGCGGGCTTCGAGCTGGGCGCGCTGGCCCTCGAACTTCTTCTTGTTGGCTTCGTTGGCGCGCAGCGCCTTGCCTTGCGGCAGCAGGAAATTGCGGGCGAACCCGTCCTTGACCTTGACGGTCTCGCCCATCTGGCCGAGGCGGGAAATGCGCTCGAGGAGAATGACTTCCATGGTTTCGTTCCTTCGGTTGGCACCGGCCGAAAGACTGGCGCGATGATCTGGAACAGGTCAGGAAGCTTGGTGCGGCATAGCCGCTCTTGTCGCTGTCCTGCCTGTCTGGGCAGTTAGAGGCAATTGGCCCCAACTCGGGATTTGATGCTCGATCCGACACGCCCGTCGCGCCGGTGAAAAGAGCGGGCGGCGAACCGCCCGCTCGAAATATCAGCGAACCACGTAGGGCAGCAGGCCGAGGAAGCGGGCGCGCTTGATCGCCTTGGCGAGTTCGCGCTGCTTCTTCTGGCTGACGGCGGTGATGCGCGAGGGCACGATCTTGCCGCGCTCGGAAATATAGCGCTGAAGGAGACGCACGTCCTTGTAGTCGATCTTGGGCGCGTTGGCGCCGGAGAACGGGCAGGTCTTGCGGCGGCGATGGAACGGACGCCGGGTCGGGATCTGGTTGATGTCGACCATTATTCTGCAGCTCCTTCAAAGCCTTCGCGCGGACGGCGCGGACCACGATCGCCACCGCCATCGCGGTCGCCACCGAAGCTGCGCGGCGGACGATCGCCGCGATCACGGTCGCCGAAGGAACGCGGCCCACGGTCGCGGTCGCCGAAGCCGCCGCGCTCGGAGCGCTCTTCGCGCTTCTGCATCATCGCCGAGACGCCTTCCTCATGCGCTTCCACCTTGACGGTGAGGAAGCGAAGGACGTCTTCCGACAGGCCCATCTGGCGCTCCATTTCGTTGAGCGCGGCCGGCGGGCAGGTGATGTCCATCAGCGTGTAGTAAGCCTTCCGGTTCTTCTTGACCCGGTAGGTGAGGGACTTCAGTCCCCAGTTCTCGATCCGGCCGACCGATCCGCCATTCGCCGCGATGACGCCCTTGTACTGTTCGACAAGCGCGTCAACCTGCTGCTGCGACAGGTCCTGCCGGGCAAGAAACACATGTTCGTAAAGAGCCATTATGTCTTTCTGCCTTTCTTCGTTTCTCTCACCGGCCCTCGCGGCTAAGCCTCTGCAACTTGTCTGACCCGGTCGCCAAGGCGCGGGGAAGAAAGGAGCATCACGAGACGGTCGAGAGCGGAGACACGGGAGGCTGGAAGCGCTTCTGGCTTCGTGTCGGGGTCTTTGATGACCACGGCCCTCCGTTCAGCCCCCAGCAAGGACCGGCAGATTGCGGGGGTCTATATAGTAATTTCCAGCGAAGGCAAGGCCACGTAATGCCTCAGCCTTAAGCGGGGGCTGTTGCCGAAGCCGGGAACGCGCGGTCCTGCAAAAGCGAGTTGCCGAGTGACGGCAGCCGATCGGACCTATGCGCCTATCAATGCGACCTCAGTAAAAACGTTAGCCATCCATAATATGCTATAGGCAAAATGTGAGGGTCTGAATTCCATGGGGCGGCTGCAACGGCGTATCGCCTTTACATGTCTTATCTTGGTGGGCGACGCCAACGCCCATAGCTGGTATTCGGGTAAGACTGATCCTGTTCTTAATCTCAAATGCTGCGACGATCATGATTGCCGTCCTGTCGCGTCAAGCGATGTCAGATATGCCAGGCAGGGCTATTACGTTAAGCAACCCGAGCCTTACTCTCGGAACGATCCGCCTACAGGCGAGTGGTTCATTCCATGGAACCGCGTGCAGGCAGCGCCGGATGACCAGTATTATATCTGCGAAAATCTCTACCCGACATTTCGCGTAGGCAGATATCGAATGAGATGGACGTGCTTCTTTGCACCGCGAGCGACAGGTTCAATTTCAGACTGAGGCACTGGCCAAAGTCTGGAGTTCCCTGCATGGCGGGAGAAGACGCCGCAGTTTCGGAAGACGCCGGCCGTTGCTTGATTAGATCGATTTCCAGTAATCGGGCTTTAACCACCCCATCAGGTTGTGGCGGGTTGTAACTACCCGTTTATTATGAAAGGCGCATGAGAAGCAACCCGGGCCGCATCGCGGCGGAAAATCCGGCAATTCCATCGGGCAGTTCCAGGGGTAGGGAATGCTTCTCAGGCAGTTTTGGCGCTCAAGGCGCGGCAATTTCTCGTTGATGCTGGCGGTGGGCGTGCCCGCCATGCTGGGCGCGGTGGCGTTTGCCACCGACGTCTCCACCCTGATGCGGGCAAAAAGCAATCTGCAGAACGCGCTGGACGCCGCGAACCTCGCCTCCTCGCATCTGGGCGACGCCGAGACGACGCGCAATGATGCCTTCAACAGCTATTTCCAGGCCAATGTCGCCAGCCACGGCGAACTCTCCAACCCCAAGGCCACGCTCACCGTCGACAGGGGCGTCAACTTCGTCAAGACCAGGGCCACGGCCTCGGCCGACGTCAATCTCAACTTCGCGTTCCTGTTTGGCGCCGAAAAGCATATCAGCGTCGACGCTTCGGCGGTTGAATCGAACAATCAGCTCGAAGTGGTGCTGGTGCTCGACAACACCGGCTCGATGGCCGGCGCGCGTATCACCGCGCTCCGGACCGCGTCCAAGTCGCTGCTCGATTATCTCGAGGCGGTCAAGTCGCCGACCCGGTCCGTGCGGGCCTCGCTGGTTCCCTTCGTCACCGCCGTCAACGTCAATGGCCCCGAATTCGATCCGTCCTGGATCGATATGGACGGCAAGTCGTCCACCAACGGCGTCAACTTTCCGGTCATCGACGGCAAGCGGCCGAACCATATGGCGCTGTTCAAGCAGCTCGGCCAGAAGAGCGGATGGAGCAACACGGGCTGGAAGGGCTGCGTCGAGGCGCGGCCCGGCGCCTTGAACATTTCCGATACGCCGCCGGACCCGACGAAGCCCGACACGCTGTTCGTGCCCTACTTCGCGCCGGACGATCCCGACATCGCCAAGAAGCCGTCGTCCTCCTATGGCAATTCGTCGACCGGCTACAACAATTCCTATCTCGACGACGCGATCGACAACAGCAAACTCAACCAGAACATTCTGGGCATCGACCTCAGTGGCCTCGTTACCGGCCTGGTCAACGCGCTGCTCGGCGCCGATCTGAAGATCATCGGAAAATATGTCGCCTCGACCACCAAGCTGATCACCGAGACCGGCAGCACGATCACCATCGGCCCCAACCGCGCCTGCCCGACGCCGATCATTCCCCTGACCGACGACTTCGACAAGCTGCGCTTGGCGGCAAGCCAGATGAGCGAATGGAACGGCTCCGGCACCAACGTGTCGGAGGGCTTGAGCTGGGGCCAGCGGGTGCTGTCGCCGCAGCCACCCTACACCGACGCCGCCCCCTATAAGACGGCGGGCGTCACAAAGGTGGTGATGCTTTTGACCGATGGCGAGAACGTCGTCTACGGCGCCTCAAACACGCCGCAGAAATCGGACTACACTTCCTATGGCTACCTCGCCAGCGGCCGTTTCGGTTCGAGCAACCAGACGACGGCGGCGCGCAATGTCGACGGCTGGACCAAGGATGTCTGCACACAGCTGAAGAGCCAGGGCGTGCAGATCTACACCATGGTGCTGCAGGCCGACACAGCGGCCAACCGCTCGCTCTACAGCGCCTGCGCCTCCGATCCGAGCGACTATTACGCCGTCGAGGACCCGGCCAAGCTGCCCAACGTCTTCCGGACCATCGCCAACAAGTTCTCCAGGCTGCAGCTCACCAACTGACGAGGGTGGGCTCGGCATGAGAGTGGTCGTGGCGATCGACTCGACCGACGTCTTCTAGGGTGTCGTTTGCGAGATCGACGAACGCATTTGCGCCGAAGTCGAGCGCCTTCTGACGATCGTCGGCACGTCCGGTGCCAATGACATAGGCACCGGCCTCACGTGCGGGTTGCGCCACCATCGATCCGACCGCGCCGTCCGCGCCGTGAGCGAGGACGCTCTGCCCTGCCTGAAGGCGACCGTGTTGAAGGAGTCCTGCCATGCGGTCAGGCCCGAGATCGGCAGGCTCGCGCCCACCGTGAAGTCGACGGTGCAATTGATGGAATTGTCCGCCGAACGGCTCGTACCTCGCGCCGAAAACGTCATTCGATCACGGCCTCGACGATGACTGCATGTTGTGCAGATCGACGAGGCAGCTAGCGACCCCTTATGCTTGGCGCTCTTGAAGGCTGCGACCGGTCCGCAGACCGTCCTCGGGCTTAAATCGCCTTCGCCTCAGCTCGTATGCGCGACCAGCTTGTCCACCGTCTCGGGGAAGAAATCGGGCGCCGAGCGGCGCTTGCCGAACATCATGTCGTATTGGATGAGCCGGAAATCGTTGATCTTCGGGTCGATCTGCTTCTGCCTCGCCCAGTCCGGCGTGGCTTCGCCCGAGGGCGACAGGAGCAGGTTGCGGTCGACCACCCGGTAGTGTTCGCGCAGCGCGCCGAGGAAACCGGTGTAATAGGGGTGGGTAATGCCTGCGGTGGTCAGGATATGGTAGGGCAGGAAGGCCGGGCTTACCGAGCCCAGGTTCTGCACCGGACCGGAGCGGTTCGACCAGATGACCAGCGGCGTGTCGTGATGCTCGATCGCGGCGCCGGCGTTAGGTTCCCTGCGCGGCGCGACATTGTCCTTGAGATAGCCCGTCTCGACATAGACCGGTCCCAGCGGCGGCAGATGGTCGCCGAAGAAGGCGATGATCGTCGGCCTCTGGCGCGCCTTCGCCCAGTCGATCAGGCGCTTAAGGCCATGGTCGGCGTCGGCCGAGCCTTCGGCATAGGAGAGCAGCGATTCCCGCGCCCAGGAGCTGATCGGCGCATCGACCGAATGCGTCGGGTTGCTGTAGCGGTAAGGCTCGTAAGGCCCATGGTTCTGCAGGCTGACCGCAAAAAAGAACACCGGGTCGTCGCTGGCATCGGCCTCGCGGATGATCTCGTCGGTCATTGCCGCGTCGGAGGCAAGCGGGCCGCGCTTTTCCATCGGCGGCAGCGTCTCTTCAGACTTGAAGTCCTTGAAGCCGAAATCGGCATAGACCGCGCCGCGGTTCCAGAACCAGTTGGTGCCAGGATGGATGGCACGCGCATAGTAACCTTCGCTCTTCAGGAAGGTCGCCAGCGACGGGGTCGGGGTGCGCACATATTGCTGATAGGGGATCGAGCCCGCCGGCAGGAAGGCGTTGGAAAAGCCGGTCAGCGCCTCGAACTCGATGTTGGCGGTCATGCCGCCGAATTCGGGAGAGAACATCGAGCCGGAGCGCAAGGCGCGCACTGTCGGGATCGGGTCGGGCTTGATGGTGACGCCGGGCAACTGCGTCGGATCCCAGAAGGATTCGCTCATCACCACCACGATATCCGGCTTCTCGTCCGGCACCGAAGCGGCGACGTCGGGACGCTGGATCGCGGCCATCGCCTTTTCGGTGTAGCCGGGCGGCGCCGAGACATGCGCCATCGGCACGTTCATCGCGAAAGCCAGCGCAAAGCCGTTGGAGGCGTAGTTTTCCTTCTGGTCCCACATGATCGGGATGATCTGCAGCCGGTCGCGCGTCCACGAGAAGGTGGCATAGTCCATGATCGAGACGAAGAAGGCGAGCAGCGGCACGGCAAGCGCCAGCCGCGCCAGGCGGCCTTTGCGGCTGAGGATCGGCACCCGCCTGCGCCAGGTCCGCCAGCCGTAGACAAGCAGCGTCAGCCCGCCGACGATGCCAACCGCCAGCATGACGGCCGTCCATGGCCGCTCGCGCACCAGAAGCGGCATCAGCGCCACGATCTGGCGGGCGAACAGGAAATCCGTCGGATAGAGCGGATCGCCGAGATAGTGCGATTTCTGGTGGCCGACAAAGGCCAGCGCCAGCGTCAGCGGCGCCACGATCATCAGGCTCTGGTGGCTGCGCCCGAATATGGCGTCCAGCCCAACCAGCACCAGGGCGAAGACGATGATGGTGGTCCAGCCCGGCTTGAACGGCTGCAGGAAGAAATCGACCGTGCCGAAGAAATCGCCGCGCACGATCAACTCGATCGCGAATACGAGCAGGGCGGAGACGAGAAGCGTCGTCAGGCCGTAGCGCACAGTCGGCCAGGCCCGTCCCGGCAGGTAGCCGGTGGACGGATCGTCTTCCAAAAACTGCGGCACGGGCTTGGCCGCGCCTTTTCTGATCCTTGCCACTCTACTTCCCCCGGTCAACGCGACACGCCTTCCACGCCCGTCACGCTTCTGTCATCGAAATGTCACGCAAAGCTAGCGCCTGTGGCGGAAATAAGAAGAGCCAGCAAACTAAACGTGAGCGGTTTTCATCAGGTGTGATCGCCAAAAAGCCTTTCGGAACAGGGAGTCAGCCGGTTTTTCCGGCTGAAATGCTGGCTAAAGAGGCGACCGCGGGCTTGACTTGGCTGTGCGCCTTGCGCCAGAGGCAAGAAAAACCAGCCTCTGGAGAGACCCAAAATGGCCCTCGCATTCACCTTTCCGGGACAGGGCAGCCAGGCCGTCGGCATGGGCAAGGACCTCGCCGACACCTTCCCCGAAGCGCGCCGCGTCTTCGAGGAAGTGGACGCCGCGCTCGGCGAAAAACTGTCGAAACTCATCTGGGAAGGGCCGGAAGAGACGCTGACTCTGACCGCCAACGCCCAGCCGGCGCTGATGGCTGTCTCGCTGGCGGCGATGCGGGCGCTTGAAGCGCGCGGCTTCTCGCTGAAGGACAAGGTGGCCTATGTCGCGGGGCATTCGCTCGGCGAATATTCGGCGCTTGCCGCTGCGGGCTTCGTTTCGGTCGGGGACGCCGCGCGGCTGCTTCGGACCCGCGGCAACGCCATGCAGGCGGCGGTGCCGGCCGGCGAGGGCGCCATGGCCGCCATCATCGGTCTCGAGCAGGCCGATGTCGAAGCGGCATGCGCGGAAGCGGCCAAAGGCTCCGTCTGCCAGGTCGCCAACGACAATGGCGGCGGCCAGTTGGTGATTTCAGGCGCCAAGGCGGCGGTCGAGCTGGCGGCGAAGCTGTGCACCGAAAAGGGCGCCAAGCGGGCGCTGATGCTGCAGGTTTCCGCTCCTTTCCACTCGGCGCTGATGGCGCCGGCGGGCGATATCATGCGCGAGGCGCTGGCGGGTGTCGCAAAGCAGGCGCCGGTGGTTCCGGTCGTCTCCAACGTGACGGTGACGCCGACCAGCGACCCTGATGAGATCGTTCGCCGCCTGGTCGCGCAAGTGACCGGCCGCGTGCGCTGGCGCGAGACGGTGGAGTGGTTCGGCGCCAACGGCGTCGCGACGCTTTACGAGGTCGGCGCCGGCAAGGTGCTGTCGGGCCTGGCGCGCCGCATCAACCGCGACATCGCCACCGGCGCCATCGGCACGGCGGCGGAAGTCGAGGCGGCGCTGGCGGCGCTTGGCTAAGGATCGCTCGAACGTTACCGGAGGTGTCGAATGTCTCCTTCGAAGATTGGTCGAAGCAAAACCGAGCACATGAAGGAGCACTATCGCATTGCAGCTGAGGTTGTGGAACGCATTCGGCGCGGTGACGAGGATGTCCTGAGGCCGAAGATTTCTGGCATGGCCTGGATGATTTGACGTATACGGAACCGGGATCGCCCGCGGCGCATTCGGAAAAATGAGGTTGAGAAAATGTTCGAACTGACCGGCCGCAAGGCGCTCGTCACCGGCGCATCGGGAGGCATCGGCGAAGCGATCGCCAGGGTGCTGCACAGCCAGGGCGCGGTGGTCGGCCTGCACGGCACGCGCGTTGAAAAGCTCGAGGCGTTGGCTGGCGAGCTCGGCGACCGCGTAAAACTGTTTCCGGCGGACCTGACCAACCGCGACGCGGTCAAGGCGCTCGGACAGAAGGCTGAAGCCGACCTCGAAGGCGTCGATATCCTGGTCAACAATGCCGGCATCACCAGGGACGGCCTGTTCGTGCGCATGTCGGACGCCGACTGGGATTCTGTGATCGAGGTCAACCTCACCGCCGTGTTCAGGCTGACCCGCGAACTCACCCATCCCATGATGCGCCGCCGCCATGGCCGCATCATCAACATCACTTCGGTGGTCGGCGTCACCGGCAATCCCGGGCAGACCAATTACTGCGCATCCAAGGCCGGCATGATCGGCTTTTCCAAGTCGCTTGCGCAGGAAATCGCCACCCGCAACATCACCGTCAACTGCGTCGCCCCGGGCTTCATCGAATCGGCCATGACCGACAAGCTCAACGACAAGCAGAAAGAGACGATCATGGCCGCGATCCCGACAAGGCGCATGGGCACCAGCGTTGAAGTGGCGTCGGCCGTCGCCTATCTCGCCTCCAACGAGGCGGCCTACGTGACCGGCCAGACCATTCACGTCAACGGCGGCATGGCGATGATCTGAGGCAAGGGCGGGCGCCTGTGAAAACAGCCATTTCGGCTTGGACGCCCGCCATTTTTCGTGTAATGCGGCCCGCAACCCGGCGGTTCGGGCAAAAACCGGTCCTGTGGCGTGCGTTGCCCGCGAGACCATCTTTCAGCTTGATTAGCGGCATTCCGCCCGCTAACGAAGATAGACAACTTAAGACGAGGATTGCCCAAATGAGTGACACCGCAGAGCGCGTCAAGAAGATCGTCATCGAGCATCTCGGCGTCGACGCCGACAAGGTGACGGAGCAGGCGAGCTTCATCGACGATCTGGGCGCGGACAGCCTCGACACGGTCGAACTCGTCATGGCGTTCGAAGAAGAGTTCGGCGTCGAGATTCCGGACGATGCCGCCGAGACCATCCTGACCGTCGGTGATGCCGTGAAGTATATCGACAAGGCCTCGGCCTGAGTTCTTTCGCAGGCATTATCGGGGAGGACCTGCGATGAGGCGTGTCGTCGTCACGGGCCTTGGCCTGCTTTCGCCGTTTGGCATGGGCGTCGAGCACAGCTGGCGGGAATTGCTCTCCGGCCGCAGCGCTTGCCGCCGCGTCACCGAATTCGAGGTGGACGATCTTGCCTGCAAGATCGCCCACATTATCCCGCGCGGCGACGGCTTGAACGGCACCTTCAATCCGGAGGCCGTGCTTGAGCCGAAGGAACTGCGCAAGATCGGCGAGTTCATCCTCTATGGCATCGCCGCCGCCGACGAGGCGCTGGCCGATTCCGGCTGGAAGCCCCAGACGCATGAGGACCAGTGCGCCACCGGCGTGCTTATCGGCTCCGGCATCGGCGGTATCGACGGCATCGCCGAGAACGCGATGATCCTGAAGGAACGCGGCCCGCGCCGTATCAGCCCCTTCTTCATCCCTGGACAGATCATCAACCTGGTCTCGGGCCAGGTCTCCATCCGCCACGGCCTGAAAGGCCCGAACCATGCGGTGGTCACCGCCTGCTCGACCGGCGCGCACGCCATTGGCGACGCCGCCCGGCTGATCATGTGGGGCGATGCCGATGTGATGCTGGCCGGCGGTGCGGAGGCGCCGATCACCCGGCTGTCGATCGCCGGCTTCGCCGCCTGCCGGGCGCTCTCCACCGAGCGCAATGACAGCCCCGAAACAGCTTCGCGTCCCTATGATCGCGACCGCGACGGCTTCGTCATGGGCGAGGGCGCGGGCGTCGTCGTCCTGGAAGAGCTGGAGCATGCCAAGGCGCGCGGCGCCAAGATCTATGCGGAAGTCACCGGCTATGGCCTGACGGGCGACGCCCATCACATCACCGCGCCGGCAGAAGATGGCGATGGCGCCTTCCGCTGCATGACGGCGGCGCTGAACCGGGCGAAGCTCTCGCCGGCCGACATCGACTACATCAACGCGCACGGCACCTCGACCATGGCCGACACGATCGAGCTCGGCGCGGTCGAGCGCCTGGTCGGCAATGCCGCCTCGAAGATCTCGATGTCGTCGACCAAGTCGTCGATCGGTCATCTGCTGGGCGCCGCGGGTGCCGCGGAAGCGATCTTCTCGATCCTGGCCATCCGCGACAACATCGCGCCGGCGACGATCAATCTCGACAATCCGGAACGCGAGACGGCGATCGATCTTGTGCCGAACAAGCCACGCCAGCGCCAGATCGACGTCGCGCTGTCGAATTCCTTCGGCTTCGGCGGCACCAACGCCTCGCTCGTGTTCCAGCGTTACGATGGCTGAAGGGCCAGCCGGAGCAATTCCAGGAAGAGTGCGCAGCGGTTTTCTACCCGGTATTGCTCAGAGACGGACAACCAGCCGGCAGTTCCGCCACCTGCCGTCATTTTTGCCAAATTCTCCCCTAGCTTTTTGCCGGGGGATTCGTTGCAAGATCAGACGGTAGGGCGCGCCATGAGCATAAATCCGGGCAGCACAAATCCGGGCGGCGACGGGGAATTCGGACGGCAAGGCACAAACGGGCCGATCAGGCCGAAGACCGCGGCCGAGGCGTTGCGCCCGGAAGCCGGCACGCCGCCGCCGTCGAAGCGCTCGCGCGCCTCGCGCAGCCAGGTCGTCGTCTTCCTCAATTTCTTCCTCTCCATGGTCATCCTGGTCGTGCTCGCCTCGGGTGTCGCGCTCTATTTCGGCATGCAGGCTTTCGTCGAGCCCGGCCCATCCGCCAATGGCGATACCTTCCTGATCAAGCCGAGCACCGGCGTGCAGGAGATCGCCGACCAGCTGGAACGCCGCAACCTGATCAGCGATGCCCGCATCTTCCGGCTGGGCGTGCGCGCCACGGGCAATGAATCGGCGCTGAAGGCTGGCGAATACGCCATCAAGCCGCGCGCCTCGATGCGGGACATCATGGAGCTCTTCAAGAGCGGCAAGTCGGTCATGTACTCACTCACCATTCCCGAAGGGCTGACGGTCGAGCAGGCGCTGCAGCGCGTCGCCGAGCAGGAGGCGCTGACCGGCGATATGCCGCCGGCCTTGCCGCCGGAGGGCAGCATCGCCACCGACACGCTGCGCTTCACCCGCGGCGCCACAAGGCAGCAGATGGTCGATAAGCTGATCGCCGACCAGAAGAAGCTGGTCGACGACGTCTGGTCGCACCGCGCGCCCGACCTGCCGATCGCCAACATCGACGACTTCGTCACGCTGGCCTCGATCGTCGAAAAGGAGACGGGCAGGAGCGACGAGCGCTCGCGCGTCGCCGCGGTGTTCCTCAACCGCCTGGCCAAGGGCATGCGGCTGCAATCCGACCCGACCATCATCTACGGCCTTTTCGGCGGCAAGGGAAAGCCGGCGGACCGGCCGATCTACCAGTCGGACCTCGACAAGCAGACGCCCTACAACACCTACATGATCAAGGGCCTGCCGCCGACGCCGATCGCCAATCCGGGCCGCGCGGCGCTGGAAGCGGTCGCCAATCCGTCGAAGACCGACGACCTCTATTTCGTCGCCGACGGCAATGGCGGCCATGTCTTCGCGGCGACGTTGGAAGAGCATAACCAGAACGTTGCCCGCTACCGGGCGCTTCAGAAGAAGCAGGCGGACGCCGCCGCCAAGGCTTCCGGCCAGACGACGGCGCCGGCCGCTCCCGATGGCAACGGCGACAGCGGCGATGCCGGCGCCAATGGCGAGAACGGCGACGCCGGCGTCGGCGACGCGCAATAGGCGCAATGCATGTCGCCCAAAAGTGCGCAGCGGTTTTGGGAAAACGACTTGCATCAAACGCACTGCATGTCGCCCAAAGTGCGTAGCGGTTTTGGGAAAACGACTTGCATCAAACGCACTGCATGTCGCCCAAAAGTGCGTAGCGGTTTTGGGAAAACGACATGCATCAAACGGAAGTACGCGTCCTTTGACGCGAGGCCGTATTCATGTTTTGAGGGGGCGCCGGCCTTTCGTCCGGTGATGTTTGGGGCGCGCAGCGCTGGGCCACGCATGCCTTGACTGCGACAGGGGGACGACAGGGCAATGAGCCTGCAAAGCATGACCGGTTTTGCGCGGTCCGCCGCCGAAAGTGATGGCACCTCGATCGCCTGGGAGGTGAAATCGGTGAACGGCAAGAGCGCCGAGGTGAGGCTGAGGTTGCCGCAGGGTTTCGACCGGCTGGAGACGGCGGTCCGGCAGACGATTCAGAAGCGCTTTGCGCGCGGCAACTTCCAGGCGACGTTGACCGTCGGCCGCGCCGCCGCCAGGCAAGTCCAGCCGGTGGTCAACGAGGCGTTTCTCAAGGATCTGGCGGGGCTGGCCAAGCGTTTGCAGGAGCAGTTCGGCACCGAGCCCGCCACCGCGGATGGCCTGCTTTCCCTGCGCGGTGTGCTTGACATCCCCGAGGCCGTGGAGACCGAGGAGGAGCGGGCTACCCTCGATGCCACGATCCTGTCGGCGCTCGAGGCGGCGCTCGCCGGCCTTGAACAGGCGCGCCTCGGTGAGGGCGCGGCACTTGGCGCGCTTCTTTCCGGCCATGTCGACACCATCGAGACGCTGACGCTGAAGGCGGAGGCCGATCCCTCGCGCGAACCTGCCGCGATCCGCGCGCGCATCGCCGAGCAGATGCGTCTGTTGATGGATGTCTCGGCCAATCTCGATGCCGTCCGGCTGCACCAGGAAGCGGCCTTCCTCGCCACCAAGGCCGACATCCGCGAGGAGATCGACCGGCTGAAGACACATGTCGCTTCGGCGCGGGCGCTGCTCAAAAGCGGTGGCGCCGTTGGCCGCAAGCTCGATTTTCTCGCGCAGGAATTCAACCGCGAATCGAATACGTTGTGCTCGAAGTCGAACGCCGCCGCGGTCACCGCGATCGGGCTGGAGCTCAAGGCGGTGGTCGACCAGTTTCGCGAGCAGGTCCAGAATCTGGAGTGACGGGATGGTTGCCAAGGAACCGACGGCCGCCAGGGATCTGGGGTCCCGCATCCGCCGTCGTGGATTGATGCTGGTGCTGTCGTCGCCGTCGGGCGCCGGCAAGTCGACGATCGCGCGCAATCTTCTGGAAAGCGATGGAAGTCTTGAGCTTTCGGTCTCCGTCACGACAAGGCCGCGCCGCGGCTCGGAAATCGAGGGCGTCCACTACCATTTCCGTACCATGCGCGAGTTCGAGCGGTTGCGCGACTCCGACGCGTTGCTCGAATGGGCCGAGGTGCATGGGAATTGCTATGCGACGCCGCGTGAGCCCGCGGAAATCGCGCTGGCCGAAGGCCGCGACATGCTCTTCGACATCGACTGGCAGGGCGCCCAGCAGCTCAAGGAGAAGATGCGCGCCGATATCGTTTCGATCTTCATCCTGCCGCCGTCGATGAAGGAATTGAAGGCCCGCCTGAAGCGTCGCGCCGAGGACCAGGAATCCGTCATCGAGACCAGGCTGAAGAACGCCCGCCTCGAGATCGAGCATTGGAAGGAATACGACTTCGTCATCGTCAACGACGATCTCGACCGCGCCTTCGCCGAGGTCCGCGCCATCGTCACGGCGGAGCGGCTTCGGCGCGACAGGCGGCCGGGCCTGTTCGACTTCATTTCGGGGTTGCTGGACGAGAAGACGACATAGGCTGGCCGGACGTCCGGCCAGCGCTGTGCTCCATGAAGCACACCCAGGATTCGTATCCTGCTCTCAGCTGTCTGATAGGCCGCGATATATGGCGTGCCGACGATGACAAGCTCTCGTGTTCCTGAAAGCCTGCCGGTACGGCCGCTCTCGGGAATGTCACGGAGACGGCCTATCGCGGCGACAATCCGCTCATCGATCGCGACCGCGGCGGCAGGGTTGTCAGCCTCGATATGCGTGAATATCCCATCGCGATCCGAAAGTGCGAATGCCGACCATACGATCTTCAAGATCTAGGCTCATTGACCTTGCGGCGTGCTGCAGCACGTCTTTCGGCAAAATGCGACTCGGCTTGTTCGTCAGGAATGTCGGCTCGGGTGTCGTCCAGAGCCTCGCGCACCTTGGCGCGAAACCACACATCGTAAGCCTCACTGTTTGCGAGCAGATCGATGGGCAACGCGCCCTCGTTGGCGGTTCGGGTAAGAAGTATCCGCACCGCATCCGAAACCGTGAGTCCCATGCTTTCGAGCACCGCGGAAGCCCGATCCCGGATATCGGCGTCGATACGCGTCTGGACAAGTGCGTTCGTTGGCATGGCCATCTCCTTTGCCATGAATGTAATGCGTTTGAATGACGGTTGCCAGCGCAACTTTCCCCTTAAGGAGCGCCATACTTTTGCAGGTTCGCGCCGCCCCTCATCTGCCGGCATTCTTCTCCCCGTGAACGGGGCGAAGAGAACTACACCGCGTTCGTCAACCTGACGAACTCCTCGACGCTCAGCGTTTCCGCCCGACGCGTCGGGTCGATGCCGGCGCGGGTCAGCAGCGCCTCGCCGCCCAGGCTCTTCACGCTTTGCCTGAGCATCTTGCGGCGCTGGCCGAAGGCGGCCTCGGTGACGCGGCCCAACTTTCTGGCGTCCACGGGCAGGGGAGATGGGCGAGGCACCAGATGCACCACCGATGAGGTGACCTTCGGCGGCGGCGTGAACGCCTGCGGCGGCACGTCGAAGGCGATCCTCGCCTCGGTGCGCCAGCCGGCAAGCACGCCGAGCCGGCCATAGGCGTCACTGCCAGGAGCCGCGGTGATGCGCTCTGCCACCTCGCGCTGGAACATCAGCGTCATCGACTGGTAGAAGGGCGGCCAGTCGGCCACCGTCAGCCAGCGGATCAGAAGCTCCGTGCCGATATTGTAGGGCAGGTTGGCGACGATCTTCACAGGCGCGCCGTTCGCCGCGCCGGCGAGTGCGGCAAAATCCGTCTTCAGCGCATCGCCGGGAATGATCTCGAGCCGGCCGGGATAATGGCTGGAAACCTCGGCCAGCGCTTCGAGGCAGCGCTCGTCGCGCTCGATGGCGATCACGCGCCGCACGCCGTTGAAGAGCAGCGCCCGCGTTAGTCCGCCCGGGCCCGGACCGACCTCGATCACCGTCGCCTCGCCGAGATCGCCGGCGGCGCGCGCGATCTTGCCTGTCAGGTTGAGGTCGAGCAGAAAATTCTGCCCGAGCGCCTTCTTGGCCTGCAGGCCGTGCCGCTCGATCACCTCGCGCAGCGGCGGCAACCCGTCGATTGTGGTGCGTCCGCTCAATGCATCCTCACGCGGCGGCGGCCTGCCGTCCGCTGTCGGCCAGCCGGCGCGCCAGCCTCAACGCGGCGATCAGGCTGTCGGCGCGCGCGATGCCCTTGCCGGCGATGTCGAAAGCGGTGCCGTGGTCGGGCGAAGTGCGGATGAAGGGCAGGCCGAGCGTCACGTTGACCGCCTCGTCGAAGGCTAAGGTCTTGGCCGGGATCAGCGCCTGGTCATGATACATGCAGAGCGCCGCGTCATAGCCGGCGCGCGCGCGCGGATGAAACATCGTGTCGGCCGGCAGCGGTCCGATCGCGTCGATGCCTTCCGCCTGCAACATCTCGACGGCGGGAGCGACGATCGCTGCATCCTCCAGCCCCATGGCGCCGCCCTCGCCGGCATGCGGGTTGAGCCCGGCGATCGCAAGCCTCGGCCGGGCGATGCCGAAGCGGTTCTTGAGATTGGCGGCGGTGATGCGCGCGGTTGCGACGATCAGCTCCGTCGTGAGCATTTTCGGCACTTCGGCCAAGGCGATGTGGATGGTCACCGGAACGGTGCGCAGGTTCGGTCCGGCCAGCATCATCACCGGCGTCACGTCCCTGCCGGTGTGGCGCGAGGCCAGATGCGCCAGATACTCTGTGTGGCCCGGAAAGCCAAATCCGGCATCATAGAGCGGCTTCTTGGCGATCGGGCAGGTGACTATCGCCGCGGCGCGGCCGGCGAGGCAGTCCGCGACGGCGCGGTCGATGGCTTCGATCGTGCCTGCGGCATTGGCCGGGTCCGGCTCTCCTGGGCTGTCGACATGACGCGCATAAAGCGGCACGACGGGCAGTGCGCGGGAAAAATGATGCGCTGCCTGTCCTGGCAGCGTCTCGGCAATCGCAACATTTGCGCCGACCAGGCGGGCGCGGGCTTCGATCAAAGCGGGGTCGGCAAGCAGGTAGAAGGGCGGCACGCCGGCGCTGTCGCCGGCCTGCCAGGCGGCGATGGCGATTTCGGGCCCGATGCCCGAGGGATCGCCGACGCTGAGCGCCAGCGGCGCATCGGTCTTCTGCGCGCTCATGCGGTGGGCCGGCTGCGGTATCGCACGCTTGTCGCCCTAGCGTTCGACGATCTTGGCCTTCTGGCGCAGCTCGGCGACATATTTCTTGCTGAGTTCGTCGGCATCCTTGTCGTTGCTGCCTTCGGCCTGGAACACCATCTGCGCGGCCTTGTCGTCGGAAACATCGCGCGAGGAGCAGACGCCGATGAATTCGATGCCGCGCTCGGTCTCGCGGGTCGGCGTCGCGGCGCCGACCTTGGTCGCCTTGATCTGCTCGGCCCAGTCGGACGGCAATTGTGGCGCCAGAAAGCGGCCGAGATCACGCACGGTGACGTCGAGCAGGCCCTTGGCGAAGTCGCGCGTGGTGTTGCAGCCGCTGAAGCGGGCGCGCATGGCGTCTGCCTCGCGCTTGCGTTTGGCGAGCGTGGCGCCGCGCTCCGACGCGGGCACCACGAAGATCACCTGCTGCAGCATGTATTCCGTCGCGGTCGGCTTTGCGCCGCCCTTGTCCAGCATGCGCCGCACGGCATCCTGCTCGGTCACCGAGCCGCCTTCACCGGAGCGGTAGCGAGCGCTGAGCGCCTGGTTCCAGGCCATCTGGGCACGGATGAATTCCTTGAAATGTTCCTTGGTGACGCCCGACTGCGCCATGATCGCGTCGAGTTTCGCCAGCGGCATCTTGTTGCCCGAAGCGAAGCGCTGGTAGGCGGCGTCGACCTGCTGGTCGCTGATGCGGATGCCGAGCCGCTTGGCCTCGGCCAGCCGCAGCGTCTGGTCGATCATCTCCTGCGCGGCATCGCCCTTCTTGTGCTGCAGCTTGAAGAAGGCTGCGCGGTGCGCGATGTCGCCGGTGGTGATCGCTATGTTGTTGACGACATACTTGATCTCAGCGGCGAAAGCAGGCTGCACGACAGCCGTGACCGAAACCGAGGCCGCTGCCACCAGAAGCGCGAATCCCGTTGAAAACAGGTATTTCCTCATCTTACCTTCCTAATTTTTCCCCATCCCAATTTTCCCCACCATCGCGGCGCCGCGCGTCCTCCGAACGCCTGCGTGATGCGGTCGACCCCCATGCCCATCTTATGCGGCGAAACGATGTCACCGGCGCATGGCCCTGAGAATCAGGCCCATTTTCGAAGGAACACGCTCCAGATCAAGACCAAAGCCCATCAGCGCTCCAGTCGACGCACGGCTCGGAGGCCGCGCGCCTGCCGCTTGGTCACTGGATGGTATCGATCGAGCTTGTTGACGAACCGAAATCGCCGAGCGTGCGGAACGACAGGTTGAAACCGATGTTCTGCGACACTTCCTTGGTGACGGTGTCACGCGTCTGCGAATACGTCATGATGTAAGTGAAGCAGGAATCATTGTAGGCGAAGCCGACACCGTCCTTGACCAGAACATTTGTCTCGATGTCGTAGGTGCCGGTGCCGAACAGCCGCCAGTTCTGCGCCAGATGGGTCGAGGCGCCGAGCGTGAGCTCGTGGCGGTCGGTGGTGAAACCATAGAGCGGCTGCGCCTCGATGAAGGCATATTTGGCGCTAAGCGATATCGGCAGGCTGGAATAGGCGGCCTTCACTTCGGCGCGCCTGACCTCGAAGGTCTGCTCGTCGAAACGCCCGCTCAGCGAACCGGAGAAACCGCTCGGGCTGTTGAAGCCGACCAGGCCGACGTAATCCGAGGTCCGCTTGTCCAGACCGGATTCGGCCGCAACGTTTACAAGATCGGGCGCGGTAAAAGAGTTTTCGCCGGCGAGCTGATAGGACTGGCCGAAGATGGCGTTCGTGCCCCAGCCATTGTCATAGGCGCCTGAATAGCGGAAGCCGACATTGGCGCGCGTGCCGCCTTCTATGCGGTCGTAGCCCGAGAATTTGTCGCGCTCGAACAGTGTGGTGGCGTCGAAGACGAAGCTCTGCGCGTCTTCGTTGGGGATCGCCAGCCCGCCGACATATTGCTCGTTCGGGCGCACGAAGACCTGCGCGGTCGGTTCCAGGATGTGGCTGGAGCTAGGCATCGAGAACAGCAGCGGCCAGCGCGCTTCGAGGCCGAGCGTGGCCATGTAGCGGGCAAGCGACGAGCGCATGTCGACGTCCTGGCCAAGATTCGTCGCCATGTCGTTGACCGCCGCAAGTGAAGCCGAATTGGCGTTGACGTAGCCGGCATCGCCGCGGAAGGCGAGCAAAGGCGTCAGCTGCAGGCCGTTATCGGTGGTGAAGGTCCGCTTCCACTCGGCTTCCGCGCTCAGCCGGCTGGATTGCCCCTCGATTCCGGGAACCCGTTCCACGTTCGAAAACTTGTCGAAAGTCTCATCCAGCCGGTTGCGGCTGATCACGCGTGCGTTGACGTTGAACGACAACTGGCCGCCGGCCACCGAGGTGTCGGGGATATAGGCGTAGTCGAGCGACGGCAGCACCCAGGGTTGCTTGGAGGCGCGCGCCGTCGGGTCGCTGGAGAGCGTGTCTTCCTGCACCTCGAAGCGCATGGCACGGACGTCGAAATAATTGCGGTCGCTCAAGCCCGTCAGATAGATCGACGACTGGTGGACGAGATCGCTGTAGCCGTCGATGTTGTAGGTGCGCGAGAATTCCTTGTCGGTCTGGAGCAGCACGTCCCAGCCGAAATTCCAGCGCTCGTTGATGGCGAACTGGCCCTTGGTGCCCATCATGCCGCGGAACTTGTTCGGATCGTCGGCCGGCCCGGAATTCACATTGCGGATACCGGAATCGACAAACGCGTTGGGATCCTGCTGGTTGATGCCGGCGATCTTCAGCGTGTACTGGCCGTTGTTGAAGCGCTGGCGCCACTCGGCCTCGCCGAGGAAACCCTGCTTGGTATAGCCGCTGCCGGTGACGGTCAGGTCATAGGTCGGAGACAGCGCGAAGTAATAGGGGACTTTGACGCCGACGCCGAGATGGTTGTTGTAGACGATGCCGGGGATCAGGAAGCCGCTCTTGCGCTTCACCGTCGGGTCGGCGATCTCGAAGGCCGGCAGGTAGGCGAGGGGGAAGCCGAAGAACTCGAAATTCGAGTTCTCGAAGCGGACCGTCTTCTTCTCGCCGTTCCAGATGATCTTGCGCGCCTTGACGCGCCAGGTCGGCGCTTTGTCCGGCTTGTCCTCGCAAGGTTCGCAGGCGGTGTAGACGCCGTTGTGGAAGGTGGTGAGCACGCCGCCCATGCGCTCGGCGCTCTCGGCGGCGAAATAAGCCTTGTCGATCGTCTCGACACGCAGCGCGTTGAGAAAGCCGTCGGCGAAGTCGTCGGTGATGTCGATATGGTCGGAATTGACCTTGGTGCCGTCGCTGTTGATCAACTCGACGGCGCCGCTGGCGACGAGGCGCTTGGTGTCGCGATTGTAGACCACACGCTGGGCGACCAGCTTGTTGCCGCCATAGTCGATCTGCACACCGCCGACGGCGGTCACCGTATGCTTGTCGTTGTCATAGACGAGCGTATCGGCGGCCAGCAGCATCTGCGTGCCGGAAGGGACGGACTTGGCAGCGATCGTCTGCGCCAGCGCGGGCACCGTCGGCGCCGCGCAGGCGAACAGACATGCCAAGGCGGTCGCCCCATAGAGGCGTGCCAGACCGGCCTGCCTATGGCTGCGCAAAACCGCCTCCCTCACTAGCCGTCTTCCTTGTATAGCAGAAACGTCACCCCAAAGAACATAGCCACGACAACCGGAACCCATGCAGCCACCACAGTAGGCACGAATCCGGCGACACCGAATGCCTTGACCAGTACCGAAACGACATAAAGCAGAAAGCCGGCCACGACGCCACCCAGAATCATCGTTGCCGACTGCCCCATTCGCGCAAATCTCATTGAAACCGTTGCAGCAATCAGCGTCATGGCGACGAGAAGGAACGGCAACGCCACCAGTGAATCAAATTGCATGGCGAAGGCGTTTGCCTTGAGTCCGAAGGAACGGGCGACCTCGATCTTGCGCGGCAACTCGTAGAAGGGGATGGTTTCCGGACGCGCCAGCCGCTCCTGCACGAATTCCGGCTTCAGATTCGTCGGCACCTTGTCGGACGCCAGCGTCTGGATATTGCCGCCCTTGAAGACCTTGACGTCCTGCAATTCCCAATAGCCGTCGCGCAGGAAGGCCTTGGCTGCATCCTTGCGCTCGGTGATGTTGCCCTCATGGTCGAGGACGAAAAACACCGCATCCGCCATCTCCAGCCCCTGGTTGAGGATGGCGCGGGCGCCGATGATGGTGTCGCCCGATTCGGTCTTTTGCCGAAGCCACGGCGTGACATTGGTGGTGACTGCATTCGATTTGCCGGCCCGCAGGTCGTTCTCCATCTGCTCGGACCAGGAAAAGCCATGCGCGGCGATCGGGTTGATGATGGCGACCGACAGCACGCCGAACATCAGCGCGCCGACGCAGCAGGGGAACAGGAATTGCCAGGCCGAGACGCCGGCCGAGCGCGCAATCACCAGCTCGTAGCGGCGGTTGAGCGATACCAGCGTCGCCATCGCCGAGAACAGCCCGACGAACGGCACCGTCTGCAGCATGATCATCGGCATCCTGAGCGCCGAAATCGCGAAGGCAATGCCGTAGGTAAAGCCTGGCAGCCCAGTCGTGCGGCCGGAAAGCTCGGTAAAGTCGATCAGGAACACCAGCGCCAGCAGGCCCAGGAAGAACCAGAAGGTGATCGAGACGTAGCGGAAGAAGAAATAGCGGCCCAGCGTCCAGCCCATGGTCAGGCTCCCTGGCCGGAAGTGCGCCGGGCGAGCCAGAGCTTGAATGCCATCCAATTGTCGCCGGTGCGCTTGGCAAGGTTCGTCAGCCAGTCGGCCCAACTGACCGGCAATTCCATGGTGCGCGAGGAGACGATGAACCAGACCGAAACCGCGGAGGCGATGATCGGTATGCCGTAGAGCAGGTAGACGAAATACCAGACCTTGTCGGCCTTGCCGGCGGCGAAGAAGCCAAGCCATCGCACGAAAAGCGCGATTGCGATCGCCGTGATCAGCGGATTGATGCGCGCTTCGCGATGCGAGCGCGCATCGCCCGCCACCGCAAGAGCGATCAGCGCGAACACCAGCGAATAGGACCATTCGGCGAAACGCTGGTTGAGCTCCGCCCGATAGCTGCCTGGTTCGCGCTGGAACATCTTGTCGTTGGGATCCGGGTTGAGCAGATACGCCGTCGTCCGGTCCTTGGGCAAAAGCGTGATGTCGTTCGCCGCCGACAGGAAGGCCGACATGTCGAAGGCGTAAGAGGTGAAGCGGATGACGGAGAGGTCGCCGGTCACCGACTTGCGGTTGATGACGCCGTCATTCATCATCAGCACCTTCTCGTCGCCTTTTTCGACGATGCTGCCGGTCTTGGCGTAATAGGTGAGGCTGGCCCCTTCCTCGCGCGAATCGGCGACGAAGATGCCCCCGAGCCGGTTGCCGGGAAGCCGTTCGCCGACCTGCAGGTAAAGGCCTTCGTCGATCTTGCGGAACGTGCCTTCCTGGATGATCAGCGACACGAGGTCGGCGCGCGAGGCCGCCACCAGCTGGCGGTTTTTTTGCCTGGCATAGGGGTCGGCGGCGTTGTCCACGATGAAGGAAAACGCGCAGGCAAAAGCCGCGAGCAGCAGGATCGGCCGCGCGATCGTCCAGCGCGAGGCGCCCGCGGCGCCGAGCACCGCCAGCTCCGAATCGGTGTTCATCGCGCTCAGCGTCTGCGCCACCGCCACCACCAGGGCGAATGGCACCACGATCGGGATGATGGAGGGGATGATGAGCGCCGCGACCTCGAAGAAGGTCAGCGCCGATTGGCCGTTGTCGGTGACGAGGTCGATCTTGGCCAGCACCTGCGTCGTCCACACGATCGCCAGCGTCCACACCAGCGATGCGAGGAACATCGTCAGCGTGCGGCGCATGATGTAGCGTTCAACGACCTTCATGAAGGCTTTTCTCGATTTTGCCGAACGGCATCATGCCAGCCGACAAGGTAGTGATCCGGCGGCGCCCGCACAACTGGGTCATAGGCGGCTCGCTCCGGTTCGTCGCCCCACGCCGCGTGCCCCGGCGCGACGGAGTCTCCGCGTCAATGGATAAGAAATGCAAAACATCGATGGTTAACAGCACGTTACGGCAGCAAGCTAAGGTCGTGCCGGGGCGAATCCTTTGTCTATGGTGGCGCTGATATAGACAGCGATTTCGGCCAAAGTCTTGCCAAATGGCTGAAAACGACCAAATGTCGCGCACGCTTGCCAACGCGTTGCTCGCCAAGAAATACCCTTTGCCGGCACCTTCCGGCCATCCCTGAAAGCAGGACCTGATGACGTCGAGACCTTCCATTTCTTTCGCCAAGTTTGCCGCGCCGAAAAAGGGCAGCGTCTTCGTCTTCGCCGCCGATGGCGGCGGGCTCGGCGAGGCGGCGAAGGTCTGCGATCCAGCCGGCGCGCTGGCACGCGCCTTTCCGGTCGCGGATTTTTCCGGCAAGTTCGCAAGCTCGGCCGAGGTGCTGGCGCCGGAAGGAACGCCGGTCGACCGGCTGGTGGCGATCGGCGCCGGCAAGATCTCGAGCCTCGACGACAATGCATGGCTGAAGCTCGGCGGGGCCATTGCCGCTTCGCTGCGCAAGGCGGTCGAGGTGGCGGTCATCCTCGATCTGCCCGAACTGCAGCCCGACGGCCGTCAGGCGGCCAATCTTGCGGCCGGTATCCTGCTGCGCAGCTATTCCTTCGACAAATACAAGACCAGGAAAGAAGACGGGCAGTCTGACGCGAAGGGCGCCAAGAAGGCCGAGGCGGCGAAGCCCGCGAGGATAACCATCCACTGCGCCGATCCCGCGGCCGCGAAGAAGGCGTTTGCGGGCGAGGAAGCCGTGACCGACGGCGTGCTGCTTGCGCGCGATCTCGTCAACGAGCCGGCCAATGCGCTCGGGCCGGTCGAATTCGCCGAACGCGTCAAGGCGCTGGAGCAGCTCGGCGTCGAGGTCGAGATCCTGGCTGAAAAAGAGATGAAGAAGCTCGGCATGGGTTCGCTGCTCGGCGTCGCGCAAGGCTCGCCGCGCGGCGCGCGGCTGGCAGTGATGCGCTGGAACGGCGGCAAGGCCAAGGACGCGCCGCTCGCCTTCATCGGCAAGGGAGTCACCTTCGACACCGGCGGCAATTCGATGAAGCCGGCCTCCGGAATGGAGGACATGAAGGGCGACATGGGCGGCGCGGCCGCCGTCACCGGCCTGATGCATGCGCTCGCCGCGCGCAAGGCGAAGGCCAATGTGGTCGGCATCATCGGCCTGGTCGAGAATGCCGTCGACGGCCATGCCCAGCGCCCCGGCGACATCGTCACATCGATGTCCGGCCAGACGATCGAGGTGCTCAACACCGACGCGGAAGGCCGCCTCGTTCTGGCCGACGCGCTCTGGTACGCCAACGACCGTTTCAAACCGAAATTCATGATCAACCTGGCGACGCTCACCGGCGCCGTCATGGTGGCGCTCGGCCAGCATTATGCCGGCCTTTTCTCCAACAATGACGAGCTTGCCGGGCGGCTTTTCGGCGCCGGCCAGGTCAGCCAGGAGCGGCTGTGGCGCATGCCGCTCGGGCCCGAATACGACAAGCTGATCGATTCCAAGAACGCCGACATGAAGAACATCGGCGGCCGCTATGGCGGCGCCATCATCGCCGCGCAGTTCCTGCAGCGCTTCGTCCAGGACACGCCCTGGGCGCATCTCGACATTGCCGGCACCGCGATGGGCGCGCCGTCGAGCGAGATCAACCAGTCCTGGGGCTCGGGCTTCGGCGTGAGGCTGCTCGACCGGCTGGTGCGCGATCACTACGAAGGGTAGGGGGATGGCCGACATCCTGTTCTACCATTTGACCGAATCGACGCTCGAAGAGGCGCTGCCGGGCCTGCTCGAGCGCAGCGTCGAGCGCGGCTGGCGCGCGGTGGTGCAGACCGGCACCGAGGAGCGACGCGACGCGCTCGACCAGCATCTGTGGATTTTCCGCGACGATTCCTTTCTGGCGCATGCCACCGACCGCGAGGCCTATCCGGCCGAACAGCCGGTCCTGCTCACCACGGGCGAGGGCAACCAGAACGCGGCGCAGATCCGCTTCCTGGTCGACGGCGCAAGCCCGCCCGAACTATCGGGCTACGAGCGCGCCGTCTTCCTTTTCGACGGCCATGACGCCGCGCAGCTCGAAGGCGCGCGGACGCATTGGAAGACGCTGAAGGAAGCCGGCCACGCCGTGACCTACTGGCAGCAGACGCCCGACCGTCGCTGGGAGCGCAAGGCTTAGAGCCGTCAGCGATCGCCGATCGTTACCTTGTTGATTTTCGTACCGTGCGGAAGGTCTTTTACTTGCCGGTGAATCTGGCCGGCTATGTGCACTTTGACCACGAAGAAAGTCTTGTTGATTTGCTTAACGGACATTTCGCCACCGAGCACGGGCGGCTTTTCGAAGTCGTAACATTCGCCGACCCC
The DNA here is from genome assembly GCF_006442775.1 of Mesorhizobium sp. B2-4-6. Taxonomy (NCBI): domain Bacteria; kingdom Pseudomonadati; phylum Pseudomonadota; class Alphaproteobacteria; order Hyphomicrobiales; family Phyllobacteriaceae; genus Mesorhizobium; species Mesorhizobium sp. B2-4-6. The sequence continues at coordinate 255,043 of NZ_VFVI01000003.1, forward strand.
CAAGACCAATCCCTTCTTTCGTGCCGTCGTCACTAATCCAGCCAGCAACAGTTCGTCGCGCCGATCAGGATCATTGAACTGGGTTGTAAGTTCCGGCCACGTTTCCGAGACTTCGGTCAATCGGCCTCCGACCATGTCCAGCAATTTGACGGAACCATCGGGAGCGCGGAAGAAAATGTCGCCGAACGCAGAGACTGCGCCGGGCTCCAAGCCATCAAGCCCAATCCACTTCCAGCCGTCCAGCGCTTCCCAGATATCCTTCTTTGATGGCTCGATAAACAGATGCTGGAGACCGCTCGGCCACGGGCTTCTGACAGCGTCTGCATTTGGCTTAGAAACAGAATTCCCGAAGACAAAAGAAATAAAGCGAGAAAAAGAATTAGCCATACCTCACCCCCTGGAAGCATCGCATACTTACAGCAGAATGATCGACGATCAAACATGGTCGCGCAGGCGCCGATGATGGTCGTCGCCTCGAACCGTTTTTTGCGTTAGATAGGGCCAAGCTCACGCGGCGGGGGGAGAATGCGGATCAGGATCGTCGGAACCGGCAGGGCGGTACCGGCTGAGCGCCTCACCACACGCGCCCTGGAGGCGAAGCTGAGCCTTGGCGAGGGCGCGCTTGAAACCGTCACCGGCGTCGTCGAGCGCTATGTCTGCAATGCCGAATCGCAGATCGATCTTGCCTGTGCCGCCGCGCGCCTTGCGCTTGAGGATGCCGGCGTAGAGGCCGGCTCGGTGGACCTGATCGTCGGCGGCTGCGGCGTGCCCTACCAGCCGCTGCCGGCGACCGCGCCGCTCGTCATGCAGCGCCTCGGGGTGGCGGACGGCTCGGCCGCCGCCTTCGACGTCAACAGCACATGCCTTGGCTTCCTCACCGCCTTCGAGACCGCGGGCCGCATGATCGAGGCGGGGCAGTGCGAGACGGCGCTGGTCTTCTCGTCCGAAGTCGCCTCGCGCGCTTTGCCGTGGCAGGACGCGCCGGAGATCGCCGCGCTCTTCGGCGACGGCGCGGCGGCGGCCGTGCTGCGCAAGGCCAAGCCAAGCGAGGGAAAGGTGGCGGCGAGCCTGATGCGCACCTATCCGTCGGGCTGGGAAGCCTGCGGCATCGGTTCGGGCGGCACGCGCTTCGATTTCCGCAAGGATCGGGAAGCGTTCGCGGCGCACAGCCTGTTCCACATGGACGGCAAGGAATTGTTCCGGCTCACTTCGCGCCACTTCAACGGCTTCGTCGACGCTCTGCTCGAGCGCGCCGGCTGGCGGCATGACGATGTCGATCTCGTCGTGCCGCACCAGGCGAGCCCCTTCGCGCTTGCGCATATGGCGCGCCAGACCGGTTTTGCGTCGCAAAAGCTCGTCGACATCTCCGCCCGCTTCGGCAACCAGATCGCGGCTTCCATGCCCTTCGCGCTCGACGTCGCGCGCCGCGAGGGGCGCGTCGCGCCAGGCATGAAGCTGCTCTTCCTCGGCACGTCGGCCGGCGTCTCCTTCGGCGGCATGGCGCTGGAGACCTGAGGGATGGCCGTGCTCGTCACCGGCGCCAGCGGCTTCCTCGGTGCTCATGTGCTCGAGCGGCTTGCCGCGTCCGGTATGCTGGCGCTCGGGCTCGGCCGCGATGAAGCGCGTTGCGCCGCGCTGGAGGCCGCCGGCCATCGTATCGTCCGCCACGATCTCGCGCAGCCGCTCGATGGCGCGCTCGATCCGAGGCTTGGCAGGATCGAACGGATCATCCATTGCGCGGCGCTCTCTTCGCCCTTCGGCCGCCTCGGGGATTTCGTGGCGGCGAACGTCACGGCGACACGGAACCTGCTCGGCTTCGCCGAGCGACTAGGGGTCAGCCGCTTCGTCCACATCTCCAGCCCGTCCGTCTGCTTCGCCTTCCGCGACCAGCTTGGGCTCAGCGAGGACGCGGCCTTGCCGGAGCCCGTCAATCACTACGCCCGCACCAAACGCGAGGCCGAAAAGATCGTGTTCGGCCAGCCCGCCATCCATCCGATGGTGCTGCGGCCGCGCGGCATCTATGGCATCGGCGATCGGGCGCTGCTGCCGCGGCTGATCAAGGCCGCGAGGAGCCGGCCTTTGCCGCTGTTTCGCGATGGCCGGGCGGCCATCGATCTCACCCATGTCGACGACGTCGTCGACGCGGTGCTGGCGGCGCTTGCCGCGCCCAGGGAAGCGGAGGGCCAGGTCTTCAACATCTCCGGCGGCGAAGTGCTGCCGGTCCGCCGCATCGCCGACGAGGCCTGCAGCCGCGCCGGTCTCAAGGCGCGCTGGCGGCCGACGCCGCTCATGCCGGCGATGCTGGCGGCCGGCCTGATGGAAGCGGTGGCGCTTCGGTTGCCCGGGCGGCCCGAGCCGCCGGTCACCCGCTATGGGCTCGGTCTCTTCGCCTATGCGCAAAGTCTCGATCTTTCCAAGGCGAAGCGGATGCTTGGCTGGGCACCGAAAATCTCGTTCGAGCAAGGGCTTGACCGCACGTTCGCCGGTGACGCCGAGCCATGAGGATCGTCTTCGCCAACAGCGCCTGGGTGAGCGCCGCCGAGCGGCTGATCCTGCGCGGCGGCGGCTGGCAGAGCGTCAGGTTGCGCGTCCGCTACGGGTTGATTTTTCACCCGGTTGCCGGGCCGGTGCTCATCGACACCGGTTACACGCCGGAAGCACTGACAGGCGAGGGGCGCGGGCGGATGCTGCGGCTCTATGGTGCGCTGCTGAAACCGCAGCTCAACACCGCGGAGCAGGTCCTGCCGGTGCTGCGGCGTTTCGACCTGTCGCCCGATGACATCCGCACAATCATCGTCACCCATTTTCACGCCGACCACATTTCGGGCCTGTCGCTGTTCCGCAACGCCCGCTTCATCGCCAGCGATGCCGCCTGGGCGCGGGTCAAGGCGCGCAACCCGAGGCACAATCTGCGCCATGGCGTCTTCGCCGAACTCTTCCCGCTGGATTTCGAGGCGAGGCTGGAAGGCCTGTCCGCAAAGCGGAGGGTCGAGGCGCGCGAGGATGTACCCGGCGGCTCCGATCTCTTCGGCGACGGCAGCGTGATCGCGGTCGATCTGCCTGGACATGCCGACGGCCAGATCGGCCTGCTGTTTACCGGCCTGGAGCGGCCGCTGCTCTATGCCGTCGATGCGCAATGGCTTCTCATGGCCTTGACCCAGAACCGCACGCCGGGTTTCCCGGCCACGCTGATCGCCGAGGATGCCGCGGCGATCGAGCCGACCAGCGCCATGCTGCGCCGCTTCCTCGCCGCCGGCGGCGAGGTGATACTCTGCCATGATCCCGCTCCGACATCTTATGATCTCGCGCCGGAGGCCGCATGAACGGGCTGGCGGAAGCGGCGGGCTGCTTCGCCCTGACACACTGGGTCTCGCGCAAGACCCGGCCCGGCTTCGAGCGCTGGCAGGCGGCCGCGTTGCGGCGCTTCCTCGATCGGGACCTGCCGCGCGCGTCCTTTTACGGCAAGGCGCCGGCGCACCTCGCCGACCTGCCGGTCACGGACAAGGCGCTGCTGATGGCGCGCTTCGACGAATTCAACATCCACGGTCTCACCGCTGCGCAGGCCCGGGCGGCCCTGGAGCGCGATGGCCGCGCCGGATCGCTCACTGTCGGCGCCAGCACCGGAACATCGGGCAATCGCGGCCTGTTCGTGATTTCCGAGGCCGAAAAATACCGCTGGCTGGGCGCGATTCTGGCCAAGGCGGCGCCGGATCTTCTGTGGCGCGGCATGCGCGTCGCCGTCATCCTGCCGCAAAACACCGGGCTTTACGACAGCGCCCGCAGATCGCGCCTGATCAAGCTCGCCTTCTTCGATCTGACCGCAGGGCCGGAGAGCTGGCGCGGCGCGCTCGAAATGTTCGATCCGACGGTCATCATCGCGCCGCCAAAAATCCTGCGCCATTTCGCGGCCGAAGACTTCCGGCTCCGGCCGAAGCGTGTCTTCTCCGCCGCCGAGACTCTCGACCCGGTCGATCGCCCGGTGATCGAAAATTTCTTCCGGCTGCCGCTCGACCAGATCTATATGGCGACCGAAGGCCTGTTCGCGGTGACCTGCCGGCAGGGCGGACTGCATCTTGCGGAAGACTCCGTCTTCTTCGAATTCGAGCCGGCGGGAGAGGGGCTGGTGACGACGCTGGTGACGGCCTTTCGGCGCCAAACCCAGATCATGGCGCGCTACCGGATGAATGACCTTTTGCGCCTGTCCGGACAGGCTTGCGGCTGCGGCTCGCCGCTGCGCTGCGTCGACGAGATCGTCGGCCGCATGGACGATGTCTTCCGTCTCATGTCACAGGATGGCCCGATCCTGGTCACGCCGGATGTGTTGCGCAACGCCGTGCTCAAGGCCGACCGCCGCATCGATGACTTTCGCCTCGTCCAGTCCACGCCGAGCAGCGTCGAACTCCGGCTTCCACCAACGCTCGCGGACGAAGCAGCGGAGGCCGCTCATCTGGCAGTCCGCACGCTGCTGGAAATGCGAAAGGCGGTCGCTACCGTGACGCTTATCCGCGCGCCGCTGCCGCTGGAAACAGGCCGCAAGCTGCGCCGCGTCGAATGCCGCCTGGAGCCGGCGCGATGAGCGGCGCGGCTATGATGGAAAGACCTGCGCAGCAGACCGACCGGGTCGAGAACAAGCCGGCAAAGGTCGAGGCTTTTGTGGGGCTTTTCGACGAGGTGCCGGTGCGCGATCTCATCGCCAATCTGGACACGAAAGTCGAGACGTTCGAAGTCGCCGGGCGTATTTTTCCATTGACGCTGAACAACGCCGATGAAGCGCCCAACTGCTATATCTGCTGCCCGACCTGCGCCTATGTCGACTATGCGATGGACGAGACGCGCAACTTCGCCGGTCACCCGCTGCTGCAACGCGCGCTCAACGCCCTGATTGGGGTGTGCGCGCCGCTTGTCAGGGCAAGCGGCCTCGACCATCAGGCGCAGGTCAACAACTGGCTTTATTCGACCAATCCGGTGCCGTTGCTCGACCGGCCGGCGGCCGCGTCGCTGCGCGCGGACCTGACCGGGCGTTTCCCCGATCGCGCCATCGTCGTCCGCTCGTTGAACGATATCGCCGATCCGGCGACCATTGCCGCCTTGAAGGCCGAGGGGTTCCGCATGCTGGCGGCGCGCCAGATCTACATCTTCGCCGACCGCAGCGCCGCACCGGCGATGACGCGCGACATGAAGCGCGATCGCGCCCGCCTGGGCGCGACGCCGTTCGAGCGGGTCGGCAATGGCGATTTCACCGAGGCCGACTATGCGCGTGCCGAAATCCTCTACAACATGCTCTATCTCGACAAATACACGCCGCTCAATCCGCACTACACGGCTCGCTACATCGCCGAAATGCACCGGCGCGGCATCATCGGCCTGGCGGGGCTGCGCAGGCCGGGCGGCGATCTGGTCGCCGTCACCGGCCTGTTCGAAAACGGCGGTACGCTGACCCAGCCCATCGTCGGCTACGACACAGCCCTGCCAGTCGCCGACGGGCTTTATCGCATGATGATGGCGATGGCGCAGGACCACGCCACGGCGCGCGGCCTGTTCTTCAACATGAGCGCGGGTGCCGCCGATTTCAAACGCCGGCGCGGCGCGGTCGCCGCGATCGAATACAACGCCGTCTATGCCGGGCATCTTCCGCTTCGCCGGCGCCTGGCGATCCGCGTCATGGAGACCGTGCTGGCGCTGGTCGGCATTCCCCTGCTCAGGAGGTTCGAGTTGTGAGCGAGCGGCGTGGGGAGGATCATTGGCAGGCGGTGGCGCTGTCCGCCGATATCGGCAAGCAGCCGAAGCGCATCCTGTTCGATCGTGCGCCCGTGGTGCTGTTCCGCTCGGCGCAAGGCATCGCCGCGTTGTTCGACCGCTGTCCGCACCGGCTGGTCGAGCTGTCGACCGGCAAGATCGTCGGCGGCGAGATCGAATGCCCCTATCACGGCTGGCGCTATGACGGCGAGGGCCGCTGCACGGCGATCCCCGGCCATGTCGGCGCCATGCCGCACTACCGGGTTCGCCGCTACGCGGCGATCGAGCGCGACGGCGTCGTCTTCATCTCATCCGGCACGCCGCGGTGCGAGCCTTACCTGCACTGCATGCAGGGCAGGGACATCATCGTGCGGCGGGTGCGCTCGTCGACGCAGTCGACGGTGATCGACGCGGCGGAAAACATCCTCGATGCCACGCACACCCATTTCACCCATAAGGGCCTGCTGCGCGGCCTCACCTCGAAGCGCCATCTGGTGCGAGTCGAGGTGACCGGCGGCGAAGGCTGGGTCGAGGCCAGCTACACCGGCGAGAACCGCCAGCAGGGCCTCATCAGCCGGTTGCTCGAAGGCGAGCGCGCGAAAACCATCGGCCGCTTCCGTCATCCCGGCATCGCCGAGCTCGAATATTGGGGCAAGGAGGGGCTGGTCCTGGCCACCACCTTCCATCTTCGCCAGGCCGACGAGCGCACCGTCGAAGGCATCGGCTGGCTGATCGGCCGGCGCCAGGGCCTGCTCGGCGAACTGAAGGCGCTTGCCTTCAAGCCGCTCTTCACCATCGCGCTGCACCAGGACCGCCGCGTGCTGAAATCGGCGAGCGACAACGCCCGTTTCGCGCCACAAGTCCTGCCGGTGATTGGCCCGCTCGATTTCCTGCGCCGCGACATCGCGGCGATCATGGAGGGGAAGATGCCGGCGGCGGCCGGTGAGCCGAAGGCGCACCAGATCGAGTTGTGAATTAAAATTCACGGCACTTGATTGGATCGTTTCTGTGAATTATAGTTCACGAGTGATCGAGGTTCGGCAGACTGACGAATTCGGAAAGTGGCTGCGGGACCTTAAAGATATCCGAGCCGCCAGGAAGATTGCTCAACGGATCATTCGTGTTGAAGCGGGCCTGCTGGGAGATGCCAAGTTCTTCGAAGGCATCGGCGAGCTTCGGATCGACTACGGACCGGGCTACCGTGTCTATTTCATCAGGCGCGGCAATACGGTCATCATCCTGCTTTGCGGAGGCGACAAATCCTCTCAAGACAGGGACATCAGAAAGGCCAAGCAGATGGCAAGCGAGGTTTGACATGGCTCTCAAAACCACACCATTCGATGCCACTGAATATTTCGACGACGCAGAGTCTCAGGCCGAGCTCCTTGCCGACGCGTTCGAGACCGGTGACGCAACCTATATTGCACACGCGCTCGGCGTCATCGCACGAGCTCGCGGCATGACGGCCGTGGCTAAGAACGCCGGTGTTACCCGCGAGGCGCTTTATAAGGCGCTGAGTGAAAAGGGCGATCCGCGCCTCAGCACGCTGCTGGGCGTCACCAAGGCGCTGGGTTTGCAACTTGAGGTCAAGCCTATCGGCCCGGGCTCGCTCGGGGCCTGAAGCGCCTCAACCAGGCCCATTCCATTCGATATCACGCGTCGACGCCGCCTGCAGGCTGATGCGTTGGCGCAATGCCACTCGCGCAACCTCCAGCAGCGCCGGCCATTGTGCCTTCACCGGCGCGGAATCTCCCGGCCAGTCGAGCAATTCCTCGCCCTCGCGCATCGCCTTGCGAAAGTGGGCGAGCCCGCCTGAGCGCAGCGCGGCCGGCAGCCCAAAGATCCACATCGCGAGTCGCACGGTTTGCGGCACGGACACATCGGGAATGACTTCCTGACCGTCGCCGAGCACGGCATCCACAAAGCGCGCCGGATCGCGGAAGAAATGCAGGCCGCTCACGGCGCGTGGGTTGCATTCGAGCGGCAGCACGCGGCCATCCGCCTCGCGCATCAGGTCGAAGGAGATCTGCCCGGTCCATGCGGTGCCGGCGACGATGCGCTCGACCAGGTCGCGCGCCGCATCGTCCTCGACCCGCTCGAAGAAGATGCCGGCGCCTTTGCCGGCGCGGTAGAGCGAGCGGTAGAGTGCAAGCGCCTTGAGCCTGCCTTCTTGCGCCACCGCATAGGCGCTGATCTCCTTGCCCTCGACAAAACGTTGCGCCACCCAGGGCATGGCGGGCGAGGGCGCGATCACATCGAGGAAATCCGGTGTCGGACGCAGCAGAACGTGGCTGGCGAAGCGCGACCAGACCGGCTTGAACACCAGGTCGCGTGAGCGGCCACGTACCGCCTCCAGATCGTTGAGGGAATTGAGAAGCGCCGTTTCCGGCACCGCGAGGCCAAGCTGTTCAGCCAACCGGATGAAGCTGTGTTTGTTGTGAACCTGCGCCAGCAACGCGATATCGGGGGCGAACAATCGCGCCGGCATGGTCCTGCCGCGCCAGGCGAGCGCGAGGTGAAAGAGCTCCTCGCAGGTCGGGACGACCATCTCGACGCCTTCCGCTCGGATCAGCGCCTCCACCGCATCCGCATAAGCCTGCGGCTCGAAGCGCGGCGGCGGCAGCCGGCAATAGCGCGCGCAGGCCTTGCTCGCCGCCGCGATGGGCCTCGCCGGCGTGTCGGCCAGGATCACCCTTTTCCCGGCGCCACGGAGAAGGCGCGCCAGATGCAGCGCCACCGGCGCGCGTGCCCCTGTAATCAGGATGGGTCTGTCAGCCGTCTGCATCGGTCATTCGCGGTCGTTCCCGTCGCGAAAACCGTTGCGCGAATCGCCTTGCCAGGCAATCGCGCTGTTCATGCCAACCCGGCATGGCGCCATGCCGGCGGGCAGCGACTACAACTTCGCCTTGAAGCGTTTCACCTTCCTGCCGGCGTAGTCGCCGTTGCGCAGGCTCGATTTGCCGTGGCGATCCTTGAACTCATACCAGTCTCCGCTCGGAGATTTGCGCTGGTAGATCACCTTGCCGGCCTGGCGATGCTCGAAGCAACTCAAGGAGGTCTTGGCGCCCCACGAGCCGTGCCAGGTTGCCCGGAAACACAGTTTGCCGTGGCCGGGCATGAACCAGAGACCCTCGCCGTAGCTCTTGCCACCCTCGGTGGACCACGCTGTGAACTGTCGCTTCTGCACGGCAAAATACGCAGCACCGTGATTGCCCCAGCGCCATGAACGATTCTTGTAGAGCTGATAGACACCTTCGTCGGAAACGACGACGGCCTTCGCCGCCTTGGCGTCAATCCTGTTCGCGGCTTTGGCCATTGCAGCACCCTGCTGGCCGACAACAAAAACGGAGAAGGCGAGCGCCGCTCCGAGCAGATTTCCCAACACCCTGTTCACGATTTTACTCCGCCAACTCATTTACGCCACGCGCCTTGCATCGGCTCCCAAGGCCCGGCCCTGGGAGCGATCCCTATCAAACTGGAAAGCTGGAGCCCGTCCCTGTTCTGCCGGACGGGCGTGGCCTCGCCACTACGGCAGGACGTGCTGGGTTACCCGCCAGTCGGGCAGCCCATAGCCGCCCAGCCACGGCCAGACTTCCTTCTGGTTGAAGTAGACCACCGAGGTCAGGGCCGGAAACTCCGCATAGGACTTGCGCGAGTCGTCAGCCCATTTCGACACGTAGTCCTCTTTTCCGACATAGCCCAACTCGGCAACAATGACCGGCTTGTTGAATTTCGCGACACGGTCATAGCCTGGCTTCAGCGTTTCTTCGAATGTCCGGTCGCGGCCGGCCTCGTCATTGTCCTTCTTCTGCAGGCCGAACACCGACAGGCCGATGACGTCGACGTAATCGTCGCCGGGGTAGTATTTTTCGAGACCCTCGACACCCTTGGGCGACCACATGTATTTTGCCGCGGGCGCGACCTTGCGGCAGACGTCCACCTCGCGCTTGTAGGCGGCGATCCAGTCCTTCGGCGCCCAGTTGGCCCAGGTGAAGCGACCGTTCTTGTCTTCCATCTCTTGCGCCCAGCGGATGGTGACCGGGCTCTTCATCTGCCCGACAAGGCTGCAGATCGCCTGCATGTTGGCGTCGTATTTGCCGCTCAATATGCCGTCGCGCAGTTCGGGCGGCGTGATGCGCCAGTCCTTCGACCATGTCCAAGGCTCGATGGTGATGAGCAGCGAGCGGCCGCGTTGCTGCGCATAGGCGTCCGCCAGCGGCAGCGTCGACAGGTCGACGTCTTCCCAAGGCAGGAACAGTTCCTCGATACTGGCCGACTTGTCATTGCTGAAATCGCCGTAGGGATCGTAGGAGCCGAACGCCGACGCGGCCGAGCTCGTCTTGATCGGATCCGTCCCAGCGGGCGATCCGGCCGACGCCGGTAAGGCCACGCCGAGAATGAGTGCCGAAACAACCGCGGTTGCTGTGGAGAGTTTCATTCCCGTCTCCCATGGCTTCAATGTCCCGCCGGACCTTTGAAGCTTGCCACGACGTGCCGACCGAAACCGGTACGCAAACCCAAATATCGGTCTGCTCACGTGAACTGCGGGTTTTCCGAGCGACTGGGACGGGTGCGTCTCACGCTGTGCCGTCCACTACGATAGTCTATCGAGGCCCTATACCCAGACCTTTAAGACAAGGTCGCCGCGATACTCACAAATTCGCGCCAACAATACGATATTAACCCTTCCTCATATAAGAGCCTATGCCCGGCGAGAGTCAAGCGCAATTAACCGTTACTTAACCTTGTTGCTATCGGCATGGTTAACCGCGCGCATGGCAAGATCGGCCGCCCGGACGGGCGGACGCTCTTGATCAAGTCGACAAAAGGCCGGGCCGGCGCGGCTGCGCCCGGAAGGTAATGGCACGCAGACAAGGGAAGGTTAACCAGTTCGCAACAAGCGTGGTTAACGAAAACCTAATTCTGTTGACTCCGCATTAGCGTCGGCTGATTCTGTCGCCGGGTGAACGTCCTCGACCGGTTTTTGGTCGGGCGCGCAAGGCGGCGGGTAGAGTATGAGTACGTCGATGGATGCCGGCATCTCCGGCGGGGCGGCAAAGTCCGCGCGCCGATCCGATGCAGTTCGGACTGACATCGGCCCGAAGGGCCCTTATCTCGTGCCCGTTCTCACTTCCCGCCAGCGGCTGATCCTACGGCTGGGTCTCGGTTTCTGGTTTGTCACGCTGGCCTTCTTCTGGTCGTGGTGGCTGCGACCCTCCCATGTCGAGCATATCGGACCCTTCGCCTTCGCCACCATAGTGTTGGCCTGGCTGACCTTGATGCCGATGTATTTCCTGCTCAACGTCCACGCCTCGAGGAAGTCGTCGAAGCTGCACACGATCCCGAAGCGCTCGCGCGTGGCCATGGTGGTCACCAAGGCGCCGTCCGAGCCTTTCGCCGTGGTCCGCCGCACGTTGGAGGCGATGCTGGCGCAGGATTATCCGCACGACACGTGGCTTGCGGACGAGGACCCGAGCGAGGAAACGATTGCCTGGTGCGACGCGCATGGCGTGCTGGTATCGACGCGGCGCGGCCGCCAGGATTATCATCGCAAGACCTGGCCGCGCCGGACGCGCTGCAAGGAAGGCAACCTGGCCTTCTTCTATGATCATTACGGTTACGAGCGCTACGACTTCGTCGCCCAGATGGACGCCGACCACGTGCCGTCACCGACCTATCTGAGGGAAATCCTCTATCCCTTCGCCGATCCCACAGTCGGCTACGCATCGGCCCCCAGCATCTGCGACAACAACGCCGACGAAAGCTGGGCGGCCCGGGGCCGGCTGTTCCCAGAAGGCATGTTCCACGGCCCGTTACAGTCCGGCCACACAGGCGCCGGCGCGCCGCTCTGCATCGGTTCGCACTACGCGGTCAGGACGCTGGCGTTGCGCGAGGCGGGCGGGCTTGGTCCGGAACTGGCCGAGGATCATTCCACCTCGATGTTGATCAACGCCGCCGGATGGCGCGGCGTGCATGCCATCGACGCCATCGCCAATGGCGATGGCCCGCAGACCTTCGCCGATCTGGTAACCCAGGAATTCCAGTGGTCGCGCAGCCTGATGACGATCCTGCTCGAATACACGCCGAAATATTTCGGCAAACTGCCGCCGCGGCTAAAATTCCAGTTCCTGTTCTGCCAGCTTTGGTACCCGCTGTTCGCGGTCTTTGCGCTGATGATGTATGTGATGCCGATCTATGCGCTGTTCACGGGGCGCAATTTCGCCGACGTCATGTATGTCGAGTTCGTCTTCTATTATGCGCCGAATTCGGTGGCGCTGGTCGGACTAGTGATGATGCTGAAGGCTTTCGGTCTGTCGCGGCCGATGACGGCAAAGACGCTGAGTTGGGAAGGCACGCTGTTCTTGTTCTTTGCCCGCTGGCCGTGGGTGCTCTGGGGCACGCTTTCGGCTGTGCGCGACTACGTCACGAAATCCTTCGTTGACTTCCGTGTTACGCCGAAGGGCAGCGGCCCGAAGCATCTTCTGCCCGCACGCGCCTTCGCGCCCTATGTCCTGCTGGCGATTGGCGCGGCCCTGCCGGTGCTGCTTGTCAAACATCCTTTCGACGCCACCGGGTTCTACTGGTTCGCCACCTTCAATGCCTTCCTCTATGGCCTGCTCGTCACGGTGATCATTGCCAGGCATGTTCGTGAAAACGGTATTCCGCTGCGCGCCAATGCCGCGAAATTCACCCTGCACGCTTTTCTCGCGCTGATCGCGCTCGGCGTCCCGATCGCGGGCTTCTACGATCGCGGACTTGAGGGCATCTACGGCCTGCAGCAGGGGGCCGGCGGCTTTCGCATCGTCAGGATCGCCTATGTGATTTCCGGCGCCGGCATGGGCGAGATCGGCTCGCGCAAGTTTTATTTCGACCCCGGCTGGGAAGCGCCGCGCTGAGCCGAGAGCATGCGAGAGGCCGTTTGCCCCGCAGGGTAAGGCCGCTGCTTCATCATGGCCTTCCCGAAAAAAGATCAAATTTTAATAATAGTCGATCGAGTCGCGAAAGATCGCGCTCATCATCTTGTTTGCGCGAATTTTAATAAGTCCCCTCTAATATTAAGCCACGATGTGAATGGTGATCAGCCGTTCGCCCCGCGCGGAAGCCAAGGAATGAGAAAGTATATCCGCGGCGGAAACAACGCGTATTTCGTGGCAGGGGATAACAATGAACGATTTCATGAATGAAGCAGCGGCTGTCGGCAAGAGATATGCTTGCGCCATTGCCGCCATTGCACTGGCCTCGATCGTGTCTGGCTGCCAGAGCATGGACACGATGAACACCAGCTCGATCAGCACCGTGTCGGCAGCCCACACCACCACAAAGAAGGTGCAATACCTCAAGAAGCAGCGGCTGCCTCGCATCCACCGCAAGCCGCTGACGCAGACGACCAGCGTGACGCGCGTCAGGGAAGAGGCCTACGCGGCCTACGTGCGTACGCAGCGCGTTCGCTTGGCCGGGCCGGTCAGGATTTCCTACAGCCCGGGCAGCGTCGGTCCGCTGCTTGGCCATTCGCCGTGGATCTGCGGTCCAAGCGGTTTCGGCCAGCACTCGGCTTGCCGGGCGCGTTAAAAACGCCGAAGCGCCGCCGCTCGGCGGTTCCGTGAAACGCTGAACCGCACTGGGGCCGGATGACTGCAGGTCGAATCGACCCGAAATCTGAATCCGGCACGCCTTTCGGCATCATGCTCCAAGGGTGGGCATCGCGAGGCAAGGGAATGTGCGCTATCAGCGCTACCCCTTGCCTCCGGTCGCCGGCTTGCTCGGCCAATGCCAGCCGTCGCCCTCGCCATGCGCGGGCTGCGGCCGCGCCACATAGGCGAGCGCGCCATTGGCCTCGAGATAGACGCGCGACAGCATCTCGGCGAGCACGCCCGACGTCACCGCCTGCAGCCCGGCGATCACCAGGAAGAAGCCGGTGATCAGCATCGGCCTGGTGCCGATGTCCTGTCCCCAGAAAACCTTGATCGCGAAGAGATAGGCGAGGATCAGCGAGCCGAGCACGCCGAGCACGATGCCGATGCCGCCGAAGAAATGGCCAGGCCGCGTGCGGTAGCGCAGGAAGAAGAACATGAAGACGAGATCCAGCACCACGCGGAAGGTGCGAGAGATCCCGTATTTGGACTGGCCGTGGATGCGGGCGTGATGCGTCACCACCTCCTGGGCGATGCGGCGCGGCGTCGTCACGGTCGCCAGCCATGCCGGGATGAAGCGGTGCATCTCGCCATAGAGCCGGACGCTGCGGATGACGCTGCCGCGGAACACTTTCAGGCTGCAGCCATAGTCCTTGAGCTTAACGCCGGTGACGCGCGCGATCAGCCTGTTGGCGATGCGCGAGGGCAGGCGGCGCAACCAGAACCCTTCCTTGCGGTCCTTGCGCCAGCCCGCGACGAGGTCGAGATCCTCGGTCAGCAGGCGGTAGACCATGCGCGGAATGTCGAACGGGTCGTTCTGCAGGTCGCCGTCGAGCGTGGCGATGACGTCGCCGCGCGCGGCGTCGAGGCCGGCCTGCATGGCCGCGGTCTGCTTGTAGTTGCGCACCAGCTCCACGCCATGCACATGCGGCCCGTATTGAGCCGCCAGCCGGCGGATCTCGGCGGGTGTGGCATCGGTGCTGCCGTCGTCGACCAGCACCACTTCCCAAGGCTGGCTGTAGTTCTCCATCGCCTGATGGATGCGGACGAGCAGCGGCTCGACATTGTCAGCCTCGTTATACATCGGGATGACGATGGAGAGCTTGTGCTCGGGCATGACGGCGCCCTCGGGCAGTCCCGATGCGGGAATGGGAAGCACGTTCATGGCGGTCATTTCCTTGCCGGTCCCGCCGCCGGGTTTTCCGGCAGCGTCGATTTCGAGGGGAACAGCCAGGCGATCGCACCGGTTGCGACCGCAGAGCATAGGATGAAGAGATGCAGCGCCAGCGCCGCCTGCAGGCCATCCTTCATGGCAATGCCGGAATAGCGCAACGCGGCTGCGGCGCCCGCCTCATAGGTGCCGAAGCCGGCGACGCCCTGCACCGGCAGGATGGCCGCGGCTTCCGCGCCGACGGCGCCGGGAAAGGCGGTCTGGAACGAGGTGTTAAGCACCATGGCGAGCAGCCATCCCTGCACGCCGAGCTTCAGCGCCCAGTTGGCGATCGTCCACCACCAGCCATAGCGCGAGCGTCCCGTCGCTTCGGTGAAGATATCGCGCAATTTGCCGAGCTTCGAGAGGATCCTGCCGCCAGTGGTCCAGTTATGCGGCGCGCGCGCCCAGCGCGGCAGATACCATGCGGCGGCGATCAGCGCCGCGATGCCGGCGGCCCTCAGCGCCGGATGCACGCCCGGCCAGACCAGGCAGGCCAGCACGCCGACGACGAAAGCGTCCTGCAGCCTGAACCAGAGGAGAGAGGCGCTGGCGCGCATGATCGATACGCCGAACACCTGGCGCAAAAGGATCGGGAAGGCCGTCTCCCCGCCACGGAACGGCACCACGTTGATCATCGCATTGTGGATCAGGATGATGCGAAGCACGGCACCGAAGCGGCCGTTCACGTCGGCGCGGAATTCGTCGCAGACGCGCAACGCTCTCAGCACATAGGTGACGAACAGCGCCGCCGCCACCGCCGCGAAGGCGCCGGGCGTGATGGAGGCGAAGGCGTCGCCCACCATCTTCCAACGCTGGTCGCTGGCAAGCCATGCCAGCAGCGCCAGGGTGACGACTATCGATATCGCTCGCTTCAACCAATCCTCCGATGGCGCCCGCCGCCGCGTAGAAGCGGCTTATCCGGTGGTTCGACAATTCACGCCTTTGTCCGCGGATCGCTTCGCCGGCGCGCCTCGAACGGCGCGCCGTCACGGGCGGGTGATCCTATAGACCAGCATCGTATCCGAATCCACAAGCTTGGCCGCGGTCTTGTCGAGGTGGTCGATCACCCGTCCTGTCAGGGCTTCGAGCGAGTTGACATCGCGCCGCGCGCGGCTGTTAATAGGACCAAGGGCGCTGCTCGCGCCGCCATCGGGCCGATAGGCTCGGGCAACGTGACGGATCGCGGAAAGCCCGAAGAAACATCTTCCAGATCATAATTCCTCGACCCGGGCCATGTCAGGGTCGAAAGGGGGCCTATTTATATGCGAGCGCTCATCGGAACGACAGCTGAAACCACGTCGCCATGCGAACCGGGATCGACCGGACGGGGCTCGAGAGGTAAGCCCTCAAGGCGCGTTTGGTTGCTTCCACTGCTGGCCGTCTGTGGCCAACTGGCCTTCATCGGCGCCGCCGGCGCGACCACGGCAAAGAACAATGCGCCCGTCGAGGCGGCCGCCAAGCCCGAAGCAGCTCCGACGGCTTTCGAGTTGCAGCTCCTTTACGCCGATCGCACCTGGAACTGGGAGAATGGGGCGGCTTATTTCGGGACGGACAGACGGCTGCGGGCCTGGACAGGCGGACAGGATGCGCCGGCCGTCGGCGAGGGCCGCTGGCTGGTGACTGAGACCGGCAAGATGTGCATGGAACTCGCGTGGCGATCCAAGACCTACAACACCAAGCCGCAGCGCACCTGCTACAGTCACCGTGTCGAGAAGGGCAATATCGAGCAGCGCAAGGATCCGGACGGCGGCTGGTACGATTTCAAGCACGCCAAGGATAATCCCGCCGACGAACACCGCAAGTTCGAGGCGGGCAACACCAAGGGCGCTCAGTTCGACGAGGCTCGCAAGCTCATCGACACCAAGAGCTAGGGTAGCCCGGCAAAGTCCAAAATGGAGGCTCGCTGAGACGGCCTTAGCCGAACTCAGCGAGCCCACGCCCCGACACATTACTCACAGGGCCGACCACCGGCCTTGCGGGCCGGCGTTTCGGATTGGCGTTCGCGCCGCGCGGCGCGCGCAATGCGCGTGGCACGGCGGCCGAAGCGCTGGAACCATGCGAGGCCGTACCGAACCCGAAGAAGGGCGCCGCGGTCCTGACGATGGTGTCGATGTCTGACAGTTGCGCCACAAAGCCCAGTTGCTCGCGCGCGAGGCGGGGGTCGGCAAAAAGCCCCGCCGGGTCGCCGGAGCGGCGCGCCCTGTACATCACCGGGACCGGCCGGGACGTGATCCGCTCGACCGCCTCCATGATCTCTCTGATCGAGACCCCACGGCCGGTGCCGAGGTTGACCGCGAGGCTTTTGCCGCCGGCCTCGAGATGCTGTAGGGCCTTGAGATGCGCCCGGGCGAGGTCGCTGACATGGATATAGTCGCGCACGCAGGTGCCGTCCGCGGTCTCGTAGTCGGTGCCGAAGACCTCGATCGCGTCGATCATGCCGGACGCCGCCATCAATACCTTGGGGATGAGATGGGTTTCCGGCGTGTGCCATTCGCCAAGCTCGCCGTCGGGGTCGGCGCCGCAGGCATTGAAGTAGCGCAGGATTGCGTATTTCGTGCCGTAGGCCGAGGCGTGGTCCCTGATGATCTCCTCGCCCATCAGCTTGCTGCGGCCGTAAGGGCTGATCGGGTTCTGAGATGAAGTCTCGCGCACGGGCAGCGTCTCAGGCATGCCATAGGTCGCGCAGCTGGACGAGAAGATGATGTTGCCGATACCGTTGGCCCGCGCGACCTCGAGCACGGCGATCGTGCCGGCGACATTGACCGAATAGTAGTCCGCCGGGTCGCTGACCGACTCGCCGACATAGGCAAGCGCGGCGAAATGGATGACCGCCCGCGGCCGGTGGATGGCGATGGCTCGCTCGAGCGCGTCGCGGTCGCGAATATCGCCCACCACCAGCGGACCCCAGGCCACCGTCTTCTCGTTGCCGCGGCTGAGATTGTCGTAGACCACAGGCAGATAGCCGGCCGCCGCCAGTTGCTTGCAGGTGTGGCTGCCGATGAAGCCTGCGCCGCCCGTCACCAGGATGGGGCGGGCACTCATAGCGCGGCCGCCTCGCCGCGGGCCGACGGGCGGCCGCTATGCTGAGCTGCGGGCCGCCGGCTACCCAGCAGGGCCTCGAAATAGGCCGCGGTGTGGGCCAAACCCTCGCCGAGCGAGACCTTTGGCTCCCAGCCAAGATGCTGCCTGGCAAAAGCGATATCAGGCTTGCGCTGCCTGGGGTCGTCGACAGGCAGCGGCCGGTGCACGATCCGCGAGCGGGAATTCGTATAATCGAGAACGAACTCGGCCAATTCCATGACGGTGAATTCGCTGGGATTGCCGAGATTGACCGGATGTGTCGGCGCCACCGGCGACCGCATCAGCCGCACGAACCCTTCGATCAGGTCGTCGACATAGCAGAAGGAGCGCGTCTGCGTGCCGCTGCCATAGACGGTGATCTCTTCGCCGCGCAGCGCCTGCACGATGAAATTGGATACCACGCGTCCATCGTCAGGCTGCATGCGCGGCCCATAGGTGTTGAAGATGCGCGCGACGCGGATATCGATGCCGTACGTCCTCGAATAATCGAAGAACAACGTTTCGGCCGAGCGCTTGCCCTCGTCGTAGCAGGCACGCGGGCCATGCGTGTTGACGTTGCCGAAGTAGCTTTCCGGCTGCGGATGCACCAGCGGGTCGCCATAGACCTCGGAGGTCGAAGCCTGGAAAATCTTGGCATTGTGGCGCCGGGCAAGCTCCAGAAGGTTGATCGCCCCGAGCACGCTCGTCTTGAACGTGTGGATCGGATCGGCCTGGTAGTGCGGCGGGGAGGCGGGGCACGCAAGGTTGTAGATTTCGTCGACTGCAAGATCCATCGGCAAGGTGTCGATGACGTCGTGCTTGATCAAGGTGAAGGAGGCGTCGCGTGCGATGCCGGCCAGATTGTATCTCTTGCCGGTGTGGAAATTGTCCAACGCGATGACTTCATAGCCGTCAGCAAGCAGCCGCTCGCATAAATGAGAACCGAGGAATCCCGCTCCGCCAGTTACAAGGGCCCGGCCACGGTCGATGCTCTTTTTGCCAGACCCGACCGGTTTCAGAACCTTGATGACCCTATTCATGACGACCTCATACGCACACACACGCTACCGTTCCGGGACGGGGCCTTGCCCGACCAGGTTGTAAGAGCGATTCCCCCGCATGCGCGGAATCGCTGGCACTGATGTGCGTCATAATTTTCTGAGTTCGCGGAGCTTGTTGCCTACGGCTTATTTTGCCGTTTAGGCGTCCCTTCTGCCCCTAAGTTGCGATCTATGAGACGGTTGCCACCATCGCAGACTGCTCGCCCAAATTGCACACCCAACGCATACAAAGATATACCTGCGCCGGGGCTAGTCAACTAAATTAGCGTTTTGTTAACCTTGCGCCTTCGCGATTGGTTAACGATGGCGGGCGCTTACCCGGCTGGTCGGCGGTGAAGCCTTGCTTGGAACACTTTGTAACTGGCGCTGCACTAACCGAATTGCAGAAGCATGTCGAAAGCAGCCTTCGGCGTCATCCTTCAAGCCTCGAAGCAACGCTATCATGACGCCAGGTCGAGGCTGCCGCGCCGTGTCTAGATGTTCTCGGCAAGCGCCCCGGAACTTCTAGCGAAACAATGCGATTGCTGTCCGAAGCCGCTTGGGCCGCAAACGAAAGCAGCGTTCCCGAGATAAGGATTGGCGCTTGCGACAGGAGCCGGGCGAGACAGGTTCAATATCTGGGCGGGCCGGCTCGGCTTCAAGTCGATCAAGGCGGCGTTGCCGCTTTGTGAGACGCTGAATGAAGTCGACTGGCCAAAGTTGAAGTATTGACAACCGGAAGTTGCCAACAATGCACCCAAAACAAAAAGATAAGACCAGGCGTTGATCGGCACGCGGAAATTGTTGTTGGGGCAAGACCGGCTTAAGCCGCGATAAGCCATGAGCATGAAGTAGTGTCCCCTCAAACGCGCGGCGCTTATGTTCGAATCATTGATCGGTCACCCACATAACTCATTATGGCAAAGTTGATTAATTTAGCGATAGCTGTTTGAACGCTTCCAAGGATTTTTCTGTCGCCGCAAAGGGCGGGACGGCTCGAGGAGCGGGCATGCGGCCGCCCGCCGACGACGATCGAGCGGAGGGCGGCTGGTTGGCCGCGAGCAAAAAAATGGCCCGCGTGGCTGCGGGCCATTTGTCGCCTTCGGTGTCTGGTGCCTGCCGCTTTACTGGCTGCCCATCTCTTTCTTGAACTGGTCGAAATCGACCTGCATGCCGTTGAAGATGGTGCTCCAATGGCGCGTCAGTGCCGCCATGGCGACGGCCTCCTGGATCTCCTGGTCGGTGGCGCCGGCGTGCTTGGCGTTCTCGGTATCCGACCAGATGCAGTAGCTGCACGGGATCTGCGCCGCGACCGCCAGCGAGATCAGCGACTTCTCCTTCGGCGTCAGCGCCGTTTTGTCGCTGAGCTCGATGGCCTTGACCTCGGCCCAGGCGCCGGGCAGACCGGCCTTTGGAAACTGTTTCACGAAGCTCGGCACGCCGCCCATCGTCGACTGGATGTCCTTGAGGGCGGCGTCGTAGTCATCGGCCCGGGCAGGCGCGGAAGCCAGAGCAGTGGCAAACACGCTCGCGGCGGCGATGAGCGAGGCGAAACGACGGCAGGAATGCACGGTTGAGACGATGCGAATGACTGACATGATGTTCTCCTCTGGTTTTTGTTAGCCTTACGATGTAAGGTGCGTGGAAGATGAACCTTACAGTGTAAGTTGTCAAGCGACGCCATGGATGCACCGAGTAAAAAAAGGCGACCCCGCGGAAAACTCTCCCGCGAGATGATCGAGGACGCCGCCTTCGAGGTGATCG
Organism: Mesorhizobium sp. B2-4-6; assembly: GCF_006442775.1. NCBI lineage: Bacteria > Pseudomonadati > Pseudomonadota > Alphaproteobacteria > Hyphomicrobiales > Phyllobacteriaceae > Mesorhizobium > Mesorhizobium sp. B2-4-6. The sequence continues at coordinate 275,487 of NZ_VFVI01000003.1, forward strand.
AGCGGGAAGGGCTTTCCGGCTTTTCGATGCGCAAGCTCGCCGCCAGGCTCGGCTGCGAGGCGATGAGCATCTACCACCACTTTCCCTCGCAGGCGCATCTGTACGAGGCGCTGATCGACCGGCAGATCGGTCCGCTGCAAATGCCGGATCTGGATTTGCCATGGCGCCAAAGAATGCGCTTGGCGGTGCTGGATTATCGCCGGATTGGCCGTGAGCATCCGGCCTTCGCGACCTACTTTCTGAGCTACCGGATGAATTCGCCCATTTGCCTCGCCTATATCAACGGCATTGTCGGCCTGTTCAACGAGGGCGGATTCGATCAGGAAACCGCCGCGCGGCTGTTCCGCGCCATTGGATACTATCTGGGAGGCGCGATCCTGGACGAGACCGCCGGCTACGCCAAAGGTCCTTCTGCGACCACGCCTGTAAGCAAAGAACAGCTCGCGCGCGATTTTCCCAACATCGCCGCCGCTGGTCGCTACTTCGGCACCGCCGAATTCGACAAGACTTTCGATCTCGGCCTCGAAATGCTGCTGGACGAGATGGAACGCATCCGAGACGGTGCGAACGCGAAATAGTTGCAAGGGTACGGCTCTGAATGCGCTTCCTCTTTGTCCTTCTCCTCATCGTTGGTGCCGCCATCGGCATCTTCTATCCCTGGGCGATGAGTAATTTTTCCGGCCATGCGATCGGCACTTACCGCGTCTATGAGGGCGGCCGCTTTCGGCCGGTCACCGTGCAACTCGCCGCAAGCGACGCGCCGGTGAGGGTGCTGGTCGACTTGACCGCGCGGGCCGAGCGCGTCGCTGGCCAGCAGCGCACGGTGCTGACGCTGACCGCGGCGAACGGCGGCCGCACGGCGCTGGCGTCGGCGCTCTCCTTCAACCACACCGACAATCCCCGCCAGGCGAGCCCGCAACTGCCCGACAAGATCTTTCGCGACGAGGGCGGCGTCATCGATAGGGTCACGCCCGGTCCTTATGTGTTCACCGTCGGCCCCGGCGATGCCGACGGCATCGATATGCGCGCGGTCGATCTCATCCTGCGCGCCGGCACCGGCTCGATCGACGAACGCGCGCAGCCGGCCGGCTATACGCTGATGGGCGTCGGCCTTGCCGGACTGGCGCTGTCGCTGGTCTTCGGGCGCCGCGGCGGAGGCGATCCCCAGAATCCCAATTCGCAGCCGCCACCGCCACGCTGGGGCCGCAACGGTTCGGCACGAGCATGATACCGAAAAGTGTTAAGCGGTTTTCGGTCGACATCATGCTCTCTAGTGGTAGGCGCGCATGAATTATCGCCACGCCTACCACGCCGGCAATTTCGCCGATGTCGTCAAGCATGCCGTGCTCTCGCGCCTCGTCGAATACCTCAAGCAGAAGGATAAGGCGTTTCGCGTCATCGACACCCATGCCGGCATCGGCCGCTACAACCTTGCCTCGGTGGAGGCCGGCAAAACAGGCGAATGGCAGGGCGGCATCGGCCGGGTGGCCGAGGCGACGCTCGAGCCGCGGGCGGCGGCGCTGCTTCAGCCCTATCTGGAGGCGGTGCGCGCGCAAAATCCCGACGGCGGCCTCAAGCATTATCCCGGCTCGCCGTTGATCGTGCGCCATCTCCTGCGCAACCAGGATCGGCTGACGGCGATCGAACTGCACCCCAAGGATGCCGCGCGGCTGAAATCCGTCCTCGCCAGCGATTTCCAGGCGAGGGTGATCGAGCTCGACGGCTGGCTGGCGCTGGGCGCGCAACTGCCGCCAAAGGAGAAGCGCGGCCTCGTCCTCATCGATCCGCCCTTCGAGGAGGAGTGCGAGTTCTCCAGGCTCGTCGATGGCCTGTTGAAGGCGCATCGGCGCTGGCCGGGCGGCATCTATGCGCTCTGGTACCCGATCAAGGATCGCAAGGCGGTGACCGCTTTCCGCGCGGCGCTGAGGGAGACCGGCATTCCAAAACTGCTCGACATTGCCTTTGAGATCCGGCCTGCCTCGGACGAGCCCAGCCTCGACGGCAGCGGGATGGTGGTGGTCAATCCGCCCTACACGCTGGAAGGCGAATTGAAAATCCTGTTGCCCGCTCTCCACAAGGCGCTTGCTCTCCGGCAGCCGTCGCGATGGACGCTTGATTGGCTGGCGGGCGAGTAGGGCGACCGCGCGCCTGAGCCAGCGCCGTAGGCGTCACACCGGTCAGCCGCCGGCTTTCGCGGATCAGATGCGCCTGGTCGGCATAGCCGGCCTCGATGGCGAGCAACGCGGTCGAGGCTTCGCCCTGCTGCCGTTGCAGGCGCCGGAACCGGTGGAAGCGCAGGATGCGATCGAGCGTCTTCGGGCCATAGCCGAAGGCGTCCTCGAAGCGGCGTCGCAGCGTCCGTTCGCTCATATGCAAATGGCGCTGCAGGAAGGGAACCAGCGGCGTCTCCGGCGACAGGCCCTCGTCGAGGACACCAAAGGCCCGGCCCATCCGCGGGTCCAGCGCATCGCGGCCCTCGGTGCGCATGCCGACCGTCTCTTCCAACTGCCGCAGCATGGCCGGCAGATCGGTCGTAGCCTTGATGCGATCCGACAGTTCGCGGGCACGCGTGCCCCATAACTCCTGGAGGTCCAGCCGCCCGCCGACGATTTCGCTGGCCGGCACGCCGAGCCAGCCGGCGGCCGCGCCCGGCCGGAAGCGGAAGCCGACGATCACCGCGCCGGCGGCAGGCGTCTCGATCTGTGGCACCCTGTCCGGCCCGGCAACGCGGAAGCGGCCGTCGATCCATTGCAGGTCGATCGTCGCGTCAGGCGTGATGACGAGGGGCGGAGCGGCGCGCTCGTCCATGCGGTGGACCCAGATCGCCCAGAAGGCATCGGCCAGGCCTTTGCCAGCGGGCCGTTCCCGGAAGAAGCCGATTGTCTGCGCCAGGACCGGTTCCATCTCTTCTCCGATCTCAACCGTCGGATGCCGGATCGGTGCGGCGGTCAATTTGGCCGAAATCTTCAAGGCCGGCCTCGTCATCCATGGCAGAACAGACGTGGCCTGATGGCGCCCATCGGCGCGTTTGCCAACCAGGTCCGATTTCGGATGTTGGTTTCGAATATAGAAAGGAGTGAGAGAAATGAAAGCTCGCATCACCGTATTGACGCTCGGCGTCGACGATCTGGAAGCGTCGCTCAAATTCTATCGCGACGGCCTCGGCCTGCCGACCGAAGGCATCATCGGCCGGGAATTCGAGCATGGCGCCGTCGCCTTCTTCGAACTCGCCGGCGGCTTGAAGTTTGCCATCTACGAACGCGCCAACATCGCCTGGGATGCCACGGTGCCGCAGAGCGGCCGCAGCCCGACCGAATTGACCATCGGCCACAATGTCGGCAGCGAGGCCGAGGTCGACGCGGTGATGGCCGAGGCCGTCAAGGCCGGCGCGCGCGTGGTCAAGCCGGCGCAAGAAACCTTCTGGGGCGGCTATGCCGGTTATTTCCAGGATCCCGACGATCATCTGTGGGAGGTCGTCTACAACCCGGCCTTCGTCCCCGAGGACTGAGCGGAGCGAAGCAGATCATCGAGAGGACGCCGCCATGACTGTTCAAACCGTTCAAGCGCTTGGCGCTCTCCTCATCGGTGGCGTGTTCGTCTTCGCCGGCATCGAACATTTCCTGAAATTCGGGGCGATGCGCGACTATCTGGCCGTCCAGAAATTTCCGGCGCCGGCCTTGATGCTGGCCGCCGGTTCGGCGGTCGAGATCGTTGCGGGTTTCCTGCTTGCCGTTGGCATGGCCCGGCCCTTCGCTGCTGGCGCGCTGGTCATCTTCACGCTGGCGACGAACGCGATGCTGCTGCGTTTCTGGGCCAGCGAGGAACCGGAGCGCCAGGTGCTGCGCAATGCGTTCCTGATCAACATCGCGGTAATCGGCGGGCTGCTGCTTGCTGGCACTCTTGGTTAGCTGGTGAAGGCTGGAACGAAGTTTTGCGAAAACCATTGTTTTCGCGACCGCTTGACCGCCGCCAAGCGAATCCGCACAGTGCGCGCAACCGACCTTGAGAGGCTGTCATGACTCGCTTCGCCCATTCCGCCCTTGCCGCGCTGGTTGCGCTGTCCACTCCCTTTGCCGCTCCGCTGGGTTTCACCCAGGCGGCGCAGGCCGCAGACCTTTCCATCTACAGCGGCGACGATGGCAGCGTCTGTGGCGAAAGCTGGGTGCTGAGCAAGATCACCGACCGCTTCTCCTACCAAGTGCATCACGTGCCGCATCTGCCGGATGTCGCGATCACAGATTTCCGCAACATCCGCCAGCATCGCTACGAGCCGGCAACCGACGAATGGCCGATCGGCCGCCACTATTGCCGCGCCACCGTCAACCTGTCGGACGGTCGCGACCGCTCGATCTTCTACCTGATCGAGGAAGGCCAGGGCTTTGCCTCGATCGGCGACAATGTCGAATTCTGCGTCTCGGGCTTCGACCGCTGGCTGGTTTATAACGGCCGCTGCCGCGTGCTCAGGTAAATTTTCCGGCTGATAGGCAGGCCGGAGGGGCGCTGTCCCGCCGGCCTATCCTTTTTCTCTCAACCATCACCGTCACCAGCCCGCGCCAGCAGCAGCGCGCGCTCCCGACATCGCGCAGGGTGCGGGTGAGCTTGGCGGCGAGTTTCGGCTGCTCGATCCGCCAGACCGCTTCGATCGTTGCAGTCGCGGTCAATCCTTGAGCTCGTCGAACCCGTCGACGATCTTCTGGACGTCCTCGGGAAAATCGTTCATCTCGAAAACGCGCCGGACCTCGATGACGTCGTTTTCTCCCGCGGGGCAGCGGCGTGCCCATTCGATGGCTTCCTCGGGCGAGCGCACGTCGATCATCCAATAGCCGCCGAGCACTTCCTTGACCTCGGCGAACGGGCCGTCGGTGACGGCTGGCTTGCCGCCCTTGAAGGAAACCCGCGCGCCCGAGGACGGCGGATGCAGCCCGTCGAGCGCAAGCAGCACGCCGGCCCGCTTCAGCTCTTCATTGTATTTCATCATCGTTGCCACGGCCTCGGCCTCGGGCCTGACGTCGGGAGCGGCGGTCGCGTAGCCGCCGGGGATCATCAGCATCATGAAACGCATCTTTGTGTTCCTTCGGTTTGCAGGTTGCGATGATACGACGAACGGCGATCGTCGGAATCGACAGGCGATACGAATTTAATTGCGATGCCGGTAACCGAGGAGGCGCGGGCACGCGGCCGGCGCCAGCCACTTTGCCGTCGCTGCCTCAGGCTGCCCTGCCGCCCGATACGTAGGCCTCGATCAGCTCGACCAGTTGCCTCTGCAATTCCGGCGCGTCGAGCATGTTGCGCCGTGCCGCGTTGTGGATCACGCCCTCGATCGCCGAGGAGAGCACGCGCGCCATCGTCTCGGTATCCTTGCGGCGCTTGCGGTACTGCGCGACGGCCGCCGCGTAGTGTTCGAGATAGCGCGTCTGAAACGAGGCATGCGCGGCACGCGAGCCGCGGTCGCCGGGCGCCTCGTCGAGCAGCACCTGGTGCAACGTCGGATGGATCGAGTGCGCGCCGATCATGCCGCGCACCAGCTCGCGCGCGAATTGCCTGAGCGGCTTCTCGTCGGCCGCCGCTTCGCGAATCACCGACAGCACATGATCGAAGTGACGGCGCCGGATCGCTTCGACCAGAGCGAGCTTGTCGGGGAAATATTGATAGAGCGAGCCGATGCTGACGCCTGCGGCCTCCGCCACCTTGTTGGTGGAAAAGCCCGCCCAGCCGAGCTCGCTAAGAACGCGAGCACCGGCTTCGATGATTGCCTCGACGGTGGCGATCGAACGCGCCTGGCGCGGCTGCTTGCGCATGCGTGCGGCCGGCTTTGCAATGCGAGTAGACATCCTGGCCAGTCTCCCGAGAATATAAACAGGATACTCACATTCATTTCACCAACGCAAATGGGCCGGCACATGAGCGCCAAGACCTTGCTGAAGAGCCTGCTTGTCTATCAGGCCTGGGCGAATGATGAGCTCGCGGGAAAGCTTGCGGGGATGGATCCGTCCCGCGACCCCGAGGAGCGGCGCGCCGCGATCCACCTGATGAACCATATCCATGTCGTGTCGCGGATTTTTGCCGCGCATCTGGAGGGCGTCGCCCATGGCTATGCGAGCGACAATACCCCGGACACGCCCGAACCGCGCGCGTTGCGCGTCGCCTTGGCCGAGATCGACGGCTGGTATCTCGACTATCTTGAAACCGTTGCGGAGCAAGAGCTTGCCGACCCGGTCGCCTTCACCTTCACCGACGGCGACAGGGGCTGCATGACGAGGCAGGAAATGCTGACCCATATCGTCTTGCACGGCAGCTATCATCGCGGCGAGATCGGCCGCATGCTGGCCAGGATCGCGCTCTCGCCGCCCTGGGACACCTACGCCGTCCATCTGCACCGGGCCGAGCCGGCGCGCCGCCTGCGGCGTGATCGCTGACCGGCGGCGACGTTTGATCCCGGTGGTTGAATATGAGCTTTAGGCTCACTTTAAGATGCGCAAGCTTTGGTCGTCGCGCTTGATAGGTTCATCTGTAGATGTTTTCGCTGGACAAGATGAAGCCGACGTTTGGCGGTGTGTCCTCTATTGTGAGCACTATGCTCACATTGTGATATAAGGTTATGCCTCGGGCTGCTGGATGATCGGGTGATAGAAGCAGCGCGAAAACCTGTGGGCCGGGCTGTCACTTCGAAAGTGATAGATTCGCTCACAATTTTTCAATGAGATGCATCTTCGAGCGTTTCGTGTAACCAAAATTCAATAACTGAAAATCATTGTGTTGCTTCGCTGGCTAGACAGTCGCGAGTCAGATATGCATAGACACGCCGGGTCACTCACGACCATCGGCAAAACGCAAGGGGCATCGCATGGCAAAGACGACAACCAAGGCGCCGGCGGCGAAAGCGCCGGCAAAGAAGCCGGCAGCTAAGGCTGCCGCGAAACCTGCAGCAGTGAAGAAGGCAGCGGCCAAGCCCGCCGCCAAGGCTCCGGCCAAGCCCGCCGCCAAGGCCGCGGCAAAGGCTGTGGCTAAGCCCGCCGCCAAGAAGCCGGCGGCGAAGGCAGCGGCCAAGCCCGCCGCCAAGGCTGCGGCAAAGCCGGCGGCCAAGCCTGCCGCCAAGAAGCCGGCAGCGAAGGCAGCGGCCAAACCCGCCGCCAAGGCTCCGCTGAAAGCCGCCGCCGCCAAGGCACCGGCAGCAGTGAAGAAGGCAGCTCCGGCGAAGAAGCCGGCCGCCAAGAAGTAATCGCGTAGCTTCGCTCGCGAACCGCAACAGGTGAGGGCGGGTGCCACCTTGGCCCCCCTCTCGCCAATCCGGTGCCACAGCGGGCGGAGTCGGAGCGGGCGCTCCTCCTAAAGCTCTCGGAAATTTTGCCGCCAGGCAGAACTTCCGGGAGCTTTTTCTTTGGGGTGCCCGCGCCGGCAAGATGCTGTTGGCCAATCCGGATTGCCCGGCTGGCCGTTGCCCTTCGGATCCCGATCGGTCAACAGTGCCGTAAACAACTGGGAACCCGATCATGCCGAAACTGCTCTACGCTTCCACGTCGCCCTATAGTTCGAAGGTCCGCATGGCGGCCGCCTATGCCGGCATCGCGATCGACCTCGTGCCAGTCAAGACGGAGGACAAGCCCGCTGAGCTGATGTCGGCCAATCCGCTCGGCAAGATCCCGGTGCTGGTGCTGGAGGACGGCCGCTCGATCCATGACAGCCGCGCCATCACCCAGCATCTCAACCGGTTGTCGAAGAACGCACTCTTCCCGCGCAATCCGGACAAGCGGCTCGAGGCGGAAGTTCTCGAGGCGCTGGCCGACGGCATCTGCGACTGCGCCCTGTCGATGGTCTATGAGCGCCGCACGCGGCCGGAGGCGATGGTCTACCAGCCCTGGCTCGACCGCCAGTGGGCCAAGATCGCCACCGCGCTCGACTTCATCAACGCCAACCCGCCGAAGCTGCCGAAGAAGATCACCGCCGGCCACATGGCGATGCGCGCCGCCCTCGGCTATCTCGCGTTGCGCTTTTCCGGCCAATGGGAGAAAGGCCACAGCCGGCTCGTGCGCTGGGCCGCTAGGTTCGATGAGAAGTTCCCCGAGTTGAAGGCAAGCGTGCCGGGGTGAGAACTGCCAATCTCCTCCGCAAGGGGGAGATCAGCAGCTTCGCCGCTGCGCTTCTCCATTACGCCGCCCCCACTTGAACCCCATTCCCTTCCATGCTTGCCTGGCATCACCCAAGTCGGAGTGGTGAGCATGGCAAAGCCCTCAACCAGCGCCGCGCCGGACCCGATGGTCGCACGCCTGCGCGCCGCCCTCGGCCGGCGCGCCTTCACCGAGCAGAAGATGTTCGGCGGCACCTGTTTCATGATCAACGGCAACATGCTGATCGGCACCTCGAAGCGCGGGCTTCTGGTACGTGTCGGCAAGGGCGCGCATGCGGCCGCCGCGGCACTTCCTCATGCAGGCGCGATGGAGATGGGCGGGCGCTCGATGGAAGGCTATATCCGTGTCGCGTCCGAAGGGACGGCAACCGACGCCGATCTTGCCGGTTGGCTCGGCCGCGCATTGGCTTTCGTCGAGACGCTGCCGGCGAAGGCGAAACTGCCGAAGCGGTCGAAATGAGGACGACTGACGAGCTCGCAGCCCTTCCGTCTTCCGCGGACACAAAAAAACCGGGCGCAAGGCCCGGCTTTTCCGTGTCGTGGCTTTTACGACTTAGAACTTCATACCGACGCCGAACGTGACGCGGTTGTCCGAAGACTTGACCTTGCCCGTGTCGCCGAAGTTCTTGCTGCCGTAGTCGGTGTAGCGATACTCGACGCGGCCGAACACGTTGTCCGTGATCTTGATGTCGGTACCGGCGCCGGCGGTCCAGCCGAGCATGGCCTTGCTGTCGTTCACGCCGGTGACGCTGTCGTCGATCTTCTGGTTCTTCGCAGCGAGACCACCCGTGCCATAGAGCAGGATTTCCGGGGTCACGGCATAGCCGAGGCGAGCGCGCAGCGAACCTTCGATGCCGGTCTTGGCCGAAAGGCCGTTGTCCGAACCCTTGGTGCCATTGTAGCCGAGGTCGGCTTCAGCACCGTAGACGAAGTTATCCTGCTGCCAGTTGTAGCCGCCGAAAACGCCGCCGATGAAGCCCTTGGTCTTGGCGTCGACGCCCGGGGCCTTCACATGGCCGCCGAAGCCGTAGCCGAGATTGATACCGGCATAAGGGCCGGCCCAGGAAGCAACCGGAAGCTCGGCAACCGGGGCGGGAGCCGGCGGCTCCTCGGAAACGACGTCGGCCGCGAAGGCGGTACCACCAAGGGCGAACAGCCCGAGCGCAGCGGCGAGCGGCGCGAATTTGAGATTGGTCTTCATTGTTATACTCTCCTTAAGCCACAAGACACTTAGGCTTGTTTGTTCATGAAACGCCCCGGCCCGTCCGGGGGGATAAACGGGCTTGGCGCTCAACGGTTCCAAATGTCGTGCTGAAATGCGGCTGAAGCGAACCTGAACTTGGGTCATATCCCGGCGCGAATGAGGCCGAAAGTTGACGTTGCATCTTCGCAACAGCGAATGTCAGCAGGCTAAATATGTTGCGCTGCACAGCGCTTGGTTCAAGGGGTCCAGCGACATATATTGCCGGGAACGGTGCCCCAAATCCGGCGGGGCGGAAGCGCGTCCGGGCCGCTTCGCCACATTCTTGCCCCAGGTGGAAATGGCATTTAACGCTTGGCCCGTCATATTGTGCCGGCTTCCCGGAATCGTGAAGCCGATTGAGGATTGACAAGATGAGACAAGCCACGGCTGTCGCGCTGGTGACGGGTGGAGCAAGACGGATCGGCAAGGCGATCGTCGAGGACCTTGCCGCCAATGGCTTTGCTGTCGCCATCCACGCCAACCGGTCAAGCGACGAGGCCGAGGCGCTGGCGGAGAAGATCGCGGGCGAGGGCGGCCGCGCCGCCATGGTAGCTGCCGACCTCACTGACATGGAAGCCGTGGGCGGCCTTGTCGGTCGCGCGCAAGCGGTGCTCGGACCTGTCACGCTGCTGGTCAACAACGCTTCCCTGTTCGTCGACGATCGTGTCGAGGATTTCGACTGGCAGGCCTGGGATCGCCACTTCGCCATCCATGTGAAGGCGCCGGCGCTTCTGGCGCAGGCCTTTGCCCGCGCCCTGCCTGAAGGCGAAGAGGGGCTGATTGTCAACATCATCGATCAGCGCGTCTGGCGGCCGACGCCGCGCTATTTCTCGTATGCGCTGTCGAAATCGGCGCTTTGGACGCAAACGCAGATGCTGGCGCAGGCGCTTGGGCCCCATATTCGCGTCAACGCCATAGGCCCCGGCCCGACGCTGAAGAACAAGCGCCAGGACGACGCTGACTTCGGCAAGCAAGTCGAGGGCCTCATTCTGAAGCGCGGCCCGCAATTGTCCGAATTCGGCGCCACGATCCGCTATCTCTGGCAGACGCGATCGGTGACCGGCCAGATGATCGCGCTCGACGGCGGCCAGCATCTTGCGTGGCAGACGCCCGATGTGACAGGCATGGTGGAATGAGTCCCGCAGCCCAAAGACATAAAAGAAACGGCGCCGCCGACGATCTGCCGCCCGGTGTCGATCTCGACGTCGAGGACGAGGCGGCGGAGGAGATCGTCGAGCCGGAGTCGATCCCGACCGGGCCTGACGTCGCCTTCACGGCCATAGACTGGACGCCTCATGCCGGCGACGCCGACGGCATGGTCGGCGCTGAGGTGATCCAGACCTTCGTCAAGCGGCTCCCCAACCAGCCCGGGGTCTACCGCATGATGAACGCCGCCGGCGACGTGCTCTATGTCGGCAAGGCGCGCAGCCTGAAGAAGCGCGTCACCAACTATGCTCAGGGGCGGTTCCACACTGCACGCATCGGCCGCATGGTGCGCGAGACGGCGACGATGGAGTTCGTCGTCACCCGCACCGAGATCGAGGCGCTGCTGCTCGAGGCCAACCTCATCAAGCGGCTCAGGCCCCGCTTCAACGTGCTGATGCGGGACGACAAATCGTTCCCTTACATCCTCTTGACCGGCGACCATGTCTCGCCCGGCATCTACAAGCATCGCGGCGCGCGCTCGCGCAAGGGCGACTATTTCGGCCCTTTCGCCTCGGCCGGCGCGGTCGGGCGCACCATCAATTCGCTGCAGCGCGCCTTCCTGCTTCGAAGCTGCACCAACTCCTTCTACGAGAACCGCACGCGGCCCTGCCTGCTCTACCAGATCAAGCGCTGCGCCGGTCCCTGCACCGGCGAGATCTCGCATGAGGGCTATGCCGAGCTGGTCGAAGAAGCGAAGGACTTCCTTTCCGGCCGCAGCCAGAAGGTGAAGACCGAAATCTCGGCCGCCATGCAGCAGGCCTCGGAAGAGCTCGATTTCGAGCGCGCCGCCATCTACCGCGACCGTCTCGCGGCGCTCTCGCATGTGCAGGCGCATCAGGGCATCAACCCGCAGACGGTGGAAGAGGCCGACGTCTTCGCCATCCACCAGGAGGGCGGCCAGACCTGCATCCAGGTGTTCTTCTTCCGCACCGGCCAGAACTGGGGCAACCGCGCCTATTTCCCCAAGGCCGATCCGGCGCTGGAGCCGGCGGAGGTGCTGGGCTCGTTCCTGGCGCAGTTCTATGACGACAAGCTGCCGGCGCGCGCGCTGCTTCTGTCGCAGACCGCGCAGGAGCAAGAACTGCTCGCCGAGGCGCTCTCCACCCATGCCGGCCGCAAGATATCCATCTCGGTGCCGCAGCGCGGCGAGAAGAAGGACCTGACCGACCATGCGCTGCAGAACGCGCGCGAGGCACTCGGCCGCAGGCTGGCCGAGACCTCGACCCAGGCGCGCCTGCTCAAGGGTTTTGCCGAGACCTTCGGCCTGGAAAAACCGCCGGTGCGCATCGAGGTCTACGACAACTCGCACATCATGGGCACCAATGCGGTCGGCGCCATGGTCGTCGCCGGGCCGGAGGGGTTCGTGAAGAACCAGTACCGGAAATTCAACATCCGCTCGACCGAGATCACGCCGGGCGACGATTTCGGCATGATGCGCGAAGTGATGCAGCGGCGCTTTTCGCGGCTGCTCAAGGAACATGGCGATGAGCAGCCCGGCCCGGCGGTCGAGGACGAAACCGGCGAGGAGGATCTGGTCGCCGGCAATGGCGGCTTCCCGGCCTGGCCGGACGTCATCCTGATCGACGGCGGCCAGGGCCAGATGACGGCGGTGCGCCAGATCCTCGCCGATCTCGGCGTCGAGGACCGGGTGGTGGCCATCGGCATCGCCAAGGGCCCGGACCGCGACGCCGGCCGCGAGCGCTTCTTCGTCAAGGGCAGGGACTCCTTCATGCTGCCGGTGCGCGATCCGGTGCTCTATTTCGTCCAGCGCCTGCGCGACGAGGTGCACCGTTTCGCCATCGGCTCGCACCGGGCGCGGCGCAAGAAGGAGATGGTCAAAAGCCCGCTCGACGAGATCGCCGGCATCGGCCCGGGCCGCAAGCGCGCCCTGCTGCTCGCCTTCGGCACCGCCAAGGCGGTCAGCCGCGCCGCGGTCGAGGACCTGGTCAAGGTCGACGGCATTTCCGAGCATGTGGCGAAGCTGGTCTACAATCACTTCCACGAGAGCTGAGGGCTGGTCGCGAGCATGGAAGGTTGACCAAGGCGTCGGTGTGGTGAGGGATGTTGCACCTTGGCGATTAGCTCAAACGCCCACCACGTCGTCATTCCAGGGCGGAGCAGGAGCGCAGCGACGCGGCGCAGACCCTGGAATCCATTCCGTTACCTCTACGCGTTGCAGCGGTTCAGAAAACCTCCGTTCTGCTCCGTTGCAGTCCGCGCGAGGTCACGGAATGGATCCTCGGGTCTGTGCGTCCGCTTCGCTCCCGCTCCGCCCGTGGATGACGAAGTTGCTTAGGCTTCGCCAATCCCAACGTTGCAAGAAGAGTATACATCGAAGTTGCCAATCTCTGCCTCTGACGTGGAATGCCCAGACCAGAGAGAGGTGCTTCACGCCGACCTTCACGCCATTTTTCCCTGTCCAATCGAATCTCGCCTGTTGACCCCCTGCATTCGCTTCTGATTTGAGTACGTCTGGCGGAGGAGATTTCCCGAGACGACATGGCACAACGCGCGTTCAACCTGCCGAACATCCTCACCTATGCCCGCATCGTCGCGGTGCCGCTGGTCGTTCTGTGCTTCTTTCTAGAAGGGCATCTGAAGTCGTCCGACTTCGCCCGCTGGTCGGCGCTGGTCATTTTCCTGCTGGCCTCCATCACCGATTACTTTGACGGCTATTTCGCGCGCGCTTGGCAGCAGACCTCCAACATCGGCAAGATGCTGGATCCGATCGCCGACAAATTGCTGGTCGCAACCTGCCTGCTCCTGCTTGCCGCCGACACCGACCGTCATGGCGGTATCGCCGGCTGGTCGCTCTGGGCGGCGATCATCATCCTGTGCCGCGAGATCCTGGTTTCGGGCCTGCGCGAATATCTGGCTGCCCTGAAAGTGTCGGTGCCGGTGACCCAGCTCGCCAAGTGGAAAACCACGATTCAGATGGTCGCCATCGCTTTTCTGCTGGTCGGCCCGGCCGGCGACAAGATCTTTCCGCTGACCACCCAGATCGGCCTGGTGCTGCTGTGGGTCGCGGCGCTCGTCACGCTCTACACCGGCTACGACTATTTCCGCGCCGGCCTCAAGCACATCATGGACGAGTGAAGACAATGCCCACGAAGCTCATCTATTTCGCCTGGGTGCGCGAGCGGATCGGCAAGCCGGAAGAGGACGTCGAATTGCCTTCCGGCATCGAGACGGTCGCCGATCTGCTGCGCTGGCTGAAGTCGCGCGGCGAGGAGTATGAGAACGCGCTGCAATACCCCGACGTCATCCGCGTCGCCATCAACCAGGAACATGTCGGCCACCGCGAGAAGATAGCGGGCGCGCGCGAAATCGCGCTGTTTCCGCCGATGACCGGGGGCTGAGATGGCCGGCGCCGTGGTGCCCGCCATCCGCATCCAGCGCGAGGATTTCGACGTCGCCGCCGAGATCGCCGGCCTGACCGGGGGCCGGGCCGATATCGGCGCCGTGGTCACGTTCTCCGGCCTTTGCCGCGACGAGCAGGGTGCGCTGTCGGCGCTCGAGCTCGAGCACTATCCCGGCATGGCCGAAGCCGAGATCGGCCGCATCGCCGCGCAAGCCCTCGAGCGCTGGCCGCTGCAGGGGCTCACCGTCATCCATCGCCATGGCAAGATAGCGCCGGGCGAAAACATCGTGCTGGTGGTCGCGGCCTCGTCGCACCGCGAGGCGGCCTTCGAGGCGGCGAATTTCCTGATGGATTACCTGAAGTCGCGCGCGCCCTTCTGGAAGAAGGAGCATCTCGCCGACGGAACTCAAGGCAGCTGGGTCGAGGCCAAGGAAGCCGACGATCACGCCGCGGACCGCTGGAAGAAACAAGGCGAATAATGCATGTCGCCCAGAAGTGTGCAGCGGTTCTGGGGCAACGACATGCATCAGAAAAAACTCCCGTTCGGCCATCGAACGACCGCAATCCTTCCCAAGCTTGCCAATCGGTTTGATTTGCTTGGCGGAGCAATCTCATGCTGGACGGGATCGCGGAGTTTTTCATCTTCGGGCTGGTGCCGCTGGTCGTCGGCGTGCTTGCCGTGCCGGAAGTGACCAATGCCGGCGAAAAGACGATCGCGGGCGAGGTGACCTATCGTGAACGCATCGCCCTGCCGCCCGATGCCGTGCTCGTGGTCGAGCTTGCCGATGTCTCGCTGGCCGATGCGCCGGCAACCGTGATCGCCAGGCGCAGGATAGCGCCCACCGGCCAGGTGCCGATCAAGTTCGACATCGGCTTCGATCCCAAGTCGATCCAGAAGGGCCGAACCTACGCGCTGCAGGCGCGCATCACGGTCGGCGAGCGGCTGATGTTCGTTACCGATACACGTCACCAGCTCGATCCGCTGGCGAGCAGGCCGCGGACGGTTTTGCTGAAAATGGCGCACTGACGTCGTGCGCCGCGCCTGACCGCGCGACTTTTCCGCCTCGAAACCGTGTTCGCCGGAATAAACCGGCAACGCCAGGCGTTGACTTATGCAGATGGCGGGCAGGCAAAGGGACGATGTCCCTTCACTTAAACCGCCAGACCGAATGCGCGGATCGATCTGGCGCTCAAAGGAGACCAGATATGAAAAAGCACACGCTCTTTCTCGCAGTCACAAGCATATCGCTGATCGCCTTGGCCGGTTTTGCCAGGGCGGACGATCACCTGTTCAACGCCACGCAGCACGGCCTCAGCCCCGACAGCCAGCCTTTCCAGACCAACAAGGCCGGCCACAGCGGTGACCTTGCGCCTGGACAGGGCAGTCCGTTCGCCGGCGAGGAGACGAAGACGCCGTCTACCGATACCGAGGCGGCGAACGCCCATGCGAATGTGAAAGACCGTCAAGCCAAATGACGTCCGCCCGCCGGGGGGCCGGCGGGTTTTAAGAGCAATTCCAAGAAAGTGGGACGCGGTTTTCCGTCCGGAATTGCGTGAAACAAAGAGATAGAGCGGTTCGCCGTTTCCAGGAAATGGTGAAACGCTCTAGCATGCCGGACCGCGTCAACAGCGCGAATAAAAATCCCGTTCGGCCATCGAACGACCGCAATCCCTCCCAAACTTGCCAATCGGTTTGATTTGCCTGGCGCGAGTTGAGGTCTTTCCATTCAGCCAGTTCGATTTGCGGCATGCGCCAGGAATTCAAGCCTGCGCCGCCGCCGCCGGTGTCAGGCCGAAGCGGCGCATCAGGTCCATGATCCTCGCCCGGTCCGGCGGGCCGCCGGCGCCAAAAATGGCAAAGGCCTCGCGGAAATAGTCCGGGCTGATCGCCGCGGGTGTGACCACGCACAACACTTTGGCGGTTTCCGCGGTGTTGTTGTCGAAGCGATGGACCGTGCCGCGCGGAATGCAGAGAGCCTGTCCCACCCCGACCTCGTGTCGCTGCCCGTCGACCGTGAGCGTCAGTACGCCCTCGATGCCGTACATCGTTTCCTCGTAGTGGTCGTGGCTGTGCGCCGGGGCGAGCAGCCGCTGCGAGCCGGACACGGTCAGTTCGAAGGCCGCGATGCTGCCGTTGGACTGGTCCCCGGTGAGCAGGAAGCGAATGGCGAGGCCGCCATCATCGCCGATCGTTTCTTCCGCCGGATTGACGCGCACATTGCCGGCTTTCCCTAGCATTCCATCCTCCCACGTGGTAAATCGAATTTACCGAAATGAGTAAACTCAATTTACGAGTATGTCAATGCCTCCATCCACGGACGATCCTCCGAAAAAACCGCCACTGATCGGCGCGCTGTTGCGCGTGCCGGCCTTGGCCATCCACCGCAAGCTGATCAGGGATTTGCGGGCATCCGGCTTCGACGATTTGAGCCCGCCGCATATGGCCGTGATCCAGTATCCAGGACCGGACGGGATGCGTCCGAGCGCGCTTGCAGAGCGGGCCGCGATGAGCAAGCAGGCCATGAACCAGTTGCTGAAGACGCTGGAGGGGATGGGCTATATCATTCGCAGCGCGGCGCCCGACGATGCCGGGGGGACCGTCGTGAACTTCACCGACAGGGGCAGGGCCGCTTACCAGAAGATGGCGGACATCCTGCTCGATATCGAGCGGGAATGGGCCGAGGAGCTTGGGCCGAAGCGCTTCCAGGAATTGAAGACGCTGCTCGGCGATCTCTGGGACACGCCGCTGATCCGCTGAGGCGCCAATTGACCCCGCCACCTCGACCCCCTAGGCTCCCTCGAAAATGGGGATGGGGTTCCCCGAAACTGCCCTTAGGGCTGATGACTCCTGCCAGGCGTGCTCTCGCGCGGCAGGATTTGTTTTTCCCGCTCGCATCATGCCTCATTTCGTGAAGTGATTCCGGTGCGGAATCGCGTTTGGAAAGGCATTGAAGCGATGACCCTTGCGGCTTGCGCCCTGGTTCTGATCGGCGGTTTCCTCGGCGGCATTTCCCGCTTTTTCCTCTCCGGCATGGTCGGCCGTGCCATCGGCGAGACCTTTCCCTGGGGCACGTTGCTGGTAAACGTTTCCGGCGCCTTGGCCATCGGCGCCTTCGCAGGCGCGGCGCGGGCTGTCGGCGGCGTATTCGCCGGCGATCTCGTCCGCGACCTGATCGTCGTCGGCCTGTTCGGCGGCTACACCACGGTATCGTCCTTCTGCCTGCAGACGCTCAACCTCGCGCTCGACGGCGAGGGGCGGCTCGCCGCCTTCAACGTCGTCGCTTCGTCAGTGCTGTGCGTGTTGTTCGTCGCGCTTGGCTTCTGGACGATCGTCTGGGTTTCTGGTTCAGCCACCGGCATGGCGGGCTGAACGATGACGGACAGGCAGATGGCGACGCGGCTCTATCTGGCGGTCGGTTGTGGCGCGGCGATCGGCTCGCTGGCCCGCTTCCTGTCGAGCTATGTCATCGTCTCGCTGCTCGGCATAAACGCGCTTTGGTCGACTGCTTTCGTCAATGTCGTCGGCTCGTGGGTCATCATGGCCTTCGCCACGCTGACCGGGCCGGACGGGCGCCTGATGGTCGGCCCGGCCAGCCGCAATTTCGTCATGGCCGGCTTCTGCGGCGGCCTCACCACGTTTTCGGCGATGAGCCTCGATACATTTATCCTGCTGTTCGAGGGCGACTGGCCGCTGGCCGCGACCTATCTCATCAGTGTGGTCGGCCTGTCGCTCGCCGCGGCGTGGCTGGGCTATCTCATGGCGTCCAGGCTCAACCGCTTGCCGGCCGACAGGTGATCGGGCCAAACCGGTGATCAGGGGAAGAGAACATGGAACTTCCCACCCAATGCGCGCTGCTCAGGATCTTCTTCGGCGAGGACGACAGAGCAGCCGGTGGCAAGCCGCTGCATGAGGCGATCGTCATCAAGGCGCGCGAGACCGTCATGGCGGGCGCGACGGTGCTGAGGGGCCCGCTCGGTTTCGGCCGATCGAGCGTGCTGCACACCGCCAACATCCTGCGCCTGTCGCAGGATCTGCGATCGTTGCCGACGCGCCCGAGAAGATCGATGCGCTGATCCCCGAGATCAAGGCGCTGACGAAGACGAAGAGCTGCCTGATCACCAGGGAGAAGGTCGAGGTCATCCGCTACGGCGACGGGGAGTGACCCCCGCCATCTCCGATCCGCCCCCGAAGCCGGCGGCAGATCGTCTCCTCATCGAAGACGCCCGCGGAAAAGAGTTTCATGGCCTCTATCGCCAGGTCGGATGCCTCGGAACTGCCTGCGACGATGCCGCGTTCCTCGCAGAGCTGGTCATAGATACGCTTCAACAGGACCAGGTCGTCCGGGTATGCAACGCCACTTTTAGAAACATGAGGCATGATCATGCTTGCCTCCCTCGATTTGGGCGGAAGCGCGGTGGTCGCTCACAGCCGGCGACGCCCTAGGCTGTTCTGCCGCCGGTGTCGTCGAACCTAGGGCGCGCGGCAGGCGCGACCACCCCTCAAAATAAAAACGGCCCGCTCGGGCGGGCCGTCTCTGCGAGATCCAAAGTTGCGGCTCAGCCGACGATCTCGGTGTCCGAGAACCAGTACTTGATCTCCTGCGCGGCGGTCTCGGGCGCGTCGGAGCCATGCACGGAGTTCTCGCCGATCGAAAGCGCGTGCACCTTGCGGATGGTACCCTCGGCGGCGTTGGCCGGGTTGGTGGCGCCCATCACTTCGCGGTTCTTGGCGATGGCGTTCTCGCCCTCCAGCACCTGCACGATCGTGGGCGCCGACGACATGAATTCCACCAGCTCGCCGAAGAACGGACGGTCCTTGTGCACGGCGTAGAACCCTTCGGCCTCACGGCGGCTCATCCACACGCGGCGCGATGCGACGACGCGCAGGCCGGCGTCTTCCAGCATCTTGGTGATGGCGCCGGTGAGGTTGCGCCTGGTCGCGTCCGGCTTGATCATGGAGAAGGTGCGTTCGATCGCCATAGGGTCGTCCTTGTTGTGGGAATGGAAACTGGGGTGGCGGGCTCTATACAAGTCGCCCGGCGGCTTGCCAAGGGGAGGCGGCTTCTGGTCAAGGCGAGCCGTTTGCGGGATAATCAGGCGGCTGCACACGCCTCGGGAGCGAGGTCCGGAGCGCCGTGGCGGCGGAGCCCGAGGCGATGAACTGGCCCTATCTCACACGCGGTGACATGGCTGGCCTTCTTTTCGTGGCCGTATTTTTCGCCGCTGTCGTCCTTGCCCTGCTTTTCTTCCCGCAGCGCGCGGAGCAGAATTTCGGCTTCGGCCCGGAATGGCAATGCGTGCGTATGGAACAGGGCGATCCGATCTGCGTGAGGCTGGCCGACAGCAACGCGCCGAATGGGGACGCGCGCGACAAGGGCGCGTCAAAATAGGCGCTAAAGCTCAAACTCAAAGGTCACTGTAGGCGCATCGCCCGCCTTGAGGCCTTCCCGCTGGCGCACCGAGGCCTTGACCGGCAACAGCAGGCTGCCGGACGACTTGTCGGGAAAGAGCGACGTTTGCCACCTGGTCTTGCCGATCGCCGCCGTGATGCCGACCGAGCCCCAAGGGCGCGCCAGCCCCGCCATCGCCGCCTTGATCCGCGCCGCGACGTCCGTCGGCAGCGTCATGAAATGCCAGCCACCCTTGCCCGGATAGACCCAGATCTCGGCCTGCATCTCATAGCGCAACATGGCAGCCCCGCGCTCGCGGCGTTCACGCCGCAGCCGCGACCTGCCGGCCGATCCCGCCATGCAGGTCGAGGCAGCGCTCGAACCAGCGCGTGATGCCGTCGGCATCGTCGAGCAACTGGAAAGGCGAGGCGATGCGACCCCATTGCAGCGCCCCGAAGACAATGTAATCGACAAACAGCGGCGCCTCGCCGCCGATGAAGGGCTGGTAGGTCAGCGTCGAGCGCAGCGGCTCCAGCGCGGCACGGAAGGCCGAGAGCCCGGCGTCGCGATTGGCCACCACGTCTTCCAGGCGCTTGCCATAGCGCTGTTCGCGGTTCTCGCGGAAATAGGCCGCGTTCGGTTCGTCCTGCATCGCATGCAGATCGGTCAGAGCCACCGACGCGATATAGGGGTGGATGGTGAGCTGCGACCAGCGCTCGATGAAGCGCGCCGTCGCCTTGCCGCCTTCGCCGGAAAACAGCGTCGGCCGGTCGGGGTAGGCTTCGTCGAGATAGAGCGCGATGGCGAAGGAATCGGCCACCACGCGCTCGCCGTCGCGGATCACCGGCACCGTCTTCGACACGCCGCCCTCGACCTTCGGCACCTCCAGGAAGCGCGTCGGCACCTTGGTGGCGGCGAGCCCCTTGTGCGCCAGGGCCATTTTGGTCTTCCAGCAATGCGGGCTGAACGGACGGCCGATGTCATGGCCGACAAGGTCGTAAAGCAGAATGGTCATTGGCGGGTCCGTTGCTGCGGGTTACGAAGGGTCCGGATTCGAGTTGAGCCGGGTGGGAAAAATGAAGCAGCATTTCATGATGTTTGCGGCCTATAATCAATGGGCCAATGGCCGTCTCTACGATGCCGCCGCCGATCTTGGCGAAGACGAGCTCGGTCGCGACGTCGGCGCTGTCTTCGGCTCGATGCTCGGCACGCTGAACCATCTGCTCGCCGTCGACCGCGTCTGGATGAAGCGTTTCACCGGCGAGGGCGACGCGCCCTCGAACACAGCCGCCATGCTCTACCACGCCTTGCCGGCCCTGAAGCTGGCGCGCAAGGCCGAGGACAGGAGGGTCGTCGACTGGGTGAGCGCGATGGGCGACAAGGCGATCACCGGCCGTTTCTCCTACATGACCGTCGACATGCGCACCGTCTCGCAGCGCCTTTCGCCTGCGCTCAGCCATTTCTTCAACCACCAGACCCACCATCGCGGCCAGGCGCATATGGTGCTCACGGTACTCGGCCGACCCTCGGTGCCGCTCGACCTTGCGCTGTTCCAGCGCTCCGAGGAAGGTCGCGCCTACGCCTGAAAGCGCGTTGGCCGGAAGAAGTGCTCGCGCGAGTTATCCGGCAATAGCCGGTCAAGCAGCATATCGGGCTGCATTGTCCATGAATGGCCAAGTTTGCGGCCGGGTTGTTCTTGAGAAATTTTCCAAATTTAAGAAAAGTCAGGCCACGGCCAACAGGGAGTGTCGAACCGGCCGTGAGGCTCCGCGGCATTCTCCTACCGCGTCGCCGGCTGCGGCGGCGCGCTGACGAAAACCTCCGGCCAGTCGGAGACCCTGCCGCCTTTGGTGGCGGGCTTTCTGCCTGCCCGTCACCAAAGGCGATGCCGACGGCGTCTTAACCACACTTGCATTGAAGCTAATATGTTAGGACTTCTTTTGCGCTCGCGCTGCACAATAAGCCAATTGCAGTGGGAGCAATGACATGCGCATCGATTTGTCCCCCACGAGTTGGGGCAGGGTCGTGGTGGTCACCGCCGGCGGCACCGCCTTTTTCATTGCCGCCGCCTTCTTCGTCGATTCCTTCAATTTCCCCTCGCTGTCGCCGCAGGCGCTGCTGTGGGCGCAACTCACGGACCTGTTCCTGCCGCTTGTCCTCGGCGGCTCCTTCCTGTTCTTCCTGATGTGGAAGATGCGCCAGCTGGCGATCACGCAGAAGGAACTCAGCGTCATTGCTGCGACCGACAGCCTGACGGCGGTCTTCAACCGCGGCGCCTTCTCGATGCTGGTCGAGGCCTACCTCGAGCGGGCGCGGGGCCAGACGGTCGCCGATGCCGGCGCGCTGCTGATCGTCGATGCCGATCACTTCAAGTCGATCAATGACCGCCTCGGTCACGATTGCGGCGACCAGGCGCTGAGGTTGATCGCGGCGACGATCAAGGGGCAACTGCACGGCGCCGACATTGTCGGGCGTATCGGCGGCGAGGAATTCGCGGTCTTCCTGCCCGGCGCCGACGCCGCGCGCTCCTTCCTGGTCGCCGAATCCATCAGGCGCCGCATCCGCGAGGCCGAGTTTGCACCCGGCGGGCGGCCCTGGCCGCTTTCGGTGAGCATCGGCGGTACCGCCTTCAGCGGCCCGACCACCTACCATGACGTGTTCCAGGTCGCCGACCGTCATCTCTACAAGGCCAAGTCCAATGGCCGCGATCAGGTGAGCTTCGAGAGCCCGCGTGGCGGGCTGGCGGGCGACGCCGCCGGCACGGTCCACTAATCAAAGTGCGATCCGTTTAGGCCCGGCAACCGCGCCGTAGCCGTCCATTGTCGTGCCCGCGGCCTGGAAGCCGAGGTCAACGGTGGCTGCGGTTGAGCAGTGGCCTGTGCTGGCGGATCAACTGGCGCTCGACATCGAGATAGGGCCTGATCAGTCCCGCCGCGGTCGTGGTCGGCTCCGGCTGGTGCACCACCGCCGTCAGCATGCCGTGTTCGGTGAGCAGGTTCAGCCACTTCAGCGCCTCCCATTTGGGCGTCGCGCCGCCGCGGCCGGTGAGGCTGCGGTTGATATAGCCGGGATAGGAAAGCAGGCGCTTGCCCGCCGACGCGCCGCAGGTGCCGATCCTGACCGCCCTGCCGTCGGCGGTGATCCAGGCATAGACGGCTTCGCCGAGTTCGCACGCCGTAGGGTCGGTTATCGTCACCCGGATGGACGATCTGTCCCGGCTGAGCCGCATTTCGGCCGCCGGCTTGAAACGCTCGCGATCGAGAAACATCCGCCCTCCTTGCCGCGCGTCCGCACTGACATGGTGAACGCGAGCGGTCCGTGCGGTGTTTCACGCAGCGCTCGAAAAGTTTCATGGGATGTCCGCGCCGCCCAGATCAAAGAGATAGAGCATGATGTCGTCCGAAAGCCGCTTCACGCTTTTCGCATCATGCTCTGCGCCATCAACGGTCCGTTCATCCTTTGGCGGCTAGTGTCGGAGGCTGGCCTCAGCCGATCCGCGAGCGACCGTGTTCGACCTTATCGACTTCAAGGCGGTGCTGGTCATCGCCCTCATCTTCATTCCGCTCGAGCAGCTCCTGCCGCTGCATGCAGAGCAATCGGCGACGCGCCGGCACTGGCTGAACGACGTTGTCTATCTGCTCTTCAACGGCATCGTCATCAAGCTCGGCATGTTGCTGGTGGTCGGCGCGGCGATGCTCGTGGTGCAGCGTTTCGTTCCCGAAGCGCTCGCCGCCGCCGTCCAGTCGCAGCCTTTATGGCTGCAGACAATCGAGGCTCTGCTCATCGCCGATATCGGCTTCTACCTTGCCCATCGCGCCTTTCACGCGGTGCCGTTCCTGTGGCGCTTTCACGCCATCCACCACTCGATCGAGGAAATGGACTGGCTGGCCGCCCACCGGGTGCATCCGGTGGACCAGATCCTGACCAAGTCGGCTTCGTTCCTGCCGCTGTTCGCATTGGGCTTTTCCGGCGAGGCGGTTCTTATCTACGTGCTGATCTATCACTGGCAGTCGGTGTTCATCCACTCCAACACGCGCATAAAGTTCGGGCCGCTGAAATGGCTGATTGCCTCGCCGCAGTTCCATCATTGGCACCATGCCAACGAACGCCAGGCCTATGACAGCAATTTCGCCGGACAATTGCCCTTTCTCGACCTGATCGGCGGCACCTTGTTCATGCCGCAACGAATGCCGGAAAAATACGGCGTCGACGAGCCGGTGCCGCAATTCTATCACCAGCAGCTCGTCTATCCCTTCGTCGCCGCGGCCGAACCGGCCGCGGCGATCGTTGAGGCCGCGCCCGCCGCCGCCAAGCCGGAATGACGGCACGGAAAAGCCCGCCACTGGGGCGGGTTTTCGCGGGAGGGTAGTCCTTTTGCCGTAAACCTCAGGCGGCGAAACCGCCATATCCGCGCGTCACCGGCTTGACCGAGACGACCGGCTGCTCCGAGGGCCAGAGCACGCCCGCCGTCACCGCGAAGGTGATCAGCGCATCGCGCGCCGCCTCGACCGAGATTTCTCCACTGCGCGCTGCCTCGCATGCCTTCACCGCGGCGCCGTAGCTGAGGCGGCGGCGCGACGGCGGAAATTCGGTCAGGAAGTCATGCATGTCGAACAGCGAGGCGATCATGCGCTTGTGGCCGGCGCCGACGCTGAGGGCGACGGGGGTGAAGAACATCCTGTCGTACATTCGGACCTCGTGTATTGGCTGTGGAAGCAGGGGGCTGCCGCCCCCGGTCTGGGGGAAGGACGCCACACAACGCGGCTTGCGGCGAGTGGTTCCGTGCGTGCCGATTTTTCCGTACTGGACGTGATCCGTCGGGCAGGCGGCCTATTTCCACATCCCGCGCATGCGGGAGCCGAGATCGACCTTGACGCCCGGCTTCTGGCGCGGGTCGTCCTTGAGCGCAGCACTTGCCCAGGACGACTGCTCGAAGGCCGAAAGCATCGAGGCCGGGATGAAGCGGGTGCGCGAGGCATAGACGTGGCGGTCGCCGCGCGCCGGCTGGTTGTGCGGATAAAAGCGCTGCGGCACGACGAGATGCAGGCTGTCCTTGGCCCTCGTCATCGCCACGTAGAGCAGGCGCCGCTCCTCCTCGATGTCCTCCTTGGTGCCAACGCCGAGATCGGCCGGGATGCAGCCGTCGACGGTGTTGAGCACGAAGACGTTCTTCCACTCCTGGCCCTTGGCCGAATGGATGGTCGACAGGATGAGATAATCCTCGTCGCGATGCGGCGGCCCGGCCTGGTCGCTGGTGGCGTCGGGCGGGTCGAGGGTGAGCTCGGTCAGGAAGCGCTCGCGCGACGGATAGGTCGATGCGATCTGTTCGAGCTGTATGAGGTCGGCGCGGCGCGTGATCGCATCCTCATGGATGCGTTCCATATGCGGCTCGTACCAAAGCCTGATCCGCTCGAGGTCGGCCGGCCATTTGGCGCCGGCGCGTAAGCCGCCATAGATGTCGAGGAACACCGGCCAATCCTGCGCGGCGCGCTGCGGCGGCCGGAAGCGGGCAAGGCCGAGCGTCTCGTCCAGCGACGTCGCCATGGCGTCCACGATCTGCGAGGCGGCAGATGGGCCGATCCCTGGCATGAGCTGCAGCACCCGAAAACCGGCGACGCGGTCGCGCGGGTTTTCGGCGAAGCGCAGCATCGCCAGCATGTCCTTGACATGCGCGGCATCCAGGAATTTCAGGCCGCCAAACTTGACGAAAGGGATGTTGCGGCGTGTGAGCTCGACCTCCAGCGGCCCGCTATGGCTCGAGGTGCGGAACAGCACCGCCTGCGCCTTCAGCGCCGTGCCGGCCTCGCGCTCCGCCAGGATCGCCTGGCAGACATAGTTGGCCTGCTCGGCCTCGTCGCGCACGCTGACCAGCTGCGGCTTGTGCGATGACCGCCGCTCGGTCCAGAGATTCTTGGTGAAGCGCTCGCTGGCCTCGCCGATCACCTTGTTGGCCGCGGCCAGGATCGTCTCGGTCGAGCGGTAATTGCGCTCCAGCATGACGACCGCTGCTTCTTGCGCGAACTGTCTTGGAAAGTCGAGGATGTTGCGCACTTCCGCGGCGCGGAAGGAATAGATCGACTGCGCGTCGTCGCCAACGACGGTCAAGCCCGCGCCGTCCGGTTTCAGCGCCAGAAGGATCGAGGCCTGCAGCCGGTTGGTATCCTGGTATTCGTCGACAAGTACATGGTCGAAGCGGCTGGAAAGATGCGCGGCGATCTCCGGCTCCGCCGCCATCTGCGCCCAGTAGAGCAGCAGGTCGTCGTAGTCGAGCACGTTCTGCACCTGCTTGGCCTCGACATAGGCCGCGAACAGCTCCTTGAGCTGGTCCGCCCACGCAGCGCACCACGGGAAGGCGGAGCCCAGCACTTCACCCAGCGGCGCCTGCGCATTCACCGCCCGCGAATAGATCTGCAGGCAGGTGCCTTTGGTGGGAAAGCGGCTTTCGGTTTTCGAGAATCCCAGCTCGTGCCGGGCAAGGTTCATCAGGTCGGCGGAATCTTCGCGGTCGTGGATGGTGAAGGCCGGATCGAGGCCGATCTGCTCGGCATAATCGCGCAGCAGTCGCGCGCCGATGCCGTGGAAAGTGCCGGCCCAGGCGAGCGCGTCGGTGATGATGGCGGCGTCGCGTCCCAGCACCTCGCCGGCGATGCGCTCAACGCGCTTGGCCATCTCGGCAGCGGCGCGACGGGAGAAGGTCATCAGCAGAATGCGGCGCGGATCGGCGCCCTTGACGATGAGATGGGCGACGCGATGCGCCAGCGTGTTGGTCTTGCCGGAGCCGGCGCCGGCGATCACCAGCAGCGGCGCGGCCACTTTGCCGTCGCCATGCATCACCGCCAGCCGCTGCTCGTCGTTCAGCCGGCCAAGATAGGCGGGCGCCTCGAAGGACGAATCACGAGCGGCGATGTTCATCGCCCATCAAGCATCGTTTCCGCTTTGTTCGCAACGGGTACGGCGCTGGCGATTGGCGAAAGCCGACGCGACAGACGATCTCCCAAGGGGAGATTGGCTGAACTACCGCTTCGGCTCGACCCCCATCGCCGCCGACTGGCGCCGCAAATTGCGCCGCTCGTCGCCCGGCATGTCCAGTGGCGCGACGTTGCCGGGCACCTCGTCGATAATCCTGATGGCGACGCGGTAGGCGGTGTAGGCAAACAGGCCTGTTAACATCAGGCGGATCATGGCTATCTCCTTATGCGGTTCGATCGGGTCTCAACCGGGTGGCCAACGGTTGGTTCCCCTCCAGCCAGCCAAACCGCGCCACGCAACCAAACCGCCACCGCTTCGTTGCCCTTGAGATCAAGGAGCAAACGAGAGGAGCTCGTCATGAAGAAGCTTCCTGTGCTGCTGGCTCTTGCGGCAGGGCTCGTGCTCGTCGCCTGTGACAACAGCGTGCAACCCACCAAGGCGCCGGGCGCTGAAGTCAACCAGAATCCTCAGGTCGACAAGAACCCGGTGCCGAAATCGACCACCGGTGGCGACCAGCAGGGTACAGCGCCGAAGCAATAGGGCAGGCGGGCTGAATTGTCGTCAGTCTGAAACGAAGAAGGCCGGCGCTGCTTGGGAGGAAGCTGATAGCGCCGGCCAAGCGGGAAAATCAGGCCCGCCGCACAACATAAGATAGCTGAGTCTCCGCTTTGCGTCATGGTGCGATCGCGGTAGCCGGCTATACAGCTCCGAAGAAATCACCGGAAAATCCTGAAATTCCGCCGAGGTCCGCCTTCGCGGGTATCTGGGTGTCGTGTTTTGCTGCGCGCGACCTCATCGGAGGCAATCGTGAAAAGTCTGGCGGCCAAGACGCTGCCGACGGCCGGATATTGGCGGCCAGAGCTATCGAGGAAGAGGTGTGCGAACGCTGGTAGCCGGCATCCGGCCTTCAAGCCACCGCCGCGCGCCCTAGTTGTCCGCCGGCGATCTCTACGTCCAGCTGGCGCTGCGTCAGCGCCGCTTCGGCCATGATCCACTGCTTGAACAACTGCACCTTGCGGGCGCCGAGCGCCTTGGTGGGGTTGACGAAATACCAGCCCGCCGTGTTGGGGTGGTGGACCGCGAAGGGGGCCACCAGCCGTTCGGCGCGGATGTCGCTTGCCATATAGGCGCGGTTGGCGACGGCAAAGCCCATGCCGGCATTGGCCGCCTCGTAGGACATCATGCAGCTATCGAAATAGACGCTCATGGTTTCGCCAAGCACGAAGCTCGCGCCGGCAAAGCCCAGCCATGACTGCCAGCTCTGCGTGCAGGTGTCGGAATGCAGCAGTGTGAAATAGCGCAGGTCTTCCGGCGTCACCTTCGACAGCGGCTTGTCGCCCAGCACATCGTGGAAGAGCTTGCGGCTGCAGACCGGTGTCAGGTCTTCCTTGAACAGCAGTTCCGAGGTGAGGCCGGGGAAGTTGCCGTCGCCATATCGGATCTCGAGATCGTATTCCGAGGTCGAGAATTCATGCGTGGCATAGGAAGTCGCCACCCGCATCTCGATGTCGGGATATTGCCGCTGGAAGGACGAGAGCCGCGGGAACAGCCAGCGCGCGGCAAAGGTCGGCAGCACGCAGATCCGCAGCACATGCGCCTGCGACTGGCCCGTAGCCTCCATGCTGGCCGCTACGATCCGCTCCAGCGCCTCGCGGACGCGCGCCACGTAGGTCTCACCCTCCGGCGTCAGCGACACGGCATTGCCGCCGCGCTCGAAGATCTTGAAGCGAAGCTGATCCTCCAGGCTCTTCACGCGCTGGCTGACGGCGGAAGCGGTGATGAACTGCTCTTCGCCGGCACGCGTGAAATTCCTGTGCCTCGCGGCGCTCTCCACGATTTTCAGCGAGTTGAGGTTGACCTGACTGAGCAGACGCACGGGGTTTCGACCTTAAGCTGGGCTTACGCTACCACCAGCATTCCTAAATTTACAGGGGTAGGCGTTTAAATGACTGCTAACCAAGTGTTGCCCCCACCTTGGAGAAAGTAGAATGAACGCCCATACAATTCCCGAACTGCGCTGCGCAATGAGCCGCGAGGCGATCATTGGTCATGAGACCTCCTGGAAAGTGTCGGGTTTCGGCGTCGCCCAGTATCGTCACGGTTACGACCCCGCTCTGCTTGCCGCCATCGAGGAAGCCGCCCTGAAGTTGAAGGCCAGCCATGCCGTGCACAAGCACCTCGACCTCACCTTCATCACCGGCGCCGACCGCTATATTCCGGAGATCAAGGAGCTTTTACACGACAAGCTGCGCCTGGAAAGACTTTCCGACATGATGGGCACCAAGCTCGAGCCGTATCCGCTGTCGATCGTCGGCTCGACCGTCACCTTCATGAATCCGAAAGACGGTGCGGTCGAATGGCATTGCGACGGCGTTCCGGTGACCGAACTCATTCCGCTGTCGATCAGCGACCCGCTCATCGGCGGCCATCTTGAGATCTATTGCGACGATTCCGAGACCGGCCGCTCGATCCTGGAATCCGGCCGCGATCTGCCGCGCAACAAGATCATGCGCATCGACCACAAGATGAACTATGCCACGCTCGGCCAGTTCCTCGGCGTGCTCCATCGCACCGCGCCGATCCAGCTCGGCGAGCGCGTCACGCTGGTGCTCAACCAGCGTTCGGCGACCAAACCCTATGTCGACGACAACCGCATGTTCTATCTTGCCGCCGACAACGACCATGACCGTGCCTGGGTGAACGAACTGGCCGAGGATGTCTGGACCAACCAGTTGCCCGCCTACCGCCGCCATGCCGAGGAGCATTCCGCGCCGCAGCCGACGGCGGAAGCGGTTTCCGGCGGGACGAGGGAGTCGTGGTAATGAGCCATGATCCGGTCGAGCGTCAGCCGCCCTCAGTGTCGCTGAGCCTCGGTCCGGTCGTGCCGGAAAATCAAAACCGTTCCAGCGTCGCCCCCGGGGCGGCGCTGGCCTTCGCCCTCGGCGCCGTGGCGCTGTGGGCCACCAACGCCCTGGTCGGCAAAACGCTGATTGCCCTCTATCCGGTGTCGCAGGTGCAGTTTCTGCAGTTTTGCGGCGCGGCCATGGTCTTCGCGCTGATCCGGCTCTTTCCTTTTTCCCCTGTGGGAGAAGGTCGATCGGCGCGCAGCGCCGAGATGGATGAGGGGTGTTCCAGCGAAATGGGACGTCGGCGTTCCCTGGAGCATCCCTCATCCGACCTCGCTTCGCGAGCCCGCTTTCTCCCACAACGGGAAAAAGGGAATGCCGCGTTCGCCTACGCCGTCGGCTTCCTGGGCCTGGTCGGCACGATGGTGCTGCAATATATCGGCTTCGCCTCGATGCCGGTTATCGAGGCAAACCTCGTCGCCTACACTTGGCCGCTGATGACCGCCGCGGCGGTCATCCTGCTCGGCCGTCCGCGCCGTCCGCTGTTGCTCGGGCTGGCTGCGGCGCTCGGCTTCATCGGCGTGGCGCTGGTCATTTCGGGCGGTCGCGCGCAGACCTGGTTCCAGGGCGGCAGCCTCGTCGGCTACCTCGCCGCTTTCGGCTCGGCGCTCTGCATGGCCTTTTACTCGCTCGCCGTCGGCCGCCTTGCCGTGTCGCCGGAGCGCCTGCTGTTGCCCTCGGCGCTGATCGGCGTCGCGCTCACCTTTGCCTGGTGCCTGCATGACGGCGTCGTGCGCCCGACCGGCGCGCACCTTGTGCTCGGCCTCTATCTCGGTGCCGGCCCGATGGGGCTCGGCTATTATTTCTGGTCGCGCGCGGCGAAGCTCGATCATGGCGGCAGGATAGCGGTCGTCGCCTATCTGACGCCGATTGCTTCCACGTTTCTGCTGACGCTCTCGGGCGAAAGCCTGTCGATGACGGCGGTTGCCGGCGCCGTTCTCGTCATCGGCAGCTGCCTTGCGGTCGGCATCGAAGGTACGGAGGCCCGGAACGATGTCCAAGATGGCCGTTGACGATGACGAACGCCGCGCCAGGCAGGAGGCGCACTGGCTGGTCAGGGAGTTTGGCGCGGAGGCGCCGCTCTATGCGGCCATGAAGGCCGAAAAGGCCATCGAGCAGAAGGATTTCGGCCGCTGCGCGCGCTGGAAGCGCGTGCTGGAGATCCTCGCGGACAAGCCGCCCGCGGAACTCAGGCGCGGTGTCGCCGCCAGATGACCGATTTGCCATGGGGCCGCCGAATCGCGCATGTTCGATTATCCGACGGTAGATTATCGCGGCGTGCCGGAACTTGCCCTGAACTTCGATTTTTCAGCAACTTTCACGGCGAATCGAAGTGCTATAGCGCCTTTTGCGCATCCAGGCGGGCCGCCGGTGCTATAAAGCGCTGGCTATAGCTATTAGAATTCCTAACTTGCGCGTTTCCAGTCCGCGTAGAAACATCACCCGGTATTGAGTGTCGTAGCTTTACTGACTCTGGACGGTCCGTTGGGGGACAGGTCCAATTCGATACACCGACGAAAGTCTTAAAAAAGAGCTGGCGATTTGAGGACCAGCAGAAGGTGAAAAAATTGTCCAACATCGACGACAAGACTGCAATCGAGCTGACCGCCGACATTGTTTCGGCCTATGTCGGCAACAATCCGCTCCCCGCCTCTGGCCTGCCTGATCTGATCGCCAGCGTCAGCGCCTCGGTTCGCAAGCTCGCCGGCGGCAGCGTTGTCAAGGAGGCGGTGGCTCTGACGCCCGCCGTCAACCCGAAGCGCTCGGTTTTCCCCGACCACATCGTGTGCCTGGAGGATGGAAAGAAGTTCAAGTCGTTGAAGCGCCACCTCGCGACCGACCATGGTCTGACGCCGGACGAATACCGCGCGAAATGGGGCCTGCCCGCCGACTATCCGATGGTGGCACCCAGCTATTCGGCGACGCGTTCCGCACTGGCCAAATCCTCCGGCCTCGGCCGCAAGCCAGCGGGCGGCGACGCGGGCAAGGGCAGGCGCAAGGCCAAGGCCTGAGGCCATGTTGCCCGCAACGGATGATGGCGCGCCATGGCCGTGGCGCGACCATCTGACTGCCCTCGGCGCGTTGCGCCGTGGCGTAGCCGTCCAGTCCTCGGTGGACGCGGCCGACGGCGTCAGGGCGCGGCGCATCCTGTTTTCGCTGGGCGATCCCTCCGGCGACTTGCTTGCCGCGCTCGACGCGCTTGACCGGTTCGAGCGCGCCATCGTCGAATGCGACGACCCGTCGGCCATCGAAGCGCGCAGACTGAGCTGCTTGGTCATCCTGGACCGCCTTGCGGCAAACGTGCGCAGCGGTTTTCCGTCCGGAATTGCGTAAAAACAAAGAAGACAGGGCGTTTCGCCGTTTCCGTGAAACAGTGGAACGCGCTAGCGGCGGGCCTGGGGCGGCTTGACCGGCCGGGTGCGCTCGGAATCCTGCTCGCCGGCAAGGCTCTCCGCCTCGACCGCTGTCATTTCAAGGAGATAGACAAGCATCTGGTAGCGCGTGTGCGAGAGCATTTTGGCCAGCTTGCGCGTGATCTCCGCGACATATCGCAACGTTCGTAAATCGCTGGGCGCTCCATCCATCGTGAGCTCCTGATATGGCCAAGTTGTTTGGGCCAAGTTACGTGAACCAAGTTATCGTTGGCGCCCACTCACGACTCACGGCGCGACTACAGGTTTGCAGGTTTGCGGCAAAACTGAAATCATTTTTTATAAGCATCATGCTTTGGCACGGAAGATTTTGCCATCTTTTTTTGGTGGTATCGCCACTTGTGGCGCTAATATTGAACCAGGCCGAACTTGCGGTTGTCTTGCCGCGCATGGCTGATTTTCCGCCAGGGAATGTTGATCGTAACAGGCCGGCCATAGCGGTCACGCCGCTCAGTCCTTATAGGCGGAGCAGAAGCTTGGCGGGTTGTCGTTGCCGATCATGGTGCAGCCGCGCTTGATCTCGTCGACCATCATGCTGCATGCATTCTGCCCGTTGCAAGGCGGATTGGTCGCCGGCGACACCTGGATGCACTGCGAGACATACTGGTCCGACTTCGCCTTGCCGGCGGATTGCACGCATGGCCGCGTGTCGTTCTGGCTTGCCTTGGCGGGGGCGGGTTTCGCGGGCGCGGCGCCAGCCGTCGCGGGCGCGGCCTTCGCAGGCGCGGCACTGCCGCCGCTTTGCGGCACGCAGGAGAGATCGCCTTCGGGGCATTGCAATTGGTGCTGCAACTGCGCCAGCCGCGCCTTGGTCAACTCCGCCCTGCAGGTCTCGACGAGGGTCGAGTACACTGAGCCATCGGCATAAGGCTGGGTGCGGAAGGCGCACTCCTTGTCGCGGAACGGGATCCAGGCGCGCTGCGCGTCGCGCAAGCGCTTCAGGCTGGCGGGAGCGAGACGTCCCGCCAGCACCTTGTAGACCGCGTTGAGGCCAGCGTCGGCCGAAGCGGCATTCGCGGTCGTGCAGGTAGCAAGGTCGGCCTGCGTCTTCGCTGCCGCGCAATCGATGGCCGCACGGGCGGCGGGGGTGGTGAGAAGCATAGCCAGCCCGGCGGCGACTGCGAAAATTGCGACCGCCAGCGAGGCCGAAAGGAGCGAGGTCTTGCCCGACATCTGATCTGCCCTCTGTTTGAATCGAACCCCGCCGCTCGCGCCAGCATAGGTTGAGACAACAGCCGCAATCAACGCCAAACCTGTGACGTGGCAAGCAAAGTGTGACCGGGCGAGATTGGCGACAGCGCAGGAGCGCGCAGTCTCGGGACGATGGCCGCCCTAAAGCGCCTTCCCGGAATCGATCTGGATCAACAGGTGTTCCGGCGCCCGCGTCTCTGGTCTGTTCGCAATCTTTCCCGCCTGAGGAGAGGTTGGTTGGGCCTGCGGCCCACTCGCGCGCTCGGTCGGAACAGCAATTTGACCGGTCTGGTCCTCGAACAGAACCACCTGCGTCGCCAGCGCGGTTGTCGTGGCGACCTGGAAGAAGATGAAGGCTAGGGCGAGATGGCGGATCACGGGCCTCCAAACGCTTCGGCCGGCAACTGGTTCCAGTCCGTCGTGTTTTTGCTGAGCGGCCAATACACGTCGCCCAGAAGTGCGCAGCGGTTCCGGGACAACGACATGCGGCAAAACAAAGACTTAAAGCGCATCGCTTGAGTCCGGTGCAACGCTACGCGCTTTAACAGGCTGCGGCGGGCCTCATCCCGGCTCCTGGCTCTTGCGAAGCGCCGATCTCCCGTGCAAAAGCCGGCCATGCTTATCATCAACGACCTTACGCTGCGCATGGCGGGGCGACTGCTTCTCGATCATGCCTCATTGACCCTGCCGGCCGGCACCAAGGCCGGTCTCGTCGGCCGCAACGGCACCGGCAAGACCACGCTGTTCAAGGCGATCACCGGCGATTTCCCTTCGGAGACCGGCTCGATCAGCCTGCCGAAGAACACCCGCATCGGCCAGGTGGCGCAGGAAGCGCCCGGCACCGAGGAGCCGCTGATCGACATCGTCCTGAAAGCCGATGTCGAGCGCCAGGCCTTGCTCGATGAGGAAAAGACCGCGACCGATCCGCACCGCATCGCCGAGATCCACACGCGGCTGGCCGACATCGACGCGCATTCGGCCGAATCCCGCGCCGCCACCATCCTTGCCGGCCTCGGCTTCGACGATGCCGCGCAGAAACGCCCCGCCTCGTCCTTCTCCGGCGGCTGGCGCATGCGCGTGGCTTTGGCCGCGGTGCTCTTCTCCGAGCCCGACCTGCTGCTGCTCGACGAGCCGACCAACTATCTCGACCTTGAAGGTACGCTGTGGCTGGAGAACTACGTCGCGAAGTATCCGCACACGGTGTTGCTGATCTCGCACGACCGCGATCTGCTCAACCGCGCCGTCAACTCGATTGTCCATCTTGATCAGAAGAAGCTGACCTTCTGGCGCGGTGGCTACGACCAGTTCGAACGCCAGCTCACCGAGCAGCGCGAGCTGCAGGAGAAGAGCCGCGTCAAGCAGGAAACCCAGCGCAAGCATATGGAATCCTTCGTCGAGCGTTTTCGCGCCAAGGCTTCCAAGGCCCGGCAGGCACAGTCGCGCCTGAAGGCGCTGGAGAAGCTGAAGCCGATCGCCGCTGTCGTGAACGACACGGTGCGGCCGTTCTCCTTCCCGGAGCCGGTGAAGACGGTGGCTTCGCCGATCGTCGCGCTCAACGGCGTCAATGTCGGCTACACCGAGGGCAGCCCGATCCTGAAGAAGATGACGCTGCGCATCGATGCCGACGATCGCATCGCGCTGCTCGGCGCCAACGGCAACGGCAAGTCGACCTTCGCCAAATTGCTCGCCGGCCGCCTCAAGGCCGAGACCGGCTCGATGACGATCGCGCCGGGCCTGAAGGTGGCGATCTTCGCCCAGCACCAGCTCGACGACCTGCGTCCCGAGGAAAACGCCTACGAGCATGTACGCCGGCTGATGCCGGACGCGCCGGAAGCCAAGGTGCGCGCCCGCGTGGCGCAATTCGGCCTTGCGACCGAGAAGATGAACACCGCGGCGAAAGACCTTTCCGGCGGCGAGAAGGCGCGGCTGCTGATGGGCCTGTCGGCTTTCGAGGGCCCGAACCTCTTCATCCTCGACGAGCCGACCAACCATCTCGACATCGACAGCCGTGAATCGCTGATCCATGCGCTGAACGATTTTCCGGGCGCGGTGATCCTGATCTCGCACGACCGGCACCTGCTCGAAGCCACCGCCGACCGGCTCTGGCTGGTCAAGGACGGCGCGGTCAATCCCTATGACGGCGATCTCGAGGATTACAAGACCCTGGTCACCGGCGTGTCGTCCAACCGCCGCGAGCAGAAGGAAGCGGACAAGGCGTCCAAGGCCGATCGCCGCCGCGAAGCCGCCCAGCGCCGCGCTGCATTGGAACCGCTGGCGAAGGAAATCCGCGCTACCGAGGCGCTGATGGACCGCATCCGCAAGCGCATCGACCTGATCGAGGACGAGCTCGCCAATCCGGCCGTCTACGAGAAGGATCCCTCGACCGCGACGCGTCTCGCCAAGGAACGCTCGCAACTGGCGCAGACGCTGGCGCAGAACGAGGACAAGTGGCTCACGATGTCGGCGGAGTATGAAGAAGGGATCGCGGAGTGATTGGCTGATCTCCCCCCATGTGGGGGAGATGCCCGGCAGGGCAGAGGGGGCGCCGTCCCGCCGACTTCTCAGCTATTCGCAAATAGCGACAGTATTTTTTGGAAGCGAGCGACTTCCATATCAGAGGTTTGCGTTCCGTCGCGCCCCTCTGGCCTGCCGGCCGTCTCCGCCACAAGGGCCCACAAGGCGGGAGACTAGCCAATCATCTGGCCCTACACCTCTCCCGCAAAACCCGCTAAACACCCCGCATGAACCAGCACGCCAAGCTCCGGATCGGCCATTCGGCCTGTCCGCATGACTGCCCTTCCACCTGCGCGCTCGAGGTCGAGCTGCTCGACGACAACCGCATCGGCCGCGTCCATGGCGCCAAGGCGAATAGCTATACGGCGGGCGTCGTCTGCGCCAAGGTTGCGCGCTATGCCGACCGCGTACATCATCCCGACCGGCTGCTGAAGCCGCTGGTGCGCGCCGGCGCCAAGGGCGAGGGCGCCTGGAAGGAATCCAGCTGGGAAGCGGCGCTGGACCTCGTGGCGGAAAGGTTCATAGCGGCCGAGGCGAAATACGGCTCGGAGACGGTCTGGCCCTATTTCTACGCCGGCACGATGGGGTTGGTGCAGCGCGACGGCATCGAACGTCTGCGCCACGCGAAAAAATATTCAGGCTTCTTCGGCTCGATCTGCACCAATCTGGCCTGGACCGGCTGGATGATGGGGGCGGGCGCCTTGCGCGGGCCCGACCCGCGCGAGATGGCCAAGTCGGATTGCGTCGTGATCTGGGGCACCAATGCCGTGGTCACGCAGGTCAACGTCATGACCCATGCGATGAGGGCGCGCAAGGAACGCGGCGCGAAGATCGTCGTCGTCGACATCTATGACAATGCCACGATGAAGCAGGCCGATCTCGGCCTTGTCCTGAAGCCCGGCACCGATGGCGCGCTCGCCTGCGCGGTCATGCACGTGCTGTTCCGCGATGGGCTGGCCGACCGTGCCTATCTCGAAAAATACACCGACGATCCGCGCGGGCTGGAAGAGCATTTGAAGGCGCGCACGCCCGAATGGGCGGCCGCCATCACCGGGCTCAGCGTCGATGAGATACAAGCTTTCGCGCATTTGGTCGGCACGACGAAGAAAACCTACTTCCGTCTCGGCTACGGTTTTGCGCGCCAGCGCAACGGCTCGGTCAACATGCACGCCGCCTCCTGCATCGCCGCCGTCACCGGCGCGTGGCAGTATGAGGGCGGCGGCGCTTTCCACTCCAACTCCGGCATCTTCAAGCTGAACCAGGACGTGCTGGAAGGCACAGCGATGCGCGACCCGAAGGTGCGCTATCTCGACCATTCGCGCATCGGCCCGGTGCTGACCGGTGCGGCGGATGCGCTCTATGGCGGTCCCCAGGTGACGGCGATGCTGATCCAGAACACCAATCCGGCCAATGTCGCGCCGCAGCAGCGGCTGGTGAAACAGGGTTTTATGCGCGAGGACCTGTTCACTTGCGTGCACGAGCAGTTCATGACCGACACGGCCAAGCTCGCCGACGTCGTGCTGCCGGCGACGATGTTCCTGGAGCATGACGACATCTACAAGGGCGGCGGCAACCAGCACATCACGCTCGGCCCCAAGCTGATCGAGCCGCCGGCGGGGCCGCGCACCAACCACTACGTCAATGAGGAACTCGGCAAGCGCCTCGGCGTCGCCGACCGTCCGGGCTTCGGACTGACGGAGCGCGAGCATATCGACATCATCCTCGGCAAGCGCGGGCTGGGCAGCTTCGACAGTCTGAAGGAACAAAAGTGGGTCGACCTGCAGCCCGGCTTCGACGACGCGCATTTCATCAACGGCTTCGGCCATACCGACAGGAAGTTCCACTTCCGGCCGAATTGGACCGGGCAGTCGGCGCCCAACCGGCCGCCGAAAAGCATGGGCCTGTTCGGCCCGGTCGGGCGGCTGCCGGAATTCCCCGACCATGTCGAACTGATCGAGGTGGCGGACGAGGAGCATCCGTTCCGGCTGGCGACCTCGCCGGCGCGCAACTTCCTCAATTCCAGCTTTGCCGAGACGCCGGTCTCGAAGGCCAAGGAAGGCAGGCCCGAGCTTCTCATCCACCGCGAAGATGCAGCAGTGCTCGGCATCGAGGATGGCGGCCGCGTCGAGGTCGGCAACCGGCGCGGTGACCTGGTGCTGCATGCCAGGTTCTTCGACGGCGTGAAGCGCGGCGTGGTGATCGCCGAAGGCATCTGGCCGAACAGCGCGCATGAGCGCGGCGAGGGCATCAATGTGCTGACCGGCGCCGATGCTCCGGCTCCCTATGGCGGCGCCGCCGTCCATGACAACAAGGTCTGGCTCAGGGCGCTTTGATCACTTCGGATTAGAAGCGCTGGCGCCCAGGTCGCGGGTCTGCAGGCCGCACCGCCAGGCGCCAATCCGCAAGGCGTTGCGGATCACCAGTTGGGATTCCGGCCTTCGAGATCGTCTTCCGGGATGATCGGCGGTCGGCGGTCAAGACTGGTGAAAGGGTCCAGATACGCTGCCTTGCCTGCATTGACCATCAAACTGAGCATGGTGTTGAACGTCGCGAGGACTGCCAGCCTCGGGACGCTTGGCCGCGGCAGTTTGAGGCGCCGGACTGCAGTTGAACCGGTGGTGAGGATGTCGGTCATGATGTCCTCCTGTGACGGCGACAATGGCAGCGCTTCCCACCCAGGTCCTTGGCTTAAAACCTGAAGAGTCCTGAACGGCTCTGAAATTGCTTGAAACGAAGAATCCCAACGGCCCTGAAGTTCGCCTTCAGGGTCATCTTGGATTATCCTGCCCGCGAGGGTGGGTTCTTGGCCGATGGACTTGGAGTTTGGGAACTATCGTTTGAGACGAGCCGAACGGCAGTTGCTGGGCCCGAAAGGGCCGGTGGAACTTTCGGCACGTTCCTTCGACATCCTCGCCATGTTGCTCGACAGGCCCGATGAGGTGATCGGCAAGACCGAACTTTTCGATGCGGTCTGGCCCGGCGTGGTGGTGGAGGAGAATACGCTGCAGGTCCACATTTCGGCGCTGCGAAAACTGCTGTCTGCCGAGCTGATCGCAACCGTGCATGGTCGCGGTTATAAATATGCAGGCCCCAGGCCCTTCGCGGTTACGGCAGATGATACGGCGGCGTCCAGACCGTCCATCGCCATACTTCCCTTCGACAACATGAGCGGTGACGCGGAGCAAGACTATTTCAGCGATGGGATTACCGAAGACATCATCGTCGAGCTCGGCAAATATAGGGAGTTTCTGGTCATTGCGCGGAACTCGTCCTTCCAGTTTCGCGGCAAGGCGCATGACCCGGCGGAGGTAGCGAGCAAGCTTGGTGTCCAATATGTCGTCGAAGGCAGCGTGCGGAAGATCGGCAACAGGGTGCGGATCGCCGTACAGCTAACCGATGCGTCGTCGATGGCTCATATCTGGGGCGAACACTACGACCGGGAACTCGACGACATTTTCGCCATCCAGGACGAAATCACCCGGATGATTGCAGCGCGTCTGGCCCGGCAGGCCAGAACCGCGATTGCGTCGCGCGCCAGGGCCCGGCCGACCAACAACATGTCGGCCTACGAGTTTTACCTACGGGCGCTGCAACTGGCAGCCGTTTATGACACGGTGCTCGAAGCGGAACCGTTTCTGCACCAGGCGGTAAAGCTTGATCCGCAGTTTGCTGCTGCCCACGCCATGCTAAGCTTTGTGGAGTCCATCAAGTACTATTGGGACTACAACAATCCCGGCCATTTGCATTCCGGACTGGAGATCGCAAGAACAGCATTGGGCCTTGATCCCGACGAAGCCTATGGACATCTCGCCACCGGCTTCGCTCACTTGTACCTCCGCCAATTCAGGCAATCTGAAATCAGCCTTGACCGGGCCGTTGCGCTCAATCCGAACGATCCGTTCATTCTCAGCATCCGTGCTATTTTCCTCAATCACACTGACAGGCCGGAGCAAGGGCTTGATGAAATAACCGAAGCCCAGCGCCGCGACCCATACGCCGTGGGATGGTATGACGACTTCCGCGGCGTCCTGCTGACGACGGCTGGGCGATATCGCGAGGCGGCTGCCTGCTACGCGAAAATGGCGACTGTAACGCCGTGGTCGCTCATTCGTCTTATCATATGCCATTCCGAACTCGGCGAAATCAGGCAAGCGCAGGACGTGCTGGCGAAGGTCAAGGCACATTATCGCGGACTAAGCCTTGACCAGATCATTGATACGGAAGTGGATTTTTATCAGGACGCCACCGTATGCAGCCGCTATCGCGCGATCCTCGATCGTGTTGACAAGGCGGAATAGGCCCGTAGCGGCTTATTGCCTTGCTACTTCGCCGCCTGAGCGTCCAGCGTCTTGATCTCATCCGCGGCCGCCTTGCGGGCCGCCGCATCGACACCGGACAAGCCTTTCTCCTTGGCGAAGGCAATGAGAGCGGTGCGCGTGTCCTCGTCGCATCCGTCCGAACCCAAGCCGTCGATGCCGGCTTTCTTGGCGGCGGCGAGCACGGAGTCGCAGGCGTCCGGAGCGAAGGCGAACTGACCCATGATGGCGCCGAGCGTGAGCGGATCCTGCAGGCGCGGATCGTCGCGGATCGCCTGGATGGTGGCGCTGCCCACCACCTTGGATTTGCGATCCTGCGCGATCTGCGTCAGGTCGAAGATGAACTCGAATTCCGCCTTGTCGACGCCGGCAGGCTTCGACACAAGAATGTCCAGCGCATAGCGGGTGACTTTCTCGGGCGTGACCACCGCGCGCACCACCTTTGCCTGATGGTAGTTGCGCACCAGCGCCCAGCGCGACGGGAGGTCACCGTAACGGGCGAGCAAATCGAGCTGCTTGATGGCGGCGATCTTCTGCTTGTCGGTCTTGGCGGCCTGCGCCTGCGCGAAGACCTTCTTGCCGATGCGGTCGATGATTTCGTTCGCAAGCAGGCCTGAAGCCGGCGCGGTCTGTTGCGTCGCAGCGGTCTGGGCGGGGATTTCGGCGAGCGGGCCTTTGGCGTCGACCCAGGCGGCCAGCGCCTTGCGCGCGTCCGGGCCGAAATGGCCCTTCGGCTCGCCGGCGTAAAAGCCTTCGCTGTTCAGCGTCGTCTCGATCGCGGCGCGGATATCGTCGGGCAGCGCCTTGCCGAAACCGACGAGGTTCTCGTCATCGAGCCCTGCCGGCGCCTCACGAAAAGCGTCCATTACCGCGGCCGCGATCGCTGCCGTTCCGGCGCTGGAGGCAGGTCCGGAAAAGAGGCCGCTCAGTTCGATGCCTGCCGCGCCGTTGCCGAACACGCCGGCGCCCATCCTGCCGATGCCGTATTGCAAAGCGCGATGCGGTCGGTGATGCCTTCGCGCAACGCTTCACACGGCGTTGCCTAAGACTGCACCACGCTTTGCGATCTGGCCCAAACGGCTCCGGTCGCACCCGCCAGCTCCGGCGTCTATAGAGGCCCCTTGTCTCGGCAACGAGGGAGGATGTCGTGGCCAAGGTCTCGCTTCTGGGCATTCCGCACGACCAGAATTCGTCCTATCTGCGCGGGCCGGCCGAGGCGCCGCCGCTGATCCGGCGCGAACTCGCAAGCGACGCCTACACTTCTTGGTCGGAAACAGGCTTCGACCTGACGGACCGCTTCGTCGATCACGGCGACATCGATTTCACCCAGCCCGGCGACCCGTGGCAGCGGATCGAGGCCGAGGTCGGCCGCGCGCTCGACGACGGTCATCCGCTGATCTCGCTCGGCGGCGATCATGCGATCTCTTGGCCTATACTGCGTGGCGTTCGCCGCCGCCATCGGAACCTGACCATCGTCCATATCGATGCTCATCCGGACATCTATCATTCCTATGACGACAATCCGCGCTCGCACACCTCGCCCTTTGCCCGCGTCATGGAGGAGAAGCTGGCTGACCGGCTGATCCAGATCGGACTGCGCACCGTCAACGATCACCATCGCGACCAGTTCAAGCGCTTCGGCGTCGAGGTGGTGGAGATGCGGCATTTCAGGGAAGGCCTGCAACTCGACCTCCGGACGCCTGTTTATATCTCGATGGACATCGACGCTCTCGATCCGGCCTTCGCCCCCGGCATCTCGCACCGCGAGCCGGGCGGCTTCACCACCCGCCAGGTCATCGGCCTGATCCAGGCAATAGACCAACCGATCGTCGCCGCCGACGTGGTCGAATACAATCCGCGCCAGGACCTCTCCAACGTGACGGCGCTGGTCGCCGCCAAGCTGGTCAAGGAAATCGCCGGCATGATGCTGAAGACCAACGGCGCCGCCTGAATCAACGCTTGAATCAATTTGCCAGGGCGGCGTGCTAGAGGATTGTTCCGACTCGGGCTTTCGACAAGGATCGCCATGCCGCAGCCGCTCAGGATAGCCGTCGCCGGCGCGCTCGGCCGCATGGGCCGGCAGATGGCGCAGACCGTCGCGGCCGATCCCCGGCTGCGGCTCGTCGCGCGCTTCCATCGGCCGGGCAGCACGGGCGAGGGGTTGCTTGAGCGCGACGAAGCGCTGGCGCTTGCCGATGTGGTCGTCGATTTCACCACGCCCGCGGCTTCCGCCGAGTTGGCCAAGGCCTGCGCTGCGCGCGGCGGTCCGGCGCTGGTGATCGGCTCGACAGGTTTCAACGCCTCGGAGCTGGCGGCAATCGCCGAGGCGGCGAAGAAGATCGCCGTCGTGCGCTCCGGAAGCTATTCGCTGGGGCTCAACATGCTGACCGGGCTGGCCGAACAGGCGGCGAGGGCACTCGGCGCGGAAGACTGCGACATCGAAATTCTTGAAGCGCATCACCGCATGAAGGTCGACGCGCCGTCGGGCACGGCGCTGATGCTCGGCGATGCGGCGGCGCGCGGGCGCGGCGTCGAGCCGGACAACGCGGCGAAGCGCACCCGTGACGGCCACGTCGGTCCGCGCCCCACCGGCGGGATCGGCTTTGCCGTTGTGCGCGGCGGCGGCATCGTCGGCGAGCATGGCGTGAGCTTCCTCACCGAAGGCGAGACGCTCACGCTCTCGCATGCCGCCGGCGACCGCTCGATGTTCGCGCGGGGCGCCATCGCGGCGGCACTCTGGGTCGCCGGGCGGCCGCCGGGCGAATATGATATGCGCGACGTTCTCGGCTTCACTGCCTCGTGACCGGGAACCACGCCGGATTCCATTCCACGGCCGCCAAAACGGCTGAAAGCCAGCTGAAAGCTTAGCTATGCCATGACGGTTTTGTGGCGTTCGCCACATGAGCGGCCTGGGAGCGGCCGGCAGGAGGAAATGCGGCGCGCCGCGCCGCCCAGCGGAGGAAGTTACGTGACCGGTTTCATCTCTAAACGCGCGCTGCGCTCAGTGGCGCTGACGCTTGCCATGATTGGCGCTGGCGCATCGGCGGCCTCGGCTGCCGACAAGATCACCATCATCGTCGGCGGCATGGAAAAGCAGATCTATCTGCCGGCCGTGCTCACCCAGCAGCTCGGCTATTTCAAGGATGAAGGGCTCGATGTCGAGTTGATCAATTCGCGCGCCGGCGTCGAAGCCGAGAACGAATTGCTGGCCGGCGCCGTGCAGGGTGTCGTCGGCTTCTACGACCATACCGTCGACCTGCAGTCGAAGGGCAAATACATCCAGTCGATCGTGCAGTTCAGCCAGGCGCCGGGCGAGGTCGAGCTGGTTTCGGCCAAGCATCCCGAGATCAAGTCGCCAGCCGACTTCAAGGGCGCGACGCTCGGCGTCACCGGGCTCGGCTCCTCGACCGATTTCCTGACGCAGTATCTCGCCGTTCGCAGCGGCCTGAAGCCCGGCGACTATACGCTGCTTCCGGTCGGCGCCGGCAACACCTTCATCGCCGCCGTCAAGCAGGATCAGATCCAGGCTGGCATGACCACCGAGCCTACTATCGCCAAGCTGCTCCAGACCGGTGAGGCCAAGGTGTTGGTCGATATGCGCACGCCCGAAAAGACCAAGGCAGCGCTCGGCGGCGACTATCCGGCGGCCTCTTTCTACGTCCAGTCGAGCTGGCTCGACGGCCACAAGGACGAGGCGCAGAAGCTCGCCAATGCCTTCGTCAAGACGATGAAGTTCATCGCCGGCCACTCGGCCGAAGAGATAGCCGACAAGATGCCGAAGGACTATTACGCCGGCAGCAAGGACCTCTATGTGCAGGGCCTGGCCGGCGGCAAGGCGATGTTCACGCCGGATGGCCGCATGCCCGCCGACGGCCCGGAGACCGTGCTGAAGGTTCTGTCGACTTTCTCCAAGAGCCTGCAGGGCAAGCAGATCGATCTGTCGAAGACCTACACGACCGAATTC
Source organism: Mesorhizobium sp. B2-4-6 (assembly GCF_006442775.1). Classification (NCBI taxonomy): domain Bacteria; kingdom Pseudomonadati; phylum Pseudomonadota; class Alphaproteobacteria; order Hyphomicrobiales; family Phyllobacteriaceae; genus Mesorhizobium; species Mesorhizobium sp. B2-4-6. Next base: position 319,104 of record NZ_VFVI01000003.1, read on the forward strand.
GTCGACGCCGCGAAGTAAGCGTTGGCAGGCGAGGGCGGGCTGTTCAGTCCGCCCTTGGAGCAATTCCAGGAAAAGTGTGAAACGGTTTTCCACCCGGAATTGCGTCAAGCAAAGAGATGGAGCGGTTTGGCGTGAAACGGCGAACCGCTCTAGGGAACAACGACTTGCGCCGGCTGCCTGAATCAATTCGGCAGCGGCGCCTTCCGGATGCCAAGCTGCGGCAAGCCCTCCGGCTTTAGCCGAAGGCATCCTCGCGCCACCACGACAGGAGTGTGCCATGCAGTTGCAGACCATGGCGGCGGAGAAACTGTCTCCGGCCGCGCCGCCGGCCGATGCCGCGATCGCCATCGATGACGTGACGCTGCGCTTCGTCACGCCCGACGGCCACATGATGACGGCGATCCGCGATTTCACCATGACGGTGGCGCGCGGCGAGTTCGCCTGCGTCGTCGGGCCGACCGGCTGCGGCAAGTCGACGACGCTCAACCTGGTCACCGGGCTGTTGCGTCCGACCACCGGCAATGTCCGCGTCATGGGCAATCCGGTGACCGACATCAGCCGCGACATCGGCTTCGTCTTCCAGGCCGACGCGCTGTTTCCGTGGCGCAGCGTCATCGACAATGTCGCCGCCGGCCCGCTCTTCCGGGGCACGCCGAAGAAGGAAGCCTACGAGAAGGCGCGCGACTGGATCGGCCGGGTCGGCCTTTCGCGTTTCGACAAGCACTACCCACACCAGCTCTCGGGTGGCATGCGCAAGCGCGTAGCGCTTGCCCAGACCTTCATCAACCAGCCCAAGATCCTGCTGATGGACGAGCCCTTCAGCGCGCTCGACATGCAGACCCGCACGGCCATGCAGGACGAATTGCTGGGCCTCTGGTCGGGGCTGAAATCATCCGTCGTCTTCGTCACGCATGACCTCGAGGAAGCGGTGGCGCTGGCCGACAAGGTCTACGTGCTCACCGCCGGTCCGGGCACGGTGAAGAGCGTCTATCGCATCGACCTGCCGCGCCCGCGCGTCATGGCAGACATCCGCTACGATCCGAAATTCATCGAGATCGCCAAGGTTATCTGGAACGATCTGCGCGAGGAGGTGCAGCTTGGCCAAAGCCGCGGCCTCCAGACCGGCCATTGACAGGAGGCACAGCATGACCGCCATTTCTCCCACCGATCAGGCCGCCACCCGTGCCACTTCGATCGTCGCCGCTGAAGCGCGGGCAAGGGCACGGCTGCGCAAGCGCCATGCCTTGGTCATCGGCCTGCGCCTCGCGATCCTCGTGGTCTTCCTGGGCCTCTGGGAACTCTGCGCCGATTACAACATCATCGATCCGTTCTTCTTCTCCAGCCCCTCGGGCATCTGGGAACAGATCTGGTCCTGGATCACCGAAGGCACCTCGCAGGGGCCGCTCTGGCTGCAGATCTATGTGACGCTGGAAGAGACCTTCCTCGGTTTCGTCATCGGCGCCGTTGGCGGCATCGTGGCGGGCATCATCCTCGGCCGCAACAAGCTGCTGGCCGACGTGTTCTCGATCTACATTAAGATCGCGAACTCCGTGCCGCGTGTGGTGCTGGGCTCGGTGTTCATCATCGCGCTTGGCCTCGGCATGGCGTCCAAGGTGGCGCTGGCTGTCGTCATGGTGTTCTTCGTCGTCTTCGCCAACGCCTTCCAGGGCGTGCGCGAGGCCGACAGGGCGATGATCGCCAACGCCCAGATCCTCGGCGCCTCGCCGATGCAGATCACCCGCTCGGTCATCATCCCTTCGGCGATGAGTTGGATCCTTGCCAGCCTGCATGTCTCCTTCGGCTTCGCGCTGGTCGGTGCTGTGGTCGGCGAGTTCCTCGGCGCCAAGCAGGGCATGGGTCTCTTGATCTCCACCGCGCAGGGCGCCTTCAACGCCAATGGCGTCTTCGCTGCCATGATCATCCTGGCGGTGATGGCGCTGGTGGTGGAATTCATCATCACCCGCTTCGAGAACTATGTGGTGAAGTGGCGGCCGGCACCTTTCAACGAGCAGGGGACTTGATCAGGCAGATCGCTCTGCAGGTGAAGCAAGCGGCAGCCGCACCTCGACCTTGAGTCCGCCCGCGGCGGCGTCGCCCAGCGTGACGCTGCCGCCGGCATTCTCGACCACCTCGCGCACGATGGCGAGACCAAGACCGCTGCCTTCCTCGGCCGAGCCGGCGAGGCGGTAGAAGCGCTCGAAGACATGCTCCCGCTCTTCCGCCGGGATTCCCGGTCCGGCATCGCTCACCGTGAGCGCGGCCTCGCCATCCGCCGTCGCCAGCCTCACCGTGACGCTACCGCCCGGTCTGGAATAGCGCAGCGCGTTGTCGACCAGATTGACGATCATCTCGCGCAGCATCGTGCCGTCGCCGACCACCGTCACCGGTCCGCTCTCCTCGAGGCCGAGATCGATGTCGCGCTTGATCGCCGCCGGCGCTTGCGCTTCCAGCACATGGCGGGCGGCTTCGGTGAGGTCGATGCGGTCGGCGCGCGGCCGTCGGCTGCCGGGCTCCGCCCTCGACAGCGTAAGCAGTTGTTCGGCCAACCGCGCCAATTTGCCCGAGCTCGCCTGCAAGGCAACCAGCGCCTCCTGGCGCCGGTCGGCCGCGGTTTCGCGCAAGGCATAGCTTGCCTGCGTCGACAAGAGCGCCAGCGGCGTGCGCAGTTGGTGCGCGGCATTGGCGATGAAGCGCCGCTGCGCCGCCATTTGCGCCCGCACGCGCTCCATATAGGCGTTGAGCGCCTCGATCAGCGGTCGGATTTCGCTCTGCGCGCCCGGGACCTCGACCGGGTCGAGATCGCTGCGGCTGCGCGAGCGCACCGCATCGCGCAGCCGGATCAGCGGCGCCAGCCCGCGGCGCAGGCCAAGCAGCACGAACACGCCGGCAATAGCCACCAAGGCAAGCTGCTGGGCGAAGGCGCTGAGCCACAGGCGCTTCACCATCGCGTCATGCCCGGCGAGCGTGACGCCGACAGTGACCTTGATCGGCGAATCCGTGCCGGCGCCGATCACGGCATGGCTGAGCGTCGCCAGGCGCAGCGGGTGATCGCGATAGGCAGCCTCTATGCTGCCGTGCTCCGGCGGCACGGGCAGGCCGGGATAGCCGGTCAGCAGCCGCCCGCCGGCGGTCTCGACCCGGTAATAGACGCTGTCCCGGTCGCCGGTGTCGAACATCTCGATCGCCGCCGGCGGCACGATGGCGTCGAGCGCGCCGTCGGCCATTGCCACCTGCTCGGCGATGGCGCGCGCCGAGCCGACCAGCATGCGGTCGGTGACGAGGTCCGCGGTCGCCAGCGCGTTGCGCTGGCTGGTCCACAGATTGATGGCGGCGAGCCCGGCAAGCGGCAGCACCACCCAGGCCAGCAATTGCAGGCGAAGGCTGCCGATCCGAAACCTGCCGATCCTCATGGCGCCGGATCGTCGTGGCGCAACAGGTAGCCGAGGCCGCGCAAGGTGGCGATCTGGACGCGCGATCCCTCCAGCTTCTTGCGCAGCCGGTGCACGTAGATCTCGATCGCGCTGGGGTCGGCGTCGGTCTCGAAATCGTAGATCGCGGTCGAGAGCGCCGCCTTGCTCACCGTGCGGCCGGCCTTGACGACGAGCTGTTCCAGCACGGCGTGCTCGCGCGGTGTCAGCGACAGCGTCGCGCCGGCAAGCGAGAACAGGCGTGTGTTGGTGTCGAAGACCAGATCGCCGCAGGCAATGACAGGCGCGGTTCGGTCGTTGGCGCGGCGCAGCTGCACGCGGATGCGCGCTTCCAGCTCCTCGATCTGGAAGGGTTTCGCCAGATAGTCGTCGGCGCCTTCGTTGAGGCCCTTGACCCGGCCGTCGAGGCTGGCATTGGCGGTTAGCACGATCACCGGCACCGGGTTGCCGCGCGCCCGCAATCTTTTCAGCACCTCCATGCCGCCCATGCGGGGCAGGGCAAGGTCGAGGATGATCAAGGCATGGTCGCCGGCGGCCAAAGCATGCTCGACATCTTCGCCGTCATGCACGACGTCGACGACATAGCTCGCCTGGCGCAGCGTTTTGCTCAACCAATCGGCCAGTTCGCGATTGTCCTCGACAAGCAGCAGCCGCATCGTTTGTCGCTGTTTCCTCCCAATGGCGTCGACCGTCGCCAAAGCGCGGCGGGCAGCGTCCAAATTGGTTCCCGAGGCAACCGATAGTATCGATCCACGCGCAAGGCAAACGTGCTTTCCCGGCGGCCGCCATCCCGGTCGTGGCGTCCGCCGAGCCGCTTGTTCGGCCGGGCAAGCGACGAAATCGAACCGTTCGGTTCAATTAATGTTGACGGTTCGTGTAGCCAAGGTGAACACCGGCAACCCGTATCCGAATCCCGCATCGCGCGGGGTTCTCTATAACCAGTTGATATTAAACGATAAGAATGTGGCCGCTACGTTCTTCACATAATTTCAAGATCGAACCGAACGGTTCGGTTCACAACTTTTCGTGATTGGAAATGGCAACAGGGCCGACCCATTTCGAGGTGGTCCGAGCGACGCGAATTTCCATTACGGCACGCCACTTGACGGACATGACTTTTGAAATCTGGAGTACCTAAAATGAACAAGATTGCTTTTGCCGCCGCTGCCTTCCTCATTGCCACGGGCAGCGCTTTCGCCGGCAGCGACCACTACAACCCCAACGATGCCAGCCAGTCGGCCGTAACGGCCCCCGCGGGCAACGTCGACCGGACCGTTACCGGCTCGATCAACAAGTTCGAACAGCGCTTCCTCAAGAATGCGCCCAGCTCGAACCAGCAGGAATCCGGCCAGGGCCTCTGGGGCAACCACTAAGCTGGTTCCAGTCCTGACCAAAATCTGACCATCAACCCATCAACCTTGAATTTGGAGTAACTCAAATGACCAAGATCGCTCTTACTGCTGCCGCTCTTCTCGTCGCCACTGGCGCCGCTTTCGCTGGGTCCGACCACTACAACCCCAACGAAGCCAACCGGCCGGCCGCGTCGGTCGACACCTCGGTTACCGCTTCGGTCAAGAATTCGGACGGGAACGTCCAGAAGCCGGCGACCCAGGCTCCTGCCCAGGATCTGTTCGGCAACCGTTGAACGCCCTGGTCTTCCAAGACTTCAAAGCGGCGGGCTTGTCCCGCCGCTCTGTTTTCTAAAGCCGGCTGCTCCCGGACCGGCTTTTCAGGGTCGATCAAGCATTCATCACGAAGCGGTGATGCCTGTAACGGTGCCACTGGTGCTGTCGAAGTGGGAGTAAGGGCCGATAGACGGGGCCGATGCCAAGGAAATTCAAGTGAGTGGAGCGAGCGGGCAGCACCCGGGCGATGTCCGAGGCTACCCTGTGCCGATCCACTTGGTCATCTGATCGTCGATCGCGCCTGATCAAACAGCGCAACCCGAAACCTGGAGTATTTGAAATGACCAAGATCGCTCTTACCGCCGCCGCCCTGCTTGTCGCCACTGGCGCCGCCTTCGCTGGGTCGGACCACTACAACCCCAACGAGGCCAACCGGCCGACTGCTTCGGTCGACAGCTCGTTCACCGCTTCGATCAAGAATTCGGGCGCGAATGTCCAGAAGCCGGCGGTCCAGGCCGCCGATCAGGATCTTTTCGGCAACCGCTGAATGGCCTGGTTCCAAGACCTCGAGCGGCGGGCTTGTCCCGCCGCTCTGTTTTTCTACAGCCGGCTACCGGCATTGTGAAATCACTTCACAAGTATTTGTATCACAAGTATTTGTAATCGTTTGTCTTTTTCTCGGCGAAGTTTGGACCGACGCTGCCGGGGCCGCTAAAGAAAGCGAGCGGGCCGGGAATAAATCCCGGCCGCCGCGGGTCTTGTCGGCAGCGGGGTCATCCTCCCAGGGCCTCCGCCTCTATGAAACCAACGAACAAGGAAAACCGAAATGACCAGGATCGCTCTCACCACTGCCGCAATGCTTCTCGCGATGGGCTCCGCCTTTGCCGGCAGCGATCACTACGACCCCAATGACGCCAACCGGCCAACCGCCGGCGTCGACAGGGCCTATACGGCCTCGATCGGCAAGCGTGAGGTTGCCAAGCAGGCCGATGTCGACACCTCGATGACGACAGGTTCGGCTGGCTCCAAGGCCTGGTCCGACCCGGGCCAGGGCATCTGGGGCAACTGATTCTTGACGCTTTGAACTGTCAAAGGCGGCGGACTTGCTCCGCCGCCTTTTGTTTTATGCGGCGAGCAGCGCCACCCAGTGCGACGAGATCGGCGGCTCCCTCTAGGCCAAATCCTTCGGCCGAACACAATGCGTCAGGCGCGCGCCGCGAAAGTCAAGGTCCACCCAATCCTCGTCCAGCGTGAACCGCGCGAGCGCCGCCGTCGGGAACTTCGCTTCGATCTTCTTGAACACGCTCTCGTCCGACCCGGCGCCGGCCAGCCGCAACACAAAATGCTGCAGGCCGGGATTGTGGCCGATCACCAACAGGCTCTCCGCCTTGGCCTGCCGCACACGCGCCAGGATGGCGCCGGCCGCCGCCTCGTAGAGTTCCTCGGCAAATTGCACCGGCACATGGTGGGGCAGTTCAGCCGCGACCGTCTGCCAGGTCTCGCGGGTGCGCAACGCCGGCGAGACCAGTGCCAGATCGGGCAGCCAGCCGCGCCGGGCAAGCTCGCGCCCTATCAGTGGCGCCGTCTTCAGCCCGCGCGGCCCGAGCGGCCGGTCGAAATCGGCGAGGGAGGGATCGTCCCAGCTCGACTTGGCATGGCGCAGGATAAGCAGTTGTTTTACGGGCATTGACGCCTCTAAGGCGTGATCCGCGCCAGCTGTTCGAGGTCGGTTTCCTCGCGCAACGGGTCCGGCGCTATCACTACTGAGGTGGCGTTGTCGGCATCGTCGGCGAAATGGGCAAGCACGGTGTGGCCTTTTTCCATGCGTGCCTTGCCTTCGGCGACCAGCCCCAGCGCCAGCGGATAGAGCCGGTGCTCGACCTTCAACACCCGCGCGGCCAGCGTGTCCTCGTTGTCGCCGACCATGACCGGCACGGCGGCCTGCGCGATGATCGGGCCGTCGTCCATCTCCGGCGTGACGAAATGCACCGAGCAGCCATGGATGCGAACGCCCGCGCGCAATGCGCGAGCATGCGTATCCAGCCCCTTGAAGGCCGGCAGCAGGGCAGGGTGGATGTTGACCATGCGCCCCTGCCATTTCTCGACGAGGCCGCGGCCGAGGATCCGCATATAGCCGGCCAGGGCGACGATGTCGGCGCCGAAGCCGGTGAGCGCGGCATCGATCGCTGCGTCATAGGCATCCTTGCTCGGATGGTCGGCGCGCTGGATGACCTTGGTGGCGATGCCGCGCGACTGGGCGATGCCGAGGCCGGCCGCGTTGGCGCGGTCGGAGATGACGCCGACGATTTCCGCCGGATAGCTTGGATCGGCGGCCGCCGCGATCAGCGCCGTCATGTTGGAGCCGCGTCCCGAGATCAGGACGACCGTGCGTTTCCTGCTCATAGGCCGATCGAGCCCCGATAGATGACGCCGGCGTCTCGGCGCGGCACGATGCGGCCGATCGGCGTCACCGTTTCGCCGGCTTCCTGCAGCACTGCCGCTACTTGCGCTGCCTGGCCGGAAGCGACGGCGAGGACCATGCCGATGCCGCAGTTGAAGGTGCGCATCATTTCTTCCGGCGCCACGCCGCCGGTCTTGGCCAGCCACGAGAACACCGCCGGCACGTCGATCGCCTCGAGATCGAGCTCGGCGGAGAAATCCTTGGGCAGCACGCGCGGAATGTTTTCCGGGAAACCGCCGCCGGTGATGTGGGCCAGCGCCTTGATGCCATGCGTGTTGCGGATCGCCTTCAGGATCGACTTCACATAGATGCGCGTCGGCTCGAGCAGCGCCTCCGCGAGGCTCAGTTCCTCGTTGAACGGCGCCGGATCGCTCCAGCCAAGGCCGCTCGTGGCAACGATCCGGCGCACCAGCGAAAAGCCGTTGGAGTGCAGGCCGGACGAGGCAAGGCCGAGCAGCATGTCGCCCTCGACGATGTCGTCGGTCGGCAGCAACTGGCCGCGTTCGGCCGCGCCCACGGCGAAGCCGGCGAGGTCATAGTCCTTGTCGTGATACATGCCGGGCATTTCCGCCGTCTCGCCGCCGATCAGCGCGCAGCCGGCCTGCCGGCAGCCTTGCGCGATGCCGCCGACGATCGAAGCGCCCTGGTCCGGGTCGAGCTTGCCGGTGGCGAAATAGTCCAGGAAGAACAGCGGCTCGGCGCCCTGCACGACGATGTCGTTGACGCACATGGCGACGAGGTCGATGCCGATCGTATCGTGCTTGCCGGCGTCGATGGCGATCTTGAGCTTGGTGCCGACGCCGTCATTGGCCGCGACCAGCACCGGATCGGTGAAGCCGGCGGCCTTCAGGTCGAACAGCCCGCCGAAGCCGCCGATCTCACCGTCGGCGCCCGGCCGGCGCGTCATGCGCACGAGCGGCTTGATCTTCTCGACCATCAGGTTCCCGGCATCGATATCGACGCCAGCCTCGGCATAGGTGAGACCGTTCTTGCGCTTGGCCTGGTCGCCCTTGCTCATGGTCGGCTCGTCCCTGTTTGTCATTGCGGGCTCTTCGCATGAATGGTTTCGGGGAGCAAGGATGACGGTCGTCGAGGCGGACAAAACACCGTGGAAAGTGGGCGAGGCGATCGAGCGATCAGCTTTTCGATATCCAATGAGCAACGGTCGATAAGCTGGCGGGACAGCACCCCTCTCTGCCTTGCCAGACATCCCCCGCGAGGGAAGAGATTGGCAGCTTCCGCGCCGCTTCCACTTGCCCAATTTGCCCATCTCCCTCATCTATTCCCCAACAAAGGACCACGACGGGACATCACGTGACCTTTCCCAACATGATCACGATCATGCGGCTGCTGCTCGTGCCCGCCGTGGTGCTGGCGATGCTGAATGCGCGTTGGGACTGGGCCTTCGCCGGGTTCCTCGTCGCCGGCGTCTCCGACGGTGTCGACGGCTTCATCGCGCGTCGCTGGAACCAGTCATCCAGCCTCGGCGCCTATCTCGATCCCATCGCCGACAAGCTGCTGCTGGTCTCGGTCTTCGTCGTCATGGGTTTTGCCGGCGAACTGCCGCTCTGGCTGGTGGTGACCATGGTCTCGCGTGACGGGCTGATCGTCTGCGCCGTGCTCTTGTCCAGCGTCATGAGCCATCCGGTCGAGATGAAGCCGCTCTTCGTGTCGAAGGCCAACACCGCGGCGCAGATCGTGCTGGCGGCGCTTGTGCTGGGCGAGTTGGCCTTCTCGGTGCATCTCGGCCCGCTGCGGACCGCGCTCATATTGCTGACCGGGGTCTTGACCGTGGCTTCGGCCGCGGCCTATCTCGTGGCTTGGCTAAGACATATGAGCGGCTATGGCGAAGGCTCCCGGACGAGCAACTCCCAGACCGGCGACATCAAGTCGGGCATCGGCAAGTCGGGCGGTTCCAACACGGGCGCCTGACAATGACGCCGCGGCGATCGCGGCCGACGACGGCTCGGGCGGGCTTCGCCGCCAGGCCTTCTTCTGGCTGGCCACGGCTGTCCTGCTGGCGCTGTTCCTCTATGTCTTCTCGGGCATCCTCCTGCCTTTCGTCGCCGGCATGGTGCTCGCCTATTTCCTCGACCCGGTCGCGGACTGGCTGCAGCGTCTCGGCCTCTCGCGCCTGATGGCGACGGTAGTGATCCTGATTGCCTTCATCGTCGTCGTGGTGCTGGCCTTCGTTATCCTGGTGCCGGTGCTGGCCACCCAGATGGCCGATTTCGCCCGCAAGCTGCCGGAATATCTCACCCGGCTGCAGTCGCTGATCACCAGCTTCGACCCGAAATGGCTGGAGCAGCGCTTTGGCGTCAACGCCGCCGGCCTGCGCGACGGGCTGAACTCGCTGCTGACCACCGGCTTCGGGCTGCTCACCACCGTCTTCACCTCGATCTGGAGCTCGGGCGTGGCGTTGGTATCGGTCGTCAGCCTGTTCGTCGTCACCCCGGTCGTCGCCTTCTACATGCTGCTCGACTGGGACCGCATGGTGGCGGTGGTCGACAGCTGGGTGCCGCGCGACTATGTCGAGACGGTGCGCGCGCTCGCCCGCGACATCAACACCGCCACCGCCGGCTTCGTGCGCGGTCAAGGCACGCTCTGCCTGGTGCTCGGCGCGATGTATGCCACGGGCCTGACGCTGACCGGGCTGAACTTCGCCATCCTCATCGGCTTCTTCGCCGGGCTGATCTCCTTCATCCCCTATGTCGGCTCCTTGACCGGGCTGGTGCTCGCCGTCGGCGTCGCCTTCGTCCAGTTCTGGCCGGACTGGACAATGATCGTGGCGGTGGCCTGCGTGTTCTTCGTCGGCCAGTTCATCGAGGGCAACATCCTACAGCCGAGGCTGGTCGGCAAAAGCGTCGGTCTGCATCCGGTCTGGCTGATGTTCGCGCTGTTTGCCTTCGGCGCGCTGTTCGGCTTCGTCGGCCTTTTGATCGCCGTCCCGGCCTCGGCTGCGATCGCCGTACTGGTGCGCTTCGCCATCGGCCGCTATCTCGAATCGCCGCTCTACAAGGGTCACGCCGCCCGGCCCGTGCCGCCATTGCCAGCCGATCGCGGCGGCGGCCATCGCTCGAAGCGGGGCTGAAATGGCTGCTCAGCCAGCCGATACGCCGCGCCAGCTGCCGCTCGATCTCGGCCACGGCACCGGCTATTCGCGCGACGAACTCGTCGTCTCGGGCACCAATGCGCAGGCGGCATCGCTGATCGACCGCTGGCCCGACTGGCCGTCGCCGGTGGTCGTGCTGGCAGGGCCGCCCGGTTCCGGCAAGACGCATCTCGCCCGGATCTGGCAGGATCGGACGCATGCCGTCGCCATCGATCCCGGCCGGATCGACGAGCACATTGCCGGTCTCGGCACCAGGCCGGCGCTCATCGACGATATCGACAAGGGGCCGATCGACGAGCAGGGCCTGTTCCACCTGATCAACGCCGTGCGCGGCGCGGGTTCGACGCTGCTTTTGACGGCGCGGCGGTTCCCCTCGGCCTGGCGCGTCGCGCTGCCCGATCTCATCTCGCGGCTGAAGGCGGCGGCCACGGTCGAGATCCACGAGCCCGACGACCTTTTGCTTGCCGGCGTCATCACAAAGCTGTTCGCCGACCGCCAGGTCGAAGTCGAGCCGCATGTGGTGCAATACCTGGTGCGCCGCATCGAGCGTTCGCTCGGCACCGCGATGCGCGTCGTCGAGCGCCTCGATCGCGCCGCCCTCGAGCGCAAGACGCCGATCACCCGCGTCTTGGCGGCCGAGACCGTCAGCGCCATGGACGAGGGGCAGGGCGAGTTCGATATCTGAGGCCTGTCACGCCCATAGTCCGGCCAGATGCCGGGCCAAAAGATAGACTCCCGTGTGCGCCGCCACATAACAGGCGGCGACTAGGATGAAGAACATCAGGCCGGCGGACCGCGACCGGGCTACGCCGCCATTCCTCTTGCTGGGCCGGTTGTTCCAAACCCACAGGACAGCGCACAGAATTGCCCAGACCACCATCACCGCAACCGTAAAGCCGTAATAGGCCAGATAGGCCGGGCCGATCAGCGACAGCAGAGCCTCGAGAACGGGCATCGAAAATCCCCCTGGTTCGAAGTCTAGACCGGCGACAAAGTTGGAGGCGAGGGATTATTCGAGCCACGGCAGGCGTTTCCGTGATCTACCTGTGGGAGCACGCGGCGTAGCGGTCCCATTCCGGAACAGTCTTTCCGGCATCACTCTTGCAACGCGGACCGTGCCGGCTGATCCCGGCCCCGGTCGCGTTCCAGATCGGGTTGTAGGCTCGCCGGGCTCGAGGTGTTGGGGTTCTCGCCCGGCGGGTTTACCGTGACTTCGGCTGCGCCGTTGAATGGCTGGTTCCGCTTGCCCGTGAGCCTGTCCCGCGCCGAGCAGCAAGCTGCCGCCACCATGGCGGGGCCGCATCGACGCGCGTCGTTGAAGAGGAGGGACCATAGGTCGCGGAGTACCCATGTCAGCTGCCCTGGAAACATCCGCAACGACGATGATGTCGGTGTTGGCGTCCCAATTGTCCCTGTCCTTCCGGTTGTAATGCAGGGACGGCGAGACCGATTTGGTCTAGGAAAGAAGCAATGGTCGGAGTGGCAGGATTCGAACCTGCGACCCCCTGATCCCAAATCAGGTGCGCTACCAGGCTGCGCTACACTCCGACGTCCCGCGGCGTATAGGGGGCGCACGCTCGGAAGGCAACACAAAAACCGAGGTCGGAACTGACGATGCCGCTCAGCGCTTCTGGCCGACGATCTTCCTGGCGATCGCTGTGCCCTGAATCCTTGCATTGGAAAAGCAGCCGCGAATGCTCGGCCGCATGCCGGTGAACCAGAGCCCGGGCAGCTTCGGGTCGTTGGCGGCGCCGTTGAACAGCGGCACGCCTTTGGCGTCGACCACGCCGAGCCGGCCCAGCATCGTCTCCAGCCCCGTGCGGTAGCCGGTGGCGGCAATGACGATGTCGGGCGCGATCATCTGTCCATTGTCCAGCACCACGCCGTCGCGACTGAATTCGCGCGGTTGCGGCACCACGATGATGCGTCCGGCCTTGATGGCATCGACCGCGCCGTCGTCGGCGGCGATCGCCGTATAGTCGGAGCCGAGCCGGCTGGCGCCGCCCGACGGGGCAGGAGGCAGGCCGTATTTCGTCAGATCCCCGAACACCAGGCGCTGCGTTGCAGCCATGGCCGCGTCCGCGAGCCATGTCGGCAGGCTTGCCATCACCGGCGAGATGCGATGCACCGCGATCTTGCCGATGCGCCTGGGCAGCAGCGAAGGTCCATTGCGCGCCGAAAGCCACATCTGGCCCGTCTCGACGCGGGAAAGATGGTTGAGCGCGTCGAAGCCGGAATTGCCGGCGCCGACCACCAGCACCTTCTTGCCGGCATAGTCGCTCGCCTTGCCGAAATCGGCCGAGTGGATGATCGATCCTGAAAAATCCGCAATGCCCTTCCAGGCCGGGATGAAGGGTTGCCGGTCGCGCCCGGTGGCAACCACCACATATCGCGCCGCCTTCAAGCCCGCGCTTGTCCGCAGCAGCCAGTGGTCGCCGCGAAATTCGATCTCGTCGACCTTGACGCCGAAGGCGATCGGCAGCCTGTGCGTCTCAGCGAAATCGTTGAGATGGCGGATGACGGCGCTGCGGTGCGGGAAGGCCGGCGTTCCTGCCGGAAAGGATACGCCCGGCAGCGAGGAGAGGTCGCGATGCGTGTTGAGGTGCAGGTTGTCGTGGCGGCGATGCCAGGGCTCGGCCAGCCGTTCCTCGCGTTCCAGGAGCTGCGTCGTCACGCCGGCCTTGGCCAGCGCATGCGCGGCGGCAAGCCCCGCGGCGCCCGCGCCGATGACAATCGCGCCTTCCAATATCGCTGGCTCGCCGACCCCCGACGGCAAGACTTTCGCTTCCGCGCCCATACGTGTCTTTATCGTCGTCATCATGCCTTCAACTGGCACGACCATGTATCTGACATATGCCGCCCCCGGGCCAAAAGGAATAGGTCTATGTTGCAAAGGCCACCGGCATTGTGTCGCGGATTTTTGCAAGCGCCGGCTAATGAACCGGGTCGGCGTGGCGATGCACCAGCTTGAACGCGCCGTCCTCCAGCCGGAACACCTCGGTGACTCGCAAGGTCATCTCGGTTGCCTCGCCGTTTTTGCCCATGCGCGCCTTGGCATGCTGCAAGCCGCTCCAGAAGGCCAGATCGCCGCTTGCCGACGCCTGCAGCACCTCGAGGTCGGTGTTGCCGCCTTTGTGGAAGCTCGCGGCATCGCGCTCGTAACGGCCGGCAATCGCTTCGGCCCCTTCGAGATGGTCGCCGCGCGGCGAGAAGAACGTCGCCGGCCCGGCACGGGTGACGATCGCTTTCAGCGAGGAGGCGTCGCCATTGACATAGTCCTCGGCAATCTTCTCGCGCTGCTTCATGAAGGCATCGAAGGACGAGCCGCCAGGATGCACCGTCCTGATCCAGCTCTCCAGGCTGGCCATGAAATTCTCAAGGAAGGTGGCGGTGTCAGCGTTGGTCACCGCGCCTTTGTCGTCCAACAGCTCCGAGACATTGCCTATATAAGCCTCCGGCTGCTGCATCACCGGCATGTCGAGGAAGACGAAGGTTTGTCTCAGCGCCTGGTTAGCGCCGAATGCGCCGAGCTTGTTCGGCGTGACGCTGACCACACCGGCGGGCATGCCCTTGAACACGTTCTTGCCCGATGGGCGCGAGCCGACATCGAGCGCGTTTTTCAGGCAGCCCGGGATCGAGCGGTTGTATTCCGGCGTGACGAACAGCACCGCGTCGCATTCCCGCATCGCCGCACGGAAGGCCGACCACGCCGCCGGCGGGCCGTTGCCGTCCAGATCCTCGTTGTAAAGCGGCAGGTCGCCGATCTCGATGAAGCGGCAGCGCACCGAATCCGGCGCGCGGGCGGCGAGCGCCTTGGCGATCTTGCGGCTGAAGGATTGGGCGCGCAGGCTGCCGACAAGCACGGCGAGCTGCACGACGGGGTGTTCGGTTGCATTGGTCATGGCGAACGTCCGCTTCTGATGGATGGTTCACGGGAAGGCTGGCTCCGGCCCGCCGCCCGACCTTTCGATAATGTCGCCGGCACGGCGAAGTTCCCCGCGCCGTGGGAACGCAGGGGCGCTTGCGGCCTTGCCGCCGCGCCCATTGCACAGTAATGACGGATTGGCGTGAAATCGGGGCTTCCGTAGGATCCCCGGAGGCGCTGAACGAGGTGCCCGGTCTTCGGGCGGCAAAGAGGTGGTCATGTCCGCGCGCATTTTCAGTCCAGCCAAAACCGCGATGCAGTCCGGCAAGGCCAAGACCGGACATTGGGTGCTGGAATTCGATCCCGCCCAGCGCAAGAAGATCGACCCGCTGATGGGCTACACCACCTCGGGTGACATGCTGAGCCAGGTGAAGCTCACCTTCGACACGAAGGAAGAGGCCATGGCTTATGCCGAGAAGGAAAAGATCGCCTATCGCGTTGAAGAGCCGAAGGAAGCAAAGCGCCGGCAGATTTCCTATTCGGACAATTTCCGCTATGACCGCAGGACGCCCTGGACGCACTGACTCTGGTCTTGCGTCACTCGGCATGACAGACCAGCCGGCCCGGCCGGCCGACGGTCCCGTAGCTCAGCTGGATAGAGCACCGGCCTTCTAAGCCGATGGTCGCAGGTTCGAATCCTGCCGGGATCGCCAGTCTATTCAACGACTTACGGGACTTGGCTGACTCCGGATCCAACCTTCGCCAACGGCTTGGTCGCGAAAAGCCTCGTCAGAAATCGCTCGCCGTCTGCCCGGCGGAGCCGCCCAGATACGTGTTCCACACATAATCTCGAAGCATTTCCCGATGCTCCACCGTCCGTTGGTGATAGCCAGGCCTTTCCGGATATGACACGCCGGCGAGATGGAAGAAGGCACCGTCGATGAATTCGTGATGCCCGACCGCGCCCGCCATCGTCATCGGGCTTTCACGCACCAATGCGACGGCCACATCCTTGTCGGCGTCCAATTTAGAGTAAAAGAGCGCCCAATTTGCGCCTCCAGTATCCAAGCCGAGATTGAGGCGGGGTTCGAAATTCAGCTGATGGCCAGCTACGGCCGAGAACCGGTAGAAGCAAAAGCCCGCCCACAGGTTCCAGTGCCGATCTCCGGGCTTTGGCTTGTAGATGTGGTTTTCCCCCGGAAGGAATTTCTTCCCGTAGGCCGCCTTGCCTTCCAGCTTGGACGGAATATCGAAGGGGGCGACCGGGAAGCAGTCGTGATCGATGAAGCCGAACAGCTCCGGCTTCAAATGCCTCACGATATTGTTGAATGCCCATGTGATCGCCGATCCGTGCGATCTCGACAGATGCTTCTCAATCCGCATCGGCAGCGCGAGATAGGGGACGTCCCGAATTCGGCAGATGCGGGCAATGGCCTCCCTGGCCTCAGGTTTTGTTGAATTGTCGACGACCACCAGCGTCATTCCCGGCGGCTGGATTTCCCACGCCTTCGTCAAGGCGTCGATCACCCACGGCGTGTTGAAAGCGATCGTAATGCAAACGCGCGATACGCTTGCGTCTTGCAACTGCTTGGCGAGCAGGTGCCCGGATGCCCGTCCTCGACTTTCGAAAATCTTATAGACGAATTGGTTGCGAAGCATCTTGGCCTGGATGACGGCTTGGCTTCTGCTTAGTCTGTCCACGATTGGTTTGAATGCCAAGGCTGCCTCTCGAAGCGGCAACCCCCCGGTACTCCCTTTGCTTGGCAGCGTAAGAAAAATCAAGCAGCCTGAAGATTTCATCGGGCGGGCAACCCGGCCTCAAATTGACTATCGACACGCATTGATGCGAACTCGGGATCGCCAGCGCACCGGCGACGACCTGACGACAGCAAACTAAAACGACCACCTCCGCCGCTGGCGCCAAAGGTCCACGGGGGATCGCCATAGGCGATACCAACCGGCTCTCCTAATTTGCTCGGCAATTGGAGCATCGCCGTACATCTTGAAGAACTGCAGCACGCGTGGGCTGGCGAAGGCCTTCTTGCCTCGAGTGTTGTAGTCGCTGACCGGAAGGTGGTGTCGGCTGAGAGCCAGGCCTTTTCGAGAAAGTGCGACACCGATGCAAAACTGTTCGGGTGCGTCTGTATTGGTCAATTCGCGTACTGCCAGCATCGCGGAATAGGCTTCGGTCAATGCACCGACATTGGCTCGATGAATGCCAAGGATTCCGCTTTGCCACATCGGTTCGTGCCCAGTCAGGGTATAGTCTGCGATTTTGACGCCTTTGCCTGTAAGAACCGGGTAAAGCCGATGCTCGCCCTCGCACTTACGCATGAATGAACGAATCGGCGAAATCTGTCGGAACCCTCTGGATGGATCGACATAAGGGTAATGGTCCGAGTCCATGAAGATCAGGCGGTCGGCTTGCTTCAGGATTTCGATGAGGAACGCGGCCTTGATGCCGAAATGATAACGCCAGCCGAAAGACATGAACTCTTTCTGCTCGGCGGTTATAGCAATCGTCTCGACGGGGTATCCACGAAAAAGCTCGGGCCTGTCGGTTGCAACGATTATTCTGGCGCCTGAGCAATTGTGCAAAAGCTTAAGTGCGCTCAGCAATGCGCCAAAGTGATAAACCTCGTTGTCGCCATAAGCGATATAACCAAAAACGTCGTTCATTCGATCAATGGGAGAAGTGCCGGGGACCTCCCACTACCAACACGCGCTACCGCAATCCACCCAAAACTTTCCTGATGTCGGTGCGCTTTCGGCTGGGCCGCTCCCTTGCGCCGCCCAAAGTTCCCGGTTGATGGTTCCGCCGGTCCGGGGCTATGTCGCATGAGCGTTGGGGAAGGGATCTGAATGTCGGCGCTTTCCAAATGGCTGAGGGACATGCGCTCCAAGTTGCCGGAGCATGTAACGGTTGGCCGTCACACCTACGGCGTGACATGGCGAAAGGTTCTGTTCCCCTTGAAGGATGCTCCGCTGCAAGTCGGAGCCTTCTGCTCGGTTGCCGGTCAAGTGCTTTTCATTTGCTCTGGCCAGCATCCGACCGACAGCGCAACGTCATTCCCGATCTACAGCCGATTGCTGAAGCAGCCCGAGCCGATCGCGAATGGCGGCAAGCCGGCCGGCATCACCGTCGGCAATGATGTCTGGATCGGCAATGGTGCAATGATGCTGCCGGGGGTGGAGATCGGTGATGGCGCGATTGTCGGCGCCGGAGCCGTCGTCACCAAAAAAGTGCCGCCCTACGCGATCGTCGGCGGGTCTCCGGCCACCCTGATCAGGTATCGATTCCCGGAGGAGACCATATCGAAGCTTCTGGCGATCCAATGGTGGCGCTGGGACGATGACAAGATCAAGAGCGAGGCGGCCTCGCTCACCGGCCCGATCGAGGCTTTCGTCGAGAAGCATTTTGTGGCAGGCACCGCGGCGAAATAAGGGTTGCGGTGGCGAATGACCAAATCGTGTTTCTTCCTGGCCGCGGACGCCAAATACTTTCCATATGCCTGCCTGGCAGCGCGTCGGATAATCGATGTCTCGACACCGGTCGACGGCTTTCTGCTCTACACCGGTGCGGGCGAACCGGACCTAGAAGTTGCCCGCCATCTGCTGAAAGGCAAGGTCGAACTGGTCGATGTCACGGACTTCATGACGAATTTCGGCTTTCGCTTCGGAACATACAGCATCGCCGCTTACGTTCGGCTTTTCGCCGATCGGTTTCCGGTTTTCGAGCTGTACGATCGCATCGCTTACACAGACTGCGATGTTCTCTTCAACAGGGACATCAGCGACTTGGCCGGACAACCGCTGCGCGCCCCGCTGCTCGCCGCGCATGACGACTACATGTATTTCAGGCCTTCATACCGGCAAAAGCTCAAGCTGGCGCCCGGCGCGCCTTATTTCAATTCCGGTGTGGTCGTCTTCGATATGAACGCTGTCCGGGAGAAGGCCCTGCTGGAGCGGACGCGAAAGACCGCCATCGATGGCAAGATGAATGACCAAAATGCTCTGAACGTCGCCTTCGAGGGCAAATGGCAGACGATGCATCCAAACTGGAATCTGCAATCGCTCGGAACGAGAGAATTTCGCTTCTCGCAGGCCTGGGCCAGGCATTTCGCGGGCGGCAAGCCGTGGGGCAATCAGGTCGGGGTCGAACTCGAAGCGCTGGGCATCTGGCGCGACCTGGCGAAGGACACGCCCTGGCAAAAGCCGTTCGAGCAGCGCATACCATTCGAGCGCGGCGTGATGAAGCGCTTCTTCCGGCGCTTCGATGCTGTTGCCGGCCTTTTCGGCAAGGACGTGCAACGCCGCCGGGCCAGATATGACGGCACGAAGATGCATCGGATCTACGCCCGGCAGGCGGATGAAGGAGCGATGGCGGTCCAGTTTCCGGAAGTGCTTGGCGGATTCGCCTGATCGGGTCACGCAAGCCTGGTTTCGTCCTCCGCCGCTGCGGATGGTAACCACCCTTTACCACGCGGCGTTTGCGTTGCGGCCCGGCATCCGAATCGCCGAAATGGAAGGGCCTGAACCCGTCAGGCGACCCCGAAGCCCAGCGGCCGGCGTTTCATGTGCCCAACGGGATGCGTGCTTGAACGTGTTCCGGAGTATGCGTTGGCCGTCGCCTCGCCCTCATGAAACAAAAGCCCGCCGCGGCAATGGGAAACCGCGACGGGCTTGGCGGCGTCCCCGGTGGGACGCCATGGGAAATCGAGGCTAAGCCAGCAGGCCGGCGACCTTGGCCGCCTTGCGCAGGGTCTTGCGGGCTTCCACCGGGCTGCGCAGACCGTCAAGCGCATCGCGGCAGACACGGCTTGCCGAGCGCCAGGCGCCGTCGCGCGCCTGTCCCGGCCAGCGTTGGTCGAGGCATTCCATCGCTTCGAAACAGCTTGATACCTTGCGCTGGCCGTTTGGCTGGAAATCGATCACGACTGGTTCGGAAAACCAGACATCGTTCATCACTTCCTCCGTTCTTATGATCGTCTTAGAGCAAGCAATCGGTGCCGGATGGGCACCCGATGCGGGTCCGCGCGGGGGCGGTGCGGACCCTCGCATTAACCAACTATCGCGCGTTAGGTTCCGAAGAATTTCAAGGCCGGGACGACCGCGCCCGGACGGGCTCATGGGTCTCCGGATCCATGTCTGGATGGCTGAAAAATCGCGTGACCAAAGTCACTGCCGCGCCCTCGCGGACGGCGCTAATGAATCCGGCAGGCTGATGAAACGCGGGAAGACCTCTCATGCTTATCGCCGTGCTCGCATCCACCATGACCGTCGCCACATTGATAGCGACCGCTTTCGGACTCTACGAGGAAGCGCGGATGAGCCGTGCCCGCGCTGAAACTGATCGTTTGCGCCCGTTTGGAACGGCGCGTCGGTTCTCCGTCAAGTTGCGTGACCGATAGGGCCGACGCCGCCAGGCATGTTCACTCCGCTTCAACTGGCTATGTGCATCTTTCGGGCCGGAATCCTGCTTTCTCCGGCGGTGTTCGCGGTGCTGGTGCTCTTGTGGCTTTACTATCGATAGGCGGACTTGTGGAACGCCGGTCCGCTCTATTCCACCAGCACATGCGCCTCGCGCGCGGCGACAACAAAGGCCTCCCTGGCATTGTCCGCCGCGACGTCGCCGCGGATCGCCCGGCGGCACGCGCGCAACGCCGCGCCATGCGGGGCGCTACCGGCATCGCGCCATTGGCCCGTCAGCAGTTCGACAGCTTGCTCGGCGTTGGATATGTGGCGGATCGAGCCGGAAACGCCCACGGCGACTTCGACCGGCCTCGAAAACCATCCTTGGATCATCGCTAACCTCCCGGAATATGTCGGGGAACGATACCGTAGAGGAGAACGATATATTTTACCGTAGAGTTGCCCCGCGAACCGTCAACTTAACGTGAAGCCGTCTCACCAATGCGGCACGCGCGGCTCATCGTCCAAGCGGCCTTCGCGAAAGCTCCATCAGTTCCGCCTCGTCGGTGATGCCTGCCATGTAATTGGCGAGGATGCGCGAGGCGCGCGCCTCCTTCTGCTCGGCGGTCTCGCCCTCGACATTGCCGTTTTCGTAGACACGGCCAAGCATGGCCGTCTCGTCGGGGGTGAACGTGTTGCGTACGACGGACATGGCTTCCTCCTACAGCCCGGTCTCCTTTGCCCGGCTAATATTAGCACGCTTCGAGATCGGGAGTGAGTCGCGGCAACATCGTGGCCGAGGTCTCTCGACCGGTCACGCCGGCTGTGATGCTTGCATGCCCGCGGTTGGACATTGCTTTGCCGGCCTCGTTATATTCTTGCCGAATGAGCGCTTCGCTGATACGCATTAGCAGCGTGGAATTTTTCCGAGTCTGCATTGACTTGCGCCCAGAAAAGCACCGCGCGTTCTGTCCGAGACCAACAACCCCGACGTGGTGGCAACCGGGTTACGAAGGGGTTCTGGTTGAAAAGAAGCAGGGCAGGTCCCGTGTCCAAATCGGGGCATGCCCACCAACGCTCTGGAACTCTGAAGCCATTGCCCCCATGGCCTTCGGAAGAGCATGAACCATGGGGAAATCGATGGTCACCAAGAAACTTACCGCCAACGCAGAAAGCGCGGCAGCCTTTCTCGCGGTGATGGGCAACGAGAAGCGTCTGCTCATCATGAACTACTTGGCCGAGGGCGAACTCTCTGTCGGCGTGCTCGCTGACAAGGTCGAACTCAGCCAATCGGCGCTGTCGCAACACCTGGCCAAACTGCGCAGGTTTGGCCTGGTCGAAACCCGCCGCGATCGTCAGATGGTCTATTATTCCTGCAAGTCTTCGGCAGCGCGCGAACTTCTGGCGCTGCTCGATGGCCTGCTGGCCATGGACAAGCCGCTTGCCGGACCGGCAAGGCAGGCGTTTGTCGAGAGGATGCGGCGGCCGCAAGCCGCCTGAACTGACTGCTACGCACGGACGAGGCCGGGGGGCCTTCGTCTGGCGCGGCGCCTCGATGGCGTGGACGAGAATAGACGGCAATGCGACACGCAAAGCGCTGGTTTGCGTTTTGCCGGGTGTCGGAGTCTTACGAATTCTTAATTTAGCGGCCACAAGTCTGCCGGGAAAGCGTCCGAAACGGGAAGACCTGTCAAACGGAGCCCTTCGGAATGGCCCTCGCCATGACCTACACGTCCACCCAGAAGTTCCTTCATTGGACACTATTCGCGCTCGTCGTCCTGCTCTATGCCCTGACCTATGGCGACGCATTCTATCCCCGCGGGGATCCCGCGGTCGCATTCTTCTGGCGGTTGCACATTTCATTTGGCCTTCTCCTGGCCGCGCTCGTGTTCTGGCGGGTGGTGCTGCGCGGCCTCAGGGGCGCGCCTGGCCTTCCGTCGGAAATGCCCGCTGTCGAGCAGGCAGCGGCGAAGATCGGGCATTTCATTCTCTATGCCCTGCTCATCGCCATCCCCGTCCTCGGGATCCTGTTGACCTGGTTCCGGGGCGACGCGTTGAGCTTCTTCGGCCTGTTTACGATTCCCGCACCGTTCGCACCGGACAGGGTGACCGCACGCACTATTCGCGAGCTTCATTCGCTCTGCGCGAACGGCATATTGATCATGGCCGGCTTGCACGCCATGGCTGCGCTCTATCACCACTTCATTCGCCGGGACACGGTCCTGACCAGAATGTTGCCGCGGAATCGGTAGTCAGCCGGTTTCCGCTCCATCACTTTTGGTTGAAGGCGCCGCGACGGCGCGATCGCGGACGCTCGCAAGGCAATGATAACGTGCCTCTTTTTGTTGGTGTCACCTGATCCTGCCGGGCCGAAGATTACAGATTTGTAAGTCGCCGGGCCGGGCACTGTTGGCTAGATTTCGAGTTGATCCACACCCCCGGATCATGACGGCGCCGAGCTTCCACTTCGGCTCCGTAAGAGGTCCGCCGCTCCCGGCGGGCCTCTTTCGTTCTGCGGTCACGGCATGCCTTGTGCCGTCGCAGTACTCCATCGCCTTGCCGATCTGGACTCTCGATTCCCGGTCACCTATCGTCTCGATCCGTTCACATTGCGCAATGTCCATGCCGGGCTCCCGATCTAAGGGCAGCGCGGCATTTTTTGATTTTTCGGTGCTGACGATGTTCGATCCAGAAAAGGCCAGGGCCGCTTCACACCTGCTGGTGAACCACTGGGACAACGGCACCCGCTTCGATGCGATACCCGAGCTCCTGCGGCCACGCACCCGCTCCGAAGGCTATGCCGTCCAGTCGCATGTGATGGATCGCTCCGCGGCTCCGCTTTTCGGTTGGAAGATCGCCGCAACCAGCCTTGCCGGGCAAAGGCACATCAATGTCGACGGTCCGATGGCCGGGCGCCTGCTGGCGGAGAAGGCGGTCGACGTCGGCGGAACCGTTTCGCTGGCGCCCAGCAGGATGCGCGTGGCCGAAATCGAATTCGCCTTTCGTTTCGGCCGCGAGCTGCAGCCGCGCGCCGAGCCCTATGAGATCGCCGAGGTGATGGATGCGGTGGCGGCGTTGCATCCGGCGATCGAAATACCGGACTCGCGATACGACGATTTCTGCGCAGTCGGCGCGGCGCAACTCATCGCGGACAACGCCTGCGCCAATCTGTTTGTCATCGGCGAGGCCGCGGAAGACGATTGGCGCGATGTGGATCTGGCGAAGCACCCGGTGGTCGCCTTCGTCGCCGGGAAGTCGCGCCATGACGGATCGGGGGCGGCCGTGCTGGGTGACCCCCGGATTGCCCTTCAATGGATCGTCAACGAATTGTCGGGCCTCGGCATCGCACTAGAGCCGGAGCAGGTGGTGATAACCGGCACCTGCGTTAAGCCGATAGAAGTCGAGCCCGGCGATGAAGTCACCGGCGATTTGGGCAGGTTCGGCCGCGTCTCGGTCAGGTTTGACTGATCAGGCCGTTTAGCGTGCGGTTCGCTGCCTTGTGACGACGCTGCGCACGGCGAGCACCAGCACGGTGATGATGATCAGGATCACCGAAAGTGCCGCGATCGCCGGATCGATGTTGTCGCGCAGGCCCATCCACATCAGCCGCGGCAAGGTGATGGCGTTCACCGAGGTGATGAACAGCGTCACGCCGATCTCCTCCCAGGAGAGCACGAAGGACAGCAGTGCCGCGGTGACGATGCCGAACTTGATGTTGGGCATGATGACGCGCGTCGCGCGTTCCCAAACGCTGGCGCCAAGGCCGCGCGCGGCAAGGTCGATACGGCGGTCGAGCTGGCTGAGCGACACCAGGATCAGCACCGTGGCGAAAGGCACCGTCATCACCGAATGCGCCATCGCCACACCCAGCCAGGTGTCGTAGCCGAAGAAGGAGGTGGGGCCGGAGACCGAGGTGAGCAGGAAATAGAGCGTGACGGCCGAGACCACCGGCGGCACCACCATCGGCAACAGCACGAAGCCGACGAGCGCGGCGGTGAAGCGCGGCTGGAACATCCACACGCCGAGGCTGAAGGTGAGGGCAAGCGCGGTGGAAAGGATGCTGCTGACGACGCCGATCCTGAGCGAGAGCAGGATCGATTCCAGCCAGCGCGGATCCTCGATCAGCGAGCGGTAATGGCGCAGCGACAATTCACCCGTCGGCATGGTCAGCATGCGGCTCGGCGTCAGCGACACCGGGATGACGGCAAGCAGCGGCATCAGCAGGAACAGCGCCACCAGCACGGCGAGGATGAGCGAGACGGGGCCGGGGCGATAAGTCGGCATCGCGCTACACCAGTTGCTTCGGTTTGACGTAGCGGAACAGGAGCGCCATCAGCGCGCCGACGAACACCACCAGAACGACGCTGATCGCCGCGCCAAGCCCCCAGTCCGGACTCTGGAAGATGCGCAGATAGATCAGCTCCGCGATCATCACGCTGCGGCCGCCGCCAAGGATCGCCGGCGTGACGAAGAAGCCGAGCGAAAAGACGAAGGTGATCAGCGCCGAGCCGATGATGCCGGAGCGCGTCATCGGCACGAACACCGTCCAGAACGTGCGCATGCGGCTGGAGCCCAGGCCGCGCGCCGCGAGCAACACCCGCTCGTCAAGGCTGCGCATGGCGGACGCCAGCGGGAACACCGCGAAGGGTATCAGGAAATGCGACATGCCGACGATGACGCCGAACTCGTTGCGCACCAGGGTCAGCGGCTCCGAGATGAAGCCGATCGATTGCAACCAGGTGTTGATCAGGCCGCGGTTGGAGAGCAGCGCCACCCAGCCGAAGGCGCGCGTCAGCACCGAGATCCAGAACGGCACCAGGATGCAGAATTCGGCAAGCATGCGCTGCGTCGGGCTGCCGCGCACCCAGACGACGGTGATCGCATAGGCGGCGGTGACCGAGACGACGGTGACGATCGCCGCGATGCGCAGCGTGCGGATGAACACCGACTGCACGAGGTCATCGGTAAGCAGGGCGTGATATTGCTCCAGCCCTGGCGTTGGAAGCGTAAAACTCCACTTCACCACGCCGAGGAACGGCCAGGCATAGGCAAGGATAAGGAACAGGAGCAGCGGCGCCATCAGCAGCGCCGCGCCCATCCTGTCGGAGAGGATGCCTCTCATCGGGGTTGAAGATCTCGGCCGGTCAAGCCGAGATGATCTTGGTGTATTCGTCGAGTGCGGCGCCGTAATTCTTGGCGTACCACTCCATGTCGAGCGGGATCTGCTTCTTCATGTTTTCCGGATCGACGGGGTTGATGCGCTTCTTGTCGGCCGAGATCAGCGCGTCGGCCGCCGGGTTCGCCGGGCCTTGGCCGAGCTTGTCGAACATGACAAGCTGCTTCTGTGGGTCCTGCGCGCTGGCGATGAACTTCATCGCCGCGTCCTTGCCGCCGGGGTTGTTCTTCAGCACCGCGAGCGCGCCGGGCGAAATCAGGCCCTGGTCCCAGATGAACTTGATCTGGCCGCCCGAATCCTGCTCGATCAGCGAGGCGCGGGTCGACCACACGATCGCCATCGAGGCCTCGCCGTTGAGCAGAACGCTCTGGCTTTCGGCGCCGCCGCCCCAATAGGAGACGACGTTTTCCTTGAAGGCGGCGATCTTGTCATGCGCGCGCTTCAGGTCGAGCGGATAGAGCGAGGCCGGCGCCACGCCGTCGGCCAGAAGCGCCGCTTCCCAGCTCGACACGCCCCATTTGTAGAGCGAGCGCTTGCCAGGGAACTTCTTGACGTCGAAGAAGTCGGCCATGCCGGTCGGCGCATTGGAGCCGAACTTCTGCGAGTCGTAGGCGATCACGTAGGAGAAGAAGTAGGTCGAAGCGGCATATTCCCAGCCGAAGCCCGGCCGCATCTTGCTCTTGTCGACGACCTTGTAGTCGATCGGCTCAAGCATGCCCTGGCCGCCGAGCGTGATCGCCGAAAACGGATCGACGTCGACCAGGTCCCAGGTCGGCGCGCCGCTCTTGTACTGCGCCGCGATCGCGCCCTCGGTCGGGCCCGAGCCGTCCATCTTGACCGGGATGCCGGTGTCCTTGGTGAAGGCCTGGCCATAGGCTGCGTCGTAAGCCGTGATGGCATCGCCGCCCCAGTTCACCAGCACCAGCCCCTTGGTCTCGGCGAAAGCGCCGGTCGAGCGCAGAAGCATCGGCGTGCCGGCAAGCACGAGGCCCGCGAGCTGCGCGAATTGCCGGCGCGAGATCTCGCCGCGCTTCGCCCGCTCCGCGAGGTTTTCCATGGCTTGTTTCTTCGTATCGGTCGTCATGTCAGTTCCCCTTGTTGTCGTTGATTTGAACCGGAAGCCGGCGCGGCGATTTTAGGCCGCGGCGGCGCTCTCTATTGTCCTCCGTCCGGAAGGAGGAAACCTTTTTCCGCCGGCCAGGTCAGCCAGACGGAATTGCCTTTGCTCAAGGCCGCGGCGGCGACCTCGTTCGGCACCGAGACGGTGACCTTGGCGCCCTGGCGCGTGGTGAGGTCTAGCTTGGTCGCGGCACCGAGATAGGTCGAGGCGACGGCGGTCGCCGCGATGCCGTTCTCGTTGACCGATGCTTCCGGCGCGATCGACATGTCCTCGGGTCGGATGGCGAGGATGGCGTCGCCCTTTATCGTCTCGGCCTTGCAGCGCATGTTGACGGCGCGGTCCTCGCAGAGCCCGGTCGCGCCATTGTCGGCGGGGCGCACGCCCTTCACCGGCAGCATGTTGATCTCGCCCAGGAACTCGGCGACGAAGCGGTTGGCCGGGCGGTCATAGACCTCGTCCGGCCTGCCGACCTGCAAGAGCTTGCCGTGGTTGAAGATGGCGACGCGCGACGACAGCGCCAGCGCCTCGCTCTGGTCGTGGGTGACGAAGACGAAGGTGGTGCCGGTCTCCTGGTGCAGCCGCTTCATCTCGGCCTGCATCTGGCCGCGCAGGCTCTTGTCGAGCGCAGAGAACGGCTCGTCGAGGAGCAGCACGCCCGGCTCGAACACCAGCGCGCGGGCCAGCGCCACGCGCTGCTGCTGACCGCCGGAAAGCTGCGTCGGCAGTTTCTTCTCATGGCCCTTGAGACCGACGCGCTCGACCATTTCGCCGACACGTTGCTTGATTTCCGAGGCGGATTTCTTGCGCACCTTGAGCGGGAAGGCGATGTTCTGCTCCACGCTCATATGCGGGAACAGGGCATAGCCCTGGAAGACCATGCCGGCGGCGCGCTGTTCGGCCGGCCGGTTGGTTATGTCGACGCCGTCGCTGAAAAGCTTGCCTTCGCTCGGCTGCACGAAGCCGGCCAGGATCATCAGGAAGGTGGTCTTGCCGGAACCGGAGGGCCCGAGCAGCGTCAGGAACTCGCCGCGGCCGATATCGAGCGTAAGATTGTCCAGCGCCCGGAAGGAGCCGAAGCTCTTGCCGATCCCGTTCGCCTTGATTTCTGCGGCCCGGCCGGGTTGCTGCATCCTGGCTCTTTCCTCAGTTCCCAATGAAATCGTAGGCATGGCTGCGGCTCACCGCAACCGAATAGTTTTCGCCTGATCGGCAAATTTGATTCACGTCCGAGAGAGGGAACGGCGCTGGAACTGCTGATCTCCTCCACGAGAGGGGAGATCAGCTAACCTCAATTCGCCTAAAGCCTGTTCTCCGACAACTTCGCCCTTAGCCAGTCGCTGAACGCATTCAGCACCGGATGCCCGGCCTTCGCATGCTCGTACACCAGATAATACGAACGAGGCGAGGGGACCGACGCCTCGAACGGCTTGACTAGCCGGCCTTCGCTCAGCGCCTGGCGGCCGGTCAGCTCGTCGCCTAGCGCAATCCCTTGGCCGGCGATCGCCGCCGAGAAGACGAGGTTCATGTCGGAAAAGAAGATGCCGCCTTCGGTATCGGGATTTTCCACCTTGGACAGCGCCAGCCAGCGCGCCCAGTCCTCGGTGTCGCTGAGATGGAGCAGGCTGGCGCGCAGCACGTCGGCGGGTTTGGAAAAGCCGCCGACCTTGTTGAGCAGTCTCGGGCTGCAGAGTGGCGTGAAGGAGACTTCGCAAAGCAGTTCCACCGCCCGGTTCGGCCAGTTGCCGACACCGAAAGTGATGAAGGCGTCGGCCTCGGGATTTGAGACGTCATCGAGTCGCCGCGGCGTCAGCACGGAGAGCGCCACGTCCGGATACATCTGCTGGAATTCGCCGATATGCGTGCACAGGAACATCGAGGCGAAGCCCGGCGGGCACGAGATGCCGAAGGAGCCGCCGACGCCGGCGCCGCTGTTTTGCGTTCCCGCGTCGCCGAGCACGGTCAGCGCCTTCCGGACATCGGCAGCATAACGCTGACCGCGTGGGGTGAGGGCCACACCCTTGCCGATGCGCTGCAAGAGATCGAAACCGAGATCGCGCTCGAGCAGTCGCAGCTGATGCGAGACAGCACTTCGGGTAAGGTGAAGCTCGTCGGCGGCGCGCCAAACGCTGCCGTGACGAGCAAAACTGTCGAGGGCGCGCAGCGCCTGCGTGGAAGGTATTCGCAAGAGGCCTCAGGTGAACCGAATTTGCACGAACCGGGAAAACATATCACTTTTTGATGGACCGCTTCACTGCTTTCTTTGAGCCATGGACAAACCGGTGACGACCTCGGCGCAAGAAACCGCGCTCGCCTGCATCGACAGTATCCAGCCGCTGCTGTCGGCCTGGACGCGCACAATCTTCGATTTCGGCGAGACCGCTTGGCGCGAGTACCAGTCGGCCGCCTGGTATGTGGATCGGCTGAAGCGCGAAGGCTTTTCCGTCGAGGAACGTTCCGGTGGCATGCCGACGGCCTTCTGCGCCCATTGGACGAATGGCGACGGGCCCGTGATCGGCATGTATGGCGAGTATGACGCCGTGCCCGGCAACTGCCAGGATGCCGCGACGGTCAAACGCGCGCGGCCGGGCCTCGGCGTCGAGGCCGGCGGCCACACCGATCCGCATTCGGGCCTCGGCATCGGCAGCCTTGGTGGGCTTCTGGCCACCAAGGCGGCGATGCTGGAGCATGGCATCAAGGGCACGCTGCGTTTCACCGGCGAGCCGGCCGAGAAGGTGAGGGGCTCCAAGCCGATCCACGCCGCAAAAGGCTATTATGACGGCCTCGCCGGCATGATCTCCTTCCATCCCTTCTACATGCTGCCGCTCTGCAACACCGCGCGCTGGGACACGCATTGCGGCGCCGCCTATTCGATGATCTATCGCTTCGTCTGCGACCAACCGGAAAATTGGGTTCGCGCCAGCGACGGCGCGCCGATCCCGCAGGCGCATTCGGCGGTCCGGGCGCCCGGCGCCAACGATGCGCTGATGATGATGTACATGGCCTCCAAGGCGCTGCGCGATTCCATGCTGACGCATCAGGGCGGCTGGTCGATCAGCGAGGCGATCCTGACGGCGGGGCAGGCGACCGCCGACAACCTCCCGGCGGGGCTGGCCGAGATCCAATACATGATCCGCGTGCCGACCATTGCCATGGCCGAGCAGGTGACCGCCGTGCTCGACCGCAACGCGGAAGCGGCGGCCAAGATGAGCGGCTGCCGCTACGAGCGCCACTGGGTATCGAAGTCGCGGCCGGGGCTCGCCAACCACGCCATGGCCGACATCACCTATCAGTCGCTCTCGACCGTCGGCGCGCCGCGCTGGGACGAGGCGGCGAGGGCCATCGCCCGCGAGGTCCAGGTCAACGCGGGCGGCGAGGCGACCGAGAATCCGTTCATCGACGAGCTGGAGCGGCTGATCGCGCCGCAGGAGGCCGAGGCGATCCTGCGCCGCGATCTGCCGCCGTCGCAAGTGAACTCGACCTCGGACGACTACACCGACATGAGCTGGCACGCGCCGACCTCGCGCTTCTATGTCGCCCGTCCGGCGCTGCGCTCGGCAAACGGCCACGCCTATCCTGCGTGGGTGATGAACGCACTGGGTGGCATTCCGGCCACCATCGACCCGATGGTGACCTGCGCCGCCAAGACGGTCGCGCTGACGGCGCTGCGTCTGCTGGAAGACAAGGCCACGCGCGATGCCGCGATGGACGAGTTCGTCAAGCGAACCGGCGGCGGTATCGGCGGCTCGAACTGGATCGCGCCGCTTTGCGACTACGAACCGCCGATCAACTCCCGCTGGCCGGAATATGTCACCACGCCGCGCGGCCGCGACTGGTGGATCCCGGCCGCTTCCACCGCATGACTGATCAACAACGACACCAGCTCGAGGAGAACTCAATGACCGTCCATGACCGCATCGTCGCCGAGCCTTTCTCGCTGCAGCGCCGCAACCCCAATGGCGGCACCAAGCCGCTGACCGCCTGGGGTTTCGCCAACGAAACCGATGTGCTGACCGACGTGCTGCTCGGCTCGCCCAATTTCCTGCGCCACCTCTCGACCAGCTCGCTGTCGAGGAAGCATCTGCGCGAGGCGCCCTGCAACGTCCAGATCGCGCAGGCGCAGCACAAGGACCTCGTCGCGGCCTATGAGCATTTCGGCGTCAACATCCACTGGCACGAGCCGACGCCGGAACTGCCGATGCAGGTCTATTCGCGCGACTCCAGCGTCATGACGCCTTACGGCGCCTTCATCACCGCCATGGCCAACTGGTGGCGGCGCGGCGAAAACTACGCCGCCATCCGCACCTATGAAAAGCTCGGCATCCCGATCTACGACATGGTGACGGCCGGCACCTTCGAGGGTGGCGACTTCAACGTGATCGAGGAGGGCGTGGTGCTGATCGGCTGCGGCGGCGCCCGCACGCAGGAAGAGGGCGCGCGCCAGGTGCAGGACTGGTTCGAGAAGGAAGGCTGGGAGACGCGTCTTGCCTTCATCGATGAATATTACGTCCATATCGACCTGATGGTGGTGCCGATCGCCGAAAAGCTCACCGCCGTCTGCCTCGCCTGCACCGAGCCCGGCATCGTCGACTGGTTGAAGGGCAAGGGCCACGAGATCATCGACGTGCCCTTCCAGGACACGATGGCGCTCGGCTGCAACTTCATGTCGCTCGGCAAGGACAGGGTGATCGCGCCGACTTCCAGCAGGACGCTGATCGAGAAGCTGAAGGCACAGGGCTTCGAGGTCGCGGCCGTCGACATGAGCGAGATTTCCAAGACCGGGGGCGGCATTCACTGCATGGCGCAGGCGCTGAAGCGCGTGCCGGCCTAAGGGGTTTTCGAAGTTCGGCAATCGCCCGCGATGAATGTCTATCCCTCTGGTCGCAGGCCGGGGGGATATTGGTCGCGCGGCCTGTCAGGAGATTGCATCGTTCCGGTTCCGGCCGCTCCGATCCTGGGCTAGGCTTCAGCCAACCGAAACAGGATTGCCGCAACGATGATCGTCCAGGCCTGCATCAACGGCGCCCGTCCCGCCGATTTCCACCCGGCATTGCCGCTCGACCCCGAGGCCATGGCGCGTGACGCCGCCGCCTCGATCGCTGCGGGCGCCGCCGAGCTGCACGTCCATGCACGTGGCGCCGACGGGCGAGAGAGCCTGGCGCCGGAGGCGATGGACAGGACGATCGCGGGGCTCCGCCGCGCCTGCCCGGGCACGCTGATCGGCGTCTCCACCGGCGCCTGGATCGAGAAGGACGACCTGCGCACGCTTGTCGCCATCTCCGGCTGGCGCGAACTGCCCGACTATGCCTCGGTTAATCTCAGCGAGACGGCGGCGCCTGTGGTCATGGAAAGCCTGCGCCAGCGCGGCATCGGCATCGAGGCCGGCCTGGCGTCGATCGGCGACGCCGAACGACTGGTCGGCCTCGATCATGGCGGCCGGGTGCTGCGCGTGCTGATCGAGATTTCGGAGCAGACGCCGGGCGAGGCCTTTGCGGTGGCGGACGGCATCGAGACGGTGCTGGAACGCGCCGGCATCCGCCGCTCCATCCTGCTGCACGGCGAGAATGCCACGGTTTGGCCCTTCGTCGAGCGTGCGGCGGCGCGCAAGTTTTCAACCCGAGTGGGATTGGAGGACGGCAAGGAATTGCCGGACGGCAGCGTGGCGGACGGCAATGCGGCGCTGGTGGCGGCTGCGGTCGCGATTTATCGTTCTTAGGGACAATGGTAAGGCTGGCAGGACAGAGGGGGGCCACCGTAGAGCGCGACGCCTCCCTGCACCCCGCGAAACCTCACTGCGTATCCGCGTTGGCTCTCAACTCCGCCCGTTTCTCATCCGACACCACGGCAAGGTCCAGCACCTTCTGCAGGCCTGCCGCGTGCCGGAAGGTGGGTTCGGTCTGCACGCCGCTCCTCACCGCCTCGACGAAGCGCTGGTAGTTGGTCGGCACCGTGCCGGCATCGAGCTCCTCCCATTTGGCGTTCTCGACATTGCTGCCGACACACGCCTTCAGAGCCGAGCCCTCGAGATTGTGCACCACTTCGATGGCGCCTTTGTCGCCATGGATGCGCAGGCGCAGTTCGTTGATATGGCCGGTGGCCCAGCGGCTGGCATGCACCACGCCGAAGGCGCCATTGGAGAAATCGAGCGTCATGGCGAAACTGTCGTTGGCGTCGAGCTGGTACTCGCCGATGCGGTTGTCCGGCGCCTTGTCGAAGGCGCGCAGCCGGCAGAACACATGGTCGATGTCGAGCGCCGCGCCATAGCTGGCGAAATCGAGGATGTGGATGCCGACATCGCCGAGCACGCCGTTCGAGCCGTGGCCGCGCGACAGCCGCCACAGCCACTTCGGATCGGTGCGCCAGTCGCCCCAGAATTTCGACACCAGCCAACTCTGCAGGTAGGACGCCTCGACATGGCGCACCGTGCCGATCTCGCCCGCCTGCACCATTTGGCGCGCCTTCTGCAGCGCGGCCACGTTGCGATAGGTGAGGTTGACCATGTTGACGATGCCGGCGGCTTCCGCGGCATCGGCCATTTCGCTCGCCTTGCCGAAATCTTCCGCCAGCGGCTTTTCGCACAGCACCGGCTTGCCGGCGGCGACCAGCGCCAGGGTGGTCGGGTGGTGGATGCGGTCCGGCGTGACATTGGCGACCGCGTCGAAATCGCCCCAGTCGAGCGCCGCCTCCAGCGAGGTGAAGCGCTTTGGAATCTTGAAGCCGTCTGCGTACTCGCCGACGCGCTTTTCATCGACATCGACGGCCGCCGCCAGTTCCACGCCCTCGATGGCGCCGAAGCGGCGGGCATGTTCCTGCGCCATCCAGCCGGTACCGAGTATCAAAAGCCGCATGTTCTGCTCCTTTGAGCGATTTGGTTCGATTCAATCATGCAGGGCGAATGTGACCCAGGCACTGTATCCGCGCAATCCCAAGCGGAGCAGGGAAGCGCTTTTTTAGCGGAAGCCGGCCTCGCCATGCGCGTGCAGCTTGGGCCCGCGCTCCTCGATCGGCTCCAGCGCCTTCTCCACCGGCACGTTCGGGGCATCGAGGATGGCGGGCTTCGACCCCTGCGGGTTGTGTGCCCACTTCACCGCGTTGCGCAGCACTTTCTGGACCGTCGCATCGTGATAGGTTGGGTAGGTTTCGTGTCCGGGGCGGAAGTAGAAGACATTCCCGGCACCGCGCCGGTAAGTCAGACCCGAGCGGAATACCTCGCCGCCCTGGAACCAGGAGATGAAGACTGTTTCCAGCGGCTCCGGCACAGCGAACTGCTCGCCATACATTTCCTCGTTTTCGAGCTCGAAGAATTCGCCGACGCCGTCGGCGATGGGATGACTGGGGCTCGTCACCCAAAGCCGCTCGCGCTCGCCGGCCTCGCGCCATTTCAGCGTGCATGGCGTGCCCATCAGCCGCTTGAAGATCTTCGAGAAATGGCCGGAATGGAGCACGATCAGCCCCATGCCCTCCCAGACGCGGCGAGCGACGCGCTCGACCACCTCGTCGGCCACCGCGCCATGGTCCTTGTGGCCCCACCAGACGAGCACGTCGGTTTCGGCGAGGCGGGATTCCGGCAGGCCATGCTCGGGCTGCTCCAGCGTGGCAGTCGAGGCGGAGATCGCCTTGTCCGCATTCAGCGCCATGGCGATGGTCGCATGCATGCCTTCCGGATAGATGCCGGCGACCACCTCATTGGTCCGCTCATGGATGTTCTCACCCCAGACGACAGCGCGAATTGTCATGGATAGCCTCGTGATTGGTAGGGAGCCGCCCCGCGCCATAGATAGCGCCTTCGCCCGGTATTGAAAGCGGTTTTCGATCTTTCGCTTCGCTGTGCGTGGAGCCCGGCATGAAAGTCGCCTTACAGGCCAACGATATACGTCCTTATGCTTCGACGTTGATTCAACCCCCGCACAGCCAATTGGCAAGCGCCGCGCCTCGGCTACAATGTCAGCCATGGGCGAAGTGCTTGTAGGGACAGCGATCTTTGCTTGCCTGGCCGGGGCCTCGCTGGTCAGCTTGATGGTGCATAAGCGCTTCCCCGCTCACCACCTTCAGGACGACACCAGCGCGGTGGTGCGGCTTGCCGCGAACCTGTTCGTGGTGATGTCGTCGCTGATGCTCGGCCTGATGATCAACTCGGCCAAGAACACGTTTGAGTCCATCAACGGCAACGTACACACCTTCGCCACCGAGATTATTCTGCTCGACCGAACACTCCGGCATTACGGGCCGGAGGCGGACGGCGCCCGGCAGTCGCTCGCTGCCTATGTCCAGCGCGTCGTCGACACCTCCACCGCCGACAGCGACACAACCGTCGTCCCGAACAAGCTGTCGGAACTGCTGCTCTATCAGGTCGGCGACATCCTGGCGGGATTGACGCCCGCGGATGCCAGGCAGACCGCCGCGCAACAGGCCGCGACGCAGCAACTCCAGAAACTGATCGAGCAGCGCTGGATACTGGCCGAGCAATCCGAGGGCGCCATCCCTGCGCCGCTGATCGTGCTGCTCGTGGCATGGCTGACGCTTATTTTCGCCAGCTTCGGCTTCCGGGCCCCGCACAATGGCACCGTCGTCCTCACATGCCTCGTCTCCGCAGCGCTGGCGGCGGCGGCGGTCTATTTGATCATCGACATCGACAGTCCCTTCTCAGGCCCGATCCAGGTCTCGCCGACGCCCCTGCAAAGGGCGCTGGCGGAACTAACGACGCAATGAGTTCACCGGCTGGTTTGCCCCGCCAATTCAATCAGCAGCCTTGCCGCCACCTCGGCGCCGTCGGCGCGGATCTTGCCGGCCACTGCCGCAGCACGAGCGCTAGTTTCGGGCGCAAGCGCCACATCCAACGCGGCCGACAACGACTCCGCGCTCGGCATCGGACCGTCATGCGCGGCGCCTATCCCCAGTTCGGCCGCCCGCCGCGCCCAATAGGGCTGGTCGCCGATCTGCGGCACGATCGCCCGCGGCGCTCCCGCCCGCGCCGCGGCAACGGTCGTGCCGGCGCCGCCATGGTGGATGACGGCGGCGACGCGGCCGAACAGCGCCTGCTGTGCTGGTTGACCTCGCCCACGGCGAAGCAATCGTCGCGATCGTCGGCGGGGCCGAGTTCCGCCCAGCCATGCGCGATGACTGTGCGAAGGCCCTTGGCGCGGATCGCCGCGATGGCGGCGGCGCCGGCTTCCCTGGCCACCGATATCGAGCCGAAGCCGACATAGACAGGTGGCGGGCCCGCATCGAGAAAGGCCTCCAGGCCATCGGGGAGGGGCCGCTCGTCCCGCAGGAGGAAGGCGCCGGTCTGCACCGCATCGATCAGGTCCGAGCCCGGCCATGGCCCGAGCGTCGGGTCGCAGGCGAGCACGACCCTGTTGCCGTAGACATAGTCCCGGACATTTTCCACCGAGGGCAGCCCGAGCGATGCGCGCTGGCCGTTGATCGCCTCGCCGAAGAGGGCGTTCTTGGTTCGGATATCCATCTCCCACAGCAGCCGGTTGTCGGTCACGCCGGGCGGCAGCGGATGGCTCGGATATTCATGCGGCCGGTTGTGTGGCGACGGCAGCCAGATTGGGCAGAACGTGCCGAGCATGTAGCGCATGCCGCGTTGTTCCGCGACCAGCCGCGCGGCGGCACAGGAAGGGAAAAGGCCGAACGCCAGCACGGCATCGCAGCCTTCGGCGGCTACGCTAAGCGCCTCATATTGCCTGGCTACGATCTCGGTCGCCTGGCCGGCAATGAGCCTGGCCCGCTCTTCGGGCGACGCCGATCGCGACCGGTCGATCATTTCCTTCGCCCATTGGCGCACCGGCGCGAAGGCCGGGGCCATCGGCACGCCGGCGCGGGCCAGGAGGGCGGCAAATTCCGCGTCGCCAGGCGCGCTCACTTTGGCCTCGACGCCGTGCGCCTGCAACGCCGCGCCCAGCGCCGCCAGCGGTTCGACGTCGCCGCGCGAGCCGTAAGTCGATAACAAAATACGCATTCAGTGCTCCGCTATGGTTTTTCGGAGCCGGGTTGATACGCCATGGCCGGGGGCTTGCCGCAAGGCGGGGCTGCGCCATATCTACCTTCTGGGAAGGGTCGTTATTGCTTCCCCCGACGAGGTTGCGATCGTCATGGGTTTAAGCGACGGCAAGCACCCGCGCGCGTCTGGCGCCAGGCCCTTCGGATCGGCAAGTGGGGATCGATAACAGCCGGCGACCAGCGCGCCGGCCAGGTTCGGCTTAACCCTGGCGGCCTTCCTGGGCGACCTGGGTGGGGGACCTTATGAGCCGCGGGACGACGACAAGACGCTTGATCTTGCCCTTTTTGTAAGCGGCGAGGAAGCGGTGGTAGTCCCTGAAGACGACGCAGCCATTGGACTCGGCGCGGCCGCCGCGCAGCATATAGGTATGCGCGAGCAGGCCGTTGCGGCCGTATTTGTTCCTGCCGCTGGCCGGCGTCAGCCGGATCGCCTCGACACCGTGGAAGCGCGATTCACGGATGGACAGATTGTATGTGTCGGGCGGTGTCGGACCGACATTCTTGCGGTCCACGAAGCGTGGCTGGTCGACCATCGAACCAAGTCCCGAATGCGCCTCCAGCTTCGAGCCGTCGGGCATGTAGACGGTCCTCGCCGAAATATCGTAGACGGCGACGCCATTGCCCGTGGAGGGACCGTTGAAAAGATTGCGGAACGCGCTGCCGAGGCCGCCTCTTTCCGGCGTGTCAGGCTTGGCATAGGCGAGCATCTCGGACGCCTGCGCCTTGCGCTTGCCGGGCTTGGAGTCGGCCACGAGCGGCTTTGAGCCCGGCACGCCCGGCAGGGCCTGGTCGCCGTTCCTGGGCGAGACCGCCGTCGGCGCGCCTTGCGCGGTGTCGGCCGGCTGCGGCTTGGCCCTGGCCGCCTGCGGCTTCGCGATCTCTAGTTTCTGCGGCTTGGCCGCGTTCTGTTCGGGCGCCTCGGTAGCGCGCTCGAGCGTGGTGCGCGGGCGAAGGCCTGGCACGGCAATGGTGTCGGGCAGATCGTCCTGGGGCGGCAGCGAGGCGACCTGATATTCGCCGCCCTGGCCGTTATCCGAGTTGTCGGCGGCATCAGGCGCGTCGCTGTTTTCGAGCGCGACGGCGGTTGGAACGTCGGCCGTGTCCTCCGGCGCCATGTTGGCAAGCGCCAGCGCCAAGTCGGAAGCGCCGGCGATTTCAGCCGGCTGCGAACCGAAGCGGGCTTCCGCCGGGGCGCCCGGCAGCGCGCCGCCGAAGCGGCTTGCCGAAGGCAGGCTGGCAAGCAGGAACGGCGCGTTCTCGGCGCGGGCAAAGGCTTCGGCAAGCTTCTGCGGCGAAAGCGCGGCCTTCTTCACCACGCCGTCGAAACGGTCGGCGGCTCCGGCGGCCGAAGCCACCACCACGACCTTCTCCTGCGCAACGCTGTCGGGCGACGGCAGCCTGAGGCGCGCCGTCTTGCCGTCGTGGCCTTCATTCTTCGGTTTTTCAGCAGCTTGGCCGTTATGTCTGAAGCTTGTCGCGAGGCTGAAACAGCCGGCGTCGCAGCCGCCGATGAGCGAGCCCGCCTGGTAGCCGCCATTGGCGGAAAGACGCGGCGCCCAGGCGTTGGCGATCAGCCGGCGCTGGTCGCCAAGCGCGATGTTGCGCGGCGAAAGCAAACCTTGCGGCAATCCGTTGGAAGCGGCGGTCAGCGAGGTGCTCACCGAATAGAGCCCCGCCAAGGTGGCGATGGACCACAGGGCGAGGGCGGCGCCGACAGCAGGCACCACGACCCAACGATGACCAGACTTTTTCGAAGTTACCTCCCCGTGAGGAGCGTCACCCCGGCTTTTCAAACGCAAAAACGCCATACGACCACTCTCAATCGGCATGCCGGTTTGCGGACCTGGCACCCGTCACGATCACAGTTCGCTGGTGCCCCCTGCACCTTCACGCGTCTGTTGCCGATTGATTCAAAAGATGGACAAAGATGGTTAACCAATCCCTCCACCAATCGCCGATTTGGCGACGGTCCATACGAAAAAAGAGCCCTCCATGGTCTGCGCCACGGTAGAAATGCTCTCCCTCACCCGACTTGCTGCCCGTTTTTCCGGCCTCTGTCAAGAAACCGTGAAGACCGGAACCGCAGCACTTCAGCCGGCTAGAGGCCGATTTGGGTCAAAATGCGACAACTTTAAGAATACCGAACAAGCCAGTTGCAAAACTTGTGGGCCAGTGCGGCGAGAGTCGGCGGCGATCGGCTTGCCGCCGTAGTCACGACGATCTCCCCGAAAAAAGTCACCCCGCCGAGCGGGCGGGGTGACTTGGTGCCGATTGCACCCGACTGCGCAACCGCAAAATCCGCTGCTATGGAAGCGCGCAGCGCCAGCCGGAAGAATCGAGTTGAAGTCACTTTCGGCAGATGGACCTCCGTTGCTAACTTCAAGGCAACGTGGCGCTGGAGGATTATACCTCCTTCAGGGCCAGAAAAGATGAATTGAAGACTCTTGAAAGCAGAAATAAGACTTTGTGCTGGAAAGATTTCAGACCAAGTTCCAGGCATTTGGGTCCGCTGCCGCTATGATTGCCGTTGGCCGGCGCCTCGTCAGGCGGACCCATGGTGGCGCACCATCTTCCACTCCTGCCAGATCAGCCACATGACGGCTGCATCGAAGACGGTCAGCACGAGCAGGCCGGGCGAATGCGTGTAGGAGTAGCGATAGACCTGGTAGGCCATGAAGAGGCCGAGCGCCACCAACGAGGCCGGGTAGGACCACAACTTGCCCCGCAGCAGGCCTATGACCAGAAGCAGCTTAATGAGGCCGTGACTAAGCAGGTAGAAGGCATAGAATTCCTTGCTGTCCAGCGAAAACTGGCTGGCCATCCGCGACAGATAGCCAGCTATGAAATCGTTCGGATCTTCGATCAGCTCTTCCTGGGTGAACATGTTGACCCAGGAAGCGATGGTTCCGGTGGTGACGAGGTAAAGCAGAACGCCGCCGGCGCACTCGATCAAGGCATGGGCACCTTTCAGCCATACGCTGACCTCAAAGAGCTGGTGAATGCGATGCTCGCCGGCGGGCTTCAACGGTCGACCTCACGATAGGCCAGGGAAATCAGGATAGAAATCAAGATAGAATGGACGCTTCTCTCACGCATTGGATCAACGCCGCTGCCGGCGTCAGCCCGCTCCTTGATAGAACAATGATCGCCATCTCACAAATCGGCGTGCCGCTGATGGTGATTGCCGTCGCCCTGCAATGGTGGTCCAGGACCGACCGCGCCCATGTGCGCCATGCCTGCCTGTCCGCTGGCCTTTCCTTCCTCTTCGGGTTGGCGATCAACCAGGTGATCCTGCTGTTCGTCCACCGGATCAGGCCATATGATGCAGGCGTCACGCATCTCCTCATCGCGCCCAGCGCCGACTGGTCGTTCCCGTCCGACCACGCGACCGCCAGCATGGCCATCGTCGCTGCCTTCGCCATGCAGGCGCTGCCGCGCCGCACGCTGGCCCTGCTCGTCATGGCCGTGCTGATCTGCTGGTCGCGGCTGCATATCGGCATCCACTATGCCGGTGACGTCGCCGGCGGCGCGGCTAGCGGGATTGCCGCCGCCCTGGCCGTGCGGCTTTGCTATCGCGAGAATTCGCGGCTGGACGCGTTCGCCACGAAAATTCTTTAGGGACGCCGGCTCCATCGGCGCGCATCACAAAAGTGACGCGCTCGCCTCGCAATATGCTAGGCTGGATGCCGCCAAAAAGGGTTCATCGTTATGGATGCCAGCGAATTGCAGGCCATGGGCGATACGCTGATGCGCGTTGTCACCCCCGATATGAAACCGAAAGACCTGCTCAAGGCGGTGCGAAAACTGCATCCGGCTGCCAGGAAGAAGGATATTGCCCGCGCGGCCTTCCACGCCATCATCGCCAATGCCGACCAGGATCCCGGCAAGTCGCGCAATCTTCAGGCCTTCGCGCTTGCCGAGCGTACCCAGCAATCGGAATAAATTGCCGCTAATTGTAGCGTTGGGCTTGCCGGAAACTTAATAAGCGATTTCTAATTTAATGGCTCAGCCGGCAGTTAGCCAACCGGTAACGGGTTCATGACCAAAAACCTCGGCAATGCCAAACCCAGTGCTCCGGCCAAGGAGATGAACCCCTCGCTGCTCGGCAAGGCCGCGCCGGCGCTGTTTCCGCTGGTCGTCGCGGCGATCGGCTATCTGGTCGGCCGGCATTTCTTCGGCTTTTGACGCGGTCGGCTTGCGGCGCGCTATTTCGGGTCGCTCCGATCGCAATTGGCCAATGACAATTCGGCCGTCTTGACTATGCCCTTTGGTCCTAGGGCCTAGGTCGTTCTTGTCCTTGGCCGGGCCCAAGCGCATGCTCACAACAGCCGGCGGCCTCGCAAACTCCGGTCAGGCCCGGCCGCCGAACCCAGTATCACCCCCCAAGGCTGCCGGGCCGCGCCGCCGTCATGTGGCCGCTGTCCCCCTTCACCGAATGCTCAGTCCTGCCAAGCATCCTCCGCCACAAGGCGGGTAGGACTGGCAACGAGGCTGACGCCGTACATCAGGCGCTCACCGAAACTCCGCCGCTGGCGATGGACGACCCTGCCGAGGCCCGGCGCATCGATGCGCTCAACCGCTTGGACGTGATCGACACGCCGCGCGACGAGGCCTTCGACCGCATCACCAGGCTGATCAGGAACATCTTCGACCTGCCTGTCGCCATCGTCTCGATGATCGACGGCTACAAGGCTTATGACGGGCTGGAGAACCGTGAGGTCAGCCGCGACCAGACCTTCTGCAAATACACGCTTCAGGACATGACGCCGCTCGTGGTGCCCGACGTGCGCGAGGAACCCTCGACGTGACCAGCGCGATCGGCGTACCGGAGACATTCGTTTTGCAGGTTCGCTCGGACGCTTTCGAAGCCCGCTGCCGTATCGTCCTGCAGGCGGAACGGCATATTGAAGTCGAGTTCCGTTGAGGCCGAGCGTGAAACGGGCCTGCTCCACCACAAATCGTTTTATTCATCGGCCTCCGTAAATATATCGAATGCCGGCGAGTTATTTTGCACTAAAGACCAATAAGAACCGCTTTTCGGTAAATCCAGCCGCGCTAGATCGTATTGGGTCGGAAACAGGCAGTTCTTCGAGCGAAGAGCAGGGGACGTATATGGTGACAAGCGAGCCAGACAGTGTCCGCGTAAAAGCCGTCAATAACCAATGGATCGTGCGCGTCGTCGACGGCGGCAGGCTGACGCAGCAATTGTTCGACATTCACGCGCAGGCCGAGATCTTTGCCGAAGAGGAGCGGCTGCGATTGGGGCTGCCCGGGGAGCCTCCGGCGGAGGAGCCTGTCAGGCCGCTGGGAAGCGGGCGTGCTCGCTGACGGACCGCGGGGATTGTTGTCCAATGAGGATCGAACGGCTCGTGGACAGCAGACGCCGGCGGTTGGCCCAACCGCGGCATTGAGAGGGCCAGCGCGCAGACAGCAGGTCGCGCCGCCTATCCCAGATGCTCGACTCTCAGTTTCTGCTTCATCCGCTCAAGCGCCGGCTGGCCGCCGGCCGCCAGCTCATCCGCTAGCTGCGCGAGCTTGTCATCCGCCTTG
This sequence comes from Mesorhizobium sp. B2-4-6, assembly GCF_006442775.1. Lineage (NCBI taxonomy): Bacteria > Pseudomonadati > Pseudomonadota > Alphaproteobacteria > Hyphomicrobiales > Phyllobacteriaceae > Mesorhizobium > Mesorhizobium sp. B2-4-6. Next base: position 360,855 of record NZ_VFVI01000003.1, read on the forward strand.
CGATATTTGCTGCCCCAGGCGCCCAGCGTCGCCAGCACCGGCAAAAGGTCGATGCCGGCATCGGTCAGCCGATAGATCGCCTTCAAGCCGTGGCTCGGGTCGTCGCTGCGGGTGAGGACGCCTTCGTCGACCAGTGTCTGCAGCCGCTCGGCCAGCGTGCGGGACGAGATGCCTTCGTCGGATTGCAGGAACTCGCGAAAATGCCTTTTCCCGGCGAAGACCAGGTCGCGGATGATGAGCAACGTCCAGCGGTCGCCGAGCAGTTCGAGCGAGAGGTTGATCGGGCAGCCGGATCGGTCCTTGGTCGACATCAATATGGTTCCATTTTTAAATCACTTTACTATTGACATCGTTTCCGCTTTGCGTCAAATGGTTCCAAAAGTAAATCATTTGACAAGGAGATCGACATGAACCGGCAAGCCAACCGTACGATCGTAGTCGTCGGCGCAACCAGCGAAGTGGGCGCCGAGGTCTCGGCCAGGCTGACCGAGGCAGGGCACATGGTGCGCGGCGTCGCCCGCAGCCTCGGCGTTGCGCTTGACGACCAGGCGGCGCTGGACGCCGTCTTCTCGGGCGCCGACAGCGCTTACGTGACGATCCCCTTCGATGTCACCGCGCCCGATCTGCATACGTTCGAAGATGAGGTCGGCGCTAGGCTAGCATCGTCCATCGCCAAGGCGGGCCTGCGCCGTGTCGTGCTGCTCAGCGGCCTCAATGCCCATCTCAGAATGGGTACCTCGCTTGGCGCCGCGATGATGGAGGAGCGGCTTGCCGCGCTGGGCCTGGAGGAACTCGTCTATCTGCGTTCCGCCTTCTTCATGGAGAATTTCGTCAAGGGCATGGGCTTCGTCGAGCAGGCGGCGGCCGGCGTCTTCGCCTCGCCCTTCCGCGGCGACCTGCCGATGCCGCTGATCGCCGCCAAGGACGTTGGCGAGCGCGCCGCCGCCCTGTTGAGCGCCGAACATTTCCCGGCCCGGCGCGTTGTCGAATTGCACGGCGGCGGCGACTACACGCTCGAACAGGCCACCACGATTCTAGGCCGGGCGATGGGCAAGGATGTCACCTATCATGAGGCCTCGTTCGCCGATGCGCGGGCCGGCATGGTGGCCAATGGCATATCGGCAAGTTTTGCCGACGCGCTTGGCGAGACGGCGGCAAGCTTCAACAGAGGCGAGCGCTGGGCGCTGGAAGCACCGTCGGCCGAAAACGCCACGCCGACCAGCTTCGAAGCCTGGGCGCAGGCTTTCGCCCGTTCGCGCTGAGCCGCCTGAACCTTCACGGCAGAAATTCCTAGCGAGGAGAACCAAAATGAAAAAGCTCATCCTTCAGATGCAGATGTCGGTCGACGGCTTTGTCGGCGCCGACGAGGGGTATCGCTGGCAGCTCTGGGAATGGGGCGATGACAATGCCTGGGACGAAGAACTCAAGCAGGATTTCAACGCTGCCTTCCAAACAATCGACACCATCCTGTTGAGCCGCAAGATGGCTGAGGAGGGGTATCTGACCCATTGGGGCAATGCGGCGAAGAAATATCCGAGGGACCCTTTCTATGCCTTCGCGCAGCGCATCGTCGAGGCTGAGAAGGTTGTGGCGAGCGACAAGCTCGAAACATCGCGCTGGGAACGCACGCGCGTCGTCAGTGGCGACCTGCCGCGCGAGGTCGATGCGCTGAAGCAAGGCAAGGGCGGCGACATCGCCGTGTTCGGCGGCGCGGGCTTTGCCGCCGCGCTGATCGCCGCCGGCCTGGTCGACGAGTACCATCTCTTCATCAATCCGGCGGTTCTGGGCAGCGGCCGCCGCATCTTCGAGAAGGGCGGTTTTGGCAGGCTGAAGCTCCTCGGCTCGAAGCCCTATGCCAGCGGCATGGTGGTGAGCCGCTACGCGCCGGCACAATGAGGAGCGACACCGAGGTCGCGCCGGCTTGAATCAATCCGTCAGTGCGTCTTCTCAACCGCCTGTTTGGCCGTGCCTTTCGCGCATCGGCTGCGAGCCGCCTGCGCTGACCAACCGTAGGTGCGCGCCTGGCCGGCCGGGCCGTGGCCAAGCCGCCTGGTCGTTGCCCGCGGCGACGAACCAGCGGGCCTCGCGCGATGTCAGGCCGATAAGCACCCGGCCGGCATATTCGGCCGGCGCGCCATTGCCCGCATCGAACACCGCCCAACTGCCGCCGGGCGGCTCCTGCACCGCGACGAACCTCATCGCAGACTCCATCTGTGAAGAGGTGGGCAATATAGCAGGCGCGACTTGGCGTTCCTATGATGTGGCTCACATTGGCACACTTTTGCGGTGGATAGCACGGCTCCGGCTGCAAGCAGGCCGTGTGCCCTACCAGTCTCTTGGCTGCCGGTCGCCCTATTGCCCAGCCTGGTCGGCGTCGGTCAGCGTTCCGAGGAAGGCGACGATGTCGTCGATCTCGGCGTCGCTCAGCGCCGCCTTGTCGCCCGGCTTTTTGCCGTTGAAGGGTGGGTCGGTGTTGAGGTTCGGCCAGTAAGCCTTTGGCAGGTCGTCGAATTTGTCGACCGTGCCGTCCGCCTTCTTCGGATACCAGCGTCCGGGATCCGTATCGCGGCTGGCGTAGAAGGCGACCGCCTCGCGCAGCGAGTGGAAATAGCCGTTGTGGAAGAAGCTCTTTCGCAAGGCCACGTTGCGCAGGGTCGGCGTCTTGAACAGGCCGCAATATTCGCCATGGCTCCTGAAATCGGTGCGCAGCGGTCCGCACAGGCCAAGGTCGACATAATTGGGATCGGCATTGGCGGGGATCGCCGGATTACGCGGCACGGCGATCGCGATCAGGCCGTAGTCGGTGAACTGCGGCGGCTCGCCGTCATTGGCGGGCTCGCTGAGATGGCAGCTCGCGCAATTGCCCTTCGCTTCGTCCTCGAACAGCAGGCGGCCGCGCAATTCCTGCGCCGAGAGCTGCGCCTTGCCGGCGAGGAAAGCATCGTAGCGGCTGGAATAGGGATAGAAATCGGCGCTGCTCTGCTCGAATGTGCCGAGCGCTTCGACCGCGGCGTCGAAGGCATCCCGCGGGTGCTCGAACACATCGGCGCCGAACGCCGCCTCGAAGGCGTCGGCATAGGGCGCCTTGCGCAGCGCAGCGACCACCTCAGCCTCGTCCTTGTTGCCCATCTCGAAGGGCGACAGCAGCGGGATCCTCGCCTGGTCCTTACCGTGGTCGGCGCGGCCGTCCCAGGTCAGGCCGCCGGTCGGGCCATTGTCGACGCTCTCGTCGCCTTCGTCCTCGGAGTCGTGGAAATGCTCGGTGAAGGCAGGTGCCGCCTGCAGGTAGCGCAGCGACGGCACGGCGCGGACACCGGGTCGGTCGAGCTTGGCTCCGCCCATCTCGACGGGTGCCGCCGAGGCCGGTCCGAAGGCGTGGTTGGGATCGTGGCAGGACGAGCAGGCCTGCTTGCCCGAGGCCGACAGCGCAGGGTCAAGGAACATCTGCCGTCCAAGCGCCGTCAGCGCGTCGGCGCGGGCGAAGGCTTCCTGGCGCGACATCGGCCCGGGGTGGATACCGGACGGTCCCGCGGTGCTCGCAGGCGCGGTCAAGCCGACGATCGAGGCGGCCAGAAGGACGATCGCGTGATTTTTCCGTCCCATCGTCTGCGGCGACATCCCCGGTTTTCTTCGCCCGATTTCGTTCGCGACGTAAGGATCGAGTGCAACGGATTGATGACTGGCTTTCTTGCTCACGAAACCGTGTTCGGACGCTGCGGAACTGTCACATGGGTGACAAGGCGCCGAAGTAGCTCGGCATTAATGCAGTTGCGTTCCTGCATTGCCGTCCTCCAGCCACTCCCAAGCCACGAGGCATTTCCCGATGACCCGATCCTTTCTCTCTCCCCGGTCCTTCCTCTCGCTTTGCCTCGCCTCCACGGCGCTGGCATCGCTCTCCGCTGCTGCCCACGCGGCTCCTCCCGGCTACGACAAGATCGACACCGTCGTCGTCATCTACGCCGAGAACCGCAGCTTCGATAACCTCTATGGCGGCTTCCCCGGCGCCAATGGCCTGGCCAACGTGTCGCCCGATCAGGCGCGTCAGCTCGACCGCGACGGCAAGCCGCTTTCCGAACTGCCGCCGGCCTGGGGCGGACTGACCGGCAAGGGCGTGACGCCCGCGGTGACCGAAGCCCAGACCGCGCATCTCCCCAATGCCGTCTTCGCCATCGACGATCCCAAGGGCTTCAACGAGAACACCGGCGTCGTCACCCATGATCTCTGGCACCGCTTCTACCAGGAGCAGATGCAGATCGACGGCGGCCGGAACGACAAGTTCGTCGCCTGGGCCGATTCCGGCTCGTTGGTGATGGGTCATTATGACGGCTCCATCCTGCCGATGTGGAATATCGCCAAGAAATACGTGCTGGCGGACAATTTCTTCCAGGGCGCCTTTGGCGGCTCTTTCCTCAACCACTTCATGCTCGCCTGCGCCTGCGCGCCCTTCTATCCGAATGCCGACACCAGCCCGGCAAAGGGCCAGATCGCCGTCGTCGAGCCGGACGGCGTGACGCTGAAGGCAGCGGACAACGCGCCGCCCTCGGCGCTGGGCGGCGTGCCGAAATTCGTCAATGACGGCGCCATCACCCCCGACTTCTATGCCGTCAACACCATGCAGCCGCCCTACCAGCCGAGCAACAACAAGCCGGCCGAAGGCGGTGACGCAGCGCTCGCCGACCCGGCGCAGCCGAACACGCTGCCGCCGCAGCACGAGATCACCATCGGCGACCTCCTGACGCTCAAGGGCATTTCCTGGGCCTGGTATGCAGGTGCCTGGCAGGCGGCGCTCGACGGCAAGAACGCGACGCCCGTGCCCAACTTCCAGTTTCATCACCAGCCCTTCAACTATTTCGCCGCTTATGCGCCGGGCACGCCCGCGCGGGCCGAGCACCTCAAGGACGGCGGCCTCGGCGGCACCGAATTCATCAAGGCGATCGACGACGGCAAGCTGCCGGCGGTTTCCTTCTACAAGCCGCAGGGCAACCTCAACGAACATGCCGGCTATGCCGACGTGACCAGCGGTGACCAGCATCTGGCCGACCTCGTCGCGCATCTGGAGAAGAGCCCGCAATGGCCGCACATGCTGGTGGTCATCACCTATGACGAGAATGGCGGCTTCTGGGACCATGTCGCGCCGCCCAAGGCTGACCGCTGGGGCCCGGCCAACCGCATCCCCGCCTTCATCATCTCGCCCTATGCCAAGATGGGCATGGTCGACCACACGCAGTATGACACGACGTCGATCCTGCGCTTCATCACCAACCGCTACGACCTGCCGGTACTGCCCGGCATCGTCGCCCGCGACAAGGCGCTGCGCAACAACGACCAGCCGCCGATGGGCGACCTGACGGCGGCGCTCGATCTGACGAAGTAGCGTTTCAGAACTGGGTTCCTCTCTCCGCCAGAGGCGGGGAGAGGTGTCCGCGAAGCGGAGAGGGGGCCTTCGTAGGGCGCTCCCCCTCTTCGTCTCGGCTTCACCGAGCCACCTCTCCCCATTTCATGAGGGCGAGAAACGCCAATCGCCCACGGCCTGCCTCGGCGATTGCCTCAATGAATTCCCGTCCGCTATCAATGTCTCCGAATTGGAGACCACGCGATGGCAGACCTGAAAGTCAGAACCCGAAACGCCGGCGCGCTCGCCGTCCTGCCGCCGGGCGGCCTGCCGGTGGTCACGACACCGACCGGCGGCACGGTCGATGTGGTCACGCAGGTCAGCGCGCCCGGCTTCAGTCCGCTCGATCTGCTCTATGCCTCCTTAGCCGCCTGCATGGTGCTCAGCGCCCGCATCGCCGCCACCCGTCTCGGCGTCGCCGACCGGCTCGGCGAGGTGAGGGCGGATGTGAACGGCGACAAGGCGAAGGACGAGCCGTCGCGGCTGGAAACCTTCAATATTCGCCTGACGATCGCCGGCGACCTCGATGCCGCGACGAAAGAGCGGATCCTGGCGGACGCCGAGGATATCTGCACCGTCTCAAACACGCTGCGCGGCGCGCCGGCACTTCACGCGACGCTCGGGTGAGGCCGATGGCGCATCTTTCGCCGATCGACTACGCGACCGCTTCCGCCGACATCCGCGCCGAGCACGACCGCGAGCTCGCGCTGCGCGGCCGCATGACCAACATGAAGCGCATCCTGCTTCACTCGCCGGCCGCCCACCGCATCTACGCCGAATGGTTCACGCTGCGCGATCTGCTGAAGCCAACGCTCGACGACCGCGCCATCTGGCTGTTCTCGAAGACGATCGCGGAGGCGATGCGGGCAGAAATCCCGGTTACTTTCTTCCGCCGCGCGCTGATCGACAACGGCCTCGATCCCGAGGCGATCGGGCCTACTGGCGACGAGGCGTTGCTGACAAAGTTCGGCAAGGCGGTCGCCGCCGATGCCAATGCCGTTCCCGATGAAGTCTGGGCAGCGCTCAAGGCGCGCTATGACGAGGCGCTGCTGGTCAATCTCGTTGCCTTCGCCGGCATCATGGTGGCGACATGTGTGTTTACCAATGCGGTGAAGGTGGACCTCGATCCGGAGCTGGAGGCGTATCGCCAGCAGTGAAGCTGCTGATCTCCCCCGCAAGGACGGAGATTGGCAACTCGAGCGCCTCGCCACTTTGCCATGAATCGGGTGGTTTGGCCCGGTCGCTCGCCCCATCTTCGGGCAAGCAAGCGATGGAGCCAACCTATGACCATCCATTCCGTGAACGCCAAACGCGCCAGCCGCTCAACCGAAGCCCGCGTCGCCGCGCAGGATTGGCGCGTCCTGGTCACCGAGCTCAACGTCAATGGCTGCGCCGTCATGCCGGGCCTGCTCGCGCCCGAGGAATGCGCCGACCTCGCTGCGCTCTATCCGCATGAAGAACATTTCCGCAGCCATGTGGTGATGGCCCGCCACGGCTTCGGCAAGGGCGAGTATCGCTATTTCAAATATCCGCTGCCGGACCTGATCGAGGGCCTGCGCACCGCGCTCTATCCGCGCCTCGCCATGGTCGCCAATGACTGGAACGAGAAGATGGGTGTGGCGCAGCGTTATCCGGCCGAACACGCCGCCTTCCTGAAGCGCTGCCACGACGAAGGCCAGGTGAGGCCGACGCCGCTCCTGCTGCAATACGGCCCCGGCGACTTCAACTGCCTGCATCAGGACCTCTACGGCGCGCTCGCCTTTCCGCTGCAGGTGGCGGTCCTGTTGTCCGAGCCGGGTGAGGATTTCACCGGCGGCGAATTCGTGCTCACCGAGCAGCGCCCGCGCATGCAAAGCCGCGCCGAGGTGGTGCCGCTGAAGCGCGGCGACGCGGTGATCTTTGCGGTTCACAACCGGCCGGTGCAAGGCACGAAGGGGTACTATCGCGTCAACCTGCGCCATGGCGTGAGCCGCTTGCGGTCAGGGCGGCGGCATACGGTCGGGATCATCTTCCATGACGCGAGGTGAGTAGGCAGTAGGCAGTAGGCAGTAGGCAGTAGGCAGTAGGCAGTAGGCAGTAGGCAGTAGGCAGTAGGCAGTAGGTTACGTCGAGGCCGAGACGCGATGAGGGGTTCCTTTATCCCGCGCATTCGCTTATTGGCCCTACTCCCTACTCCCTACTCCCTACTCCCTACGAGCCCATGATCCGTCTTGAAAATATCGGCAAGCAGAACGGCCGACAGATCGTCTTCATCGAAGCCTCGGCCGCCTTGCAGAAGGGCGAGAAGGTCGGACTGGTCGGCCCGAACGGCGCCGGCAAGACGACCTTGTTCCGGATGATCATCGGCCAGGAGCAGCCGGACGAGGGCCAGGTCTCGGTGGATCGCGGCGTCACCATCGGCTATTTCAGCCAGGATGTCGGCGACATGGGCGGTTTGAGCGCCGTCGCCGAGGTCATGGAAGGCGCAGGGCCGGTCAGCGCGGTGGCCGCCAAGATGCGCGAGCTCGAGCACGCCATGGGCGATCCCGACCGCGCCGACGAGATGGATGAGATCATCGAGCGCTACGGCGAACTGCAGCACCGCTTCGAAGAGCTCGACGGCTATGCGCTCGACGGTCGCGCCCGCGAGGTGCTCGACGGCCTCGGCTTCAGCCAGGAGATGATGGACGGCGATGTTTCGAAACTCTCCGGCGGCTGGAAGATGCGCGTCGCGCTCGCTCGCATCCTGTTGATGCGACCCGACGTGATGCTGCTCGACGAGCCGTCGAACCATCTCGACCTCGAAAGCCTGATCTGGCTGGAGAAATTCCTCAAGGATTACGACGGCGCGCTGCTGATGACCTCGCACGACCGCGAGTTCATGAACCGCATCGTCAACAAGATCATCGAGATCGACGCCGGCGCACTCACCTCCTATTCAGGCAATTACGAATTCTACCAGGAGCAGCGCGCGCTGGCCGACAAGCAGTTGCAGGCGCAGTTCGAGCGCCAGCAGGCGATGCTAGCCAAGGAAATCGCCTTCATCGAGCGTTTCAAGGCGCGCGCTTCCCATGCCGCCCAGGTGCAGAGCCGGGTGAAGAAGCTCGACAAGATCGACCGCGTCGAACCGCCGAAGCGGCGCCAGACGGTGGCCTTCGAGTTCCAGCCGGCGCCGCGCTGCGGCGAGGACGTGGCGACGCTGAAGGGCATCCACAAGGCCTATGGCAGCCGCAATATCTATTCGGGCCTCGACTTCCAGATCCGCCGCCGCGAGCGCTGGTGCGTGATGGGCGTCAACGGCGCCGGCAAGTCGACGCTTCTGAAGCTGGTCGCCGGCGCCTCCGAGCCGGACGAGGGCTCCGTCGCGCGCGGCCCGAGCGTCAAGATGGGCTATTTCGCCCAGCATGCCATGGAGCTGCTCGATGGCGAGCGCACCGTCTTCCAGACGCTGGAGGACTCGTTTCCGCAGGCCGGCCAGGCGCCGCTGCGCGCGCTTGCCGGCTGCTTCGGTTTCTCCGGCGACGAGATCGAGAAGAAGTGCCGGGTGCTGTCGGGCGGCGAGAAGGTGCGGCTGGTGATGGCGCTGATGCTGTTCGACCCGCCCAACCTGTTGGTGCTCGACGAGCCGACCAACCATCTCGACATCACCACCAAGCAAATGCTGATCGAGGCGCTGTCGCAATATGAAGGCACCATGCTCTTCGTCTCGCACGACCGCCATTTCCTGGCGGCACTCTCCAACCGTGTGCTGGAACTGACGCCAGACGGCATCCACACCTATGGCGGCGGCTACACCGAATATGTCGCGCGCACCGGCCAGGAAGCGCCGGGGCTGAGAGGGTAGGCGGCAGGGCCGGCCCTCGGCCGACAGCGCTTCATCTGGCGTCAGAGCGCGTCGTAGACGGCGTCGATCAGGGCTTTGCGGCGCGGGTCCACATCGTCGAAACCCACCATGCGGTTGGTGACATAGCCGAACCCAACGCCGGCGCCTGGGTCGGCAAAACCGATGGCGCCGCCCCAGCCGGTATGGCCGAATGTCTGCGGCGATGCGCGGTCGGCATAGACAGGATCCTCGATCTGATAGCCGGCGGCGAAGGCAGCCGGCAGCGCGAAGCTGTCGTCCATGCCGCGAAAGCGCGGCCTCGCGGCTTCTTCGATCGCCGCGCGGCCGATCAGGGGTTTGCTCTCGAAGCTCCCGCCCGCCGCCATCATGCCGTAGATACGCGCCAGCGCGTGCGCGGTGGACTGGCCGTTGCCGCCCGGCACCTCGGCGGCGCGCCAGGCGCGGTCGTTGGGCGCCAATGCGCGGGGCGTTGGGTTGTCGCATGCGTGGGGAAAGGGAGAGGCGCGCACGAAGTCGACCCAATCGGACGTTTTCGGACCCTCTATCATCTCGGCTGCGCGGGAATCCTCGGGCTCCGGCAGGCCCACATGGAAATCGGCACCAAGCGGGACTGCGATCTCTTCCGCGATGAAGCCGCCGATGCTGCGTCCGTCGACGCGCCGCAGCACCTCGCCGGCAAGATGGCCGTAGGTGAGGGCGTGATAGACGCAGCGGCTGCCGGGCTCCCATAGCGGCGACATGGCGGCAAGCGCGTCGGCATAGGGCACCCAGGCAAGCAGGCCAGCCTCATCCATCGGCACGGCGAGACCGTTCAGCCCGGACTGGTGCGACATCACCTGGTCGAGCGTGATGCGTTCCTTGCCGCCGGTCGCGAATTCCGGCCAATAGCGCGCCACCGGTGCGGCATAATCCAGCTTGCCGCGCTCCACCAGCATCGCGATCGCCAGCGCCACGACGCCCTTGGTCGAAGACCAGACGTTGACCAGCGTGTCACGCCGCCACGGGCAGGTGCGCGCGGCATCCGCATGGCCGCCCCAGAGGTCGACGACGGTCCTGCCGTGGATCACGACCGAGACGCCGCCGCCATGTTCGAGGCCTTGAGCGAAACACCAGGCGAACGCATCGCGCACTCCGGCAAAACGCGGATCGCAGACGCCGTCTATGGTCATGCGCGAATTCCCACCAAAAGCGCCTCAGCCGAACAGCTTGGTCACGAAGCCGCTGAACCAGGCAAGCTGGGCTGCGTGGTGGGCCGCCATCAACCTGTCCTGTTCGTCCCGGCCCTGCGCACCGAGCGTTCCGTAGGGCGCGCCTTGCCGTTCCTGCCAGCGCCGAAAGCCGGCCGGACCCTGCTCGGCATGGAATTGCAAAGCGTAGGTCTTCTCGCCGATCCGGAACGCCTGATTGGGGAACGTGTCGCTCGAGGCGAGATGCACGGCGCCGGCCGGCACGGCGAAAGTATGAAAGTGGTTCTGCGGCAGGAAAAGCGGCCGATCTAGGAAATCGCCGGCCTCGGCCGTCGGAGTGATCTCGAAATAGCCGAACTCCCTGATGCCGCTTTCCGCCGGCCCGACATCGGCGCCGAGATGCCAGGCGATCTGCTGCGCGCCCTGGCAGATGCCAAGCAGCGGCAGATCGTTGTCCAGGCAATGCTCGATCAGCGCGGCTTCGTCGTTTAGGAACGGGTGTATGTCGGTTTCGAAGACGTTGAACGGACCGCCATAGATCACCGCCCCATCGACGGACCCGAGGTCGATCGGATCGCCCTTGAACGGCATCGCGGTCGTGATCGCATGGCCGTTCGCCTCAAGCGTCGTCTGGACATGATCGTCCCCCGGTTCTTCCGAGTGCCGGACCAGAACGATGCGCTTCATCGGAGGCTCCTGCCGTTCGTTTCGCGAGCCTACGGTAACGCTTGGTACATCATCGGCAATGTGCCAACTTCCGGTGGTGTTTGGCGCCGACGCCTTTCCGTTCGTCATTCTCGGGCTTGACCCGAGAATCCATGCCGTGACACCTGTCGTAGAGCTCAGCGGTGCAGAATTCTGTAACCGCTGCAACGCCTTAGCGTCATGGCATGGATCCTAGGGTCTGCGCTCGTCGCTGCGCTCCTTGCTTCGCCCCAGGATGACGAGGCACGGGCGGCGCATCTCGGTAGGGGCCTCATCACCCCTTCGCGAGCCCGCGATCGATCAGGCGCGCCAGGCGCGCCGAGAAGGCCTTGGCGTCGGCCGGCTTGTCGCCGTCGAGCACGCGCGCTTCGTCGTAAAGCAGGTGCGCGGCGTCTTCCTTGAACGCCTTCTCGTCGTCGCCGAGCTTTGCCAGCGCCGCCACGCGCTCGTGGCGCGGGTTGATCTCGAGGATCGGTTTGGCGGCCTTCTCGAGCCGGCCGGCGGCGTTGAGCAGACGTTCGAACTGGCGGTCCGGGCCATGCTCCGGCGCGACCAGGCAGACGGCGCTTTCGGTCAGCCGGTCGGAGGCCTTCACGTCCGATACCTCCTCGCCAAGCGTCGTCTTCACGAAGGCAAGGAATGTCGCGATATCCGATGACGTCTCGGCATCTGGCTTTGGTGCGCTCTCGGGCAGCGCGACATCGGCAAGCTCGGCCGCGCCCTGCGTCACCGACTTGAACGGCTTGCCGTCGAACTCCGGCGCCATCGTTACCCAGAAACTGTCGACCGGGTCGGTGAGCAACAGCACCTCGATACCGCGTGCGCGAAACCCTTCCAACTGCGGCGAGGCCTCCAGCCGGGCGCGGTCGCCGCCGGCCATGAAGAAGATCGCCTTCTGGCCTTCCTTCATCGCTCCAACATAGTCGGCAAGGCTGCGCCAGCCTTCGCCAGACGCGGTCGAGCGGAAGCGGGCAAGCTTCAGCAATTGCTCGCGCCGTTCGTAATCCTCATAAAGACCTTCCTTGAGGACGACTCCGAAATTCTCCCAGATTTTCGCGTAGGCTTCGGCATCGTTGTCGGCGAGCTTTAGGACGTCGCCGACAACGCGGTTGGTCACGCCCTTGCGGATCGAGGCGAGCAGGGGGCTTTCCTGGATCATCTCGCGCGAAACATTGAGCGGCAGGTCGGCGGAATCGACGAGGCCGCGCACGAAGCGCAGGTAGCGCGGCAGCACATCGGCATCGTCGGTGATGAAGACGCGCCGCACATAGAGCTTCATGCCGCCCTTGCGGTCCTGGTCGAACAGGTCGAACGGCCGCGATCCGGGCACGAAGGCGAGCACGCTGTATTCCTGCCGGCCCTCGGCGCGGAAATGGATGGTCGAGGCCGGCTCGTCATACTGTCCGGCAATGCTGCGGTAGAAGTCGGTGTATTCCTCCGGCTTGATCTCGCCTTTCTGCCGAACCCAGAGCGCCGTGCCGTCGGCGATGTCGCGCGGCTCGGCGCCGGGTTTCTCGACAAGCGTGATCGGCACCGGCACATGGCCCGACTGCGACTTCGCCAGGCCCTCGAGCCGGTAGGGCGTGGTGTAGGAAGAGGCGTCCTCCATAAGATGCAGCACCACGCGGGTGCCGCGCCTGGGCGCCGCCTCAAGCGGCACCGGCGCGATTTCATAGGTGCCCTTGCCGTCGGACGACCAGCGGAAGGCCTCGTCGCTGCCGGCCTGCCGGCTGATGACGTCGACCCGGTCGGCGACCATGAAGGCGGAATAGAAGCCGACGCCGAACTGGCCGATGAGCTGCGTGTCTTCCGCCGCCTTGCCGGCTTCTACGCGCTCCAGGAAGGCGCGTGTGCCGGAGCGCGCGATGGTGCCCAGCGCCTCCGCCATCTCGTCGCGGCTCATGCCGATGCCGTTGTCCTCGACGACAAGCTCTCTGTTGTCCGGATCGGCGGCGATGGTGATGCGCGGCTTGGCATCGTCGCCCAGAAGCTCGGGCCGGCTTACCGCCTCGAAGCGCAGCTTCTCGCAGGCGTCGGCCGCGTTGGAGATCAGCTCGCGCAGGAAGACGTCACGGTCCGAATAGACCGAATGCACCATCATGTGCAGCAGCCGCGAGACGTCCGCCTCGAATGTCCTGGTTTCCGTATTCTGATCCGTCATCTCGACTTTCCCAAATCTCCACTCTGCCTGACGCGCCAGAAGCGTTCAGGATTTCATCCCACGATTGTTCAATTGTGCCGCGGCCCGGGCGGGACCGGCTTCGGCAAGACAATATCGGGATGCGAGGGGAAGGCAACAAGAGGCGGCGAGAGGTATGTGGAAAGCCAACTCCATCGAACGCTCTGCGATCGCGAGGCAGGGGAATTCGGTTTTTAGTGCTCGTTTGTGGCTTTGAAAGTCTTCCTATCGGTCATGTGAATGATGACAAGCAGCTCGCTGTCTTTCCCTTTTGCTGCGCATGCTTCCAGCGCCTGCCCAGAGTGAAAACTAACATATGTTAGGAGCGGAAGAAGGGATCACCTAGGGTGGAACCGCATAAGGTTGGGACCGGCGATAACCTTAATTCTGGTTTCCTTTGCACAGGCTTCCCGAACGGAAGGTAAAGGGATAGATTAGCAATTCGTTAAGTACGCCGGGGGCGAGCGTAACGGTGTGTCGTCGTAAGGGATGTGCAGTGATGAATTTCAAGTCTCTGATCAAGCGGGCCGAGGACGTCGATAAGGAATTTCAGGAACTCCAATCGGATCTGGCGGAAGCATTCGAGGACGTTCTTAAGGATGATGAACAACCCCCGTCAGAGGACGGTGCCGTTGCCGGCCAGGAACTGGTGGCGAGCGACGAGAATCCGCCGCCCGAAGAGCAACCCGACGCAACTCCGTCGCGGCTGACGCCGCATACCCAGACGCGGCTCGCTGCGTTGGAGGCGGTCGCAGGGCTTTTCCGGGATGGCCAGGGCCATCTGCAGGAGATCGAGGCGAAACTCGCCGAGATCGCCACCGCGCATCATATGACGCGCGAAGTCCTCAACGTCTTCCATCGCGATGTGCTGCGCTCGAACGAGCTGGAGCTGGCAAACCTCGCTCTCACCGCGGAACACAAAACGCTTTCAGAACAATTGCTTGACGCCGCCCGCAGGCAGCGCGAACGCGACGGCGCGGCCGAGGTGTGGCAGCAGCGCGAGGTGAGCCTCGTCCAGGACCGGGAGCAACTGCGCTCAGCGCTTGCGGCCGTGCGCCTGGAGCTGGTGGAGATGGGCAATGACAGCACCAGGCGCGAGGCGGAGTTCGGCGAGATCGCCAAGGCTCTGGCGGCCAAAACGGTAGAACTCGACAGACGCGGCGCCGAGAACAAGCTGCTGCGCGAAAAGCAGGTCGGCCTCTCGGTCGATCTGGAGCAGGCGCAAAAGCGCGAGGCGGAGGCCCGGCACAAGTTCGACGAGTTCGCGGCAACCCACGCCAGCCAAACCGCCCATATTGCCGAGCTGATGGCTCAACTCGGCAATCACGAAAAGGAAGAAACCCGGCTGCAGAAGACGTTGGAGGCAACGCAGGCCAAGCTTGCCGAAACAGCCGAGATGGCGCGGATCGCCGAAAGCGACAGTGCCGCCGAATTGACGCGCGGCCAGGCAGAAATGCGCGGTTTGCGTTCCGAGATACAGGAACTGCAGTCGCGTCTGGATCAGGTCTCGATCGACAATGGCGAAGCCACGGCCGAGATCGCCAGGCTCAAGGCGCAGTTGAGCGATGCCGTCACCGAACGCCAGATCGCGGAGGAAAGGCTCGCCGTTCTCAAGGACGAGAGCGAAGCCGACAAGAAGAACCTGTCCGCGGTCAGCACCAATCTCTCACAGCTTTCGCTGCAGCAGGCGTCCGAGCAGATCCAACTCGATATCCAGAAGCAGGAATGCGAGGATCTGCACGCGGAGGTCGAAGCGCTCAATGCCCGCATCCGGGAATTGCTGCCTTACGAGCGGCTGCATCGGGTGACCGACGCAAGGTCGCGCAAGGATGCCCAGCCTCAGGCCAATGGGATTATCGCGGAAACGGCGCGCCCCGCCGCGCGGCGTGTTTCCCGACGCAACATGCGGGCGAACGGAGGCTGAGGGCTCGAGCGGTTCGGCTTCGACAGCGCCGACCCGCTCTATCTCCTTGGTTTGACGCAATTCCACATGGAAAGCCGCTGTGCTTTCCTGGAATTGCCCTGGCGGACTATTTCCCGGCCATGCCGTCGGCTAGGTCCTGTGCCTGCTTGAGCAGGGCCGGGAAGGACGGATCGCCGGGCAGGCGCTGGGCCATGCAGGCGCGGTAATCGGCGTCGCCCTTTTCCCAGGCGGCGTTGGCGGGATCGGAAGCCTGCGGGTCGTCCTGGTCCGAGCCCTGGTCGGCCTGCTGGGCTTTCTGCGCAGCGGCGTCGGCGGCTGCCCACAGCGAATCGCAGGCCGCGATCTTCGGCACGGCGGGCAAGGCGGGCGTTTCCGCAATCAGCACGCGATCGCCCTTCACGACCGCCACGACGACATGCTGGTCGTAGATCGGTCCGACATCCTGGGTCCAGCCACCGAGCCGGGCGACCACCGCATCGGCGCCGTCGGGCTTCTTCAGCGAAAAGTCGAGCGTGCCGGAGAATGCCGCGTCGCTGCCGATGGCCTGGGTGTAGAAACTGTCGAGCTTCAATGCCGCGCCAATGTCGGCGGGCAGCTTGAAATCCGCTTCCGCTTCGGCCGATTTGGACTTGAGCCAGCGCTCGGTCAGCCCGCGCGTCGAGGCCACGATGCTTGGGCCATCGTCGCTCTGCGCATATCGCAGCCCGTCCAGCATGCCGTAGCCGATATCGGAGGCGTTGAGGCTTTGAACGTTAATAGTGCCGGTCGCCGGAAAATCCTTGACCGAAAGCGGGCCGAGAATGGCGGCGAGACGCTGTTGCAGGTCGGCCAGCGCCTTCTCGTTCTGGGCATCGATGGTTTCGATTGCGGTGTTCGCGCTTTCCTGCGCGGTGATGTCGGCAATCGCCTTGTCGCGCGCCGCGACGTAATCGTCTTCCGGCGAGGCGGCGAGCGCCGTGCTGCCCGCCAGTGCAAAGAGAAGCGTTAAGACCAACCGCATGCTGCACCCCAAGGTAAGCCATCAAGAGCCCTTGCGAGCCATCGCCCGACTTGGCGGCTTTTGCGTGGCGGAAATCGTGGCAGCGGCAAATCTTTATTCCGCTTTGCGCTTCTCCACCTCGGCCTTCCGCAGCAGGAACCGCTGGATCTTGCCGCTTGGCGTCTTCGGCAGTTCGCTGACGAACTCGACTTCGCGCGGATAGGAATGCGCCGACAGCCGCTTCTTCACATGCTGGGCAAGTTCTTCGGCGAGCGCCTCGCTACCCTTGAAGGCGGGCGCCAGCACCACGAAGGCCTTGACGATCTCGGTGCGCTGCGGATCGGGCACGCCGACCACCGCCGCCTCGTTCACCGCCGGATGTTCTATCAGCGCGCTTTCGACATCGAACGGCCCGATGCGGTAGCCGGACGAGGTGATGACGTCGTCGGCCCGGCCGATGAAGGAGACTGAGCCGTCCGGCTCATATTCCACCGTGTCGCCGGTGCGGTAATAGCCGCCAATGATCGCCGGCGTCTCTGCCTCGTGGTAGCCGCCGAACCAGCGCAGCGGCGATCTGGCGATATCGACCGCGAGCACGCCGGGCTGGTTAGGGCCGAGCTCGTTGCCTTCGTCATCCAGCACCACCATGCGATAGCCCGGCATGGCGAAACCGGCCGAGCCCGCGCGAACAAGATGCTTAAGCCCGTGATGGTTGTTGACCATCATGCCGTTCTCGGTCTGGCCGTAATGGTCGTGGATCGGCGCCGCGAGGTTGGCGTCGAACCAGCGGATCACTTCCGGGTTGAGTGGCTCGGCGGCGCTGCTCACCACGCGCAGCCTGCCCTTGACGCGGGACGCGGCTTCGGGGCCTTCCGCCATCAGCAGGCGATAAGCCGTCGGCGAGCCGGCAAGGCTGGTGATGCCTAGACGTTCGATGATGTCGTAAGTCGATTTGGCGTTGAAGGCGCCTTCGTAGAAGGTGGTGGCGATGCCGAGCTGCAACGGCCCCGTGATGGCATAGTAGAGCCCATAGGCCCAGCCGGGATCGGCGATGTTCCAGAAGATGTCGTCGGGCGTGAGCCCGATCGCGTCGCGCATATAGGCGCCGAAGGCAGTGAGCGCGCTAAGCGGCACCGGCACGCCCTTCGGGTGCCCGGTGGTGCCGGAGGTCGACATCATCATGAACAGGTCCGGGCCCTTACGCATCATGGGCTCGCAGTCGGGGGAGGCGGTCGCGAGCGCCGCACGGAAATCGATGTCGTCGGCGGGCAGCGTGTCGCCGCGGCCAAGGATGGTGGCGACGCGCGGACGGTTCTCCACTTCGTCGAGCTTGGCGCGGTTGGCGGGATTGGTCACCACCAGCTTCGCCTTGCTGTAATTCAGGCGATGCTCGACCGCCTTCGGCCCGAAAGCAGTGAACAAGGGCTGGTAGACCGCGCCCACGCGCCATGCGCCGAGGATCAACGCCACCAGCTCGGGTATGCGCGGCAGCATGCCCGCGACGACATCGCCGGGCCGTACGCCAAGCTCCTTCAGCATTGTGCCGACGCGGCCGGACATGTCGGCGAGGTCGTCGAAGGAATATTCGCGCAATTCCCCGCCGACCGAGATCGCGCGGAGCGCCAGCCGGCTCTCGCCCGTGTAGCGACCGCAGCATTCGACATAGGCGTTGATGCCGGTGGCCGGGTCGCCATGAAGGCGCGCGATCTCGTCCTCGATGCGGAATTGCGCAACGGCATCCTCATAGCGCGGCAGCGCTTGCGTCTTGGTCATGGCAATCCTCCCTCTGCGGCGGATCATCTCCCCATGATCGCCGCTGGGCGAGATTGCATGAAAAGAGGGCGCGGGTCGATTGCGGCGAAAGTCGAGAGTGAGGCAGGCGACGACGGTTGCGCGGAGGAACGCAAGCTTTCGCCGCTCAAAGCCTTGCGATCAGCAAGTTAGTGGCCAGCTAGCCTTGCGGCAGTTGAATTCCCTGCGCTTCCATGTGCCGCTTCCAGCGGCCGCGCAGCTCAGCCGGCCGGCAGCCGATGCGCTCGTCGAGAAAAGTCGCGGCGGATATCCGGTCGGTGCGGAAATGGCGGAAATCCTGGCGCAGCTCGCACCAGGCGGCGAGCAGCCGCACCGTTTCGGCATAGCCGATCATGGTCGGCCAGACGACGCGCTCGCTCTCTTCGCCCTGTTCGCTGCGGTAGCGGATCCGGATCTTGTGGCCGTTGCGGATGGAGGCCCGCGCCCGCGAAATATCCAGCCCGTCGGGCAGGCTCGCGCGGCTGAGCGGCGCGCCGACGGTTGGATTGCTGACGAAAGGGCGCAGCCGCTCGGGCACGACGGTGGCGATTTTGGCGATCAGGTCGCGCGCCGCGCCCGCCAGCGCCGCATCGCCCTTGTCGGCCACCCATTGCGCGCCGAGCACTGCCGCCTCCAGTTCGTCCGGCGTCAGCATCAGCGGCGGCATGTCGTAATCGCGGTCGAGCACATAGCCTAGGCCGGCCTCGCCCTGGATCGGCACGCGCTGCCCGATGAGGTCGGCGATGTCGCGATAGACCGAGCGGCGCGAGATTTCGAGCTCTTCGGCGATCTGGCCGGCGGTGATCGGCCGGCTCGAGCGCCGCAGGATCTGGATGATCTGGAACAGTCTGTCGGCGCGGCGCAAGGCATATCTCCTGTTGCCACTATGGTGGCAGCAGGCCTGGTCCACAAGTCGGGGCGGGGTGCCTGAACGGGCGCGTCCAGCCGCGAGGATTTCTTCGTCGGCCAGTCCACGGAGAAGACCAGATGAATTTCGTTTCGACCCGCATCATCACCGCCGACGTCAAGCGGCTCGTCGCCTTCTACGAGACGGTCACGGGCATCAAGCTCACGCTCTACACCGAGGATTTCGCCGAGCTCGTCACCGCGGCCGGCACGCTGGCGATCGGCAGCACGCGCACGCTTCAGCTCTTCGGCGGCGACCACATGGCAAGCCCGGCATCAAATCGCACTGCGATCATCGAGTTCCGCGTCGCCGACGTCGACGAAGAGTACGGCAGGCTTTCCGAGAGCCTGGGCGGCGCGCTTGTACAGGCGCCCACCACCATGCCATGGGGCAACCGCTCGCTGCTGTTTCGCGATCCCGACGGCAATCTGGTGAATTTCTTCACCCCGGTGACGGCGGAGGCGATAGCGAAGTTTGAAAGGTGAGGGAAGGATCGCAGCGTGTCGTCATCGTCATCCTGGGGTCAAGCCCGAGGATGACGAAGCATTGGCGGTGCCGCCGAAGAGTGGCCCGCGATCACGCCGACCATTGACCCTATGATCCATACAGCCGATACCCCGCGCAAATCTGTCTCGGGACTTCAATGACCACCGACCTCAAACAATCGGCTCCCGCCGCCTGGCAGGACGATATCCGCGCCGGCGTGCGCCATGTCCGCGACCTCGCGTCCCTGCCGCTCTCGCCGGCCGAGCGCGCCGCCGCGCAGGAAGCCGCGGCCGCGCACAAGGTGCGCGTGCCAAAACCCTATCTCGACCTGATCGACTGGAACGACCCCAACGATCCGATCCGCGCCCAGGTGATACCGTCGCCCGACGAACTGGTCGCCGCCGAAGGCGAGCTCGACGATCCGATCGGCGACCATGCCTTCAGCCCGGTGCCCAGGCTGACGCACCGCCATGCCGACCGCGTGCTTCTGTTCCCCACCTATCAATGCGCGGTCTATTGCCGCTTCTGCTTCAGGAAAGAGTCGCTGACCTCGATCGGCCGCGGCTACACAAACGAGGCGCTGGAGCCGGCGCTGGCCTACATCGCCGGGCACAAGGAAATCCGCGAGGTGATCCTGACCGGCGGCGATCCGCTGTCGCTGCCGGACAAGGCGCTGGCCGAAATCCGCGCCCGCCTGGAGGCGGTCCCGCATCTGAGGCTGCTGCGTATCCACACCCGCGTGCCCGTGGCGCTGCCGTCGCGCATCACGTCCGGCCTGGTCAAGGCATTGCAAGGCCGGCTGATGGTAACGGTGGTGACCCACTTCAACCATGCGCGCGAGATCACCGATGCGGCCGAAGCCGCTTGCCGCACGATGCGGCAGGCTGGCTTCGTGCTGCTCAACCAGAGCGTTCTCCTGAAAGGCGTCAACGACAAAGTCGAGGTGCTGGAGGAGCTCTGCCGCGAACTGATGTACCGGCTGGGCGTAAAACCCTATTACCTGCACCACGGCGACCTCGCGCGCGGCATGGCGCACCGCCGCACCACGATTGCCGAAGGCCAGGCGCTGGTCGCCGAACTGCGCCTGCGCCTCTCCGGCATCTGCAACCCGACCTATGTCATCGACCTGCCGGACGGCGGCGGCAAGGTGGCGCTGGCGGCGAGCCATATCGAGGGCCGCGACGGCGATACCTGGCGGATCACAGGCCAGGACGGCAAGGTGCGGGAGTATAAGGAAGTGGTTGTCTAGACTGCCCCGATCTGCGTTGCCGGCGTCCGGCGACTGCGCGCGTGCCCGCCCGACTTTGGCCCCCATTGCGCAGCACAAGGAACTCCATCCCGCGCCCTGCATTCTATGAGCGGGGCTGAAGGAGCGATGCGTGAAGGCTTTGTTGGGAATTGCCGGCGGCTTTGTGCTGACCCTGGCCGTGTTCGCCAGCGGGCTTGCCTTCGCCACCTGGCTGCTCGCCGCCAAGCCGGTGCGGCAGGCAACGCCCGCGATCGGCGTTTCCGAGCTCTGGACGAAGGACGCCCAGCCGGTCGATCGGCAGGAACAGAACCTTCAACGCATTCCCGCCCGACAGGTGGTGGCTGCGCCCGCCAAGGCTGGCGAGCCGGCCAAGGCGGACAGCGGAACGCAGACGACGGCGCTTGGCGGGGCCACGGCGCCTGCCGCGGCGCCGCCACTGCAACCATTGCCCGACGTCTCTGGCCCGGGCCAACCCGCGCCCGATGCCGACGTGGCCCAACAGCCGGCGACGGTCGATCGGCAGGCGCAGCAGCAATTGCCCGTCGCCCATCTGCAATGGTGCGCCACCCGCTATCGCAGCTACCGCCCGGCGGAAAACAGCTACCGCTCCTACAGCGGCGAGCTGCGCCCCTGCGTCTCACCCTATTACGATCCTGGCGACGACCGCACCGCCTCGACGGGCGCAGGCCAGAATGAGCAGACAGCAGCGAGCGCTCGTCAGAACGCCATGCCTGACGACCGGACGAGCGACGACCAGGCCGAGATGGAAGGCTACGCCCCGTCGGCCGACGGCTACGCCACCACCTATGGCGGCCCGCCGGAAGAGATTTCGCCCGAGGCAGAGGCCGCCCGGGAACAGGCATCGGGTCGCCCAGTATCGGGCGACCACATAGACTATTGCTTCAGCCGCTACCGCTCCTACGATCCGCAGGACAACTCCTACCAGCCCTTCGACGGCGGTCCGCGCCGCCAGTGCGAGTAGGGGAAGAGTCGCACTCCGAAAGGCTAGGGCCGCCAACCTCACCCTACGACCTTCCCCGGATTCATCACGTTACCCGGATCGATCATCTCCTTGATCGCCTTCGCCAATTCCCGCTTCACCGGATCCGCGTGCCGCTCATAGGCGTCGCGCTTCTCCAGCCCGACCCCGTGCTCGGCCGAGAACGAGCCGCCGGCCTCGTGCAGACCCTCGTAAAGCACGTCCTCGATCGCCGCGTGCCGGTCATGCGAGACCGACCCGTCGCAATTGATCGAGATGTGCAGATTGCCGTCGGCGAGATGGCCGTAGACGTATGGTGCGTAAGAGGCGTCGAGCGTCTTCAGCCCCGCCTCGATGCGCGCCACATACTGATCCAGCGCGCCGCTCGGCACGGACACATCGAAGGAGGGCGCCATGGGATGCGCGCGCTCGATCTGCTCCGTCTCCTCGCGCAGCCGCCATATCGCGGCGGCTTGCGCCTCGGAGCTCGCCACCAGCCCGTCGATGATGCCGGCCTCTTCCCAGACCGCCGCCAATCCGTCCTCAAGCACTTGTCGCGCCGCCTCGATGCTGTCGGCGCCGAGCCCGAGCACCAGAAGGCAGGGCGCGTCGAGCGGCAGGCTGCCTGGCGCATAGTTCAGCGCCCGCTGCATGAGCGAAGCGAAATTGCGCCACAGGATCTCGGCGCCGGTGAGCCGGGCGCTGGTCGAGCCCAGAAAATGCCGCACGATGCGCTGCGCGCTGGCGGCATCCGGCACGCCGACGAGCGCGGTGGCGCTGGCGCCGGCAACCGGATCGAGCCGCACCGCCACGCGGGTGACGATGCCCAGCGTGCCCTCCGCGCCGATGAAGAGATGTTTCAAATCATAGCCGGCGCTGGTCTTGAGCACCCGGGTGAGATCGCAAAACACCCGCCCGTCCGGCAGCACGGCTTCCAGGCCGAGCACGCGGTGGCGCATCGTGCCATTGCGAAACGCCATGACGCCGCCGGCATTGGTGGAAACCATGCCGCCGATCGTGGCGCTGCCGCGCGCGGCAAGGTCGATGCCCGGATCCAGCCCATGCCGGGCTGCCGCCTCCCGCAGCGCGCCGAGCGTCACGCCCGCCTGCACGATCGCCACGCCCGCGAACGGGTCGATCTCCTCGATCCGGTTCAGCCCGCCAAGGTCGCAGATTACCTGCCCCTCGGACGTCGTCGCCCCGCCCGCCAGCCCCGTGCGCCCGCCCTGCGGGACAAGGCTGATGCCGTGCTTCGCGCAGAATTTCATCAGCGCCGCGACACCCTCGACATCGCGCGGCCGCACCAGCGCCGAGGCGTCGAAATTGCGGGCATCGAAGCCAGGATCGTGCGACGCGAGCTCGGCGGCGCCCCAGATGGTCGAGGTGGCGCAGGGGATGCGAAGGGAGGTGATGAGGGCGTTGTCGTCGCTCACGCTGGCTGGCTCCATCCAGGAATTCTTACCCTATAGATGCAGCGAAGCATGGGAGTCACCCGCCTTGGCGGGATCAGGGTGTCCTGCGAGCGTCTTCCCGCCGTTTGACGTCCTGGGTGTTCAGTTCGACAACCAGCTTTTCGGCGCGGCGAGTCCTGATGCCGACCATGATCTTCTGCTCGACCTCGGCAGGTTGGCCGGTGAAGATGTCGAAGACGGTCCAGCTGTTTGGTCGGTCCATTCGAAGCGCGTAACGGTTTGCCATGCTCACATTCCTTTTCGTTTGCGCCTCATGCGACGAGCCGGCCTTGTCAGGCCTTCACCATGACAAATACCGACACCGCCAAGGCGACGATCCAAAGCATCACATACAGCTTCAAGGCGAGCGATCCGTGTGAAGCGAGAGTCGCCAGCGCACGTGTCGCCGCATGCTCCAGGCGCTTGGACCTGACTGGCTCCGCCACGCCGGCGGCCGGCGCCTTGGCGCCGAATTTGCCGAAGGCCGGAGGCGTCGGTTCAGGCATGGAGACGACCTCGAATATCAAGGTGCTGGCGGGTGCCGGGAGCGGCGCGCCGGATAACGCGGCTGTTTGGGCGAGCGGATTTCAAGGGTGCTTCTTCCTGTGTCGGCAAGGGCGAGGATGCCTGTCTTTATAGACGGCCTGGCGGGCGATAGATAGGAATGCCGAAATCAACAGCTGGATTCCGTAAAAATATCGGGTGGAATAATTACGAGGCTCGGAAAATAGCAGGGCGAATGAGAACAATTTCTGTTTGTTTTTCAGTCTCCAAGCGACGCTTTTTTATTTAACCAAGAAAAATAAAGAGCGTCCGCCATCTTGTTCGCAGCGTAATTGGGGTGCATACATAAAATTCGTTGATTTGGTCGAGGTGGCTTTCGTCGCAGTGAAGCCTCGCCATCCGCCTCTGAATTTTCGATAGCGAATGCACTGCGCCGCTCCCGGCGCGGCAACTCGCTTCGTTTGAACCCTGAAATGATGCCGGCGTTGACCACGGATGTACTGGCAGCATCGGACATCGTTTCGGCGGTTCGGCTGGAATTGAAGCGGAAGGCGCATGCGCGCGTTTCCGCAGGAAGCCGCAAGTGACCACTCGCACCACGCCGACCGTCGTTCGCTTCAATGCGGCGTTTATGCTGCCGGGCTTCGATGCGCCGCAGCCGCCCGACGACTACCCCGTCGATCTCGACGAGGAATCCCTCGAAGGGGCTTCGCGCAGCGCATGGCGCCGCGTGGCCGCCTTCATTCATCTGCCGGCGATCTCCGCAAAAGGGTCCACGCGGCAAATGGTACCGATCGAACCGGCCACGCTCGAGGCCGCCCTCGTCGAGGACCGGAGACAATCATGACAACCCTCTTGCAACGCAACGCGCGCCCCATCCAGCACGGGGCTCCCCCTCGTCTTTTTGACATCGGACAAGCGGTCCGGCTGAAGGGCGGTGTTGGCACCGGTCCGAAGACTGACGAAATCTATCGTGTCACCGGCACACTGCCGCCAAAGGGAAGCTCCCCACAATACCGCATCCGCAGCGACGGCGAACCGCATGAGCGCGTGGTGACCGAGGACAGTTTGGAGCGCGTCGAGACGCCGGCATCGGACAATGGCATTGCCCTCATCGAAAGGACGTTCGGACATGGCCAGGGCACATAAGCGTTCCAACCGCGAGGGCAGGAAGCCGAAGCAGGAAAGTCTGTTTGGCAACCAGGTCGAGTGCCCCGTCATCAATGCCCAGGCGAAGGCCAAGGACTGATGGCGCGGCGGACCCCGATGAAGGTCGTGATCGAATTTTATCGCACGCGTGTCGCCGACGACGCGCGTGCCGTCATCGGCCGCGAGACGGCGCTGGCGGCCGATCTCGATAACGCCATTGCGATCGCGCGGCTCTTGGCGGGGACGCTGAATATGCCGCAATGGCCGGACGCCGTCACGATCTCCGAAGCCGATGGCGCAGCCCTCTATTCGGAGATCATTGCCGCGCAGGGAGGCGGGGAAGGACGGGTATGAACAGAACCATCTCCAACGACGAAATCGAGCGGATTCAAAATGCCGTATTCGGCGGCTCGCGATATAACGGCGGCATCTTGGGCCATGACTTCAGCGACCTCCAATATGGTCGCCGCGTCGAATTTGATCATTCCTGGACCGTCTACCACGTCTTCACGGGAATTCCCGCCTATGTCGACGGCGTTCCGATGGTCGGTCTTACCCATGCGTTTGCGACGAGAAAAATGTTGGATCTCAATCGTCGCAATGCCGAGGGCCGAAAGGAATGGAATGGGATCCGGTTGGCTCTTGAGCATACCGAAATGCGGGCAGATCAGACATGACGCTTGCCTTTCCAAATCCCAGCCGAAGTTTCGACGAGACGCGGAACGCCGTATGCTTCATTGGGCATGACGGTATGTTCCAGGTCCGCTTTTTCGTCGAAGTAGAGGCATTAGGCACATTTGGCGACCATCCTGGCGGCAGAGAAACTGCCGAGAACGCGTACCTTTCGGCATTCGACGCGTTGCGCAGTTCCATCCAAGACGCCGCAAGCAAAGCTTATGCGCGCGAGCGGCGGAACTCCTACACCTTGACCTCCACCGGTTTCCGATAGGCGGGGAGGCGATATCGAAAGAACGAGCATGCAGGCAAGCGATGCGGCGGCTGGCAGTCCTCACCCCCTGGCTGTCGTCTTACGTGAAAGGACAACGCCGATGCGTTCGATGAAAACCCCCGAGGCGCCGCCGGTCGCGATCAAGCCGGTCGTGAGGCACTCGGATGTCATGTCAGTGCGGCTGACGATCAGGAAGGACGAGGCAGCACGGCGCAAACTCGCGGACACCGACGGGACAATCAGGCGGGCGCGCGAGATCGCAGACCGCAATCGCCTGATTTGATATTCCGCCACCTTTCGTTTGGCCCTTCTATCCTATGACCGGTTGCGACCCCGGGCGTACCCAAATCCAAGCCGTACAATGATCCAGCGGGAGAAATGCCATGGCGATGAAGCCCAACTATCGATACGAGCGCAGCAAGCGCGATCAGGCGAAAGCGGCAAAGAAAGAGGCGAAGCTCGCTGCCAAAGAGGTGAAAGGCAAGGTAGTGGAGCAGGAAAACGAGCGGGAGCGGAATACTGACAACGGATGAGGCCGCGTCAGGCCAGCCTTGGGACTGCGATGACAAAGCGAGAGTCCGACCACTTCGAAATCGATGTCGAATGCCCTCGGTGCCACCACCAGGCCAAAACACGCGTCGGCTGGATTCGCACTCACACCCAGATGGAGTGCGAAAATTGCGGCGACATCATCGATATTGAAAGCAGGAATTTCAGGTCGCGCGAGGAGTCTTAGGAGGTCACCAGAATAGCGGCCTCGCGGGCGGCGACTATGAACGCCTTTCGCGCGAATGAGGCCGGACGGCGCCCACTATTCGTATCCGCGCAGGCCTGAATGGCCGCTCGATGCTTTTCGCTGCGTTTGCCGCGCCATCTTCTGAGCAGGAAGTCCAGGCAGGCGGCCGCGTCGCCGATTGTCTCCTGCCCCCCGGCCGGATCAGCGATGATCGTTACCGGCTGGTCGAATTTTTCATTTGCCATCACTGCGCTTAGGCCGGGGCGCGCAACATAGCAACCACTGTTTGTTGTGGGACTGTCGGAGGGAATGGGAGATAGGGTCGAGTGGTACGACGTCAGGCAGTTGGTGCGGAACCAGTTGCAGGCAAAGCTCCGTTCGCGTGATGCAGCCAAGGACAGTCTCCTGGACAGCCCGACCCACTTAGCAAGAGGTCAAGCCGGACTGTCCTCGCCGCACCAGCGAGATCGTACTCTGCGCCTTTGTTTCCTGTCTGGCCAGTGGAACCGTTACAAATGAGAGCCATTGAATACCAAGGGGATACCTTATGGCGAACGATAACGGCCAGCCTACATTTGACGACATCGTCAAA
This sequence comes from Mesorhizobium sp. B2-4-6, assembly GCF_006442775.1. Taxonomy (NCBI): domain Bacteria; kingdom Pseudomonadati; phylum Pseudomonadota; class Alphaproteobacteria; order Hyphomicrobiales; family Phyllobacteriaceae; genus Mesorhizobium; species Mesorhizobium sp. B2-4-6. Next base: position 387,837 of record NZ_VFVI01000003.1, read on the forward strand.
AGGCTGATGCATCAGACGGGCATCACCGAAGCTCAGGCGCTCGAACTCATCCGTTTTGTCGGTTTGAATTGGCCGTCCCTCGTTAGAGAGGCGAAGGCGCTTAAAGTCGGGAAATCGTAGCCGTGTCCGTCGCCGGCCGGCACAATTCGCTTCCCTAATTACTGCTCGCCCAGATCGAGCACCCGACCTTCTGCCCGCTCGCCGCATCCCGCACGGTCTTCGCAAACACCCGCCGCGGGCCAGTCCTGCCGGATGCGACATCCTTGCTCGCGAGATAGGTCGGGTCGCCGACTTCCCAGTGGTAGCGGGTGTTGGCCGGGGCGCGTTTCCAGGTGAATTTCGAGCGGTAGGCCACCTTGCCAGGCGTGTGTCGGCGAACCGGCAGTCGATGGTCGCCGGCATCATGCCTTTCGCCGCCATGGCATCGACGGTCTTGTTGGCGTCGGCAGGCAGAACGGAGGGGGACGAGTGGGATGAGATTCCGGGGGGAAGTAGTCAAGATATCGCACCAGTGAAGAGTTCGTGTCGCGACTGGGCGAGCGAAAGCACGATTGTTCCAATAGACTGCAATACCAAGTCGCTGGTCAAGATACATCGTCACCGAAGACATGAACGCCGCGAGCACCAAGAGCTATCGAGAACGGCGGGATGAGATCATGTCCTGGCTGATGAAATGGGTTCGACAGTCCAGCCAATAGACGAACCGAAGCGCGCGTCTCCCCCCGAGTTTGGCGAACACGACTCCACATTAGCTGTATTTCATTCCCGAGACTTGGACCGTCAATCGCTTCTCCAATCACGCCGGCTTCCTGAAGAGTTACATGCCCATGTCGGAAGGCACAATTGATAAGCATGGCCATGAAGTGCGAACGGGCGCGGTTCATTTGGCCACTTGTCAAACGACGCAATTGTGCAGCCAGAATCGACCAAACTCCACCGGTCGCTTCCGAGCCACATATATCACGCATATTTACGACAAGCTCCCCGTGCCGATAAAGGCGAGCTAAAATATTTGGAGTATTTCCATCCTCTGTAAAAGAAAATGTGTTGATAGATTGAAGATCGCTTCGCATAAGTTCGGAGGGATCCCAGGAAGGTTTTCCATCCACCGGTTCTGAACGTGCTCGTAACAGATATTGTTTGCTTGAATCTTCCGCTTCTAGGTTTAACTCATATTCGTCGTTCCCATCCTTGGGGCGCCATCCGCGCCGGGAAAGCACGCCTCTGACTGCTCTGACGTGTGCTGTCCAATCTTCTCGGTCCCTAGGCTTCGCTGCGAGCAAGATAGCTGCGTGCGCTCTCGCGTGTTTCATTGCCGAGTCGACACGAGGGTCTCTTAGATGGTGTGAATTTGGAAATAATAGATCGTGTACCGTGCCGTTATCTTCGTCGTTACGCGGTTCGCCGAGGCTCGCCAAAGTATATGCACTCGCAGCAGAAAGACCCACGGCAAACGCCCGATCGTAGAGAGTTGCCCATGCGTCGGTTGAAGGAGTGGTCCCAGTACCAGTTGTTCGAAAGAAGAGAAATTTTTCTCCTGTTTCGAGTCTTCTGCTGTAGCCGTTGATCGCCAAGGTCGCTGCGATTACCTGCCGAACGATTCTGCTCGTCGTCGAATCCGGTACCCTAGTCCCCATAAAGCCACCCATAGGAACGCAAACTCGAGGCGACTCTGCTGACCTATCGAACAAACTGTCATAGGTGGCTACCTTGAAACGGCTCTGCGGGATTAGCTGGATGCTCGTTGCCTTTGATCTGAGCGCATCTTCAATTTCTTGAATGGTGCGGAGGCTTTCACCACGGAAGACCACAAACGCAGGGACATCACGCGAAAGGGCTGCAGCTTTGAAATCTTCTATCTCATCGGGGCGATAAGCATCAATGCGCCATAAAGAACGATCTGCAAGATAGGGTTGCGCTCCGATATCTGAGCGATCGGAGAGCCAAACAACAGCCTCGGCCGTCGGACTCTCGCGTTTGGGATCACGCTGGACAATGCGGATATCCCATCTCCCCGATCCTGACTGATAGAGGGAACTTAGGTCCTCTAACACTTGGCGCGTTACATTCGCGATCTGATGGATAGATTCGTTGCTAAGGCCTGGCGCAATCCCCCGAAGTCGGACACGATCATCATCGACGGTGGCAACTAACCGCTTTACGGCCACTGTGTATTGCGGGCTAATACGGGAAAGTGCGCGCCGCAAATCCGTCGTAAGAATGGATAAATCCATCCATGTCCTAGCGGCCTTCGTATCAAGCTTACTTAAGCTTCTGAGCGCCTTTCTAGCCAAGGACAGGCGGCGCTTAGGCATATCCAGAAATTCAGCAATTTCAATCGAGAGAAACGGACGATCAGCCAATGCTGGATCGTTAATTCGCTTCATTAGATCGTCCCGAAATTCCGTGTTGCGGCCAGCAATAATGTCCCCTTTGGAAAAGGAGAATGCCCATATCGCATCCTCACCTTCCTTGACTACTTTTCGGTCGATGTAAACTAAGTTCGAGTCGATGTTATCGACTGCTTCGAAATCAATAATCTTACCGCTGCTAGATAAGCGTTGGACGAGCAATGCGTTCGACGGGCGTCGGTCAAACACCGGAACTAAAAAGCCTAAATCCATTCCAACCGTATCGGCATAGCCAATTAGATTAACCTGAGACGTCATGCGAAGCTCCCCTTGCGTTCAAGAAAGCTATCGACTCTTTCGTAGATCGTATTTGCGAAGCCCAATGGTTCAAACCGACCATATGTCTTGTAGGGGATCGGAACCGCACCAGGGCAACGTGCAAGCGCTTGCAACACGTCGGAATCATCGAGCATCGCTGAGGGGGCTACGATGGCCTGCAGTGCATCTGCTAGGGGGATCGCCGTCGAGAATTGCAACTCAATTGCGCCGCAGCGGTCATCAATGTTTCGAATAGCAGGATCGTTGATCAAGCGAGCTAACGCGCGTGCCGTGCGCCGCGAAGGTGGAAGGTCCGATTCTCGTACAGTAGGCGCTTGATCGTAGTAATTTCTATTCGTTTGATAGAATGCTTTCACAAGCCGCAGAGGAAGGCTTGGGTCTCCATTCAGTTCGAAATCGGATCGCTTGAGGTTGGGGCCAATCAGCGCTTCATAGCGCGCAAAACCACCACTATCGAACGGAACAACCCGTACCGCCGAATCAATTAGGGTCGGGTCAAGCACGAGACAAATAGGCGCAAGGTCCAGAATACCACTGGCGCCCACACCGGCGGCGGGTTTGTAAGCTGGTCGGCCATAGAAAAGATAGAGGAGGTCTGTTTTGTAAACTGGGCACCGGGTCGGTTTCAGATTCCCATGGTCTAGTAGGTTAAGGCCGCTGCCGACCGTAGTGCAATGAACCAAACTAAGCCGGCGCGATATTGGCGCTGTTGCCAGTAGGAATTCAGTCAATGTCAAAGCTGCTCCCCCAACGCATCACTGCATAACCACTCGCTTATGAGCGTGGTTATGCTGTCGCCTATATAAGCTTAGGAATCAGCGTCGGGGAACAACTATGATAGCAGCGAAGCGCGTCCTTCACCAATTATCTACAAAGAACGTCATACCAATTCGGATTAAAGCGGTTGGTGTATAAATTGGCAAAAACAGATCAGAAAAGATATATCAATCCTCATGGGAGTGAAATTTAGATAGACCGTACTCAGTATTTATAAAGTAACGGGCAAGTTCGCGAATAACTTCAGCAGCTGAATAGAGGCGTCGAATCTCCGGAGATGCATCAGCATCGGACGGAAATGAGTCCGATGTGTGGGCAATTGCCACGCGGCAATTGTCAAAAACATACTTTTCGACCTCTTTTCCATCGCGGTCGGCGTTGAAACGCTCAAGTATTTTTTTATCTAGTGAAATCGAGACTTTATCAAAAACATCCCTGATCCAAGCCTTTGTCGGATTTGGTTCGCCCGGCTTTGATCGAACTCGCCTTTCAAATACCTTGAAGAAGCTCAATACTTCGAACGTAACTAGTCCCGCCTGCTGGGCATTGAGCCCCTCTCTGTAGTATGCCAGGCGTTGAAGCAATTCTGAATCTTTGGGAATAGATCGATTGAAAAGCCAATGGAGTGTCGTGGAAAACGCACTCTCGGACCGTGGGACAGGGACCGGTACCGGATTCCCCAACCAGCCATCCTTTAGCACCGCATGGCTATCGTCGCACCAGCTTAGCAAGCTCAGGAAACGGCTGATAAGGGTCCTGGCGTCTTCAGATGAAAGGTGCTCGTTGTTCAGATCGATACTGATCGAATGTGAGGTTTCTTTCGTTCGAGGAAACATCACAAAATTATAGCCTGCGAACTGTACCCGAGTTGGCTCTTTCGGCCAGGTAACTTGCGTATCGACGCCGAGATTCAGGAATCGCGAATTAGCCTTTGCGCCCAAGCGCCGGTGGAATTTATCTTTTTCCTCTTCCGTCTCATACTCACGCCAATCGGCCTTCAGCGGCAGATCGAGATGCCGCGAAATAGTTACATCTTTACGGAGTTTGCTAAAGAAGTCACGCCCTAGTACCAGTTGACGAGCGGACGGAGAGGCAATCCTATCGTGATCGTAGGCCAGTTCCGCCCCCTCACGAAGGGAAGCGACCGCCATGTGAGAAACGTACGAAACCGTCCTTCGTTTCGTGCTCTCCTCGATGATAGCCTTCGCATAATATTCATCGCCGCTTTGTTTATGTGCGGTTATGAATGAGAATGCGACAACAGCATTGCAAGCTTCATCGCTCGCCAGAACCGCCGCAATGGAATCTAACAGGGTTGTAGTGCCCTGGATTGAAGCTGGTGGCCCACCAACAGCGCATAGCGAGCCAAGAACGAGCGACACATGCCCCGCCCAACTAGGCTGGGTCGGTACAAATCCCAACACGGCGCTCGCAATCTGTTGATTAGATAGTCGGACGCCAGCATTTTGGCGCCCGCGTGGCAACAGGCCATAGCCGCGCATTGCCTCGAAGCGTTTGATGGTATCTTCAAACTCTCTCGGCTCAGCTAGTTGACGGTGTAGAAGGTCGGAAAGGTGGCGGGCGTACATGCGTATATTCGATATCGCGCGCGCACGGTCGGCGCCAGACTCTCTTGTCACATTTGAGCGTCGGCTGGCTCCTCATGTTGCGGGCACCAATCAGAACAACTCGTCGACAAATTTGCACTACTTGATGGCAGTGATGGCTCGACCAGCGCACCCGTTTCCCTGCCTCAACTGGTTCAGATCGAGCACCCCACCTTCTGCCCCGTGGCCGGGTCCCGCACGTCTTCGCGAACGTCCGGCGCAGCCCAACCCTGCTGGATGCGACATCCTTGCTCGCGAGATAGGTCGGGTCGCCGACTTCCCAGTGGTAGCGGGTGTTGGCCGGGGCGCGTTTCCAGGTGAATTTCGAGCGGTAGGCCACCTTGCCAGGCGTGGTGTCGGCGAACCGGCAGTCGGTAGTCGCCGGCATCATGCCCTTGGCGCTCATCGCGCTGACCACCTTGTCGGCGTCGTCGGTCGTCAGCCATTGGTCTATGCTGCTCGTCCGGTATGCGTCCGTGCCAGTCGGCTGGTGCTGCAAGCAGCATCAGCGCCGCCATGGCAGCACCCGTCTTGCCTGCTCGCGTGCTGCTTTCCCGATCGGCGCCCATGCCCGTCTCGCTTCCTGAAAGTGGAAGGTCTCGGGCAAGAGGATGGTCCGCGCACATCGCTTCGTACATCAGGCGCTTCACATGCTTGGCCGATCGGGCTCAGCTCATTGGCGGCTCCACGGCCGGCGCTGTGACCGCGCTGCCACAGAACTTAGCCGCGTCAGCTGTTAACGCCTCCGATCCCCAAAATTAACCTTTTGTTAACCATTGCCCCGGCACCCTTTAACCATTGAGTAAGGATTCGCTTGGACGTGACCTTCGCCGCCCCTTTGCACAACAAATCGATCCGCTTTCGCGCCCGTTCCTTCGTCGCTTTCACGCTGACGCCGGAGGCGCCGATCGCCGACTGGCTGGAGGGATTGGATCACTGGATCGCCAACTCGCCGGGCTATTTCAACGGGCGCCCGGTGGTGCTGGATTTGAACGCCCTGCAGCCTGGGCCGGAGGAGATCGTCGCCCTCGTCGGCGTGCTCGGCTCGCGCGGCATCCGCGTCTACGCCATCGAACTGGACGGCGCCGAACTCGGGCCTGATTTGCCGCCTCTGCTCGCCGGCGCCAAGGAGGCGACCGCCGAGGGACTGCTCGGCCGGGCAGCCCGCAAGGCGCGAGCGGAAGAACTCGAAATGACCGCCGCAGGGGAGCGGGTGCAGGCTATCCAGATGACCCAGTTGGCCACGGAGGTGGCGCAGGCGGAAGTTTCTCCTATCGAGATGTCCGGCGATGAACCGGTCGACCCCGAGCTGGCGAGGCTGGAAGCAGTCAGGATCGAGCCGGCCCAGGCAGAAGCGGAAAAGCCCGGGCAGGGCGCTGTTCCGGCGCCTTCGGCCGGCACTTTGATGATCAAGGCGCCGATCCGCTCCGGGCAGTCGGTCTTCCATCCGCATGGCGACGTGATCGTGCTGGGCTCGGTCGCGTCCGGCTCGGAAATTGTCGCCGGCGGCTCGATCCACGTCTATGGCACCTTGCGCGGCCGCGCGATCGCGGGTTCCGAAGGCAATATTTCGGCGCGCATCTTCTGCCGCAAGAACGAGGCCGAGCTGCTCGCCGTCGACGGCTGGTACACCACGGCCGAGGAGATGGAGGGCGTCTCGCGCGGCAAGGCCGTGCAGGCCTTCCTCGACAACGATGCGCTGTGCGTGGTGCCGCTCGGCTGAGTTTTCAGGCCGCAAGCTTCAGACCGGTTTCGCGTGCCAAAGTTATTAACGAGTCCGCCGTGCCGCGCACGGCCAGAGAATAAAAACCGCCAATGGAGGCTGGATATATGGGCAAGGTAGTCGTGGTCACATCGGGCAAGGGGGGCGTCGGCAAGACGACCTCGACGGCCGCGCTCGGCGCTGCCGTGGCCAAGACCGGCAAGAAGGTGGCGCTGGTCGATTTCGACGTCGGCCTGAGGAACCTCGACCTCATCATGGGTGCCGAGCGCCGCGTGGTGTTCGACCTCGTCAACGTCATTCAGGGCTCGGCGAAGCTGTCGCAGGCGCTGATCCGCGACAAGCGGCTGGAGACGCTCTATCTGCTGCCCGCCTCGCAGACGCGTGACAAGGACGCGCTGACCGAAGAGGGCGTGGCCGAAGTCATCGCCCGGCTGCGTTCTGTGTTCGACTACGTCTTCTGCGACAGCCCTGCCGGCATCGAGCGCGGCGCCCAGCTCGCCATGCGCTTCGCCGACGAGGCGGTCATCGTCACCAACCCGGAAGTGTCGTCGGTGCGCGACTCCGACCGCATCATCGGCCTGCTCGACGCCCGCACCATGAAGGCCGAGCAGGGCGAACTGGTGCAAAAGCACGTGCTGGTCACGCGCTACGACGCGGCGCGCGCTTCGCGCGGCGAGATGTTGTCGATCGACGACGTGCTGGAGATCCTCTCCACGCCGCTGCTCGGCATCATCCCGGAAAGCCAGGATGTGCTGCGGGCCTCCAATCTCGGCTCGCCCGTCACGCTCTCGGAACCGCTCAATGGTGCCGCAAAGGCTTATCTCGAAGCGGCAAGACGCCTGGAAGGCGAGGACCTGCCGGTGGTCGTCCCCTTCGAACGCAAGGGCTTCCTCGACCGGCTTCTCGGAAGGAGGGCCGCATGAGCATCCTCGATCTCTTCAAGCGGCGCACCAGCGCGCCGGTAGCGCGCGAGCGGCTGCAGCTGCTGCTCGCCTATGAGCGCCAGAGCCGCGGCCAGCCGGATCTCGTCTCCATCCTGCGCGAGGAGATCATGGCGGTCATCGCAAGGCATGTGCAGATCGACCAGGACTACCTCCAGGTCTCGATGGATCGCGGCGCCACCATGTCGACGCTGGAGATCGACATCCAGATCCCCAACAAGAGCGCCGCGCCGCTCGCCATGGCGGGGTGAGTTGATGGGGTAGGCCGATCCGCGCAGCGGATCGGGGAGGGGGCGTGCCCTGACGCTTGTCATCCTCGGGCTTGACCCGAGGATCCATTCCGTGACCTTGCCACGGAGTTCGGCCGTGGAGAATTCTACAATCATTGCAACGCTTTAGCGTAACGGCATGGATCCTCGAGTCTGCGCGCGTCGCTTCGTTCCTTGCTCCGCCCTGGAACGGCGAAGGCGACAAGCCTCGCTCCCCTTGCCCCATCGATCCGCCTCCCGCTGCCTCACGACAGCGTGGCGCCCGCGCCCTATCTCCATATCCAAACCAGGGATGGAGCCAGGATTGACCGCAGCACAGGAAGCTAACCAACAGGCCCCTGTCGGCGCCATGCCGGTGCTTGGCCTGCTCGGCGCGATGCTTTCCGTGCAGGTCGGCGCCGCCTTTGCCAAGGGGCTGTTCCCGGTTCTGGGCCCGGAAGGCACGACCATGCTGAGGCTCGCCATTGGCGCGCTGATGCTGGCGGCGGTGCTGAGGCCCTGGAAAGTGCTGCCCTCGCGCAAAAACCTGCCCTGGCTCGCCGCTTACGGCATCACCGTCTGCGCCATGAACATGTTGTTCTATGCCGCGCTCCAGCGCATTCCGCTCGGCGTCTGCGTGGCGCTCGAATTCACCGGGCCGCTGTTCGTCGCCACGCTCGGCTCCAGGCGCCTGCTCGACCTTGTCTGGGTGGCGCTGGCCGTCGTCGGCATCGTGCTTTTGTCGCCCTTTGCCGGTATCAGCCGCGGGCTCGATCCGACAGGCGTGGCGCTGGCGCTGGCGGCCGGCGCCTGCTGGGGGCTCTATATCATCTTCGCGCAGAAGGCCGGCGCCGAGCTCGGCGTGCGCACCTCCGCCTATGGCATGGCGATCGCCGCCGTGCTGGCGCTGCCCTTCGGCTTCAACGTCGCGCAGCCCTATCTCAGCGACCCGCACATCATGGCGGGCGCCGCCGTGGTCGGCCTGTTCTCCAGCGCGCTGCCTTTCTATCTGGAAATGCTGGTGCTCGTCCGTATGCCGGCCAAGGTCTACGGCATGCTGGTCTGCTTGGAGCCGGCGGGTGGCGCGCTGACCGGCTTTCTGTTTCTGCATGAGAAGCTCGACCTTTTGCAATGCGCTGGCGTCGCCGCCGTCATTGCCGCCGCTTTCGGCACGGCAGTTGCGGCACGGCGGCCGATGCCTTTGCCGGCCTGAATCCATCTTCCGAACACCTCGGCGGCGGCAATGTCCGACCGCATCCAGCGGTTGAAATAAGACTTAGGTCCTATGAAAGATTTGCAATAGGTCCGAGTGGACAAGACAAGGGTCGTGGGCCACTTCCTTATGCCTTGCTGATTGGGGATGCTTATGCTGCGACATTGCCGGTGGGGTAGTTCGGCCGACGGGCTGAAGGGCTGGCATGGGGAGAACGGAATGCGCGCATCGCGCGGGGGCTGCAGGCTAGTCTTGCCAGCGCTGGCTGCGTTGGCGTTTGTCGTCACACCTCTCAGTTTCTCCACCGATGGTCTCGTCGTGACCAAGGCCTATGCCGGCAAAGGTGGCGGCGGCGGCGGCAACAGCGGCGGCGGAAACAACGGTAACGGCAACGGGAACAGCGGAAACAGCAACGGCAATAGTGGCGGCAACAGCGACAATGGCAACAGCAGCGCGAGCGCGGCAAGCGCCGCCGATGTCGATAATCACGTCAACGCTGTAACCGGCGACAAGGTCGAGGCCACACGCAACAGAATCCAGGTCACGCACCGCAATGGAATGAAGGAGAGGATCGAGAACGGCCGGTTCAGGATGGAAGACAAGTACGGACGCACCATCGTCGACCGAAAAGCCACCATGGCCGATCTCAATCGCCTGAAGAATTTGTGAGACAGAGTTTGTGAGAGCGAGGTTTTATCGGGATTAGATCTTAAGGGACCGAAGGTCAGCGCTGCAAAATCAGGTTGCCACCTTTTGCTTCGTCTCTGCGGTCCTGATCGTCTTGCGGTAGAACTTGGCTACTCACCTTACCCCCGCCTTCGTGCGGGGGTAATTTTTTGCGCGGTAGAACCTGTCGTTGCGACATTGGTCAGCCATGGCGCCGGAAATGGTCCGACTGGCCGGGGCATGGGTCGTGGGCCGCTTTCGTCGCCCCGCCGGATATGAATTCTTCAAGACACCGGTTCCGCCTCGGCTATGCCGCGAGCGGAACTTCGGCCATGCCGAGATGGAACCGGAACGAGGAGAGAAGATGCAAAACATTCCTTTCAGCAAGCTCGTCTGGCTCGCCTTGCGCGCTTCGACCGCGCTGGCGCTCACCGTCACGCCTTATCACCTGACGCTCGACGGCGCCAAGTTGGTTCCATCCGCCGCCTATGCAGAGGGCGAAGGTGGTGGTGGCGGCGGCGAGGGTGGCCATGGTGGTGGCGGCGACGGCGGCCATGACGGTGGCGGCGGTCACGACGGCGGCGACCACGATGGTGGCGATCATGACGGCGGCGACCATGACGGCGGCGACCATGACGGTCAGGGTGGCGACCACGATGGCCAGGGTGATGATCACGATGGCGGCGACGACGGCGCCGAACACGATCATGGCGAAACTGCCGATGACAATGACGATCAGGGCGAGGACAATGGCGACGCGCCGCCATTGGTTACGCCCAACTAAGGCTGATGAGAGCGACCCGGGCATTCAGCACAGGCTGGTTCATACTGCGTGCCTCCAGCGCGCTGGCGCTGACCGTTGCGCCCTGGCACGTCATTTTTGAGGGTACACCGAGGATTGCCGTAGCCACGGCCGATGCCGGCAACGGCAATAGCGGTGGGAACGGTGGTAATGGCGGCAACGGCGGTGGCGGCAATTCCGGCTCGCCCGGCGGCTCGAATTCCGGCAATAGCGGCAACAGTGGGAACAGCAATGCCGGCGGCAATTCCGGCAACAGCAATGCCGGCGGCGGCAACCCCAATGCCGGGCCGGGCAACAACAGCGGCAAGGGCAATACCGATCCTGGCGGCAAGAACAGCTACACCAACGCTGCAACCGGCGACACACTCTCGATCGATGGCGACAAGGTTACTGTCATCCATCGCAACGGCATGAAGGAGCAGGTCCAGAACGGCCGTTTCGAGATGAAGGACGCGCAAGGCCGCACCATCATCGAACGGCAGGCGACGGAGGAGGATCTGTCGCGCCTGCTGAACCTGTGAGGGTTTAGGAATTGAAGAACTGAAGATCTGGGGAATTGAGGAACCCTTTCTTCTTCAAATCTTCAATTCCCCAATTCCTCAATTCCTCAATTCCTTTCCCTCGCCTCATGCATCAGCAGCGCCGCCTCGGTGCGGTTGCGCACGTTGAGCTTGGCGAGCACCCTGGTCATGTGATGCTTGACCGTCTTCTCCTGCAGCGACAGCCGGGCGGCGACCTCTTTGTTGCTGAGGCCCTCCGCGACAAGTTTCAGGATCTCGGCCTCGCGGCCGGTGAGTTGGCTGAGCGGATCGGGCTTGCTGCCGGTGGGCTGCAAAAGGTCGGAAAGCAGCCTCGCCGAGAGGCTCGGCGATACGTAGCTTTGGCCGCCGGCGACGTCGCGCAGGATCTCGGCCAGCGCCTTGGAGCCGACGCCTTTCAGCACATAGCCGCGCGCGCCGGCCTTCAGCGCCTGGGCGACGTCGGCGTTGGTCTCCGACACGGTGAGCATGACGACCTTCTGCTCGGGCATCGCTGAAAGGATGCCGGCCAGCGCGTTGAGGCCGCCGCCCGGCATGCTGATGTCGAGCAGAAGAATATCGGGCGTGCTGGCGCGCGCCAGCCTTTCGGCGTCCTCGGCGCTGGCGCCTTCGCCCACAAGTTCGAAGCCGCCTATCTCGCCGAGGCTGCGCGCCACGCCCTCGCGAAACAGAGGGTGGTCGTCGACTATTGCGATGCGGATGGATGTGCTCACGGTTGCTCCTCGACAGACAAGGTGATCACCAGCCTGGTTCCTCCCGGGCCGGTCAGCGTTTCGAACTGCCCGCCTATGCTTTCGATACGTTCCCTGAGGCCGGCAAGCCCAAGGCCCTCGCTTCGGGCCGGGTCGAAGCCGGGGCCGGTGTCCAGCACCTCGACCAGGAATTTGCCGCCTTTCGTCGTGGCTCTGACCTGCTGGCCCTTGCCCTTGCCGTGGCGGAAGGCGTTGTTCAGGCCTTCCTGCACGAAGCGATAGATGCTGATCTTTTCCGATGTGCCGAGTTCCGGCAAGCGCTCGGGCAGGGTTAGCAACACTTTGGTGCTGGTGCGCCGCTCATGCTCGGCCACCGCCAGCCGCAAAATGTCGGCGATAGCCTGCGTTTCGATCTGCGGCAACACCAGCCCGTTGCAGATGCCGCGTATCTCGCGCATCGCCTCGCCGAGCGTCTTGTGGATGCCGGCGATCTCGGCCTCGCGCAGCGCGCTCGATGTGGTCGGATCGACCAGCACCGGGCTGTCCATCCTGAGCGCGGCGAGCGCCACCAGTTGCGCGGGCCCGTCATGCAGGTCGGCGCCGATACGCCGCAGATACCGCTCGTTGATGGCGGTGGCGCGGCGCGAGGCGCGCTGGACGCGCTGGCGCAGCGACGAATTCTGCGCCAGCGCCGCCTGCAATTCGGCAACCTTGGCCTCGAGCGCAGCCTGTTGGGTGACGATGGTGCGGCTGCCGCGGAAAACGATGCCGGAGAGCAGCGCCAGCGCCGCCGCGGTGGCGGCCGCCACCACCAGCCACGTCCACAATAGGGCGGAGTGCAGCGATTCCTCGAAGTCGCCGGACAATTCGTAGAATTCGGTCACGGCGACGACCTCGCCCGACCAGGGCTCGCGCACCGGGTTGTAGATTTCCAGCAGCGGAACGCCCATCGACCGCTCCTTGTCATCTTCCTCGTCCTCGAGCCTGTTGTATTTGACCATGATATCGCCGGCGAAAGCGGCGATGAGATTGGCGTTGGGCTTGATATGCATGCCAATAAGGCTCGCGTCCTTCGAGTAGAGGATCGTGCCATCCCGCCGCCATAGTTTGAACGACACTAGCCGTTTCCCGAGCGCGCCTTGGCCGAGCGTCTCGTCCAGCGCCCGCTTGACGGTGTCGTCGAGCTCCTGGCTCTTGCGCATATCGGGCAGCAAGGGTGCGATCACGCTGTCGACATAGAGCGCGGTGGTGGCGGCGGAATTGTGCAGGACGCCGTCACGGATCTGCGATGTCACCCACAGCCCGACCACGAGCATCACCGCCAGAAGGCCGATGCCGCCCGCGATCACGAACTGCCAGGCCAGGGAGAGCCCGCTCCAGACTCGTGCAAGTCGCTTGAAATATCTCCCAAACATCGGCCCCGCTCACCCACCCGCTTGCAAGATTATAGGCGAGGGACGGCAATTGCGACACCGACCTTGGTCCGTGCCCATGGGGAAGGTTAATGGCGACGGGTTTGCGCGCTCGCGAACGGTCGGGCTTGGTTTCGCCAGCGGCAAGGGTGGCTCTCCCCGAGCGGCAAAAGCCCGCGTCATTCCTGTTGACGGAGAAGACGCGGGCCGGCTGCCACCTGAAATTATGGATGATTTTAGCAAGACAACCACCAATCGAGCGCCGGGTCCATACCAAAAGACGTATAACCTGCAAGATATAGCGCCACACCGCCCGCGCCTTGGCCTGAGGCGGTCTTTTTATCGGGCGTTGTAGGTGGAGACATATAGCGGCGGACCTGTCGGATGGATCGGCATGCAACCCGTCCACATTCGGCAGGCCGAGCCGCACCCTCGCGGCAGAAGACGCGGCAAAATTTGCCCCCAAAAGAAGTCAGGGCCACGGTGTTGATGGGTCGAACGGCCGCCGCATATACGATGGGCTTCACCTTGCGCTTCTTGGCAACGCACTATGGACGCCGGCACAAAAAAACAAAAAAGAAACCAGCGGCTGTCGATCTTTGAGCTCGAGGCTTTGCGGGAAGCTTTCAGGCAGTCCGTTCGTGAGAACGACGTCGCTGAAGCGGAATGGGCGCAGCACGCCGAGCTTTTCGTCAGGAGGGCGCTGCAAAAGGGCGGTCTTACGGGGGCTTGAGCGTTCGGGCGTAGAGCAATTCCAGCAAAAAGTGTGAGCGGTTAGGCTCGGCGCTTCCCCGCAGCCTTCCGTCCGGAATTGCGGCATCACGTCTCCAGCCGGTCGGACCATTGCGCTGGCGCATAGGACCTCAGCGACAATTGCGGGCGCAACGGGAAACGGACACTCTATCCGTGCGCCGGCTTCCCCCCAAGGAAACCCAATGGTCGGCGCTTTAGCCCGGCTTGTCTGTCAAAGAGCCGTACTCTTTTACCGCCAAGGCAAGCCGGGCTACCCCAGCCGCCGATCCGGCGCGCTCTCATGCTCGATACCGCTTGAAACAGGGCGCAAACTTAAAGAAATGCGCCTTCGCGGGTATCGTGACGCATGGAGTTTCCGCCGCGCCACCGTCGATCCGGGAACGCGTTAGGGTCGAGGCGTCCGACCCGCCGCTTTCGACGGAACGAAAAGCGGGGCAAGCGCGTTTTCCGCCGCTATGTCGAGGATCCTTCACCATAGCAAGGCCGAAAGGGCTTTTCAGGCCTCGGTTGCCGAGGCCGAGCGCCTGGCGCGCGCGCAAAAGAATGCCAGGCTGAAGGATCTTCGCACCCACGCTTCATGGCTGGTGCTCGACCCGCAGGCAAACTTCCAGGAGGAGATCGACTGTTCGGCGTTGTTCGGCGACCTGTCGATCCGAAAGGTCGTCCGCAACGGCTAGAGCAATTCCAGGAAAAATGTGTAACGGTTTTTCCGTCCGGAATTGCATAAGCACGAAGAGTTAGAGCCGTTCGGCGCTTCCGCGAAACGCTGAACCGCTCTTTAGCAATGAAAACGGTGGCTCGAGCCTCAGACCGCCTGTAGCCCGACTGCGCCATCCTCACGCGACATCTCGATGAGCCGCGCGACCGCCCATGGCGCCATCAGCGCAAAGAACGCCGTGACATCGAGGAAGAGCGACCGTGCCAGATCGAACCCGCTGTGGTCGTAGCAGACTGCGAACTCCATCACGCCTGACCCCTTGTTGACCCACCCATTGCGCCTGCCATTTCACGCGCTCGGCGAGCATGACCCTGATTTGCATAAATTACAAGGGACAGCTAATTTAGCTGTCGGGTGAGATTCCGCCGGGATGCGCGGCTGCGCCGGCTGAAGGATTTAGGCCGGCTTCGGCCAGAACAGCCAGGCGAGGACCAACGCCGCAAGCACCCAGAGCGCGATCATGAAGGCGAGCCCGGCCTTGCTCACCGGCTTCTCGCGTCGCTCGGCCTCTTCGCGGAATTCCTGCATCAGACCGGGCGGGACCAGCTTGACCGCGAGCATGATGCCGACAGGCACGATCAGCAGGTCGTCCAGGTAGCCGATGATCGGGATGAAATCCGGGATAAGATCGATGGGGCTCAGCGCGTAGGCGGCGACTGCGCCCGCGGCGGCTTTTGCATACCAGGGCACACGCGGATCGCGGGCGGCGATCCAGAGCGCAACCACATCGCGCTTGATCTTGCGCGCCCACCGCTTCGCCGTATCGAGTATCGACATGCCGCTTATATATGGGTGCGCGGGTCTTCAGGCCATTTGGCGATCGATGGCTCGGCCTCTCAGGCGCAGTCCTTCAACTCGACAACCTCGACGCCGAGGCGGAAAGCCTGGCCATCGGCATAGGAGCGCGCATATTGCTCGGCTTCGAAGGGAAATATGAGTGTCGTGCCGTAGGCGGTGACGCGCACCGTCCACTTTTGGCCCCTGACGAGTTCAACGCCGTGAAGCTTCGCCGTAACCATCTCACCCTCCTCAGATCCGGCACTTCGGCGACATCCGCATAACGTCGCCAAAGTCATTTGAATGCAAATAATCCGACTTAATCGTGTCGCTGCGGCGTCGATTCCGACATTGGGTCGTTTACGTCCGTGAAATGGTTCACCGACAGCGGCGCTTTTTTTTCGGCCGGGCCGCGAGCGGGCTGGATGGCCTGCCTGGAACCGCGACGGCTCCAGCGGGTTAGATTCCTGGTCCACAAGGAGATCGCCATGATCCGCAAGCTGAAATCCGGCGAATACAGGCTCTACTCGCGTAAAACCGATCCGAGAACCGGCAAGCGCCGCAATCTAGGCACCTTCAAGTCGCGCGAAGCGGCGGAAAAGCACGAACGCGAAGTGCAGTATTTCAAGCGCCATTAGACCGGTCATCGTCCCACGACAGAGTCGCAGCCCCGGCTCACCCATGCGGTCGCGGCGGGGTGCGTGGGCGAGGGTGGCCCGGCACGTTCGAGCCGATATGGTCCAGGTCGCAACGTCGCGTCACCATCTCGATCGACGTGGTGTCGACGGTCACGCGCCCCAGAACCTGCACGGTCGTGCGTCCGAGATCCTCGTCGACATGCACGACTTCGCCCTCGAGTCTGAGCTTGTCGCCAGCCTTGGCATTGGGCTCGACCATCGAATATTTATGGCTGTCGCCGTCGAGCCTCAGCATCACGCGGTCCTCGGTGCGTTCGACCACCGTGGCGATGACAGCCACCCTGTCGCCTATCTCCACTGCCGGCCGTGTCATCGCGGCCTCCTTTCCGCCCTCGGCGGTATCTCGCCGACGGAGCCGGCTGGCGCCACGCTGTGTGTCGGCAGCCGCTGAAATAAACGGCAAAACAAGCATTTGGTTGCCGCCGGCCGCCTGCAGAGGCCGGCGTTGACCCCCGGCGTTTGCCCGCTGCCCTCAGGCCGACAGCGCCAGGGCGACCGCATCGGCGCCGGCGGGAAAGCGCAGCGTGCCGGTCGTGTCGTTGACGGCCCGCCACACGCTTTCGGCGACATCGGCTTCCCTGGTGGTCAGCGCCCCGGTCATCGCCGGATTGGCGAGATTGCCGAAGATTGCCTTGGCGAAATCGGCATAGGCCTCCGGGATGAGATCCTGGACATTGACGCCGGTGTTGGCGGAGAACCTTGTCGTCGGGCCGTAGCCGGGTTCGACCAGCTTGGCGAGCACGTTGAAGGGCGCGAGTTCCAGCGCTAGCGAGCCCGTGAAGCCTTCGATTGCCTGCTTGCTCGCGGTATAGGGCGCCGCCAGCGGGAAGGGGGCAAGCGCGGCGCTCGACGTTACGTTGACGATGACGCCGGAGCGCCGCTCGCGCATCTGCGGGATCACCGCCTGGGTCATCGCCATGACGCCGAACGTATTGGTCTCGAAGACCTTGCGGATATGCGCCATCGGCGTTGCCTCGAAAGCGCCGGCGACGCCGATGCCGGCATTGTTGATCAGCGCGTCGATCGACCCGGCCGCCTCGACCGCCGCCGCGATGCTGTTGTCATCCGTCACGTCGAGCGCAAGCACGCGCAGTGACGGCGAATGCGGCAGCACGTCATCGCGGGGGCTGCGCATGGTGGCAACGACGTTCCAGCCATTCGAGAGGAAATGGCGCGCCGTTTCCAGGCCGTAGCCCGAGGAAGCGCCGGTGATCAGGACGGTTTTCATGGGATTGGTCCTTGTTGCTTGGTGTTCACTGCGGCAAGGTTTATCGCAAAATTCAGGACTATCTACAATTGACAGTCCGCATTTTGTTTGCAAAAGTCCGGATATGGTCGATCCACTATCCGAAGTCATAGGCCTGCTCAGGCCGCGCGCCGTATTCACCAAGGGCATCAGCGGTGCCGGGCGCTGGGGCGTCCGCTACGCGGATTTCGGCCATCCAAGCTTCGCCATGGTCATCGAGGGAGCTTGTCGGCTGGCGGTGGACGGCCAGCCGCCTTTGACGCTGGAAGCAGGCGATTTCGTCCTTTTGCCGACCACGCCTGGCTTCACCATGACGGGCTTCGAGCCGGTCATTCCGACGCTGATCGATCCCAACCTTGCCGCGGCGGCAACGGAAGAGCTGCGTCACGGCAAGCAGGACGGCCCCCCGGATCTGCGCATGCTTGGCGGCTATTTCCTGTTCGATGGCGAGGATTCCGGCCTGCTCGTTTCGCTGCTGCCCGGTCAGGTGCATGTCCGCGGCGTCGATCGGCTGTCGACCTTGGTCAAATTGCTTATCGAGGAGGCCTCTGGGCGGCATGCGGGGCGCGACCTGGTGCTCGCCCGGCTGGTGGAAATCCTGCTGGTAGAATCCCTGCGGCAGACGCAGGCGCCCGACGCGCCGGCCGGCCTGCTGCGCGGCTTGGGCGACGCGCGGCTTGCCGAGGCGATCCGCCGGATGCATGCCGATCCGGCGCGGCCGTGGACGATTGTCGAACTGGCGAAGGAGGCGGCGCTCTCGCGATCCGCCTTCTTCGACCGTTTCGTGCGCGGCGTCGGCGTGCCGCCGATGGAATATCTGCTCGCCTGGCGCATGGCGTTGGCGAAGGACCTGTTGCGCCGCGAGCAGGCGGACATCGCCGAGGTCGCCGCGCGAGTCGGTTATGGCTCCGCGAGCACGTTCAGCACCGCCTTCAGCCGTCATGTCGGCCAGCCACCCGGCCGTTATGCCCGGTCGGCGGCGCACTAGGTTCCGCATGTCGACTGCTCTCGCCGCCACGGCAGCGGGCTCGCGGCGGCCGGTTTGATCTACCTAACGCTGATCAGCGCCGTGCCGGCGATGGCCAGCAGCGCGCCGGCCCAGGCGGCCGCGGTCGGCCGCTGACCGCTGCGCAGCCACACCATCGGCAGGATGATGACCGGCGTCATCGAGGACAGCGTCGAGATGATGCCGGCATTGCCGGTGCGCAGCGCGGCCATCAGGCAGGACATGCCGAGCGAGGTGCCGACGAAGGCGGAAAGCACGGCGAGCCCGACCGTGCCGAACTGGACGGCCTCCCGCTTGCCCCTGCCGAACGGCGTCGCGGCGAGCGCGATGAACAGGATCACGGCTAGGCCCGAGCGCAGCGCCATGGCGCTGAACGGCTCGACGCCGGCGGCCATGGCCGGCCGCGCCAAAAGGGTGCCGATCGCCTGGCCGAATGCGGTCGTGACGCCGAGCACGATGCCAGGTCCCAGGCGCCCGGTGAGCGGCGGGCCGGGCGCCGTGCTGACCGGCACGGTGGAAGGGGTGACGACCGGCATCGCCGGCGCCAGGTCGCCGCGCTTGAGGAACCGCCGCGGCATGCCGATGGCAAGCACGATGCCGGCAAGCGCCAGCGCCACGCCCAGCGCCTGCCAGCGGCTGATGGTTTCGCCGAGCACGAGATAACCGAGTGCCAGGGCGAAAGGCGAGGTAAGCGAGAAGAGCAACGCCGTGATGCGCGGGCCGACCGAATAGATGGTGGCGAAATAGGTCGTGCTGGCAATGCTGATGCCGGCGAAGCCCGATCCGGCAAGCAGCCAGAACTCCCTTGGTCCGATCGTGTGCCAGCCGCCGATCGCCAACGACACCGAGCCGGTCATCACGAAGGTTGCGAGCATCTGCCAGCGGGCAAGCTGGAGCAGGGGAACGCGGCCCTTGAGCTCGCTCAGGAACATGGAGCTCAGCGCGCTGCACAAGGCGGCGGTGATGGCGAAGGCTTCGGGGGCGAACATGGCTGGCGGCTGCGAATCCGGGAACCGGACAATTGCCGATGCTTACGCCGGCGCGCAGTGCTCGGCTAGGCCGCGCGGGCGCGCGGCGTGCCGAAGATGGACCATGCGGCGGCGGCGAGCGCCGCTATCGTGGCAAGCAGCACGCAGAGGCTCGGCAGGTGGAAGACCATGTCGCGCCATCTCGGCTCGACGACGGCGCCGGTGCTGAAAGCCTCGCCGCTATACTGGCACAGGATCCACGACGCGCCGCTGCGCACCATGTCGGCGTCGATATCGGAGATCAGTGCTTTCGCGTTGCGTTCGGCTGAGGGCATCGTCGCCATATGGGTGAGCAGCGCCTTGGCGGTGGCGAGGTAGGCGTGGCTGCATTCGTTGAAGGGGCTCTCCTCGTCGCCGAGGCTGCCCGGCATCAGGCCCCAGAGGCAATAGGTGAATTGCAGATTGCCGTGATTGTAGAGCCGCCGGAAGGTCGGGTCGGTTGCGGTCTGGCGCTGGGCGAGCTCGAGGATCTCGCCGCGGTAGCGGGCGATCACGGCCATCTGGCCGTGTGTCAGGCTCGGGATCTGGATGCCGGGAGGAGGCGGGGCGAAGGATCCGCTATGCGCTTCGGCGGGTGCTCCCGCCGTCATGATCGAAAGGGCGGTCGCCAAAAAGAAAATGGCCGCCAGGGCAAGGAATCGTGGCGGCCGACGCATCGGATTTCAGGCGAAGCGGCGGGCAGGGCTGCGCTGGTCGCGCGCCGCGACCACGCGCTCGGCAACCGCGCCGAAGCCGAGCCCGACGACGGTCCATAGCACAAGCTGGATGCCGAGCGAGGCGACGCGGAACTGCCACAGCACCGTCGCCGAGAAGTTCTCCGGTACTTCGTTGATGTCGGGCAGGGCTGCCTTCACCAGCGCGAAGACCACGAGGAAGGCCAGCCCAGCCACGATCGAGGCGTTCCAGGCGCCGAGCCGGGTCCACAGCCGCTGCGCCAATCCAACCGCCGCCACCATCGCCGCGATCGAGACCACGATCATGATGAAGAACAGCTCGGTACGGTAGCCGATGGTCTCGGCATTGCCGACCGCGGGCGGATTCGCCGGATATTTGAGGCTGGGGACCACGATCACGGCCAGGAAGCCGAGCAGCGCGATGAGCGCCGAAGTGCCACGGGGGCCCAGCGAACCCAGACGGCCATAGGCATAGGCGAAGACCAGCGAGAACAGCCCGCCGAGGGCGGCGCCGTAGACCAGCACGCCGGTCGCGAGACCGATGCCGGCCTGCGTGACGCGGCTGACCATCTCGGGCTCCGGCGCCTCGCCGGTCGCCTGGGCCTGCTGTTCCTCGAAGGCGATCGCCTTGTCGACCTGCGGCTCGCCATAGACGCGGGCAAAGGCGAATGCCAGAATCCCCGCAACCAGCCCGACAAGCATGCCGCGCAGCAAAAGTTTTCCGACCATGTCGTTAACCCTCTAAGCAATTCCAGGAAAAGTGCGTAGCGGTTTTCCGTCCGGAATCGCGTTAGACCAGAATCGAAGCAAGTTCAGCGATGCTGAACCGCCTTAGTGGCAGGGGAAGCCGAGCAGGTGGCGGCCGTCATGCACGAATTCGTGCACATAGGTGCCGCGGATCAGCGACGTCGCGCCTTCTTCCGCCCCGACGAAATAGATCGCCAGCATCAACAGCAGGCCGGCGAAGATGGCCCAGGGCAGAAGCTCGCGAACCGGAATCGCAACCGGACCGTAGCTGGGGGCGAAGGTGGTGTCGGACATATTGACCTCCCGTGGGATACTGCGTCCCGTTGATCGAACAATGCTGCGGAATAAGGCCTGACTTTCGGCTGGTGCCGATCACAGTGGCGCGACCGTGCCGGACTCGCACCGGCTTCCAATCCCGTATAGCGCTAAAACACTTGTCAGCACTTCGTTCGCCTGTCAACGACATGTAATGGCCAACACGGCTTCGCGCGGCCGAAATTTCACTGGACCACGGAGTTTTGGGATGCTCGCCCGCCTTACGATGATCGCAAGCGGCGCGACGCAGTCCATGCGCAAGGGGCGCTTTCCGAGTGACGAGGGGCTGGAACTGCAAGCCATCGACCGCGCCGTTGCGCTGGCCGTTTCGCTGCGCCGCGCCGACCGCGTCTGGACGAGTCCGGCGCTTGCCGCGCGGCAGACGGCCGAGGCGCTCGGCCTCGAGGCGACGGTCGAGCCGCTGCTTGGTGAGCAGGACTTCGGGCGCTGGGCCGGCAAAGGCTTCGAGGAGGTGCAGGCAGAGGATCCGGAAGGCATGGCGGCCTGGTTCGCCGATGCGGACGCGGCGCCCCATGGCGGCGAATCGCTTGCCGCCGTCGCCCGGCGCGGCGCCGCGCTGATGGAGCGCCTCGCTTCCGAGAGCGGTCATACCATCGCGCTCACGCACGCCCTGCCGATCCGCGCGGCCATGGTGCATGTTCTGGGCGCGCCGCTTTCCTCGGTCTGGAAGATCGACATCGAGCCGCTGTCGCTCACCGAGTTCCGCGGCGACGGCCGCCGCTGGGTGCTGCATGCGAGCGGTGTCATCGTCTCTGGTTGAACCCTCTGGGCGTGAAAGATCCCGATGAACGCGGTCGGCCTATGAAGCTGCCGTTCCGCGTTTCAGTGATTGCTAACGGAACGGAAACGCCTCGCTGCTATGGTGCTGCCCGGTTGCGAGGAGAGCCTTGCCTGAGGAGCCCGTCGGATATGGCCAATTTTCCCGAGACCGAGCGCCGTCTTCATGCGCGCGAATTCGTGCTCAAGGAAGCCACGATCATCGCCGCCGGCGTTAGGATCGGCTGCTCGGTCAGAAATCAGCACGAGCAAGGTGCGGAATTGCGCATCGGCGCCGATGTGGAGATCCCAGACCGCTTCCTGCTCGAGGTCCCGGCCGACGATACGGCCTATCGCGCTTGGGTGCGGTGGCGGCGCAACGACCGCGTCGGCGTGGCGCTCTACAGCAACGCGCCGAAGGACTGATGCGCGGGCTCGCCGCTCAGCAATTTCTGATTTGATCCTGCCTAAGGCGACGTGCAACCTGGCATATCGGGAACGCAGCCGCCGCGAGCGCGTCCACTGCCGGACCAGCAGGGATTTGCGAATGAGCAGGACAGCCGTTTGGGTGGCGCTGCTCGCCATTTACCTGTTGCAGGCCGTGCTTCCCACCTCAACTCGCGCTCGATTTTAATGTGAGGATCAACTCCGCCCCTTCGCTTTCAGACTCCGCGCCGCTTGCTCGATCGCCGCGCGGTCGTTGCCCAGCCGGTCGAGCAGTTCCTGCGCCTCGTCGCCGGAAATGCCGGTGCGCATGGCAAGCGCCTCCACCGTGAGCACATCGGCGCTGTCGATCTCGCGCGTTTCGGGCAGAGCATCGTCCGCTGTCAGCGGCAGGGCCGCCTCGCGGTCGATCTCCAACTCGGCCTGTTGCCAGTGCCGTTCGTGATTGCCGAGGACGCCGCCCTCGCGTTGAAATATCTCATAGGCACGTTGCCTGATCTTCTCGGTCCGATCGTCGTCCATCGCCATTCCTCCTTGCGTGTCACAAGAACGCAGGACAGGGCGGAACGATCCGTGGCATCGCGAAGGTGATCGACCGGCGCTGTTCCAGGCGCGTCCGCTCAGGGCCCGTAGATGGCGGCCGGCTTGCCGAACATGCCGGGCTCCGGTTTCACGCCCAGCCCCGGCCGTTGCGGTACGGCGATGTGGCCTTGCTTGATGACGATCGGGTGCTTCGCGTCGAAATGGCCTTTGATGTATTCCTGCGCGATCCAGGCGCCTTCCATGCGGCGCGGCTCGACCGTGGCGGCCAGATGCACGCAGGCCGCCGCGATGATGTCGCCGCCCCAGGCGTCGTCGCAGCTGTGCGGCAGCGAGCGGATGGCGCAGAGATCGCGCACCGTCGTCATCTTGGTGAGGCCGCCAAGCCGCGTGACCTTGAAGCCGAAGCCGTCGGCGATGCCGAGCGAGATCGCGCGCAGCACGGCGTTCTGGTCCTCGGTGCTTTCGTCGAGATAGACCGGATGCGTGATGCGGCCCTTCAGGGTCGCGATCTCGTCCATCGTGTTGCAGGGCTGTTCGAAGACGAAGGGGATTTGCTGGCAGAGCCGGTCGAGGTGTATCGCGGCGGCGACCGTCAGGCCGCGGTTGCCGTCGACCGCTAGCCGAGCCTTGTAGCCGACCGCTTCCCAGACCTTGTGGACGACGGCCACGTCTTCTTCCAGGTTGCGCCCGCCGATCTTGACCTGCAGGCGCGGATAGCCTGCCTTCACTTTGTCGGCGGCGATCCGCGCCGTCTCGTCCGGCGCCCCGACGATCAGCGAATAGTAGGCCGGCACGCGGTCGGTCAGCGCGCCGCCCAAAAGCGTCGAGACCGGCACGCCGAGCTTTTGGCCGAGCAGGTCCAGGAACGCCATGTCGAATGCGGCCTTGGCGTAGCCGTGCCCGCTGAGCCGCTCGTCCATCTGTTTCGCCAGCAGCCTGATCGAGGCGACCTCCGAGCCGATCAGGCCCGGCGCGATTTCGGCGATCGCGGCGCGGGCGCCAAGCGCATGATGCGGCTGGTAGACCGGGCCGATCGGACAGGTCTCGCCCCAGCCGGCAAAACCATCATCGGTGACGATTTCGACCAGTGTGGAGTCGAGCGCCTCCACGTCGGCGCTCGCCATGCGGTAGACACCGCATTTGACTGGCAGCTGCACCGAATAGACGTTGATGCGGTCGATACGCATACGGGCTTCCCTCCGAAGGACACGTCGGTAACGGGGCCTTTGCAGGCCCCGCCTATTACATCCGCGCCCTGGCCGAGGTCGGGTCGTAAGGCGAATCCGCGATCACTTCGGCGGCCCTCCATTCGCCAAGGATCGCGACGTCGAGCTTCGTGCCGGGTTTGGAAAATAGTTCGGGCAGCAGCGCCAGCGCCACGTCATGCCCAAGCGCATAGCCATAGCCGCCCGACGTGATGCGCCCGACCAGCGCGCCGTCGCTGTAGAGTCCTTCATTGGCAAGCGTGCTTGCGCCGTCGGTGTTGATTTTCAGCGTCACCGACCGGCGCTGGTCGTTGCGCTCCTTGTATTTCAACACCGCCTCGCGCCCGACGAACTCGCCCTTGTCGAGGCGGATGAAGCGCTCCAGCCCGCTCTCCAGCGCGTTGAGCTCGGGATTCATGTCGCGGTACATGGCGCGATAGGATTTCTCGAGCCTGAGCGACTCCAGCGCGTGCAGCCCGACCAGCCGCATGCCGTGCTTCTCGCCTTGCTTCAGGATCGCGTCGAGCAATTGACGCTGATAGGGCAGGGGATGGTAGAGCTCCCAGCCCAACTCGCCTTCATAGTTGACGCGCAGCAGCCGCACGTCGCTGGCCAGAGCCACATTGCCGGTCTTGACGCCGAACCAGGGAAAATTTTCGTTTGAAAGGTCGATCTCGGTGAGCGGCTGCAGCACCTCGCGCGCCTTGGGTCCGACGACCGTGAAGCAGCCGCGATCGTTGGTGACGTTCTTCAGGCTCACGCTGCCATCGGCGGGGAGCAGCCTGGACAGATCGTCGAAGTTCCAGCGCTCGGCGCGCGGCGTCGAGATCAGGTAGAACAGGTCATCGCCGAGGCGCGCCACCATATATTCCGCCTGCACGCCGCCGTTGGCGGTAAGCTGATGCGCCAGCGTCACCTTGCCGACCGCCGGCAGGCGGTTGGCGATGATCCGGTCCAGCCAGGCGACCGCGCCTCGTCCCGACACTTCGAACTTGGTCATCGGAGTCATCTCGACCAGGCCGACGGCGTTGCGCACCGCCAGCACCTCCTCGCCGACGAGGTTGCCCTTCGGCGTCCAGCGCCAGCTAAACTGGTCCTTGGCCTCGACCCCGTCGCGCGCGAACCAGTTGGGCATCTCCCAGCCATTGAGCACGCCCCAGACGGCGCCGAGCTCGGTCAGCCTGTCATAGGAGGGCGCGGTCTTCTGCGGGCGGGCGGCGGGCATGTCCTGTCCGGGATATTTCTGCTCGGCATGCGTGCCCCAGGCCTCGCGCACTTTCTCGCGCGTCCATTCCTTGTTGGCATAGTCGCCGAAGCGGCGTGGGTCGAGGTCGGAGACATCGAGGCTGTTGCCGCCTTCGACGATCCGCTCCGACAGATAATAGCCGATCGTGCCGCCCCACAGGATGCCGCCGGGCACGCCCTCGGCCAGCCACACATTGGGCAGGCCCCAGGCCGGACCCATCAAGGGCAGCTCGTCCGCCGTCATCTGGAAGGGGCCGCGCACATTGGCCTTGATGCCGACGCGTCCGAGCGCCGGGACGAGCTGCAGCGCCTGTTCCCAGTTCCACGCCACCGCGTCGAAATCCTCTTCCAGCAGGTCGGCGCCGAACCAGGCGGGAACGCCATCCTCGGCGAAGAGCTTGAGGTGCTCGGTGCGCTCGTAAGGCCCGAACATCAGGCCGTCGCCTTCCTCGCGCAGATAGCCCTCAAAACCTTCGTCGCGCAGGATAGGCATTTCGGGCCGGCCAGCGCGTTTGCGCTCGACCACTTCCGGCACGGCTTCGGTGATCCAGTACTGGTGCAGGATCGGGATCGCCGGGATGTCGAGGCCGAGCAACGCGCCGGTCTGGCGCGCGTAATTGCCAGTGGCGCACACGACGTGCTCGCAGGTGATGTCGCCCTGGTTGGTCTCAACCACCCACTCGCCGCTGGCCGTCCGCTTGAAGCCGGTCACCTCGGTGTTGAGATAGACCTTGGCGCCGAGATCGCGCGCGCCCTTGGCCATGGCATGCGTCACGTCGGCCGGCGCGATATGGCCGTCGTCCGGATGATAGAGCGCGCCGAGCATTTGCTTGTTGTCGAGCAGCGGCCAGAGTTTTCGCGCCTCGTCGGGTGTCAGCAACTGCGCCCGCATGTTCTGCACCTCGGCGACGCTCATATAGCTTTTGTATTCGTCGAGCCGGTCCCTGGAATTGGCGATGCGCAGCTGCCCGCATTTGTGCCAGCCGACCGGCTGCCCGGTCTCGGCCTCGAGCCCTTCATAGATCTCGATGGTCTTGTTGATCATCCGCCCGACATTGATGTTGCGGGCGTAGGACGGGATCAGCCCGGCCGCATGCCATGTCGAGCCGGCGGTCAGTTGCGTACGCTCCAGCAGCGCGACGTCCGTCCAGCCGCGCTTCGCCAGCCCATAAAGGATACCGGCGCCGACGCATCCGCCGCCAACGATCACCACCCGCGTATGTGTCTGCATCAAACCACCGAAACCGTATCATTGTTGAACGAGCGCCGCCGAAGCTACAGGCGGGGAAAGCCCGTGTAACGTCTTCAAAAACTGGGGGTCATGATAAGCTGGATTTATGCAGCAGGTTACAACTCGGCGGCCTCGACCTGCCGGCATTTCATTGCGCCTGCCCGTCTTGCGCCGTCTCCTGCTCGAAGTCGACTTTGGTGCCGGGCTTGACCATGGCGGCGAGGTCTTCGGCATCCCAGTTGGTCAGCCGGATGCAGCCATGCGAGAAGGTCGTGCCGATCTTGCCCGGATCGGGCGTGCCGTGGATGCCGTAGCTTTCGATCGACAGATCGATCCAGACGATCCCGACCGGATTGTTCGGCCCCGCGGCGATGGTGAAGGGCCGCTTGCTCCTCACCCCCTTAAAGGCGAACTTCGGATTGTAATGATAGGCCGGATTGTGGACGACGCGCTTGACCTCCGCCGCGCCGCTCGGCGCCGGCTTTTCCTCGCTGCCGATCGAGGCGGGATAGACCGCGAGCGCCTTGCCTGACGCATCGAGCGCGCGCACCTGGCGCGCGCCCTTGTCGACCTCGACGCTGGCGACGGTCGCGGGAGGACCGCCGCGGCCGATATCAGGCACCACCAGCGTGGTGTCGGCCTTCCTGAAACCGGTTTTTGGATTGAGCAGCCTCAGCAATTGTTCGCTGACATGGAAGCGCTCCGCCAGTTTTTCCCGCGCGTTGCGATAGCCGAGCCGCTTCAGATGCGCCATCCGCTCCATGCGGGCGGGGATGCGCCTGGTGAACGGCCCGCGCACATCCTTGGCCGTGACCTCGTAGCTTATCAGCACCGGGCCGGCGAAAGTCGCCGCCAGCTTGTCCCAGGTATCCCGGGTGAGCTTGCCGTCGGAGGGCAGTCCGTTCGCCGCCTGGAAGGCCGCGACGGCCTTGGAAAAATTGTCGGAAAGGCGGCCGTCGATCAGACCGGGGGAGAAGCGGGCGCGATCGAGAAGGATCTGCGCTCTGAGCACCATCGGATCGACGCCCTTCGGCTCGCCCTCGCCGAATTGCGCCTGGTTGACAGCAGCGAGGTCGAGCTTGGCTGCCAACGTCCCGCCGCAAGCGAGCGCGAGCGCCAATGCAACGACAACAAGCAGCTTGACCATCGACGTCACTCCAGGATCGCGACAAGAGCCTGTCCCTATGACGCGGCACGGCCGATGTGGTTCCTGTCGCGGGGAGCCGCACGAAGGTCATCGCGAGTGTGCGCTTTCTCCCATATACATTTGAATTTTAAGCCGGAAACCAGTTTCCAGGAACGCAGAGAACTGGCATTATTGTGTCAGGGCCTGCGCATTTTTTCTCATTCCATGGCCCCTCGTCCTGGTAACCGGCGGCTCCCCAACGCCCCCGCCCATGCCGTCGGTTGCCCTGTCGGGCGCTTTCCGGTCTGAGCCCCATGGGCTCCGGCGGCAGCGGCTGGTCATCGGCTGGAATTGAGCTTCTGGATGCGCCCCTTATCCAGCCGGAATACGCCGTCCGTGCCGCCTTGGAGCTCGAAATCGGTTTGAAGCTCATCCCATGAGCCGAGATATTTGCCGCACTCAGCGCAATGGATCGCCGTTTCGGGTTGAGCATCGGCCGGAATTTGCAAACGGATGGTGCCGCAAAACGGGCATTCCAATTTGTGATCCAGATACTCGCCAGCCATGGTTGCGCAACATCGCGCAATCGGCACGTCTTCGCAAGGCTGGGATTTTGGCAAGCCTTTGCTTCAGCCCGGCCCGATCTCCTCAAACAGCCAATCGCGAAACGCCTTCACCTTGCGCTGGCGGATCGCCTCCGGCGGGTAGACGAGGTAAAAGCTGGAGACCGCTTTCAGCGCATGGTCGAACGGCCGCACCAGCCGGCCGGTGGCGAGGTCGGCCGAAACCAGCATGGTGCGGCCGAGCACCACGCCTTCGCCTTGCACGGCCGACTCCACCGCGAAGGTGGCGGAGTCGAAGGTGAGGCCGCTGTTCGGGTCGATGCCCGCGACGCCGGCGCTGGCCAGCCACGCCGCCCAGTCGATGCGGTAGCCGTCGCGGATCAGCGTGTGGTGCCTGAGGTCCTGCGGCGTCCTGAGTGGACGCGGCCCTTCCAGAAGCTTCGGGCTGCAGACCGGAAAGACCTCCTCGCCGGTGAGGAATTCCGACGTCAGCCCGTGATAGTGCCCGCCGCCATAACGGATAGCGACGTCGATGCCGTCGCCGCGGAAATTGGTCAGCTTGCCGGTGGTCGAGACGCGCACGTCGATGTCGCCATGCGCGCGGTGGAAACGATAGAGCCTCGGCACCAGCCACTTGCCGGCAAAGCCGTCCGAGGTGCTGACATTCAGCGTCGAACCCGAATGGCGCGAGGTCGCCGTCTGCGTCGCCAGCGCGAGCTGGTCGAGCGTCTCGCGCACGGCCAGCGCATAAGGCTCGCCGACCGGGGTGAGCCGCACCGAGCGCGTGGCGCGTTCGAAGAGCTGCACGCCGAGCTGCTCCTCCAGATGTTTTATTGCCCGGCTGACGGCGCCATGGGTGAGATTGAGCTCGTCCGCGGCCCTGGAAAAATTCAGGTGCCTGGCGGCAGCCTCGAAGGCCGGGAGGGCATTGAGCGGCGGCAGTCTGCGGGTCATGGCCAGATCGATTTGTGAGTGTTGGTAACAAATCCTTGCCAAACTTTGGTTTGTCCGTCGAGCTTTTTCCAGCCAAAAATCCTCACGGAATTTGTGATCAACACTCACTTCAGATCAAACCTGCGAGGACATCATGGCCACCGTTCACCCTTTCCTCTGGTTCAACCTGAACGCCGAAGTCGCGCGCGACTTCTATCTGTCCGTTTTCAGGAACGGTCGCGCGCTGCAGAGCATCGAGTTCACCGACAAGCCGCACGCGATCTTCGACTTCGAACTGGAAGGCCAGCGCTTTACCGCTTTGAATGCCGGCGGCGTGCCGCCCTTCAACGAGCGCATCTCGCTCTACATCGAGACCGAGGACCAGGCCGAGACCGACTATTTCTGGAACGCGCTGACCGCCGACGGCGGCTCGGAACAGCCCTGCGGCTGGCTGAAGGACAAATTCGGCGTCTACTGGCAGGTCATTCCCAGCGAAGCCCTGCGGCTGATGAACGACCCGGACCGCGAAAAGGCCGGCCGAGCGCGGCAGGCGATGTATTCGATGAAGAAGATCATCCTCGCCGACATCGCGGCCGCCCACGCCGGCCGCGCCTGAACATCCCACAATTGAAGAACGGAGAAGACCTATGGCCAGTCTCACGGGAAAGAAGCTCATTGTCGTCGGTGGCAGCTCCGGCATCGGTTTCGGCGTCGCGGCCGCGGCGCTGGAAAACGGCGCCGAAGTCGTGATCGTCGGCCGCTCGGTGCAAAAACTGAAGACCGCCGAGAAGCGGCTCGGCGGGGCAGGGCGCGTGACTGGCATCGCCGCCGACATGGCCAATGAGGCCGAGGTGTCCCGCTTGTTCGAGGCAGCCGGCACCTTCGATCATCTGGTGGCGACGGCCGGCACGCCACCGCCCAACTATCCGATCGGCGAGACCGACATGGATTTCGTACGCGGCTTCGTCGACGGCAAGCTGATCGGCGCGGTGATGCTGGCCAAGCATGCCGTGCGCACGCTGAACAAAGGCGGCTCGATGATCTTCACCTCCGGCATCAACAAGGACCGCCCGCCGGTCCCGGGCGGCTCGGTGGTCGCGGCGGTCGCCGGCTCTTTCAGCTATTTCGCCCGCGCGCTGGCGCTGGAGCTTGCGCCGATCCGCGTCAACATCGTCTCGCCCGGCTGGGTCGACACGGAGATGTGGGACGAGATCGTCGGCGAGGCTAAGGCAGGCTATTTCGAGCAGATGGGCGCGCGTATCCCGGCGGGAAAGATCGCCAAGCCCGCCGACATCGCACCCGCCTATCTCTATCTGATGCAGAACGAATTCGTGACCGGCGAGACCGTCCACATCGACGGCGGGCAGCGGCTGGTGTGAGCGGGCAGGGCCGGATCTCTGCTGAGGATCCGGCCTCATCCATCGCCGCCGCAAGGGCCGGGCGTCGCCTTCCGGACCTTCGCCGGGCAATGGCGTTTCCGGCCGAACGCTAATATACAAGACGCTCGAATGAGCAGCGCCTCCGCTTCGTCGAGGAATGCCATGCGAAGGGTCATCGTCACAGCCATGTGGATTGGCGCCGCGACAGGCGCCAACGCCCATGACTGGTACGAAAACAAGGTTGACCCGGTAACCAACTTCAAATGCTGCGGCGGCTCGGATTGCCGCCCCATACAGGAGTCTGCCGTGCAATCCAGGGCCGACGGTGGCTATGTCTATCTTCCCGATGGTTTCAACATCCCGCGAGAGCGCGTGCAGGAATCGCCGGACGGCCGCTACCATATCTGCGAGAACCATTACGTCATAACCAACCAGCCCTATCTGCGCTGCTTCTTCGCGCCGCGGCTCAAGGTCTCGCGGCTGCTCCCGCGCTGATCAAACGATCGCTCCTCGACTACGCTTAGGTCTGGTGATCGACATCAGCCGAATGCTCGGCCTGCGCGTATCCGAAATAGTCCATGATTTCCCGCGCTTCGCCGGCGTCGAAACGGCAAGCCACTTCCGTCGGCAGCCTGGATCGCCAGCCGCCCCTATAATCGGTGATCGGCTGGTTCACCTGGGCGTGCCGGCGAGCGGAATGCGCCGTGCGAACCGCCTTTTCCCGCCCCCATACAACAGGCTGCTTGTGATAGTTCAGAATGCCCGGATCGAAGGCCACGCCGATGAAGCGGCACAGCCGTTCGATGGAAAGCGCCGGCGATTCGATGAAGTCCTCATAGCGCCACAGGATGCTTTCGCCCTTTTCGACGCGCAGCATCGAGGCCTTGCTGTCGGCGATCCATCTTTGGAAAGCCTTGTCGAAATCGCCCTCGTAACGCTGTCCAAGCGAAGCCACGACATCCCTGCCGTCGCGCGTGACGACGATAAAGCGCGCGCCCGGGATCGTCTCGATGATCTGCCTTGTGTAGTGGATATGATTGGGAGTCTTTTCAACCCAGACGCTGCGGCGTGAAATGGCCGCCTGCAATAAGACCAGGCTTAGCTTGGTCCATCGCGCCCCGTTTGGCGAGACAAAAGCGCTTGTCTCGCGTCGAATGGCGAAAACATCCGGATGGCCAGCCAGTATCCGGGCGAGCAAGGTCGATCCCGTATGCCCACAACCGCAAATGAATATGGAAACCTTGGGCTTCGGAAGAAGCCGCACCACACCCCTATGCACGATTTTTTATTCTCCCCCGGAAATTTTAATGAACCTTCTTCTTCCGGAGATTGCAATAGGAAATGCTTATATGGGGGTCGGCGATGAACAGCTGATTGCCGCTGACGACAGTGATCCGGAGGGCGGGGGGCAAGCGCCGGACGTCCGGCTGGTCCAGTCGGCGGAAACGACCAGGACGTTCTGCCGTCAAACGCGGTGCCGAAGCGCCGCGACGATCACCGCCATCGCCGGCGAGAGCTGGCGCCGGCTTGGGTAGTAGAGGTGGTAGCCCGGAAAGGGCAGGCTCCAGTCGTCGAGAACGAGCCTCAGCCGGCCCTCGGCCACATGCTGGCTGACGAGGTCTTCCGGGACATAGGCTATGCCGTAGCCGGCGAGCGCGGCGTCGACCATGGGGATGGTCGTGTTGAAGGTAAGTTGGCCCTCCACCCGCACCCTGAGCTCACGGCCCTTTTTCTCGAACTCCCACGCATAGAGCCCGCCGAATGTCGTCTGCCGCAGGCAGATACAGTCATGCGCGACCAGGTCCTGCGGCGCTTTCGGGATGGGGCGGCGCGAAAAATAGTCCGGCGAAGCGACGGCCACCAGCCGCCAGTCGGCGCCGATGCGCACCGCGATCATGTCCTTGTCGACGTTCTCGCCGAGCCGCACGCCGGCGTCGAAGCGCTCCTCGACGATGTTGCGCATGCCGTTGTCGCTGTAGAGTTCGACGCGCAGGTCGGGATAGTCGCGCAGCATCGGCTGCAGCTTCGGCCAGACAACCATCCGCAGCGCATGGTCCGACAGCGTGATACGCACCGTGCCCGCGGGCCTGTCGCGGAAGGCGACCAGGCTCGACAGGTCGGACTCTATGCCTTCGAACCGCGGGACAAGCGACTGGTAGAGCCGCTCGCCTGCTTCCGTGGGCGCCACGCTCCGCGTCGTGCGGGTCAGCAGCCGCACGCCGAGCCGCGCCTCCAATTGCTTGATGGTATGGCTGAGCGTCGATTGCGACGTGCCGAGCTCTGCCGCCGCCCTGGTAAAGCTGCGCTCCCTGGCCACCGTCAGGAACCACAGCAAATCCTTCAGATCCTCGCGCTGCATGGGCACAATCCTGGCTCGGGCGCTCGTTCTAGCTCTGGCGGTTCGTGGCCACCACTCGTCAATTCATATCGAGAATGGATAAGTCCATGCAGATTGCAACGGCTAATGCGAATAGTGCCAGTGATCTATATAGCCGTCAGCGAAATGACTGGAGGGCCCGACGGCGGGTCGCGGCATATGGATACGACCTACGACAGCCAATTGGCGAAAGCCCAAGCGGTGAAAGCGCCCAGCGCCTGGGGAGCGGTGACATGCCTGTCGCTGCTCACCTTTGTGCTGGTGGCGTCGGAGTTCATGCCGGTCAGCCTGCTGACTCCGATCGCCGATGAACTCGCCATCTCGGAAGGGCAGGCCGGCCAGGCGATCTCCGTCTCGGGCTTCTTCGCGGTCCTTACCAGCCTGTTCGGCAGCGCGCTCTTGTCGCGGCTCGACCGGCGGACCGTCATTGTCCTCTACACGGCCATCCTCGTGGTCTCCGGCCTGGCGATCACCTTCGCGCCGAACTATCTCGTCTTCATGCTCGGCCGGGCCCTGATCGGCGTGTCGATCGGCGGCTTCTGGTCCTTGTCCACCGCTATCCTGGCCCGCCTCGTGCCTGGCTCCGACCTGCCCAGGGCAATTGCCATGCTACAGGGCGGAACGGCCTTTGCCACGGTGATCGCGGCGCCGCTCGGAAGTTTTCTCGGCGGACTGATCGGCTGGCGCGGCGCCTTCTTCATCGTCGTCCCGATTCGTCTGGCAGCTTGCCGTCCTGCCGAAAATGCCCGCGGGTGAGCAGGCTTCGGTCGGCAAAATGCTGGGCCTGCTCGGCAATCGCGTCTTCGCCATCGGCATGGCGGCCACCACGCTCGCCTTCATGGGCCAGTTTGCACTCTCCACCTATCTTCGCCCCTTCCTCGAAGGCGTCACCGGCCTGGAGGTGAATACGCTGTCGCTGGTGCTGCTTGGCCTCGGGCTCGCCGGCCTTGTCGGCGCGTCGCTCGTCGGCTTCATTCTTCGCACGCATCTTGGCGTGGTGCTGGTCGGCCTGCCGACGGTTTTGGCGATCATCGCGTTGCTGCTGATCGCGCTCGGCCCGTTCGCCATCGCGACCGCCGCCCTGCTGATCGCCTGGGGCCTGTTCACCACGCCGATTCCCGTCGCCTGGAACACCTGGATGGCCCGGGTGATCCCGCACGATCTCGAGGCGGGCGGCGGGCTGCAGGTCGCGCTGATCCAGTTCGCCATCACCTTCGGCGCGTTCGCGGGCGGGCTGCTGTTTGACGCGGCCGGCTGGTGGAGCCCATTCGCGCTCGGCGCCGTGCTGCTTCTCGGTTCGGCGCTGCTTGCCGCCGCGGCGACAGCGCGCGGGAGCAACCATCGATGACGCGACAACCGGTCAGCCGGCGAACGCTGCTCTACGCCGCGCTTGCAACCTGGCCGAGCCGCGGTCGGCCAACAGCCAACAGGGCTGGGATCCGGCCAACCGGGAGCCGACCGACATGAGGATCAGGATGACGTTCGATGGCCCGACCATGACCGCCGCGCTCCACGACAGTCCTGCGGCGCGGGACTTCTTCTCGATGCTGCCGCTCGACCTCAAGATCGAGGACTACGCACACAATGAGAAGATCGCTTACCTGCCGCGCAAGCTGACCGGGGAGGGCCGCGGTCCATTCGGCAACGAGCAGCCCCACGATCTCTGCTACTTCATGCCGTGGGGCAACCTGGCGATGTTCTACGCCGACTATCGCCATCCTGGGCTGATCAGGCTCGGCCGCTTCGACGAGGGCCAGGAGGGCTTGCACGGTCGCGGCGCTTTCCCGCTTCACATCGAACGCATTTGACGACGTAAAGGAGATCACCATGGACATTCTTCGCGCAGGCACCAGGCCTTCCGGCAAGGGCCCTTCCGACTGGTTCACCGGCACGGTGCGGATCGATCCGCTCTTCAACCCCTTCGACGCCGCGCGTGTGCAGGGCGCGCAGGTGACTTTCGAGCCCGGCGCCCGCACCGCCTGGCACACGCACCCGCTCGGGCAGACGCTGATCGTCGTCTCCGGCCTCGGCCGCGTGCAGCGCGAGGGCGGCCCCGTCGAGGAGATCCGGCCGGGTGACGTCGTCTGGTTCGCGCCTGGCGAAAAACACTGGCACGGCGCGTCCCCCGCAACCGCCATGACCCACATCGCCCTCCAGGAGGTCAAGGACGGCAAGGTCGTCGACTGGCTGGAACACGTCAGCGACGCCGATTACGGCGCCTGAGCTTCCTGCCCGACCCTGTCTGATTGAACGAAAGGAAAGCAAATGCTCGCAACCGTTCTTCACAAGCCCGGCGACATCCGCTGCGAGGAAGTCGCCGATCCGAAAATCCTGCGCCCGACGGACGCCATCATCAAGCTCTCGGCCAGTTGCATCTGCGGCTCGGACCTGTGGCCCTATCGCGGGCTGCAGCCGGTCGACGGCCCGCAGCACATGGGTCATGAGTATTGCGGCATCGTGGTCGACGTCGGCAGCGAGGTGCGCAATGTCCGTCCCGGCCAGTTCGTCGTCGGCTCCTTCTGCCTCTCCGACAACACCTGCCCGCATTGCCGTTTCGGCTTCCAGTCGTCCTGCGAGCAGCGCGAGTTCATGAGCGGCGCCCAGGCGCCTTATGCCCGCGTGCCGCTGGCCGACGGGACGCTGGTGGCGACTCCCGAGGTTCCGCCGGCCGAACTGGTACCGGATCTTTTGGCCGTCTCCGATGTGCTCGGCACCGGCTGGTACGCGGCCGATGCGGCCGAGGTCCGCGAAGGATCGACGGTGGTTGTCGTCGGCGACGGCGCTGTCGGCCTCATGGGCGTGCTGGCGGCCAAGGAGATGGGCGCCGAGCGCATCATCGCCATGAGCCGCCACGCGAGCCGCCAGAAGCTGGCTCGCGAGTTCGGCGCCACCGACATCGTGGCCGGGCGTGGCGAGGAAGGCATTGCGCGCATCAAAGAGCTTACCAGGGGCATCGGCGCGGATTCGGTGCTGGAATGCGTCGGCACGGGAGAATCCTTCGACCAGGCGCTGGCCTGCTCGCGGCCCGGCGGCACCATCGGCTATGTCGGCGTGCCGCATGGCGTGAGCTTCGACGGCCAGCGCCTGTTCTTCGGCCAGAAGCGCATGTTGGGCGGGCCGGCGCCGGTGCGCCGCTTCCTGCCCGACCTGATGGGGCGCGTGCTGCAAGGCCGCATCAAGCCCGGCAAGGTCTTCGACCTCAAGCTGCCGCTGGCCGAGGTGGCGGAAGGCTACCGCGCGATGGACGAGCGCCGCGCCGTCAAGGTCATGCTCGAGGTCTAGGTTTCGCCGGCAGGTGGCCGCGAGCCCTCGGCAGTCGGGCCGAGGACCCGCGCATGTCAGTGCCGGGGCACTTCGGCCCACAGTTTGGTGGCAAAGCCGCGCTTGTCGAGCACCCATGGCTGGCCGGTGATCACCGCCTTGCCAGCCGCGCATTTGTAGGCATAGACGGCGTCGTGTCCCGTCGCGAAAGCCGGCACGACGTCGCCATTCGGGTTGGTCCTGCAGAACTCGTCCGCGCCGGGATTGTCGCGCGCGGCGTTCATCTTCGCGCAGGGCAGGTTGGCGCCGACGAAGCAGGCCAGCAGCTTGCCGTTCATGCAGCGATAGTTGGCTTGCGTCGCAAGCTCCGATTCCTGCGGCGCGCTCTTGGCCTCCGGAAACAGCTTCTTGAACGCCTTGACGGTGCCGGCGTGAAGCGCGTGCGAATAGGGGCGGACCGTGTCGTCATTCTTCACCTGGCGGCAGAGCTTGTGGAGATCCTGCGCAGGCGCCGCCGTGGCGTTGCCGGCAGCAGCGGCGGTAAAGGCAAGTGTCGATGCAAAAAGGCCGATTGCCGAAAGACGAAACGCAGCCATTGTGACCTCCTCGGACTGGCCGGAGCAAAACCCGCGGAAAACCGTTAGGTCCGATTAAGACCATGCAGGAAGCCGCAAGGATGGCACAATCTGTCAACAAACAGGAACCGCTCGCCTTCCGCTTTGCCGATGACGGGCTGGTGCCCAACCATCCGCGCTGGCCGATGCTCGTCTATCCCGGCGCGGTACAATTGCCGGACGACGCCGATCCGGCGGCCGTCTTCGAGGATATTTTTGGCGCCAATGGCTGGGGCGATAGTTGGCGAGACGGCATCTACGGCTTCGTCCACTATCATTCGCGCATCCACGAGGTGCTGGGCATCGCGCGCGGCGCCGCCGAGATCCGCTTCGGCGGCGATAAGGGCAAGGTGCTCAAGGTCAAGGCGGGCGACGTGGCGCTGCTGCCGGCCGGCACCGGCCATCAGCGCCTGTCCGCCTCGGCCGACCTTCTGGTGGTCGGCGCCTATCCGCCTTTCGGCACATATGATCTGTGCCGGAGCGCCGAGCAGCACGCCGAGGCGCTGCGCACCATCCCGGCTGTCGGCCGGCCGGACAAGGATCCGGTCCATGGCGGCGACGGGCCGCTGCTGAAAGCATGGAGCGAAGGCTGAAATGGCAAGGATCGTCGCCATCGAGCATCTGACGCTGGACGGTGTTTTCCAGGCGCCGGCGCGCGCTGATGAAGACACGCGCAACAGTTTTGCGCATGGCGGCTGGGGCATTCCGGGCAGCGACCCGCGGATGCAGGAGGTCATCGGACGCGCCATGGCCGGCGGCTGGTCGCTGCTCGCCGGCCGGACGACCTATGAGGACCTTCACGAAGCCTGGGCTGTCCGGCAGCCGGCCAGTCCGATGACCAGGGCGCTGACCGGCGCGCGGAAGTTCGTCGCCTCGCATGACGCCGGCTACGAACCGCGCTGGGAGAATTCGACGCTGCTTGCCGGCGATGCCGGAGAGGCCGTGCGCGCGCTCAAGCAAGGTCACGACAAGACGCTGGTCATGTTCGGCAGCGGCAAGCTGCTGCGCGCGCTGATGCGGCACGGGCTGATCGATGAGCTGGTGCTGATGGTCCACCCGCTGGTGCTGGGGGAAGGCTCGCGCCTTTTTGAGCCGGGGCAGACGCCGTCGGCGCCGAAGCTGTCGGACCTGGTATCGACCGCGACGGGCGTGGCGATCCTCACCTACGCGTTCGACGGGGAGGGCGCGGCGGAGCGGCCGCGGTAGAAACCGGGCCGCGGCCCACCGCCTACGGATAATGCGTCTTCTTCGGCGCGTAGGTCGACGGATCGAAATCCAGTTCCTTCGGCAGCGGCTGGCTCGAGCATTGCAGATGGATCTGGCGGGCGAGCAGCCGTCGCTGCTGCTGCTCGTGCTCCTTGGCGGCCGCGACGAGCCCCATGCTGTAAGGGCCAACCAGCACGCCGAAGCCCCAGCCGGGGTTCTGCTTCTCGCGGGTGGCGTAATCCGAGGCCGCCGTGCGGGCCTGCTGGCATTCCGGCGACGCCCATTTCGGATCCTGCTGGGGAAGCGTGGCGCCATAGTCGACTGGGGAGGATACGCACCCAGCCGCTGCCGCGCTCAGCGCGACGATCACCGCAATTTTCATCGTTTGAGTCTCTGCTAATTTAGGGCGAAGACTACACGGAACGCGTCTTCGCACAAGCGAGATGGTTTCGAAAGCGGATGGAAGGACCGAGAGCCGCATCGTCGTACTTCGAGCCCGGTTCCCGGATTCTTTTCAACGCTTCGTTCCATTTCCGCCCGCCATTTCGTCCTTGGTTCGTCCACCACAAAAAGGAGAACCGCAATGGCTGGAATGATCGTCATCTATAGGCAGCCGGCTGACGCGCAGGCGTTCGACAAGCATTATTTCGAGACGCACATACGGCTGGCCAAGAAAATTCCGGGTCTCAGGAAATACGAGGTCAGCCGGGGGCCTATCACGGTGCTGGCCGGCCCATCCGATGTCTACCTGATCGGGGTGCTGCATTTCGACGATCTCGACGCCATGAAGAAGGGTTTCGCGAGCCCGGAAGGAAAAGCGGCGGGCGCTGATCGCCGGCTTTACGCACCTGACGAGTCGGGCGTCCAGATGTTCATTTTCGAC
This sequence comes from Mesorhizobium sp. B2-4-6, assembly GCF_006442775.1. Classification (NCBI taxonomy): domain Bacteria; kingdom Pseudomonadati; phylum Pseudomonadota; class Alphaproteobacteria; order Hyphomicrobiales; family Phyllobacteriaceae; genus Mesorhizobium; species Mesorhizobium sp. B2-4-6. Next base: position 426,896 of record NZ_VFVI01000003.1, read on the forward strand.
AGCAGGGAAGTTTAGAACCTGCGGCTGAGATAAGCCGATCCGCCGAGGCCAAAGCGCCACTCGGCTTCCACGCCCTTGGTGAGGCCGATCCGGCGACCCGCGAGGATCGCGGCCGGGTCGGCTTCGGAACGGGCGAATTCGAAAGGTGGCGCGGTCAGCGGCAGCCGGTTGTGCGAGCTGTCGATGCCCAGCGCCTGGCAAAGCTTGCCGGGGCCTGAGCAGAGCAGCCGCTCGTCGTCCATTCCGCGCCGCGCGCGCATGGCGGCGATACCGGACTGCGGCTGGATTGCCCGGATCAGCACCGCGCTGCCCGGCAGGCACACCGCGTTCAGGCACCAATGCAGTCCGTAGGAGCGGTACACGTAAGCGGAGCCGGGCGCGCCATACATCGGCGCGTTGCGCGGCGTGCGGCCGCGAAAGCTGTGCGAGGCGGGGTCGTCGGGCCGGTACGCCTCTGTCTCGACGACGATGCCGCCGACGCCACTGAGCTCGATCCTCGCGCCGATCAGCGCGCGTGCCACGACAACCGCGTCGCGGGCGAAGAAATCGGCGGCGGAGCCAGCACTAAATGGCATGGTGATTGACGTCGATCGGGCAGGCCATCTTTGGCGCGCCGCTCAGCCCAAAAGGTTGCGTGCCGTGCGCATGAAGATGCGCGAGCCGATCGGGATGAGGTCGTCGGGGAAATCATAGTCAGGATTATGCAGCGAGGGGGTGCGTTCGCCGGCGCCGAGGAAGAACATCGCCGACCTGGCATTATGGCCGAAAATGCCGAAATCCTCCGAGGCGCGCATCGGCAGCGCCGCCTCGCTGCGTAAAACGCCTTCCTCGTCGAGCGCGCGGTTGAGATGCTCCACCGCGTCCGGCGCGTTGACGCTGGCAACGAAGATTTCGTGATAGTCGAAGCGCACGGCAAGGCCGTGCCTGGCGGCGATTTTTGCCGCAAGCGCTTCCGCGGCGGCGACCTGTTCGGCCATGCGCTCGTCGCGGCGCGTGCGCAGCGTCGCCCACACTTCCGCGTAGCCGGGCGCGATGCCGAACACGGCTTCGCCCATCACGCAATGGGTGACGGTCACCATGCCGAAATCCTCATCAGCGAAGGTCCCGCGCCCGAGCGCTGGGAGCGCCGGCATCAGCTCGCTCACTGCCGGCATCGGCGAGGTGCCGGTTTCCGGCATCGAGGAATGCGCGGTCTTGCCCTCGAGCACGATGCGCATGCCGCGCGAGGCGCAGTTGACGGTGCCGGCCTTCAGCCGCGCCTCGCCGAACGGCACGCCCGGCAGGTTGTGCAGCGAAAACGCGAAATCAGGCTGAATCTCGCCGAAGCGCGGATCGGCGACAACGCCGGCCGCGCCGTTGCCGGTTTCCTCGGCCGGCTGGAACATCAGGACGACGCGGCCTCGCGCCGGCCTTTCGCGCCCGAACTGACGGCCGAGCGCCGCCAGGATCGCCGTGTGCCCGTCATGGCCGCACATATGCGACTTGCCTGGCACCTGCGAGCTATGCGCGACGCCCGAAAGCTCCTCGATCGGCAGCGCGTCGAGCTCCGACCGGAACAGCACCGTCGGCCCGGCCTGCCCGCTGTCGTAGACCGCCGCCACGCCGTGGCCGCCGAGCCCCGTCAGCATCTGGTCCGGTCCCGTATCGGCGAGGAAGGCGACGACCTCGCTCGCCGTCTTCTCCTCCTTGTTCGAGATTTCCGGCTGCCGATGCAGCTTGCGCCGCCATTCGGTCAGCTCGACGATGTCTCGATTGGTGAGGGTCATGGGTTGGGGCTCCGATTGGCTTGCCGGTCACACAAACACGATAGGGTTTTTCTCGCGCCGTGCCATGCCGATCAATTCCGATGGTCCATCGGCTTTCGCAAAATCAATGCCGCTATTTGACCGCCTTCACCTGCGGCAGGTCGCGACTGATCGGGCGAAAGCCGACGCCGTAATACATGTTCCGGGCGGCCGGATCCGCCGGTGCGCCGCGGCAGGCGACCAACATGCGCGTGGCGCCCGCGGCTTTCGCCAGCCGCATGCCGTGCAATTGCAAGGCGGTGCCCAGTCCGCGCCGGCGAAAATCGCGATGCGTGCCGACAGGTTCGAATTCGGCGGTCCGCGTCGTCTCGTCCAGCCAGATGATCGCGGTGGCGGCCAGCGTGCCGTCGGGCGCGGCGATGAGCACATGCAGGTCGCCCCGGTACGGCCAGGTCCGCCGCACCCGCTCCAACGCCGCGTCGTTGAAGCGCGACTTATGCCAGGCCTGGCGATGCGCCTCTACCGCATCGGCCGCCGAAACGTCGTTCGCGTTCAGGAACCGGAAGCCTTCGGGCAGCGCCGGATCGGGCAGGTCGGTCAATTCCCGCGTGTTGAACTGCACCCAGGCCCCGTTATCCGCGCCGGCTTCCGCGTCGAAGGCATAGCCATGCGCGGCGACGATCCGCTGTGCTTCGATGTCGGCGGATTGCACTGTCAGCAACTGATCGATACCGCCGGCGACGTCATCGTACCAGTCGAGGATTTCCCCAAGCAGCGCGGCGCGGTCCGGATGCGTCTGCCAGGTCAGGTTGGCGGTCTCGATCTCGTGCACCGTGCCGTCGCCGCGCGGCACCCGATGGGGCAGGCAGGCCCATCCCCATGCCACCAACCGCCCATCCACGAACCACAGCCGGTGCCGCCAGAAGGGGGCGAGCGCATCGAAATCCTTGGCCCAGACCCAGGCCAACTCGCCGATTGTCGCATCGCCGTTGAGCAGTTCCGGCCGTAGCGCCGTCACGTCCTGGGCAAGGCCTTGCATCAGCCTGAGCTCGGTCGGGCCGGGTTCTTCCATCCTGATCGCCTATTCCGGCAATCCGGCCAGCCGCAGCGCGCCGGTCACCTCGTCAACGATCTCCGGCGCGAAGCCCACCGCCTTCGACCAGCCACCGATGGTGAAATGCGGGTCGAGGGCCGTCAGCCGCGCGCCTGCGGCCCTGGCTTCATCGATCCGTCCGAGCCTTGCCAGCGGCGCCGCCAACCAGCCGTGCAGGACGCTGAAGCCAGGTGTCATCTCCACCGCGCGCCGGCCCGCGGCGACCGCCTGCTCGTGCTGGCCGGCCAGGAAATTGCCGAAGCCGATAATGCCTTGCGGCACGCAGTTCATGGCGTCCAGCGGCGACAGTCGTAGCGCCTGCTGGCCCCAGTCGATGGCTCGCCGCGCGTCTCCGCCATAGGCTACCGAAACGCAGCCGAAAGCATAGACGAAGGCGCAGGAGGCGCTGAGCGAAAGCGCTTGCGAAAACGCCTCGTCGGCGAGCTTGCGATCATGCTCGACCATGCCGATGGTGAAGCCGGCCAGCGCCAGCGCCATCGCGTCGCCTGAGCCATGCTCGATCGCCGCATGGGCGTGGCGGGTCGCCTTGTCGCGGTGCTCGGCCTGGAAGCCGCCGCGTATGAACAAGGTCTGATGCGCCCAGGCGGCGAAGCCGTGCGCCAGCGCGTAATCGGGCTCGATGGCCAAGGCCTGGGCGAGCAGCGGCAGCCCTTTGGCGGCGCCCTGCGGCATGAAGGTGTAGACATCGGGCAGCGCGCGCAGGAAGAGATCGTAAGCGTCGAGGCTATCGGGCCGCTTGCGCCTGACGCGCTCGATCTCGGCGCGGCGCAGATTGGGCTCGATCGCCGCCACCACGGCGATGGTGATCTCGTCCTGCAGCGCGAACACGTCGGTGAGGTCGCGGTCGTAGCGCTCGGCCCAAAGGTGGCTGCCGTCCTCCGCGTCGATTAACTGGCCGGTGATGCGCACTCGGTTGCCCACCTTGCGCACCGAGCCTTCCAGCACATAGCGCACCCCGAGCTCGCGCCCGACCTGCTTCACGTCGACAGCGCGGCCCTTGTAGGTGAAGCTCGAATTCCGAGCGATCACGAACAGCCAGCGGATGCGCGACAGGCCGGTGATGATGTCCTCGACCATGCCGTCGGCGAAATAATCCTGCTCCGGATCGCCGCTCATGTTCTGGAAGGGCAGCACGGCAATCGAGGGACGGGCGGGAATCTCGGGGCGGGGGGCAGCTTGCTCCGCCGTGGCGGCGCCCTGCGCGCCGTCCTCGCGCACCGTGCCGACGAAGCGCAGGCCCCGGCGCAGGATGGTGCGGATCAGCCGCTGGTCCTCGCCATTGTCGCCAAGCGCGCCGCGGGCGGCGTTGACGCGGCTGGCCAAGGTGGCGTCGGAGACGATGCGCCCCTGCCATACGACGTCGACCAGATCGTCCTTGCTCACCACCCGGTCGCGGTTGCGGATGAGGTGCTGCAAAAGATCGAACACCTGCGGCTCGACGGGGATCAGTTCGTTGCCGCGGCGCAGCTCGCGCCTGTCCCCGTCCAGAACGAAATCCTCGAAATGATATGGCAATGCCTGCTCCACCCGCCGGAAAAACGCCGGCTCCGATAGTCTAGCCGGCTGTTGGGCGCAAAATCAAAGCGATCTCAAGGGAAAATCAAGAGATCCTGAAGGCGGCCTGAAAGCGAACCCGACCGCTCCGTCGCATAGTCCTCCTGCAAGCAACGCAAACAACGCTTTTGAACAGGAGAACTCAAAATGTCTACCGCTGCAATCATCGCTTCCGCCGCCCTGGCCCTCGGCGTCGCCGCCGCCGGAACGGCAAATGCCCAGCCTGCGAAATCCGTCGTCCTCGTGCATGGCGGCTTCGTCGACGGTTCCGGTTGGGACGGCGTCTACAAGATACTTAAGAAGGACGGCTACGACGTCACCATCGTCCAGAACCCGACCACATCGCTCGCCGACGACATCGCGGTCACCAAGCGCGCCATCGCCGCAGCCAAGGGCGACGTCATCCTGGTCGGCCATTCCTATGGCGGCGTCGTGGTCTCGGAAGCCGGCACCGATCCCAAGGTCAAGAGCGTCGTCTACATCGCGGCTTTCGCGCCGGACGCCGGCGAGTCGGTCTCCTCGCTGATCGCCAACCCGCCTGCTGGCGCTCCGGTGCCCCCGATCCTGCCGCCCGTCGACGGCTTCCTGATGCTGGACAAGGCGAAGTTCGCCGCCTCCTTCGCCGCCGACGTCAAGCCCGAACTCGCGTCCTTCATGGCCGACTCGCAGGTTCCGTGGGGTGTGGCGGCGCTCGAAGGCAAGGTCACCCAGCCGGCCTGGAAGGTGAAGCCGTCATGGTACCTCGTCGCCACCGACGACCACATGATCCCGCCGCCGGCACAGCGCCAGATGGCCAGCCGCGCCAAGGCGACGACGGTGGAAGTGGCCGGTAGCCACGCCGTCTACGTCTCCAACCCCAAGGCCGTCGCCGACCTTATCGAAAAGGCCGCCGCCGCGAAAAACTGAAACCGCTTTATCCTTGCGAACAGCCCGGACGCCTGGCGGCGCCCGGGCTTCCGGCTGCCGCGCCGGCCCCTGATCGAGAAATGCACCGTAAACCGCTGAAATCCTTAACACGATTTTCATTCCGCTCGCCTAACCACTATGGCCATGACAGGGCATGACGAGCGGCTGCTTGCAGGTCTCTCCTCCGAGGGACACAGCGAAGCCGTGGAAGCAGGCATCCTGCGCGACCAGCTTGCGGATCTGAGCAAGTGCGTCTTCATCTCGATGCCCATAGGCACGGTGCTCTCGGCCTTGATCCTGGCGGTGCAGCTCTTGTCGGGTGGCGGCCTTGCCGCGGTGCTGTGGTTTATCGCGATCGCCTTGATCAATGGCGCGCGTGTGGTACTTGCCGTGGCTCAGTCGGATGCTGCCGACGACAGGCCGGGGGCGGTGGGCGCGCGGCTTTCCCTCTATGGCCTGCTGGCGCTGGCCTCGGGCGTCGCCTGGTCTTTCCTGGCGCTGCTCAGCGACGGATACACCACGCCGCAGGCGCCGCTCTATCTGATCGTGCTTGCCGGCACCTCGGCCGGTTCGGTCACTTATGGAACCTCCTACGCGCCGGCTTCGATCAACTTCATCGTGCTGCCGCTTCTCACCGCCGCCGGCTGCGTGTTCGCGCAAGGCGGCGTCGAAAATGGCGTGCTCGCCTTCACGATCCTGCTTTTCCTCGGCGGCATGATCAGGAGCGCGCTGATCGGACAGTCCCGTTTCCGCGAGACCAGCCGCCTCAAATACGAGGCGCGCGAATTCGCCGCCGAGATGGAGCGCAATTCCAGGCGGGACCCCCTGACCAACCTTCTCAACCGCTACGGGCTGGAGCAGGCGATCGCCAAGCTCGGTCTTTCCGACGGCCCGTTCGTCGCCATGCTGATCGACCTCGATGGCTTCAAATCCGTCAACGACACCTATGGCCACAACATTGGCGACGACCTTTTGGTCAAGGTGGCGCGCCGGATCGAGGACCACGCCCCGCGGGGCGCTACGATCGCGCGCATCGGCGGCGACGAGTTCGTGCTGCTTTTCTCCGCCGACAGGTGTCCGCAGCAGGCCGGCGAGCTTGCGTCGGCCATCATCGCGGCCATCGCCAATCCGGATCCGGAGCTGAATTCGGTGCGCGTCGGCGCCTCGATCGGCATCTATCAGGCCGAAAAGCCGCGCCTGACGGAAATGCTGCTCAAGGCCGATTTCGCGCTCTATGCAGCCAAGCGCGGCGGCAGGAACGAATATTGCCTGTTCGACGCGGGGCTCGACGCCGCGCTGGAACGCAAGAACCGCATCGAGCGCGACCTGCGCGGCGCGATCGAGGCAGGCCGGCTCTGCTCCTGGTTCCAGCCGCTGGTGCGGCTCGACAGCAGCGCGGTCGTCGGCTTCGAGGCGCTGCTGCGCTGGCATCATGACGTCCATGGCGCTATCTCGCCGCCCGAGATCGTTACCGCCGCGCGCGAAACCGGCTTGCTTTCGCTTCTTACCGAGACGGTGTTCCTCAACTGCTGCGGCATGATCGGCGAACTCGTGAAGCAGGGGCGCGGCGATGTTCGGGTCGCGATGAACCTTTCGCCGCGCGAGCTCGAGGCCGGCAATGTCGACGACATGATCCTTACCGGCCTGCGGGCGAACAATGTGCCCGCCGCGATGCTCGAGATCGAGATCACCGAAGAGGCGCCGGTCGATCGCGACCGGGTCGACGAAAAGGTCGGGCGCCTGGCGGATGCCGGCATATCGATCGTGCTCGACGATTTCGGCACCGGCTTCTCGACCCTGGTGTCGCTGAAGGACAGCCGCATCCGCAAGATCAAGATCGACAAGGATTTCGTCCGCGACCTGGCGAAATCCGTCGAAGACCAGGCGCTCGTCGAGGCGGTCATCGGCCTTGGCCGGACGCTGGGGATCGAGGTGATGGCCGAGGGCGTCGAGACCGACGCCGACCGCATGATCCTGCGCTCGCTGGGCTGCATGATCGCGCAGGGCTATCTGTTTTCGGCCGCATTGCCGATGCGCGACGCGCTGGCCTTCGACGCCGCTGCCGCTGAGGTTATTTTCGAGCCGTTGCGCAATCCTCGCAGCGGCAACGCCGCGTGATGGGTCGCTCGCCCGTGACCCAGCAGGCAAGCAGCCTCGAAAGGGTAGGGTTGCCGTGAGGCGCGGCACTCGGAGCGGCGGAGCGCTCCGGGGGTGTGACGGGTGAGACTGATCGGGCCGAGGCTTGATTGCCACGTGTTCCCCCAATCCGTCGCTGCTTCGCAGCGCCACCTTTCCCCCTCCGGAGGGAAAGGAAGGGAGCCTTGCTGGACGAGCGCGGCAAAAAGCTTGGCGCCTTTCCTCTACCGTCGATCGGGGGAGAGGTGGCTCGGCGAAGCCGAGACGGAGTGGGGGAGTGCCCTTGGCGATTGGCCTGGGCGGCCCGCATGAAACCTTTTGATTTTTGGGCCGTTGTCGCGCGATGCCCCCGGCCAAGCACAAACCGAAACCGGCCGACAGCGCCACGCAGCGCGGTGCAAGCAAGCCGCGTTCAGCGCCGCTGCGCCAGGACAAGCCGCGCCAGTCGAAACCGCGTGGCGCCGGGAAGCCGCGCGCGCAGAAGGCGCGGCAAGACAGACTTCAAGAAGACCGGCTGAAGGACGACGAAGTCCGGCAACGCAAGCCACAGGCCGGCGAGAACCCGCCTGGGCAAAAGGCGCCCGCCGAAGCAGCACCGGAAGCCATCGGCCACGCCGGGTCGCCGCCGCCGGAGGCCGCCGAGCCGGGTCCCGCGCTTTCGCCGGAGGAAGCCGAGCGGGCGCGCAAGAAATACCTTTTGCGGCGCTTCTGGATCAGCGGTCGCGGCTATTGGGGTTTGCACGGCGACAGGCTCGCCTGGCCCCTGACGATCGGGCTGCTCACGCTGATCTGCGTCAATGTCGGGTTCCAATACGGCATCAATCGCTGGAACCGCGCGATCTTCGACGCCATCGAGCAGCGCGATGCCCACACCGTCTATTGGCTGAGCGGCATCTTCCTGCCGCTGGTCGCCGGCAGCATCAGCCTGGTGGTCGCGCAAGTCTACCTGCGCATGACCATGCAGCGGCGCTGGCGCTCCTGGCTGACCACGGCCGTCATCCAGCGCTGGCTGGCCAGCGGCCGCTACTACCAGCTCAACCTCGTCAAGGGCGACCACGCCAACCCGGAGGCGCGGCTGACCGAGGATCTGCGCATCGCCACCGAATCGCCGGTCGATTTCATCGCCGGCGTCCTCAACGCCTTCCTGTCGGCCTCGACCTTCATCGTGGTGCTGTGGACCATCGGCGGCGCGCTGAGCTTTTCGCTGGGCGGCTCCACCTTCACCGTGCCCGGCTTCCTCGTCGTCACCGCGGTCATCTACGCGGCGATCACCTCGACCTCGATGTTCGCCATCGGCCGCCGCTTCGTCCAGCTTTCCGAGGACAAGAACCAGGCCGAGGCCGAGTTCCGCTACGTGCTGACGCGCGTGCGCGAAAACGGCGAGAGCATCGCGCTGCTGGGCGGCGAGGAGGAGGAGAACGCCGGCATCGACCGCACCTTCGCCGGCGTTCTCGGCCGCTGGGCACGGCTCACCGGCCAGCACATGCGCACGGCACTGGTCTCGCAAGGCTCCAGCCTGTTCGCGCCGGTGGTGCCGGTGCTTCTGTGCGCGCCGAAATTCCTCGACGGCTCGATGTCGCTGGGCCAGGTGATGCAGGCGGCCTCCGCCTTCGCCATCGTGCAGGGCGCCTTCGGCTGGCTGGTCGACAATTATCCGCGCCTGGCCGACTGGAACGCGTCGGCCCACCGCATCGCCTCGTTGATGATGTCGCTGGACGGGCTGGAGCGCGCCGAAGAGAACGACAAGCTCGGCCGCATCCAGCGCGGCGAGACCGAAGACGGGGCGATGCTCAGCCTCAACGATCTTTCCGTGACGCTCGACGACGGCACCGCCGTGGTCAAGGAAACCGAGGTGATGATAGAGCCCGGCGAGCGCGTGCTGGTCTCGGGCGAATCCGGTTCGGGCAAGTCGACGCTGGTGCGCGCCATTGCGGGCCTCTGGCCCTGGGGCAGCGGCAGCGTCGATTTCCACCCGGGCAAGCGGCTGTTCATGCTGCCGCAGCGCCCCTACATCCCGTCCGGCACGCTGCGCCGCGCCACCGCCTATCCCGCCGCCGCCGACAACTGGAAGACGAAAGAGATCAATGCGGCCCTCGACAAGGTCGGCCTCGGCTATTTGAAGGACCGGCTGGAGGAGGAGGCGCCCTGGGACCAGACGCTGTCGGGCGGCGAGAAGCAGCGTCTGGCTTTCGCCCGCCTGCTGCTGCACGCGCCGGATATCGTGGTGCTCGACGAAGCGACCTCGGCGCTGGACGAGAAGAGCCAGGACAAGATGATGCGGACGGTGATCAAGGTGCTGCCCCAGGTCACCATCATCAGCGTCGCGCACCGCGCCGAGCTGGAAGCCTTCCACACGCGAAAGATCACGCTGGAACGGCGCCAGGGCGGGGCGCGGCTGGTCAGCGACGTCGAGCTCGCGCCGAGGAAGCGCGCGCGGGGCCTGCTGCAGCGCGCGCTGTGGGGCAGCGGCGCCAGCGGCGGAGCGGGGCGGTGAGGGTGCTGGCACAATGGAACAAGTGCGGCGGCGGCAATGAGGCATTGAGCCCTGGCGTTTTTGCCGCTTTATTGGAAAGCATTTCTAAAGGGGATCATTTTGAAAGGCGTCGCGGTTTTAACCGAGGGAAGAAGCGGCTCGAATTGGCTGGGAAGCCTTACGAATGCCACAGGCGTCATGGGCCGTTCCGCGGAATGGCTCAAATCGGCCTATCTGGGTTCCGAGCCGCGCGCCTATGCTGCGCTCGAGGAAGCGGTCATGCGCAAATCCTCGACCGAAAACGGCCGCTTCGCCGTCAAGGTGTTTCCACGCCACCTGATCTGGTCGAAGGAAAAATGCGGCAAGGATTTCCTCTTGGAGATCCGCCAGGACAAGGATCTGGGTTTCATCCTGCTTGAACGCCGCGACCGGCTCAGGCAGGCGATTTCCTTCTACCGCGCCAGCGTTTCGCGGCTGTGGACGAGCCGGGAGCAGGACTCCGGCTCCGTCGTTCCATACAGCTTTGCCGGCATCAGCCAGGCTTTCTTCCAGATCGAGCAGAGTTACGCATTCTGGCGGGCCTATCTTAATCTTTCGGAACTGCCCTATCGCCGTTTCGTCTACGAGGATCTGCTGGCGGACCCGCAACCCTATCTCGACGCCGTCGCCGAATTGCTCGATGTTCCGGCCCCGGCCACGGTGCCGGTCTCTCAACTCAGGATCCAGCGCGACGACGTCACCGAGGAGTGGGCGAGGCGTTTTCGGCAGGAAGCCGGGCACAAAGGCGCCATCGAGGCGATCGGGGATGCGCCGGTGCCGCGCACGCTCGACAATCTGGCCCGCTTCGCGACAAAGCGGCCGCTCAACCGAAGGCGCTTCTGATGCAGTAGGCAGCAGGCAGCAGGCAGCAGGCAGCAGGCAGCAGGCAGTATGTGTCCCCTTTCCCTACTGCCTACTGCCTCTTACCTGCTGCCTGATCTGTAATCGCACCAACCGGCCGACAGGAGGAGGACGCCACCCATGGAAAAGATCATCCTGGATTGCGACCCGGGGCACGACGACGCCATCGCCATCCTGCTTGCGGCCGGCAACCCGAACATCGACCTGCTCGGCATCACCACGGTTTCGGGCAACCACAATGTCGAGAACACCACGCGCAACGCGCTGGCCACCTGCACGGCCTATGGCATCGAGGTGCCGGTGGCGAAGGGCTCGCCCGGCCCTTTGGTCGGCGATCAGGTGCTGGCGATCGAGATCCATGGCGAGACCGGGCTCGACGGCCCCGAGCTGCCGCCGGCCTCCTTCGAGCTCGACAGGCGGCATGCCGTCGACTTCATCATCGACACCGTCATGGCGCATGAGCCGAAGACCGTCACGCTGGTGCCGGTCGGTCCCTACACCAACATTGCGCTCGCGGCCCGCAAGGACCCGCGCATCATCGGCCGGGTGAAGAAGGTGGTGGCGATGGGCGGCAGCTTCACGCGCGGCAACATCACGCCAGCGGCCGAGTTCAACGTCTATGCCGACGCGGAGGCGGCCGACGTGGTGTTCCGCGCCGACTGGGACGTCACCATGGTGGGGCTCGACCTCACGCACCAGGCTTTGGCCACGCCCGAACTTCAGGACAGGGTGCGCGCCGTCGGCGGTTCGATCGCCAAATTCATCCTCGATATCTGGGAATTCATCGCCACCACGCATGGCGGCCTCCTGCAGATCGAATATCCCGCCGTGCATGACGCCTGCTGCGTGGCGGCCATGATCGACGCAAGCGTCTTCACCACGCAGAAGGCCGACATCCGCGTCGAGACCGCCGGACGCTGGACCAGGGGCATGACGGTCTGCAATTTCGAGAAGATGGGCGGCATGCGCCATTTCGGCGGCACGGCGAGCGAGCAGGTGAACTTCCGCCACAGCGTGGCGATGAAGCTCGACCATCAAAAATTCTGCGACCTGATCGTCGACGCGGTCGAGCGGCTGAGCGGCAAGAAAGCCGGCCGAGGCCGCGGCCTTGGCGGTTAGCGTTCCTCGCCCCCATGAAATGGGCTACGGCATGCACACATTCCACGCGGCTGGCCTTTGGCGATAGCGTGCATGGCAGCTTGGCGCATGCATTGTCTTATGCAGCACTGGTTGACCCCCACTCCGTCTCGGCTTCGCCGAGCCACCTCTCCCCCGATCGACGGGGTAGAGGAAAGGCGCCAAGCTTTTTTGCGTTCAACGCCCGTCCAGCAACGCTCCCTTCCTTTCCCTCCGGAGGGGGGAAGGTGGCGCTGCGAAGCAGCGACGGATTGGGGGAACCACGTGGCAATCAAGCCTCGGCCTGATCAGTCGCGCCAGTCACAGAAGATGTGTGCATAGCGTAGACAAAGTGGGGTAGAGGTGGCTCGGCGCGCAGCGCCGAGCCGGAGCGGGGGCAGGGCCGGCGTCTGCGATCACGCGCCAAACGCGCCGATGCTAAACAGTCTGTAGAGCGGCCCGCCGTTTCCAGGCAACGAAGAACCGCCTAGAGTTCCGCACGACAGACTGGAACCATCGGGAACATCGCGATGAAAGACACCACGCCACATGATCCAAGACCGCTTGCGGAGATCGCCAGCTACCACGCCCACATCTATTACGGCGATGCGGCGCAGCGGCGGCAGGCCGAATGGCTGCGCCAGCGCATCGGCGAACGTTTCCGCGTGCGCCTCGGCAACTGGCGCGACGAGCCGGTCGGCCCGCACGAGCAGGCCATGTACCAGGTCTCCTTCGCCACCGGGATCTTCGCCACGCTGGTTCCCTGGCTGATGCTGAACCATGGCGGCCTGAGCATCCTCATCCACCCCAACACCACCAACCCCAAGCGCGACCACCTGATCGACCCGATCTGGATCGGCCGCGCGCTCGGCGTGCACGGCGAGGTGCTCGGCGAAGAGGACGAGGCGGAAAAGGCGCTGGAGGTGAATACCGAGCCGACGCTGGGGGTGTGAGGAGGCTATTGCTTGTATGCGACGGCTTGATGATGAGGCAAGCCCGGACACCTGCCGCTACAGTTACGCGGTTTTTTCTTTTGAGGGCCCAACCCTGCTTGTAATCGTCAAACGCTGTTTCTACATTGCTGAGCACATTGCCGGCGATAACCTGCAGCTCACCCGGCGGGCTACCTGGGACCTGCTTCATGCAACCCTGTAGTTACGCTTCGAGGCCATATGGTTCTCTCAGTTGACGACTCCATTTGATGGAGTTGTAGGTTGCCGGGGATGAGAAGATGGAGGTGGGTTTATGCGTAAAAAGCAGAATCTCACGCGCCTTGCTTACGAGTACGTCTCGTGGATTGCAGTTCTTCTTGAACTCGCCAACGTTACGCTTGATCTCGTAAGTAAGGTCGTCAACTATGTCTGTTCTATTCGAAACCTACCGCTACTCCTACTTGCGCAAAGGCAAGCCCGTCTTTGTGCCTAGCGAGCGTGGCCAAGCGATCGGTTACGCGCTGAAGGAACAGATCGAGGCCGCGGTTGAATTCGATCAGTTTCTCTACCATCTTCGCCGGGGCGGCCACGTCGCCGCGTTGCACGCGCATCGTCAACACCGCTATTTTGCCCGCATCGACATCGAGCGGTTTTTCTATGGCATCGGTCGAAATCGAGTCGCACGGGCGCTGGCGGAGATTGGCATTGCAAAGGCAGGCGAGGCTGCAAAATGGTCCTGCGTGCGTAACCCCTACGGAGAACCACGCTACGCATTGCCGTACGGTTTTGTGCAGTCGCCGATCTTGGCGACGCTCGTGTTGATGCGCTCGCCGGTAGGCGCATTCCTGCGTGATCTACCGGTGACGGCGTCGGTCTATATGGACGATATCTCGCTCTCGGGCGACGACAAAGAGCTGTTGGATACCGCCTTCGCTCGGCTACTACAGGTACTCGAGCAATCCAATTTCGCGTTGAATAAAGAAAAAACTCAGCCGCCGGCCGAGGCCGTCGCGCTGTTCCATTGTGACCTGACCCATCAACACGCGGCGGTTAAGGCCGCGCGGAAGGCTGAGTTTTATTCGATAGACCGCTCTGCCGCGAGCGCATCTGCTTTTGAGCGCTATTGCGACGGCGTCGCCAACGGTAATGCGCCAGCGGCTTAGTGACATTCGGCACCGGACAAATTGAACTAGAATTCGCTATGAAGACTATTCCTATTTTTGTCGACACTAACGCCTTCATTCAAATGCGGGATCTGAAGGATATCCCTTGGGCGGCGACATTTCCACAGGCAAGCCGCATCGACATCATGGTCATAATGCCCGTCATCAAAGAGCTCGAAGCCTTCAAGGTCGGGCCCAATGAACGGCGGCGCGATCGCTCACGCGCAGCGCTTGCGTTAATTGACGAGGCGATGGAACTCGATAGCATGGCACTGGAATGGAAACCTGGTCACCCGAGCGTTTGGCTGCGCGTTGGCGCCCGCAACAGGATTGAGGAGGCGCGCTTTCCGGAACTTGACCTTGCCAAGACAGATGATCTGATCGTCGCGCACGCCGCCGTCCATGGCGAAGGTGCGATTGTGTTCTCTCATGACCGTGGGCCGCGTATTAGTGCCCGCGCCATTTCCGTGAAGACGCTAAAGCCCGAAGAAACATGGCTTCTGCCGCCTGAGCGCTCGGAAAAAGACCGCAAAATTGAACAGCTCGAGCGTGCGGCTCGTGAACGGCATCCAAAAATCTTACTAGCCTTGGGGGTGGCGAAAGAGAGTTTGGAGTGGGTGGTGCCCATCCTCCCGCCTCTCGACCCAGAAGAAATCCGTCGAAAGACAGATACTATTCTTACCCAACATCCGCGTGCTTCTCTAAGGCGCGTTAGCGACCTTGAAGAGCTAATGGGACATGGGGTCTCCCAGGAATCCGCGGATCGTTACCGCAGAGAATATGACCGTTTCGAGCAGTCCGTGAAAGGTTATTTCGAACGGCTCCATAAGATGGTGCGCAGGGCTGCGCTCGTGATTAGAGTGCCGTACACGGTCACAAATGATAGCGGTATAGCTACCAAAGGCCTTCGCATCGAGACAGCGATAGAGGGCGACGCTTGGCTTGCAGCAGATCGCACCGATGCGTGTCGGCTAGCCGGCATTCCAGCCTTGCCTAGCCCTCCAGATGTTCCCACTCCCCGCAAAATGTTTGAGCTGCCCATAAGGAAATTCGAGAGTTTTGGTTCACTGCCAAAACCAAGGGACCCGGCTGGCTTCTATTGGGTCGACAGGCCAAAAAAGGGAGAGAAGAGCGCTTCACTCATGTGCGAGGACTATCATCCAAGACGATCTTGGAGCGACGAAGTTTTGGTTGTCGCGGATAGCGCAGCCTTCTCAGGCAGCCTTGAGTTTCACCTGATCGCCAGTAACCTGTCCGAGCCGATCAACACCAAAGTTGCTATGCGCGTCATCGAACAGGAAGCCACATGGGAGGACGCGGCCATTGTCGAGCTTTTGGGCGAGATCGTCACGATGGAAGATGATTAACGAAACCAAGGCGCGGGCGTTCGGCCTTCGACTCGATCAAGGCGATAAGTCTGGGCATCGATAACGCTCGCGACATATTCGTCTTGGGCGGGCAGAAGGCCTACGGGTAGAGGGTTAATTGCGTTCGGGTTATGAACAACAACCATCTTCACAGGCCGGTCCATAACCGCAAATTCATCAATATCGACCGCCCAAATCGCGCTGATAGGGGCAAAGCGCAGATCAAGAAACGTATCGGCGGGAACGGGTTGGCCAACCGGCTTGTGGATCAAATACCGCTGTTGATGCTCTGGCTCCGATGCCTCAAACGTTTCGCGATTGATCCGCACCTGAAGTGGGCCAACCGCAAAGGTCGCCTCAACCGCGAACGGAAATTGACTGATACCGATCAGGGCTTGCAATGCGCCGCCAGAGCCACGCAAGAGACGCCCGTTAATCGCTATCACGTAGCAGTCATGCGGTCCAACTACGCCGTTGGCAACGTAGCCGTTGGCTCCGGGTGGGTTCCCAAGCAACACCTCAGCCTTCTGCTTGATGGCGGCGGTCCATCGAAGAAGTATCGCTTCATGCGGAAAGTCGCGAACGCCGTCGGTGTCGGCGAGCCAAGCTGCTGGGATGTTTGCAGGAATTGGCGCAATCACCTCAATCCAGATGCGCCTTCCATTGTGGTCAATGCAAAAATCAGGTCCAATAGCTTGATGGGTGAAGTCGATACCAGCTGCTGTAAGTAGATGAGCTAGCAACACTTCGGAAAGTTGCTGATAATATGTGAAATCGTCAGGCGAACAAAGCCTTTGTTCAGCGTTGCCATCCCCAAGTCCGCTGTCGAGATAATTCTGACATATCTCTATCAAGCGTTCGCGCATGGCCGCGATCTGTTCGCTATCTTGAGGGAAGCGCCGTTCAATCGCAATTCTAACCGGCATGATCTGCACCTGTGGAATCGTTCCGAATCTCGCTCTGTGTACTAATTTCACCACGGATGATAAATCATCGACTCTCAATATACAGCCGAGGTGCTTGCAGTGGCAACGATAGAGGACCTTAAAAAACTATTTCAGCTTCAAAATGAAACACTTGCAACAGAATTCAAGTCATGGCTCGATCTCAATATTCCGGCGGGGCGGGCGCCACTTGCTAAGGCTGCTATCGCGCTCGCGAATCATGGAGGTGGAACCATTGTTATTGGGATGCGCGAAGCCAACAATGCTCCTATCGGTTCCTATCCTCGTCCAGATCAAATTGGTCGGTACACGGCTGACGCCGTAAATGCGGCAATAAACAAGTATGCGGATCCTAACATTCACTGCGATCTAGTCCATTTGACTCATCCAACATCGGGCAATGAGCATGCGATCGTGGTTGTGCCGGGCGGCCAAATTGTTCCAATAATGGCAGCCAAGGGTACCGACGGAGAAATCCTCGCTCAGAAAGTTTACATCCGAAAACCAGGTCCCAAGAGCGAAGAGCCATTTACGGCAGAGGAGTGGCGAACACTCCTCGACAGATGTGTTCGCGCCAACCGGGACAGTTTGCTCGAGGCAATAAGGGGTATCGTACAGGGCCGTTCGCTAGATTCGTTAGCGCAGGCGCAGATTGATGAACTGCTCAAGTTCACAGACGCCTCGCGGGACAGTTGGAATACGCGTCTAGAACCGTTGCCCAAGGATGATCCGGCACGCTTTCCCTTCGGGCACTACGAGCAATCGTTCCAAATATTAGGAGTGAGACCTGCATCGGATCTTCGAAGTTTGCTGGGCAATCTTCGAAAGGCAGCCGAAATCAGATTGACCGGATGGGGTCCTTTTGTGCTGCTCGAACGCAAGCCGATTGGGCCTGTGCCAGTAGGTGACGTGATTGAGGCTTGGGTTGGTGACCCTCGCGAAAGGGGCAGGGATGGCAGGCACTGTGACTATTGGCGAGCCCGACCAGATGGCTTACTCTATGAAATTCGATCTTACGACGAGGATTTCACTGAGAAGGCTGAGCCGGGCAGCTCTATCGATCTCACGATCCCGATTTGGCGCATTGGTGAAACTCTCCTCTATGTAGCGCGCCTCGCTAGATTGTTTGGCGAAGACCCTGAAATTGCGGTGCGCATTCAGTACGATGGCTTGAAAGGTCGGCGGATGGCGGCCTTGTTTGATTGGCGCTACCTTAGTTACGACCGCGAGTGTTTTGTCGATACAGTGAAAATGCAAGGGCAGGCGCGGGCCTCCACCATCGAGGATAACCTCGCGGAAGTGCTTCTTCCATTGCTCAAGCCACTTTACGACGCATTCGACTTCGCACCTTTGTCGGAAAGCATGGTGAGTGAAGAGATCGCGAAGTTTCGGAACAATCGTTATTGATGCCTCTAAGGCCGCAGCGTCAGTAGGGGTTGGTAGCGCCAGCGTTCGTGACGTACTCTGGACTTGACCAAGCGAGCTTACCGGCTACAGTTTGCGTCGTGCCTTAAGAAGCGGCGCCGGTAACTGAGGACAGTCGCACGATAACCGACGGTGGGTTTGCCCCTTACGGCGACGTAAGAAGAACCAGCGCCAGCTATGGCTGGCTATGCTGCCGAACACTCCTCGAAAGAAACCAGCTGACACGCGCATTGGCGTGGCCGCGCACCTATGGAGGGAGTTATGCGATTTGCATTGGTGAACAATGATCGGCGCGAGGCTCTGCCCGGATTGTCGGGCAACTGCCCAGGCTGCTCGCAACAAATGATCGGAAAGTGCGGAACACAACGCGTTTGGCATTGGGCACATCGTGGCAATAGGAACTGCGACAGTTGGTGGGAGCCGGAAACTCTCTGGCACCGCAGCTGGAAGGATCAGTTTCCCTCGGAATGGCAGGAAATCATCCAGCACGATGAAAAAGGTGAGAAGCACGTCGCGGACGTGATGACCGGAGATGGCCAAGTGATTGAGTTCCAGCATTCTCACTTGCCTGCGCAAGAGAGTTGCACGCGAGACCTTTTACCGGAACATGATCTGGGTCGTGGACGGGATGCGCCTTAAGAACGACCGGAAGCGGTTTCTCGCGGGCGTAAACCTGTTCAGAGTTGCCTTTGCGAAAGACCTGTTCATCACGCGTAGCCCGGAGCGTTGTCTGCCCGCTGTCTGGCTCAATTGCGCAAAGCCGGTCCTATTCGATTTCGAAGGCTTCGCTGCCCCGGGGATGCAAGGAAAGCTTTGGTGTCTGCTACCGGGTCGTATCGACGGCTATGCCGTTCTCGCGGCTGTTTCGCGGTCTTGGTTTGTAGACGCCGCTAGGATCAGGGAGCAGATCATACCGATGGATGCCATTACATGGGTTGTCCGCAAGGGACTGATCGCTCGTCGTTGGAATTACGCACGACCTCGGCATTCTGGACCATTCCGAGGTCGTCGCCGAGCAAAATACTAGTGAGCAATCGGGCGGGGTTGCGGAGGCCGGAGGGGCGAGTAGCTCTGGCCCATCACCCCCCAGCCAATCTCGGCAACAGAAAAATCTCCGCCCCCGGCGGCAGCTCCTTACTCCACGTATCCCTATAAATCACCCCGTCGATCGCCACCGCAATCCCGCGGTCGATCCAGGGCTCGATCCCGGGATACTGTTCCGCCAGCTTGCGGAACAGCTCCCTGATGTCCTTGGCCTCGATCTCGTGCTTGGCCTTGCCGCCGGCGACGGCGCTGAGCGAGCCCCAGAGGGTGACGGCGACCATCAGATCCTCAAGCTGTGTCGATATTCAGGTGAGGCCGGCCTGCGAACGACGGCTTCCTGCGCTTCCGGTGCTCACGTACTTCAAGTACGCTCCGCTCCGGTTCTCGGAAGCCATCATTCTCGGCTCGGCCTGACCTGAATCTCAACACACCTACCCAAGCTTGGATGCCTCTCAGCCTTCCCGCTCCGCCTCAAGCGCCGCGAGTATCCGCGGCGGCGACATCGGGATGTGGGTCATGCGCACGCCGACGGCGTTCGACACCGCGTTGGCGATCGCCGCCAGCGGCGGCACGATCGAGGTTTCGCCCACGCCGCGCACGCCATAGGGGTGGTTGGGGTTGGGGATCTCCAGGATCTGCGTGTCGATCATCGGCAGGTCGGAGCAGACCGGGATGCGGTAGTCGAGGAAGCCGGCGTTCTGCAGCCGCCCGTCCTTGCCGTAGATATACTCCTCGTTGAGCGCCCAGCCTATGCCTTGCGCGGCACCCCCCTGGTACTGGCCCTCGACATAGGTCGGGTGCACCGCCTTGCCGGCATCCTGCACCACCGTGTAGCGGATCACCCGGGCGGCACCCGTTTCCGGGTCGACCTCGATGTCGCAGATATGGGTGGCGAAGGAGACGCCGGCGCCGTCGGCGACGAGCTCGCTATGGCCGGCGATCGGCCCGCCGGTGGTGCCCGACTTCGCCGCGATGTCCTTCAGCGACAGTGGCGAGAGGTTGCCGTATTTCTCGCCCTTGGCGATGGCGTGGCCCTTTTCCCAGACCACGTCCTCGACCGGGATATCCCACATCTGCGCGGCGCGATCGCGCAGGATCAGAATAGCGTTGCGGGCGGCCGAGATCGTCGCCATCGAGGACGAGAAGGTGCCGCGGCTGCCGTCGGTCATGTCGTTGTAGCCCAGCGAAGACGTGTCGGCGACGATCGCCTTGACGTTGCTGTAGTCGATGCCTAGCTCCTCCGCCGCCACCAGCGACAGCGACGCGCGGGAGCCGCCGACATCCACCGTGCCCACGGCCAGCGACACCGAGCCGTCCATGCCGATGTTCAGGTCCGTGCAGGTCTGGCCGCCGAAATTGAACCAGAAGCCGCAGGCCATGCCGCGCCCCTGGTTGGCTTTCAGCGGCGCCTTCATGTGCGGATGCTTCTTCACCGCCTCCAGCGTCGGCCCAATGCCGATCGGCCCATAGACCGGGCCGTAGGAGGCGCGGGTGCCCTCCTGCGCGGCATTCTTGATGCGGAAGTCCACCGCGTCCATGCCGATCTCGCGGGCAAGCTCGTCGATCGAGCTTTCCACCGCGAAGGCCGCCATCGGCGCCGACGGCGCACGATAAGCCGCGGTCTTCGGCCGGTTGACCAGCACCTCGTAGCCGACCGTCTTGACGTTTTCGAGCTTGTAGCAGGCGAACGCCGTCATCGCGCCGATCTCGGCCCAGGAGCCGGCATAGGGGCCGCAGCTATAGCGCAGCGTCGCTTCCGCGGCGGTGATGGTGCCGTCCTTCCTGGCGCCGATCCTGACGTCGATCGAGGTGGCGCTGGTCGGGCCCGAGGCGCGAAAAACCTCGTCGCGGGTCATCACCAGTTTTACGGGACGGCCGGCCTTGCGCGACAAGGCCAGCGCCACCGGCTCGGCCCAGACATGGGTCTTGCCGCCGAAACCGCCGCCGATCTCCGACGATGTGACGCGCAGCTTCGAGGCCTCCAGCCCAAGCAATTGCGCGCAATGCTGGCGATAGACGAAATGGCCCTGCGTGCAGACCCACAAATCCGCCGTGCCGTCCGGGTTGACACTCGCCACGCAGGCATGCGGCTCGATATAGCCCTGATGCGTCTGCTCGGTCTTGAACGAGCGCTCGACGACGAAATCGGCCTCGGCAAAACCCTTGTGCACATCGCCATGGCCGAACTGCGTGCGCTTGGTCACGTTGGAGGGTTTCGCCGGCTTTTCCTCCAGCCCCTCGGTGAAGACCTGATCGTTGATCAGCGGCGCATGGTGGTGCGCGGCCTCGTCGACATCGGTGACATGCGGCAGCACCTCATAGTCGACCTCGATCAGCTTCAGCGCCTGGCGGGCGATGCGGGCGTCGATCGCCGCCACCGCGGCCACCGCATGGCCGTCATAGAGCGCCTTCTTGCGCGCCATCGAATTGTCGAGGATGTCGTACATGGCGGCGTCGCCGTCGGTGAGGTCGGGCAGGTCCTTCGCCGTGATCACCGCCTTCACGCCGGCGAGCTTTTCCGCCTTCGACGTGTCGATCTTTTTGATCACCGCATGCGCGTGCGGGCTGCGCAGCACCCGGCCCACCAACTGTCCAGCCATGTTGAAGTCGGCGCCGTAGCGGGCGCGTCCGGTCACCTTGTCGATGCCGTCGGGGCGGATCGGCCGCGTGCCGACCGAGGAGAAATTGCGTCCGGAGTAGCGCGGATCGAAATTCATGGATTACGCTCCCTTCATCACTTCCGCCGCGTCCTGGACGGCGCGCACGATCTTGTCATAGCCGGTGCAGCGGCACAGGTTCCCAGCCAGCCCGAAGCGGATTTCCTCCTCGGTGGGCGAGGGGTTCTTCTCCAGCAGGTCCTTGGCCGCAATCAGGAAACCTGGCGTGCAGATGCCGCATTGCAAGGCCGCGTGCTCCAGGAATTTCTGCTGCAGCGGGTGCAACTGGTCGCCATGCGCCATGCCCTCGATGGTCTCGACCTTGCGGCCCTCGGCTTCCGCGCCCAGCACCAGGCAGGAGCAGACCAGGCGGCCATCGACGATGACGCTGCAGGCGCCGCAGTCGCCGGTGCCGCAGCCTTCCTTGGCGCCGGTCAGCCCCAGCCGGTCGCGCAGCACGTCCAGCAGCGTCTCGTCGGGCTGGCAGAGATATTCGACGGCGTCGCCGTTGATCGTGGTTGATACAGCTAGACCGGCCATTATTTGCCTCCCGCACGCTTGTAGGCGATAGCGGCGGCCCTTTGCGCCAGCACGCCCGCGACTTTCCGTCTGAATTCGATGGTGCCGCGCTTGTCGTCGATCGGGCGGCAGGCGCCGGAGCAGATCTTGGCCAGCCGCTCCAATGTTCCTTCGTCGAGCTTCGAGCCGATCAGCACCTGGCCTGCTTCCTCGACCAGAAGCACCGTGGGCGCGGCGGCGCCCAGCGCCACGCGGGCGGTCTTGATCGCGCCGTGATCGTCCAGCGTCAGGTTGACGCCGGCGCTCACCACCGCGATGTCCATCTCGGTGCGCGGAATGAAGCGCAGATAGGCGTCGCCCGCATGGTCAGGCCGCTTGTCGAGCAGGATCGCCTCGATGATCTCGCCCTTGGCTAAAGACGTGCGGCCCGGTCCGGTCGGCACGCTCTCCACCGCGATGGTGCGCTTGCCCGAAGGCCCGGCAACAACCGCTTGTGCCGCGGCCGCCACCAGCGCCGGCACGCTGTCGGCGGCGGGCGAGGCGTTGCACAGATTGCCGGTGATGGTGCAGCGGCCCTGCACCTGCTTGGAACCGATCAGGTTGGCCGCCTCGACCACGCCCGGCCATGCCTTGCGCAGCGCCTTGTTCTCGCCCAGCACCGCGCAGGGCACCGCGGCGCCGATCCGGAACCCGTCGGCCGTTTCGGTGACGTCGGCCAGGCCACCGATCGCCTTGATGTCGACGATCAGTTCGGGCTCGATGAAGCCGCCCTTCATCCTCACCAAAAGGTCACTGCCCCCGGCCAGGATCGCGGCCGGTCCTACCGCCTTGGCGAGCTCGCCAACGGCATCTTCGATTGAAAGCGGACGTATGTAACGCATCGTCTCCCCTTGGTCGTCGCTATGTCAGCGACCGTTATAAAGCGTCTGGTTATAATGGCCATCCCGTTCGTGCATGTCCGGGTTGGGCCAGAGCGATGCTCCAGATGCGCCCAGCGGACGGGCCAGGGCGGCGGCACAGCGGATGCGGCCAAATCGCCTAGGGGTTCCCCCACTCCGTCTCGGCGCTGCGAAGTAGCGACGGAGCGGAGGAACCACCCATGCGATTGCCCTGGAGAAGGTGCGGGCAGGGCGGATGAGGGGCGACGCCACCTCAATGATTGGAATAGCTGTTATTCGTCAAGCGATTGCCGTTCCCGATGTCCATAGCGGCTCGAACGACACGTTGCGCAACCCGGCCTTGCGGACCCGTTCGACGAACACCTCATTGACGAAGACCGGGGAGGCCCGCATCGGCAGCTTGAACACTTCCGCCGTCCCGATCTTTTCCGCGTCGAAGGCGTAGCGCTCGATCGCCAATATGTCGCCGTCCTCGAACCGCACGATCTGCGAGCGCGCCTCGTCCAGCGCGTCGATCACATTGGTGACGTTGAGCAGCCAGACCTTCTCGCCGCGCAGCGCGACAAGCTCGCCATAGGGCCGCAGCGCCGCCGCCAGCGCGTCGACGGCCGGCTGGCGTAAAAGCGGCGCGTGCTCGCCGAGCCAGGGAAAATCGGAATAGAGCCGCTCGCCTTCCTCGACGCGCCGCATCAACGGCGGCTGCCAGCCCTCGAGCGAGCGTCCGTCGAGGCCGAAGAACTCCTCGTAGGTCTCGTCATCGACCGGCAGCACCCATTCCTGCCCTTCCGACACAGCGAATTGATGGATGGTCGTCATCGCCCGATGGCTCCGCGGTTTCGATGAAGGTCCGGCGATGATGGCGCCGTGCCGGATTGCGACGCCCGGCGGTCGCCGAAAGCGCGCGCGAGGAATCATGCAACGGTCCAAACCGCTATTCAAGGCCACGCGCTATCCAGTCCGTTCGCCGGTTGATAAACGTCGCGGCTGGCGGTCCAGGATGGCGCCTGGCTCGAATGAGAGGTCGGATCGCGCAAGAATGGCCAAGAAGTTCGCATTTCTCCTGGTGCGCGATTTCACCTTGTCGCCGCTGTCGCTGTTCATCGATACGCTGAGGCTGGCCGGCGACGAGGGCGACCGCAGCCGCAGGATCGAGTTCGACTGGGAGATCGTCGGCGAGCGCGGCCTGCCGATCCGCGCCAGCTGCGGCGTCGAACTGCTGCCGACCAGGGCGATGGGCAATCCGGAGGATTTCGACAATGTCGTGGTGGTCGGCGGCCTGCTCGACACCAACCGCAAGCTGAGTTCGGAAAAGGAAGCGTTCCTGCTGCGCGCCGCCGCGAAAGGCGTGCCGCTCACCGCGCTCTGCACCGGCAGCTTCGTGCTGGCGCGCTATGGCCTGCTCGACGGCTACAGCGCCGCGGTCAGCTGGTTCCACATCAAGGATTTTCGCGCCGAGTTCCCCGATGTGAGCGCCCATGCCGACAGCCTCTATTCCGTCGACCGCGGCCGCGCCACCTGCGCCGGCGGCACGGGAGCGGCCGACCTCGCCGGCTATTTCGTCTCGCAATTCATCGGCCAGAAGGCGGCGGAGAAGGCGGCGAAAATCCTGGTGCTCGACCGCATCCGCTCCAGCCGCGACGTGCAGCCGGTCGGCGACCTTTTCCCCGCGGCCGCGAGCCGCGCCGTGAAGCGGGCGCTGCTCCTGATGGAAAGCAATCTGCAGGAGCCGATCCCCGTGGCCGAGATCGCCGCCAGGCAGAACTGCTCGCGCCGCCAGCTCGAGCGCCTGTTCGGCGCCGAGCTCGGCATCGGCCCGATGGCCGCCTATCTGGCGCTGCGGGTTCATTACGCCAGGTCGTTGCTGGAAGGCAGCGACCTGGCGATCGGCGAGATCGCCTATCGCTGCGGCTTTGCCAATGCCGGCCATTTCAGCCGCGTCTTCCGCCAGCAGACCGGCATCACGCCGACCAATCTCAGGCACCCGAACCGGGCGGCTGCAGCCGCCGCGAAATGATCGGGATGCCCCTGGTCGGGTCGCATGCCCGGCCTGGCCGATTGCGCCGGCGCGGAAACGAACCTTAGCTTCGTGACGAGCGGCGGATGCGCCGCCGTTTCAACAAGTCGAATTCGCCTTCGGAGAGCCATGCCGCATTATCCCGACGCCATGCCCGGATCGAAAACCCTGTTCGAGCGCGCCAGGAAGGTGATGCCGGGCGGCAACACGCGCACCACGGTCTTCGTCGATCCGTTTCCGATCTACGCCGCGCGCGGCGAGGGGTGCAGGGTCTGGGATGTCGACGGCAATCCCTATTACGACTGCATCAACAATTTCACCTCGATGATCCATGGCTACGCGCATCCGGACGTCACCGCGGCAGTAGCCGATCAATTGCCCTCCGGCACGGCCTTCGGCGCCCCGACGCTGAGCGAGATCGAGCTAGCCGAACTCCTGGTCGAGCGGCTGCCCTCGGTCGACCAGGTCCGCTTCACCAACTCCGGCACCGAAGGCGTGATGATGGCGATCAAGGCCGCGCGCGCCTTCACCGGACGGCCGAAGATCGTCAAGATCGAGGGCGCCTATCACGGTTCCTACGATTTCGCCGAGGTCAGCCTCGACTCGTCGCCCGCCGACTGGGGCGATCTGCCGAGGTCCACGCCCTACGCCAGGGGCACGCCGCGCGGCGTGCTGGACAACGTGATCGCCGTGCCCTTCAACGACAGCGAGGCGCTGCGCGCCGTCTTCGCCGCCGAGGGTAACACCGTCGCGGCGGTGCTGATCGACCCGATGCCCAACCGCGCGGGATTGATCCCGGCGCGCCGGGACTACCTTCACGCCATGGTGGAAATCGCACACGCGGCGGGCGCGCTGGTCATCTTCGACGAGGTCATCTCGTTCCGGCTGGGATGGTCGGGCGCGCAAGGGCTGTGGGGCATCGAGCCCGACCTGACGGCGCTCGGAAAAATCATCGGCGGCGGTTTTCCTGTCGGCGCCGTGGGCGGGCGCGCTGATGTCATGGCGGTGTTCGATCCGACCGCCGGCAAACCAGCGCTTCCGCATGGCGGCACCTTCACCGCCAATCCGGTCACCATGCGCGCCGGCCTTGCCTCGATGCAGGCTCTGACGAAAGAGAGCTTTGCCCATCTCGACCGTCTCGGGAAGTTATCGCGCGACGGGGTCACCGCCTCGTTCGAGAAGCATGGGCTTGCCGGCCAATGCGTCGGCCTCGGCTCGCTGTTCAAGGTTCATTTCACGTCGCATCCGGTCACGGATTACCGCTCCATCTATCCCGGCCAGGCTGAGCGGAAAAGATTCGACGCCTTCCACAAGGGCCTGCTTGGCCGTGGCGTGCTCTCCGCCAGCTACGGCCTGTTCGCGCTGTCGACGCCGATGACCGAAGCGGATGCCGGCGCCATTCTTCAAGCGATCGACGAGGCCTTGGGCGACGTCGCCGCGCAGTCGTGAAAGCGGACGGGCCACAGATGACAGTTGCTCCTCATGTCGTGGTGATCGGCGCGGGCACGCTCGGCATGTGCACGGCGCTCAACCTTGTCGAGCAAGGCGCGCGCGTCACGGTGCTCGAAGCCCAGTCTATCGCTTCTGGGTCGAGCGGCCGGTCGGTCGGCGTCGTCGGATCGCAACTGACCGACCCGTTCGAGATCATGCTGCGCGTCTATTCGCTGCGCCGGTTCCGCCAGTGGGAGGGCGAGGGGCTTCGCTTCAACCATATCGGTTATCTGCGGCTGGCGCGCACGCCGGCCCAGATGGAGCTGTTCGCGAGATCGGTCGAGATCCTGGGCGAAGCGGGGCTAAGGTCGCGCCTGCTCCGCGCCAACGAACTCAGGGACCTCGTGCCGCACATCAATCCTGACGGGCTCGAAGGCGGGTTGTTCGGGCCCGACAACGGCTTCCTCGACCCGCACGAAATGTGCAATTTCCTGGCCGGCATCGTCCGCGCCAAGGGCGGCGAGATCCACCAGTACCGCAAGCTGCTCGGCGTGCAACGACGGCCGAGCGGCTACACGCTGGAAACCAGCGGCGACCCGATCGATGGCAAGCCAAGACTGATCGACTGCGATGCCGTGGTCAATGCGGGCGGCGCTTGGGCGCCGCAGGTGGCCGCGCTTTTCGGCCAGCGTCTGCACATCTGGCCCGAGCGCCACGAAGCCGTCGTCATCCATCTCGACGAGCCGCTCGGCTACACCATGCCGATGGTCATGGACCTCGTGAACGGCGAAGGCAGCGGGCTCAACTTCCGCCACGAAAAGCCGGGCGAGCTGATCGCCGAGATCCACAAGGTGAAGTCGATCGCGCCCGAGGATCCCGACAACTACAACGACCAGTGCGAGGAGCAGTCGAAGGTCGACCTGGCGGAGCTGCTTCTGGAGCGCGTGCCCGATCTGCCTGGCGCGCGGCTCGGCCGGGGCTGGGCGGGCCTTTATCCCGTGACAGCCGACCATCGCCCCTTCGTCGGGCCGATAGATCTTTCGGAGCCGACATTGATCACCGCTGCCGGCGCCGGCGGCTACGGCATCCAGCTCGCCCCGGTGATAGGGCAAATCGCGGCGGACTGGGTGCTTCACGGCGCGCCGGTGTCGGTCCCTGGTTCGCAGAGCCTCGCGCCATCGACCGGGCGAAACATCCCGGGTCACTGACCGATGCGTTTTCAGGCCAAGCCGGATGCCTAAGATGCGAGCTTTGCCGTTAACCATCAATTAACTATCCGGTCGCCTTTAATAGGGTTCTGGAGGATACTGATTTTGGCCGCGAGCGATGATCTCGCGACTGCCAAAAATTGGAAAAGAGCGGCCGATACCGTCGCCGTCTGCCGGGGAGGCGCCCAGCATCTTAGATGAGGGAGCGCCGGAATGAATATCGAGGAAGCGGTCACTGCAGCGACTGCAGGGTCGAGCGCGCTTCTGTCCTGCCTTGGCCAGCCGGTCGTAGCCTATCACGTCACGGCCATCATGCGCGAAACCGACGCAAGGCATGCGCGGCAGATGCAGCTCGCCCTGCTGCGGCGGAGCATCGAGGCCCTTGTCGACGACGGCCTCGAAGACATCGAAGCCGAACGATTCGCATCACAGTTCCATGGTCGCGTCGGCTCGGCCTGGGAGCATCTGCACATGGCCAGCGACACGCCGCATTGATCTCTGCCGGACGGCTTTGTCGGAGCCATATGTAACACCCCCGGGATGAGGTAGACTACCGGCTACGTCTGGGCTGACGTTCATCGAACGGGGGCATGCGATGCAGGCGATACCGATAGTCCATCAGCCGGAACCGCCGGCCATCGCCGCGGTAGCATACCTGGGAGGCTATCCCACTGCCGTGCTGTGCTGGCTGCTCTCGGCCGGCGTCTATATCGCGGCCAAATGGGTGGCGCCGGAAATGCCGCCGTGGGGGCTGTGTTTCTGGCGGCTCTTGCTGGCCTGCGCCATCCTTTTGCCGATGGTGCACCGCCATCACGGCGCGATGATTGCGCTTCTCAAATCCCGGCCCTTGGAGATCGTCGCCGTGGGGGCGATCGGCCTCACGCTCTGCCAGGGCATGATCTACCATGGCCTGAACGACACCGACGCCACCACGGCCGGCATCATCATGGCGATGTCGCCGATCATGACCATGGTGCTGGCGCGCTTGGTGCTTGGCGAGCCGCTCGGACTCTGGAAGTCGCTCGGCGCGGTTGCGGCACTTGCCGGCATGCTGGTGATCGTCGCGCATGGCAAGCTGGATGCGCTGGTGCAACTGCGGTTCAACATCGGCGAATTGTGGATCGTCGGCAGCGCCTTCTGCTGGGCGCTCTATACGGTGCTGCTGCGCCGCTCCAAGTTCGGCCTTGAGCTCTTGCCGCTGGTCGTGCTTTTGCTCGGTGCCGGCGCGCTGGTCGCGCTGCCGTTCCACCTGTGGGAAATCTTCAACGACGAGCGCTCTGCCCTGAACGGCAATGGCCTGCTCGCGCTCGCCTATCTGGCGGGGCCAGGCGGGGCGCTGATGTATTATCTCTACAACAAAAGCGTGGAGGCGCTGGGCGCAAGCCGGGCAAGCATGCTGCTCTACCTGCAGACGCTGTTCGTCGCCGTGCTTGCCTATCTGCTGCTCGGCGAGAGCCTGCATGACTACGATCTGCTCGGCACCGCCTTCATCGTAGTCGGGGTCGTGCTGGCGACGGTCATCAAGCC
The DNA here is from genome assembly GCF_006442775.1 of Mesorhizobium sp. B2-4-6. NCBI lineage: Bacteria > Pseudomonadati > Pseudomonadota > Alphaproteobacteria > Hyphomicrobiales > Phyllobacteriaceae > Mesorhizobium > Mesorhizobium sp. B2-4-6. Next base: position 455,970 of record NZ_VFVI01000003.1, read on the forward strand.
GAGGGCGCTTGCGGCAAAGGCGTGAGGGAACGGCAAATAGCGTCGACCGGCTGTCTGCGCCGCCAAGTCGATTTGGTTCCTCGGCCGTGAGCCGCTCGGACCACGCTTCCCTAAATTAGCCGATTTTGCTATGGCGAGCGGCTGCCTTTGGCGGCGCCGGCCAAGGCCGAAGGGGGATCATGGCGATCGACAAGCGCGTGGACGCATGAAGGGCGATCAGCACATGCTGGAACTGCGCGTGCTTGGCGATTTTCAGGTTATGCGCGACGGCCAGCCGCTTGACCTGCCGCCGTCGCGCAAGACGCGGGCGCTGCTCGCCTACCTTGCCGTCACCGCCAGGCAGCACCAGCGCGAGCGGTTGTGCGAGATATTCTGGGACGTCCCCGACGATCCGCGCGGCGCCTTGCGCTGGAGCCTGTCCAAGATCCGCCAGGTCCTGGGCGGCGTTGAAACAGCCCTTGCCGCCGATCGCAACGCCGTCGCGCTCAATGTCGCGACGGATTACGCGCGGCTGGCGCCGCTGGTGAAGGCCGACCTTTCCTCCCGCTCGACCGAGGAGCTCGAAGCCGTCCTGGCCTCGATCCGTGGCGGCTTTCTTGCCGACCTCTCGCTCGAGCGCTGCTTCGACTATGAAGCCTGGCGGCAGGCCATCGCCAGCGAGGTGGAGATCGTCGAGCTCGGCATCCTGCGCGAGCTGGTCGAGCGCCTGGCGGACCAGCCGCGGCGGGCGCTGCCCTTTGCCCAGCGCCTGCGCAGCCTCGTGCCCGACGATGCGAGGCTCGCCGCCGAGACCGAGGCGCTGGAGGACAGGGTCCGGTCGGCCGCTGCTCAAGCCACGGGTCGCGCATCGCAGTCCGGTTCCGCCCGGCGGCCGCAAGCCCCGTTGAAATCCGCGTCATCGCAGGATCCCGGCCGCGCCGTGCAATTCTGCCGTGCTCTCGACGGCACCAGGCTCGCCCATGCCAGCACCGGCAGCGGCCCTGCGATCCTGCGCGCCGCGCACTGGATGTCGCATCTCACCTTCGACTGGGACAGCCCGATCTGGCGGCACTGGATGCGGGAACTGTCGCGCCGGAACCGGCTGGTGCGCTATGACGAGCGCTGCAACGGCCTTTCGCAAAGGCATGTCGTCGATATCTCGTTCGAGACCATGCTGTCGGACCTCGAATGCGTGGTCGAGGCAACGGGGCTCGACCGCTTCACCTTGCTCGGCCTGTCGCAGAGCTGCGCGGTTTCGATCGCCTACGCCATCCGCCATCCCGAGCGCGTCTCGGGCATGATCCTTTATGGCGGCTACGTCAAAGGTTGGCGGGCGCGGGGCGACGCGGGCGAGATCGCGACGCGCGAGGCCGCCGCGACGCTGATGCGCGAGAGCTGGGGCAAGCCGAACCCGATGTTCCGCCAGGCCTTCTGCTCCATGTTCATCCCCGGCGCCACGCACGAGCATTTCGCTTGGATGGACGATCTGATGCTGCGCACCGTCTCGCCCGACGATGCCTGGCGCCTGCAGAGCGCCTTTTCCGTGATCGATGTCAGCGACTTGCTGGAGAAGGTGCGCGTGCCGACGCTGGTGCTGCACGCGCGGGACGACAACGTCGCTCCCGTCGAATCCGGGCGCACCATGGCCGCCGGCATTCCCGGCGCGCGCTTCATCGAGCTCGAGAGTCAGAACCATATCCTCCTCGAAGGCGAGCCCGCCTTCGAGGAGTTCATCGACCACGTCCGCGCCTTCATCGCCGACACGGCGGGCGCGTAGCCAAGCGGTCCAGAAGCTCTCAGCCCCCGGCCAATGGCACGGTGAACACCGTGGCGGTGCCGGTGAGGCAAAGCTCGCCGGCTTCGTTGCGCACCGATGTCTCCAGCTTTGTGATCGGCTTGTCGGCGCGCACGTCCTTGACCTCGACGCGGCCGGTGATCAATTCGCCGACGCCGACCGCCTTGACGAATTTCCACGAGACTTCGAGGAACACCGAGCCGGGGCCGGGCAGCTCTTCCGCCACCACCGCGTTCAGGATGCCTGAGGTGACGCCGCCCTGCACGATGAGCTTGCCGAACACCGAAGCCTCGGCCAGCGCCTTGTCGTAATGCAGCGGATTGCGGTCGCCGGTCATCTCGGCGAAGGCGTCGATATCCTGAGGCTGCGTGCGCCGCGAGCGCTGGGCGAAGGCGCCCAATTGCGGTCGCCCTTTGATGACACCGACCCACCCGTCCTTCATCGCATGCACAGTCATGGTCTTGCTCCGGTTCGGTTGCGATTGAGGTTCGAGCCGGCCGAGGCCGGCGGCTCGTCCTGGTTGGCCGGCGCCCGGTGGGCCGTCGGCCGCGATGCAGACGAAGGGGCACGGCGGGCCGGCATGGACTGCCCGGCCAGCGCCTGCACCTCGGCTTTCAGCACGGCGCTGAAGCGGCGATGCCGCTCGCCGATATCGTCGAGCGTCCAGTCGAAGCCGGCGACGGCGTCCGTGGTGTCCAGGATCTGGTTGGCGATCATGTCGCGCTGCTGCTGCCAGATCGCGAATGCCGCGTCGGACCCGTCGAGGATGGCGCGCGCGAGGCTCTCGGCGTCGCGCAGCGCATCGGAAATGCCGTGCGAGGTGATCGGGTCGCGGAAGAAGCCGGCGTCACCCACCAGCGCCCATCCGGGGCCGTGCGCCTGACGTATATAGCCCGGCACGCCCCGGAACGCCTGCAGGCGGGCGTCCTTCGGCGCCTGGGCCGCTTGTGCTGCCAGCGCCGGCGAAAGCGCTTCGAGCACGTCCATGCGGGCGCGGGCGTGGCCGAGGCGGAAGCGCTGGTCGAACAGGCTCGTCGGCACCGAGGCGACGATGCAGGCGAGGCCGTCATTGGTCGGGATGAACGAGCCGGCGATCCCGTCGCGGAAGTACCAGTGATAGCCGGCGCCCGGCTCGACCGGCGCATAGCCATAGACATGGGCGGCCGACACTGCGCCGCGCCGCAAGGGCTGGGCGTCAACGCATTTCGCCACCAGCGAGCCGATGCCGTCGGCGCCGACCACGATATCGGCGCTGACCCTCACGGATGCGCGGCCGGCGGCGCGGATTTCGATGCCGCGCACGCGCCCGCGCGTGCCGGCGAAGAGGTCGCCGACCGCCACCTCGTGCAGGACCTCCGCGCCGGCCTTGCGCGCCGCATCGACCAGGATGCGGTCGAGCACCGTGCGCCGCGGCGCGATCAGCCCGGGAAGGTCCGAACCGGCGGCGAGCGGGACGGCGATCTCCTCCTCGCCATAGTGGAAGGTCGTCGTCTCGATCGGCGGCGTCCCGGCCCTGAGCAGCGGCTCGAGCAGGCCCCAGCGCCAAAGCTGCAACACGGCCGGTCGCATCAGCGCATGCGTCGACAGTGTGTCGGAGCCGTAGGGCTTGCGGTCGATCGCAAGCACCTTGAGACCCGCGCGGGCGAGCAGCATCGCGGTCGCCGCACCCGCGCAGCGCGCGCCGACGATGATGGCGTCGTAGTGGCCGCGCCTGGGGGTGGCCATGAGGGAGATGGGATTGGTTGCCATGGTGGTCGTGATCCTCAGGCCGCCTTGCGGCCGTTGCAGTCGAGATGACGCGAGATTTCGGCGGCGATCGCCTCGGCGTCCGCGCCGACGCCGCCGATGAAGTTGGAATCGCGCTTGCGCAGGAAGCGGAAGCCGAGCGCGTAGAGGCCGGGCACGCTGGTGACGCCGCCCTGATGCGCGAGCTCGCCGTCGGCGCCGAGCGCCAGCGGCTCCAGCCAGCCGAGCGAGCGCGCATAGCCAGTCGCCCAGACGATGCTGCGGATCGATCCGTCGGTGAGCGACAGCCGGTCCGCGCACGCCGCCGGCATCGCTACCGGATCGGGCCGGTATGGTGTCGCCGCGCCCGTGAAGCGGTCGATCTGGTCGAGCAGGCGCGCCTGCTTCGCTTCCGCCGCAGCGATGTGCTGGCCAAGGTCGCCGGCGAAGGCGATCTCGCGGTCGCCGACGCCGCGCACCCGCCCGGTCAGCTCCACGCCGAACGCCTGCAGCGTGGCGAGATCGACATCGGCCCTGTCGGGCCGGCCGGCGAGCTGCAGCGACGGCTGGCGTCGCGCGCCTTCCGGATTGGCGAGGTCTTCCCGGCGCTGCGCCATCAGGCCCATTGCGCACAGCCAGAAGAAGATATCCTGGCCGCGCCATGTTCTGGGCAGGCGCGTATGCTTGCCGACCGAAAGCACCACGCGCCGGCCCGAGCGGGCGAGTTCGTCGGCGATCTGCACGCCGGAGGACGAGGCGCCGACGACTAGGACGCCGCCGCCCGGCAGCTCGCCGGGCGAGCGATATTGCGAAGCGTGAATGCTGAGAGGTCCGCAAAGGGTCTCAGCCGAAAAAGGGATGACCGGCCGGTCGCAATGTCCTGTCGCGACGACGACCGCGCGCGCCGACCACTCGCCGGCGCTGGTGCGCAAGGCAAAGCCGTCGCCGGTCCGCTTGACAGATGTGACCTCGACATTGGTCTCGACGGGCGCATGCCACTGCCAGGCGTAGCGCTCCAGGCTTTCCACGAAAGCCCCTTTGCTCATGAAGCCGTCGGGATCGCCGCCCTCATAGGGCGAGCCGGGCAGGGCGTTCAGCCAGTTCGGCGTGAGCAGCCTGAGCGAGCGCCAGCTCTGCGAGCGCCAGCGCTCGCCGATGCGGCCGCGCTCCAGCACGGCATGGTCGATACCGGCCTGGCCGAGGCAATGGCTGAGCGCAAGGCCAGCCTGGCCCGCGCCGATGATGACGACCGCGCGTCTCATGGTTCTGGTCCGTTTGGGAGGCGGCAGGCGGCCCGGATCGGTCCGGATCGCCTGCCGGCTTCGGCTTACTGGATGGTCTTGATGCCGACGGTGACCGGCACGCCCTTGGTCAGCACGTCGAACACGGCCGAACGGGCGCGCGACTGCTCGACCAGCTGCTGCAGCTTCTCGGCCGGCGCGTCGCCTTCGATCTCGAACGACACCTGGATGTTCTGGAAGCCGTTGCGAACCTCGTCGGAAATGCCGAGGATGCCGCGCAGGTCGATGTCGCCGTCGACCGAGCACTTCACCTTGGTGAGCTTGATCCCGCGTGCGGCGGCAATGTTGGCGACGCCAGCCATCAGGCAGCCCGCCAGCCCGTGCAGCAGCCATTCGACCGGGGTCGGCGCATTGTCGGCGCCGCACAGGATCGCCGGATGGTCGGCGTCGGCATAATGCGGCTTCTCGTGCTTCTGCTCCTGGCCTGCGCCGAAGAAGCCATTCATGACGGTCTTGCTGTGTGTGCCCTCGATCCACTCGTTGTGGGCGCGGAACTGGAATTTTGCCAGCTCCGGCTGCCCGGCGACGAAATTGATCGTCGCCAGAAGGTTCGGCGTGTCGACGCCATTGAGCGGAAGCCGTGCAGGTTTGGTGTTGGGTTGCATCTTCATCTCCAAAGGTTCGTTTGCGGCTTGGTTGCCGTGACGGCCTCTGTTTGCCGATGGAGCGTTTGAACGAGAGTGGGTGCGACCGTGGAATTTTTCATACGTCTACCGTTGGAAATTGCGTTGGATGTATCGTTTGAAACGAATGTCGACGCCCGAATGCGCCGGAACGCAAAAGTCCCGGCGCGGGGAAGCCCGGGGCTTGTCGAGAGCGTGGTGACGACCGCCATCGAGGGTCATCCGGCGTTGCGGATGTCCATCCCGTCGACGTCGGAGGCGTAGCGCATCGAGGTGTAACGGTCGATTTCCGAACGGCCGATACCCATGTCCTTGAGCAGATGATCGGGCATGGCCTGCATGGCGGCGCGGTCGCTGCGCATCCTCATCGCACGATAGGCAAGCCGCAGCGCGCGGCCGGCAAAGCCAATCAGGCTAAGGTCCGCGCGGCCGGGTTCACAGGCGGTGTGCTCCAAACTCGTCATTGTCGTCTCCATCTCTTTGCGGCGTGATCATTCACGTCACCAATGGGAGGACTTGTCGCCGACGACCGGGGGAGCGAGCGTTGGAGCGGGCGTCGAAATTGCCGTGGGAATCTGGTGGTGTCTCAGTTTGAAATATCGTCCTTTGCCAATGCGGCACAGAGCGCTTCGTCGCAAAGTCCTTTGCCTTCCTATTATATCAGGGCTAGCGTATATAATGGCTGCGTTACTATGCTCATGTTCAGAGGGGAATTAACTCATGCGCAAACAGAAAACGCTTGGACTGGCGCTTCTGGCTTCCAGTTCGCTTTTCCTCGCCGACGTCGCTTCAGCGAAAGATGCTTACAAAACGCCATGCAGGACGGATGCCCAGCGAGTGTGCAAGATGGTCGACAATGCAAAGGGGTTAAGCTGTCTTAAACAGCACATCAGTGAGCTCACCCCTGCCTGCAAAGCGTTTCTCTCCAAGAAATGAACTGTAATAGCCGTCAAGGGTCGTACTGATTACAGGGCGGACGCGGCCTTCAGGAAATCCGCCGCCCTGCCTCGTCCAGCAAGACGCAATCGTCCGCGTCGAAGCCGAGTTCGATCGCTTCGCCTTCGTTGAGAACGCGGCCGTCGATCGGGGCGTTGGCGCGGATGTTCGTCTTGCCGCCTATGTCAACCTCGTAGATGGCGCTGCCGCCGAGATACGAGGCCGACACGACCCGGCCGGGCAACCGGTTGGCGCTCGTTCGACCCACCGACAGTTTCTGCGGCCGCACCACGACGGTGACGGCGCTTCCTTGCGGCAGCGGTTGCGGCGCCAGCACATTGACGGTCTGGCCACTGGCCAGCGTGACTGTCGTCGGTCCGTCGGATCGGCTCACCGTTCCGGGAAGCATGTTGGCCTTGCCGAGGAAGTCGGCGACGAAGGCGGTGGCGGGCCGCTCATAGACCTCTTCCGGCGTGCCGATCTGCTCGGCCGAGCCGGCATTCATCACCACGATGCGGTCCGACATCGACAGCGCTTCTTCCTGGTCGTGCGTGACGAAGATGGCGGTGATGCCGGTTTCCTTCTGGATCTTCTTGATCTCGACGCGCATCTCCTCGCGCATGTTGGCGTCGAGCGCCGAGAGCGGCTCGTCGAGCAAAAGCACCTGCGGCTCGAAGACGATGGCGCGCGCCAGCGCGATGCGCTGCTGCTGGCCGCCCGACAATTGGGAGGGCAGTTTCTTCTCGCTGCCCGGCAGCCGAACCATGTCGAGCGCCTGGCCGACCTTGCGTTTGATCTCGGGCTTGGCGACGTTGCGGTATTTCAGGCCGAAGGCGACATTGTCGAACACGGTCTTGTGGGGAAAGAGCGCATAGCTCTGGAACACCAGCCCGATATTGCGCTTGTAGATCGGCACGTCGTCGACGCGCCGGCCGCCGATCATGATCTGGCCGGCCGAAATGTCGACCAGCCCGGCGATGGAGCGCAGGATCGTCGTCTTGCCGCAGCCCGAAGGCCCGAGCAGCGTGACGAAGCTGCCCTTGCGGATCGACAAAGAGAAATCGCGCACCGCGACGAACTTGCCGTAGGCGATGTCGATGTTGCGAAACTCGACCGCCGGGCTGTTCGCCCCGGCGGCCGCGCTCGCGCCTTCCGCCCCGGCCGAGGCCGGCCGGGGATGGATTTTCGTATCCTGACCCTCAGGCACCTTTCGAGATCCTGTTCCACTGCTTGGTCCAGGCGTCCTCGTTGGTCGCCCAGTAGGTTGGATCGGCGAAGGTCAGCGCCTTCATCGTGCCGGTCGGATCGAAAGCCGGCAGCTTCGCGATCTTGTCGGTCAGCTTGACCTTGGTCGGGTCGAGCGACGGCGGGTAGCTCTGGCCCTCGGCCACCGCGATCGAGGTCGCAGGGTCGAGCATAAAGTTGATCAGCTCCTCGCATTCGGTCATCGGCGAGCCCTTCAGGATCAGCATGTCCTCCATCCACGCATAGGAGCCGGCCGGATCGAGATAGCCGATCGGATGGCCCTGGTCCTGCAGCGCGGCGACCCGGCCCGACCATGCGTCGGTCACCACGATCTCGCCCTTGGAGAGCAGGTCCATCAGCTCCGCGCCGGAGCTCCAGAACTTCTTGGCGAGGTCGCGCGTTTCGCGCACCTTGGCCCAGATCGTGTCCATGTCCTTGAGGTTGTTGGGGTCCTGTCCGGTGGCCAGGGCGGCGTACCAGACGCGCGTCGTCATGTCGGAATAGCCGCCGACCTTGCCCGCATATTTCTTGTCGAGCAGAAGTGCCGCGCCCTTTTCCTTGGCTTCCTCCGGCGAGATCACTTTGGTGTTGTAGGCGATGCCGGTGGTGCCGTAGTCGTAAGGCACGGCCGACAGCTTCGGCGTCAGCTTGCGGAAGGGCTCGATCATCGGCTGCAGCACATTCACCATGTTGGGAATGTTGGCCTCGTTGATCTCCGAGGTCAGCCCGCCATTGACGTATTTGATGTAGTAGTTGACGCCCGAGGAATGGATGACCTGGTAGTCGCCGGGCTTCGCGGTCTTGATCTTGGTGATGATCTCGTCCTCGTCGCCGAACGTGCCTTGCACCACCTTGATCTTGGTCTTGGCCGTGTAGGGCTGGAAGGCGAATTTGTCGATCGCGTCCTGCACCGTGCCGCCCCAGCCATCGAAGCGGACTTCCTCGACCGCGGCGAGCGCCCTTCCCATCCACGGCAGGGAAAGCCCCGCCGATGCGGCCGCTGCCGCCGTCAGCGTCAGGAAAGTGCGGCGGCTCAGATCGCCATTGGCATACCGGTCATGCAGCCGTTCCAGCCGCTTGGTTGTCGTCAGTTTCATCGTACTTCCTCCTTTGGTTCACCGCGTCTCTTCAACTTCGTCAGGCTCTGCAGGATCAGGCCGCCGATCAACGGGATGCCGACGGTCACCAGGATCATCACGGTGCCGAGCGCGTTGATCTCCGGGCTGATCGAGATTTTCAGCATGGAAAGGATCTGGGTGGGCATGGTCTCGACGCCTGCCGGCCGCCAGAACAGGCTCGCCGAGGTGTTGTCGAACGAGATGGTGAAGGCGAGTAGCGCGCCGCCGACGACCGCCGGGATCAGCAGCGGCAGCGTGATCTCGCGAAAGGACGAGAAGCGCGAGGCGCCGAGCGACAGCGCCGCCTCCTCATAGACGCGCCTTATGCCCACCATGCGCGCCTGCGCGATCAGCACCACATAGGGCACGGCTAAAAGGATGTGGCCGAGCACCAGGAGCAGCATGGTGCGCGGCTGGTCGATCGCCTTGATCAGCACCAGCAGGCCGACGCCGAGGATGGTTTCCGGCACCAGCGCCGGCAGGATCACCAGCGTGCTCAGCGCCTGCTTGCCCGGGAACTCGAAACGCACCAGCGCGAAGGCCGTGACGACGCCGATGGCGGTGGTGGCGACGGCGGTGACCAGCGCGATCCACAGTGAGGTGCGGAAGGCCGTCAGCACCGCGTCATTGTTCATCAGCTTGGCGTACCATTGCAGCGAAAAGCCGGTCATTGGGAAGCCGCCGAACATCGAGGCATTGAACGACAGGATGACGGTCGCCACGATCGGCGCGAACATGAAGATGTAGACGCAGACCGTGACGAAGCCGGTCAGCCGCCAGGCCCATCTGCCTTCCCCGTTCGGTCGCGCAGCCTTCATCCGCCCAACCCCTTCACAATCTGCGACATGCCCATGTAGCGGGTGTAGATGGCGGCGAAGAAGCCGAGCACGACGAACAGCACGATCGAAAGCGTTGCCCCCAGCGGCCAGTTCAATTCGCCCATGATGGTATCGTAGATCAGGTTGCCGAACAGCGCGTCGCGGCCCGAGCCGAGCAACTGCGGCGTCACATAGCTTCCGGCGGCCAGTACGAAACAGAGCAGCAGGCCCGCCGCCAGGCCCGGCAGGGAGAGGGGAAGCGTGACCTCGCGGAACGCCTGCGCGCTGGTGCAGCCCATCGAGCGCGCGGCCGAGATCAGCGTGCGGTCGATGCCCTCGAGGCTGACATAGACGTTGAGGATCATGTAGGGCAGGAGGAAGTGCAGCAGTCCCAGGATCACCGCGCCCTCGTTGTAGAGCATCTGCAGCGGCTCGTTGATGATACCCATCTTGAGCAGCGTGACGTTGATGACGCCCTGTTCGCCCAGGATGTTGATCCAGGAAAAGGTGCGGATGGTGAAGCTGATCCAGAACGGCACGATGAGCAGGAGCAAGAGCAGCCATTTGTGCCTGAAGCTCGTCGCCCAGATGAAATAGGCCGGGAAATAGCCGAGCACGCCGCACAGCAGCGCGGTGATCGCGCCGACCCTCAGCGTCTTCAGAAGGAAGCCGGAATAATAGCTGTCGGTGAAGAATTCCTGCCAGTTGGCGGTGGTCAGCGCGCTGGATTCGACGCCGGCGGTGACGAAGGTGAATAACGTATAGGCCGCCATCACCGCGATCGGCAGCACCAGGAAGAAGATCAGCAGCAGAAGCACCGGTGCAACCAGCATCCAGGCAAGGCGTGGATCGTACAAGGTCCAGCGATTGTTCATGCGCACCCGAAGGTAGGCGCCTTCTTCGAGACGCGCTTATGTTCCCGCAGTGAAGATTGTTTCATTGCCGCCGCTATGTCTACAGGCGGTGGCCCAAATTCGATTCAGCCAGGGGAGGGGCGATGGTCCGTGGGATCGGGGATGGCTTTTTGTCGCCGCTCAATACCTCCGGGCGAACCGGCGCTCGACGAAACCGAAGCCCGCCATCACCAGCCCCGCCAGCAGGAAATAGCCGGGCGCCGCGGCAAACAGCGGCTCGTAGACCCGGAAGGTATGCGCTCGGACGAGGTTCGCCGCGCCCATAGGTTCGAACACCGTGATCGTCGACGCGATGAACAAGGCCTGGGTCGACTGGCTTGACGGTGCGGAGCCGCCGGCGCGCGCCACGGTCGGAGCGAGCTTCGGTTGCTCGATATCCGTGTCGAAATCCAGCTTACCGCGGCAGGCTGGACGCGGCTATGACGTGACGGTGCCTACCGTTCCCTGAACGCCCTTGCGAAGGAGTCCATCATCGGGCGTACCAGATACTCGAAGAAGGTCCGGTTGCCGGTGCTGATGAAGGTGTCGACCGGGGTGCCCGGATAGAGCTGTTCTCTCTTCACGCCCCGGGGCAGGGCATCGGTGATCTTTAGCCTGGCGCGGAAATAGGGTTCGTGAGTAGCCTCGTCGATCAGCCGGTCGGCTGAAATCTCGCTCACCGTGGCCGGGACTTCCGGTGTCAGGCGCGCGTTGAGCGCGGAGAGCCTGAGCTTTGCCTGTTGGCCGACATGCACCTGGTCGATGTCCTTCGGCCGCAGCCTGGCGTCCACCACCAGGCCCGATGACGTGGGCAGGATCTCCATGATCTTTTCGCCGGGCGCCACCACGCTGCCTTGCGAATTGTAGGTCGAAGAGATGACGACGCCCGCCGTCGGCGCGGTGATCGTCGTGCGCTTCAGCACCGCTTGCGCCGCGCGCATCCGCTCCTCGATGTCGGCGAGATTGGTGCGCACGTCGTCGAGTTTGGTCAGCGCTTCCTCGACGCGCTGCGTCGTCGCGCGCTCGGTCTGCGCCTCCGCCTCGACGATCTGCGTGTTGGCCGAGGCGAGGTCCGCCTCCAGAGCGCCGGCTTGGCCTATGAGGTCGGCCTCCGAGCGCAGCAACTGCGAATATTCGCTGCGGTCGGTAAGGCCCCGGTTCAGAAGGTCGGTCTTGATGCCGAGCTCCTTCTTCACCACCTCGGCTTGCTGTTCGATTGCCGCCTTCTGCGCGTTCAAGCCTTTGACCGACTCGCGATGCATGGCGACGCGCTGCGCCAGGATCGACTGCTCGGAGCGGAACCGCGCGAGCCTGGCGTCGAACTCCTTCTGCTGTTCGCGGATCAGGTTCTGGAATTCCTGCTGGAACGGCGCCGGCGCTGGCTCGGCGACCGGCGCCAGCGTGACGAGGCCGTCGCGCTCGGCTTCCAGCCGCGCGGCGCTGGCCTTGAGCGCGATCCACTGCCTTGTCAGCCGGTTGAGGTCGGCCTCCGGCGCGGTCCGGTCGAGCAGAATGAGGTTCTGGCCTTCCTGTACGCGGTCGCCTTCATGCACCAGCAATTGCCTGATGATGCCGCCCTCGCGGTGCTGGATCAGGATGTTGCCGCCGGTCGCCGCGATCGTGCCTTGGGTGATCACCGCGCCGGCCAGCGGCGCACTCGCCGCCCAATAGCCGAAGCCGCCGACCATCAGCGCGATCGCCGCGTAGCCGGCGAAGGCGGTGCGCCGGAAGTCGGTGCGCGGGCGGCCTTCGAAGGTGAGGCTCTGCGTCATCGTTCAGGATCCGTGGCGGATGGTCGGCGCGGCACGGATGGTCGGTGCGAACGATCCGGTCACCACCGTGCTCTGCCGCGTGCCCTTGCCCCTGTCTGCAGTTGACTGCCGCAGCACCTCCGCGCTCGGCCCGAACGCTTCGATGACGCCGCCGCGCAAAACCATCACGCGGTCGCAGGCCGCGGCGATGGAAGGGCGATGCGTGATCACGATCGTGGTGACGCCGGCGGCGCGCGCGGCGGCAAGCACTGCCTCGAGTGCCGCCTCGCCGGCGCCGTCGAGATGCGTGCTCGGCTCGTCCAGCACCAGGATGCGCGGGTTGCCGTAGAAGGCGCGCGCCAGCCCGATCCGCTGCCGCTCACCGCCGGACAGCGTCCCGGCGATCACCGTCTGGTAGCCATCGCGCAGCGAAAGGATCAGCTCATGCGCCTCGGCGCGTTTTGCCGCCTCAACGATTGCGGCGTCGTCCGCGTCCGCGTCGAAGCGGGCGATGTTTTCGCGGACCGAGCCGGGGAAAAGCTCCACCTCCTGCGCTAGATAGCCGATATGCCGGCCGAGCTGGTTTTCGTCCCAGGTCTTGAGTTCGGCGCCGTCGATCCTGACCGAGCCGCCACTCGGCTGGGTTGCCCCGACAAGCAGCCGCGCCAGCGTCGATTTGCCGGCGCCGCTCGGGCCGACGATCGCCACAGCCTCGCCGGGCTGGATCGCGAAGCTCAACCGCTTGAGGATCGGCTCGGCGCCGAAGGTGGCATTCGGCGCGATGAAGAAAAGATCCTGCGCAGAGACCGCGCCGGTCGGGTCGGGCAAGACGAGCTTGCGTGTCTCGGCCGGCTGTGCCGTGAGCGCTCCTCCCAGCCGCGACCATGCGCGTCTGGCCTCGCCAATCTGCCGCCAGGAACCGATCAGCTGGTCGAGAGGCTGCAGCGCGCGTGACGACACCAGCGAGGAGGCGAAGATCATGCCGGCCGTCATCTGGCCCTTGAGCACCAGCCAGGCGCCGGTGCCGAGGATCGCCAGCTGCAGCATCATGCGCAGCGCCCTCGAAGCGCCACTGAAGATGGCGTTGGCGCAGGCCGAATGATCATGCAGGACAAGCGCCTCCGCCACATGGCGTCCCCATGCGCGCGCGGCGTTTTCCACCATGCCCATGGCGCGCAGCGTCTCGGCGTTGCGGGCAAAGGCCTGCTCGGCCCGGCTGGCCAGAGCCGAACGCTCCGCCGACAGCGCATCCTTCCTGCCGATGGCAAGCTGGTTGGCCACGACCAGCATGACGAGCATCGCCGCGCCGCCAAGCGTCACCCAGAAGAGCAGTGGATGGATAAGGTAGAGCAGGCCGAGGAAGACCGGCGCGAAGGGCAGGTCGAACAGTACTGACACGCCGCGCGAGCGGATGAAGGCGCAGACCGAGGCGAGGTCGGTGAGCGGCGACGGCGCGTTTCTGGCGCCGAGCGAAGCGGCGAACATTCTTGCGCCAAGCCTGTCATTGACCGTCGCGGCGACGCGCTGCGTGTAGACCGCGCGGATGGTGTCGAGGAAGCCGAGGAAGCCGAGCGCCGCGACCGCGATGACCGACAGATAGACAAGCGTCTCGAGGCTGGAGGAGGGCAGGACGCGGTCGTAGATTTGGAGCAGGTAAAGTGGGATCACCAGCAGCAGAAGGTTGATGAGCAGCGAGAACAGCCCGACATCGGCGACGGCGCGACGCAAGACTGGCCGCAATCCCGACTGTCCCGTCATTTCCCGCACTCCCTCTCCAACCCGGATCACGGGCAGTCGCCTAACGTCCGAATCAGGCCGAATGCTCGCTTGCCGTGCCGAGATGCTGCTGCGTGCTGCTTGCGGTGTGGCTGGTCAGTGCCGCCGCCTGGCTTGGCAAGTCGTTCAGCGTATAGGCGCGGATATAGTCGATCTTCATCTCGGCCGGTGTGGCGAGATGGTCCGGCGGCGCGCCGGCTTGGCCGCCGACCGCGAGATCGACCAGCATGTACATCGGCTTGTTCATGTCCGACGGCGTCGCCGCTTCGGCGACCTGCACGCCGTCATAGGTCCAGATCAGCTTGTCCGGCGTCCACAGCAGGCCATAGGTGTGGAAGCCGGCGGTGTCCATGGCGTTCACCGTGGATCCGACCGTCGTGTGCTGGCCCGTCTGGTTGGTGTGAGCGGTCATCAGCAGAGAATTCGGGTTCTGGCCATACTTTTCGATCACGTCAAGCTCCGGCGGCCAGGAGCCGTCCTCCGGCAGCAGCCAGAAGGCTGGCCAGGCGCCGGCATTCTCCGGCAGGTCGGCCTTCATTTCGAAATAGCCATAGGTCTGCGAGAACGAGTCATGCGTGGTCAGGATGCCGGAGGTGTATTCGTAATTGTTGATCAGCGGCTTGATGTCGGCCGGCGCCTGCGCGGCGGTGATGGAGAGCACGCCGTTCTGCACGCTGAACGGATGCACCGAGCTGGTCGGGCCGTAATTGGCGTCGATGTACCACTGCAGCTCGCCATTGCGGGTGAGCGTGCTGCCGTTCGCCGCGCCCCACCAGAAGTTGGTGTCCCAGGTGCCGCCCTGGCTGTTGTGAAGGTTCAGCGTGTTGAACTCGTCGCTGAAGGACAGCGTCATGCCGGACTTGTCGATCGGCAGCTCGAACTGGTTGGGCTGCAGCTTGTCGATTGTCATGTTCTTGAATTCGAGAATCTCGCCCGATCCGAGATTCAGCATCACATTGGGGCCCGCCTGGATCAGGTTCTCGTGGATGGCGGCGAACGACGTGAACCCGTAGCCATCGAGGCGCACCGTGTCGTTCGAGGCGAAATTGACGATCAAGTCGCTCCCATTGCCCTTCGCGATGATGAAAGTGTCGGCGCCGCCGCCGCCATCGATCAGGACATCGTTGCCCGCGCCGCCGTCCAGGGTCTGGCCGCCCGCCGCGGCGGTGATGATGTTGTCCAGGGCATTGCCGAAGGCATAGTTATGGGCGTTGGTGACGACGAGGTTTTCGACATTGTTCGGCAGCGTGTAGCTCATCCAAGTGTTGATCGTGTCGATGCCCTCTCCAGGGTTCTCGACCACCTTGTTGCTCGCCGAATAGAGGTAATAGATGTCGTCGCCGGGGCCGCCATACATGGTGACGTTGACGCCGCTGGCGCCCCAGATGGAGTCGTTGCCGCTGCTGCCGTTGAATGTCGGTCCGGACGTTGCCGAAAACCAATGATTGGAAGCGCCGCTATAGTAGAGAGGAACGCCTATCGCGTTGACGACGAAGCTCATCGTGCACTCCTTCCGCGCTGCCCCGCCCGGAGGTTCATTGCAGGTTCAAGCGACCGCTCCGAACCAAATTTGCAACGTGGACTATGGTTCCCGAAAACAAGCAAATAGTACAGAGAAAATTGCCAGTATTTTTATCGATATTTTGTGAAGATAGAATAAGTGGTATCTAATACAATCATGGCGTGAATTATTCTCAATTTTACTTAATTTTGCAAGATTTTCTGCCAAAAGATTGTGCGGACAGCCGCGAACGGATGCATTGGCCGCAGCGGGAGCCACAGGTGGTGGCCGATCGAGTCTTGGCCTTTAAGATTGGAGCGTCCGCTCACGTCTCGCCCATCGCGATCGACTTCCTGAACGCCGCCTCGAGCCCCTTGGCGACCGCCTCGTCGAATCCGGCTTCGCGCATCGTCTCGATCGCCGCGGCGGTCGTGCCGCGATAGCCGAGGAAGGCCTTTACCGTGTCGGCTGGCGAAGCGTCGTTCAAGTCGATCAGCCGGCCGGTGCCGGTTAGCACCGTATTCACGGCGCGCTGCGCCACTTCGGGCTTCAGGCCAAACGCGATAGCGTGGCGCATCATGGCATCGGCCAAAAGGGCGGGGAAGGCCGGGCCGGATCCGGTCAGGCCGGTGAGATAGTCGATGTCGCGTTCGCTGCCGACCTCGTCCTGGCTGCCGCAGGCGCAAAAGATCGCGCGCACGATGGCGCGGTCCACGCCGGTGGCATCGCTGCTCCCGATCCAAGGCGTGTAGGATTTCGCGACCTCGGCCGCGGCGTTGGGCAATGTGCGCGCCACCCGGCGCGTGCCATGCTTCGCGCCGATCTCGGCAAGGCGGATGCCGGCCATCACCGAGATCACGAGCTTGCCCTTGGCGTCGATGGTAAGCGACGGCCAGTCCTGCGGCCGCACCGAAAGCATGATGACATCGCAGCGGTCGGCGAGCGCCTGGTTGTCGTCGGTCCAGAACGCGCCGGCAAAACGATCCGGTTTGGCGCTGCGGTAGGAGAGGGCAAGGTCCTGCATGCGAACGACGCCGGCCTGAAGCGCGGCATCCGCGATGGCGCCGCCCAGCCAGCCCGCGCCGCCGACGATGCCGAGTCTGATCGAAACGTTCATGTCCGCTCCCTCCATTGAAAGGCGCACGGTAGCGGCCTGAGTCGGATGATTTCAGGTCAAATCGAGCTGAAATCATCCGACTCTAGATCAAAAAGATAGAGCATGATGTCATGCGAAAGCCGCTTCACGCTTTTCGGCATCATGCTCTAGCCAAAAAGTTTGACAGCCTCTGTCGGATCCGCTGGAGCCCGCCCGTCCTTGGGGCATCGATCAACTGAAGAAGGATATCGAGATATGCCGAGCACCATCTACCTGCACCGCGTCCTGGCGACCAAGCCGGAGAAGGTCTACCGCGCATTCGTCGAGGCCGATGCGCTGGCCAAGTGGCTGCCGCCGAACGGCTTTACCTGCACGGTGCACCAGTTCGAGGGCAAGGTCGGCGGCACCTACAAGATGTCCTTCCGCAACTTCACCACGGGCGACAGCCACGCCTTCGGCGGCGAATTCGTCGAGCTCGTTCCGGGCGAGCGCCTGCGCTACACCGACCGCTTCGACGATCCCAACCTGCCGGGCCAGATCGAAGTGACGGTGACCTTGAAGAAAGTGTCGGTCGGCACCGAGATCAACATCACCCAGGCCGGCATCCCGGACGCCATCCCCGCCGAGGCCTGCTATCTCGGCTGGCAGGAATCGCTGCGCAACCTGGCCAAGCTCGTCGAGCCGGAGATCAACCAGTAACATTGAGGGCAGCGGCGGCCGCCGGTGCAACGGCCGCCGCCTTACCCAAGGTAAGTAAAATTTCACCAAGCGCTGTTAAAATCCGCTTCCATGGATCGCAACAAGAACAACGACCTGTTTGTCCTGATGGCCGCGCTTGCCGCCATCGCGATCTACAACATTGCCTGCGGCATCAAGACAGGCGAAGTCCGCGGCAAGTTGCATTGGGTCGCTCTCTCGGACGACCCGACTCGATTCTGGAACATCGTGGTCGGCAATTCGATTGTCCTGGTGGCGTCGATAGCCTTCCTATGCGTTCTGTGCGTGCTAAAATCCCGCAAGCCCGGATGATCCGAGGCGACATACCTTCCACACGACGATAAGCAAAACTTCATTGGCCCGGCTAGACGTGCTGCATGGGTCGCAACGAACACGACGCCGTCTTTGTCCTGGTGGCGGCACTCGCCGCCTTCGCCGTCTATAACCTTGCCTACGGCCTCAAGACCGGCGAGATCCGGGGCAGACTCAGCTGGATTTCGTGTGTGGACGACGCGGCGCGTTTTTGGAGCAACGTTTTCGGCAATGTCGCCGCTGTCATTGCCTTGTTGGGCTTTCTCTGGCTGTTGCACCTTCGCCGTCGCAAATGACGTAGCGCCCGGCAATACCGGGCGCCGTCCTGCCGCGGCGTGACTTACAGCGCCCTTGTGATGCCGCCGTCGACGCGGATGTTCTGCCCGGTGATGTAGGCGGCCCCATCGGAGGCGAGGAACGAGATCGTCGCGGCGATCTCTTCCGACGTGCCGTAGCGCTTCATCGGCACGCTGTCGCGGCGCTCGTTCGTCGTCGGCAGGCTGTCGATCCAGCCGGGTAGCACATTGTTCATGCGGATGTTGTCGGCGGCATAGGTGTCGGCGAAGATCTTGGTGTAGGCGGCAAGCCCGGCGCGCGCCACGGCCGAGGTCGGAAACATCGCGCTCGGCTCGAACGCCCAGGCGGTCGAGATGTTGATGATGACGCCTGACTTCTGCTTCTGCATCACCGGCGTCACCAGCCGGGTCGGGCGCACGGCGTTGAGGAAATAAGTGTCGATGCCCTTGTGCCAGTCCTCGTCGCTGATCTCGATGATGTGCGCGCGCGGTCCGTGGCCGGCGCTGTTGACCAGCACGTCGATGCGGCCCCAGCGTTCCAGCGCGCCGTCGGCAAGGCGCTTCAGGTCTTCGTTCGACTGGTTGGAGCCGGTGACGCCGAAGCCGCCGAGCTCCTTGCCCAGCGCCTCGCCCTTGCCGGAGGAGGAGAGCACGCCGACCTTGAAGCCGTCTGCGGCCAGGCGCTTGGCCGCCGCAGCCCCCATGCCGCTGCCGCCCGCCGTCACCAGAGCTACTTTTTCTACTGCCATGTCGCTGTCCATCCCGGTGTTTAGGTTGAAAGCGATCCTGTTAGCATGCGGAGGGCAGGGAATGAACCGGATTGGATTGCGCCAAGGCGATTGACGAAAGCGGCGGAGCACTCAATCTTCCCCTCGAGGGGAGATTGGCAGTTCCGCCGTCGCCTCTCCGCCTATCCACGCATGCCTTCTCTCCTCCCATGCAACGTGCGTCGGCGCCGGAAACGCCGGATCCGCAAAACAGCCCACCGCCATCGCGATCGCGTCCGGCTTGCGCTCTGGCTCAGAAGACGCTGGAGCCGCACTCCGGGCAGAAATGGAACATGACCGCGCGGCCGCCGTCGGACAATCGCTTGTAGGTGCTGGCGGTCTCTTCGGCCGTGACCGCCGAGCGCGCGAAGAATGCGGCAATGCCGTAAGTGCTGCCGGTCCGCCTCTGGCACTCGAGGCAATGACACAACGCGACCAGTCGCGGCTCGCCGTCACAGGAGATCTTCAGTTGCCCGCAGGCACAGGATGCGGTTCGCATGGGCTGCCTCATGGTCGACATGAATGCTTCGCGTGCCTCGCGGCCCGGCAAATCGATACTTTCGGGGGAGATTCGCGGCTCGCGCGCCAGCTCACATCCTAAACCGTCTTCGACACGCGCGCGCAGCGGCCGGGCCTCACGTCGCCCGGCGTCAAGGGCAGGCCCTTGCCGGCTGCCACCGCCGGCTCGTACCAGTCGCGCAGCGCCTGATCGGCCGCGCAATAGCCCCAGTTCACCAGATCGACGGTCTCTTCGCTGCCCAGGAAATGCAGCGATGTGCCGATATCGGCAGGCGCGATGGCGGCGGTCTGCATGAAATTCGGCTCGGGTCGCGTCCGGCTTGCTGGCGATCACCCAGAAGACGCCGCGCGCCGCCGCATAGTCGGGCCGCGTCGCGTCATTGGGCAGGCCGCGATCGTCGGCGTCCTTGGCCGCCTGGAAGCGTGCCACCAGATCCCGGCGCCACAGCGAGCGCACCTGGTTGTCGGTGTGACGATGCGGCTGGCCTGGGGGAGGTGAGCGCAGGCCGCTCTATAACTCCTTCTCCGCGAGCTCCCTGAAACCGTCCGGTACCGAGCGCGGGCCTTCCAGCGCCACCGTGCCATAGCCGACCGCCTCCTTGCCGAAGCGCTGGCGGATCTTGTCCACCGCTCGGTCGGCGCCGAAGCGCGCGAGACCTTTTCGGCTGCCAGGCCTGAGCTTCTCGTCCGCCAGGCCGAGCGGCAGTTCGAGCTGCAGCTCGACATGCTCATCCAGATGCGAGACGGAGATGGCGAGCAGCGAGATGTCGCGCTCGCCCGGATGGGCGGCGAGCACGCCGCGCACCAGCTCCTCGGCGATCTCGGCCAGCATCGCGGTCGCCTGGATCGGCTGCTCCAGCGTAATCGAGCGGCTCACCGCGCGCATGTCGGCGAAGCGCACGCGCACCGTGACCGTGCGCCCGGGCCGGTCCTTGGCGCGCAACCGGCTGGCGATGCGGTCGGCAAGATGCAGCAGCGTCGGCACGAAGACGCGCGCCACCGCCGGTTTCCTGCCCAGCGCCGATTGCGCGCCGGCCGAATGCGCGCGCCGATGCGTCTCGAGCTTGCGCGGGTCGCGGTTCCAGGCAAGCGCGGCAAGCTTCTGGCCGGCGGCATGGCCGATCAGCCGCTCCAGCGCCCCGCTATGCGTGCGCGCCAATTGCCCGATCGTCTCGACGCCGATTTCCGCGAGCCTGGCCTTGGTCGCGGGGCCGACGCCCCACATCAGCGTGACGGGCAAATCGTGCAGGAAGGCGAGCTCGGTGCCGGGCTCGACCACCACCAATCCGTCTGGCTTGGCGACCTGCGAGGCGATCTTGGCGAGATGCTTTGTCCGCGCCACGCCGATCGAGATCGGCAGGCCGAGCTCGGCCTTCACCCGCGCGCGGATTTTTCGCGCGATCTCTTGCGGAGGGCCAAACAGATGCGTGCAGCCGGCGACATCGGCAAAGGCCTCGTCGATCGAGATGCGTTCGACTACCGGCGTGAAATCGTCGAGCACCTTGATCGCCGCATCGCCGAGACGCTGGTACTCGGAAAAATGACCGCCGACGAAAATGAGCTGCGGGCAGAGCTCGCGCGCCTTGCGGCCGGGCATGCCGCCGCGCACGCCGAAGACCTTGGCCTCATAGGAAGCCGCCAGCACCACGCCGCCGCCGACGGCGATCGGCTTGCCGCGCAATGATGGATCGAGCAACTGCTCGACGGAGGCGTAGAAGGCATCGAGATCGGCATGCAGGATGGTGGCGGCAGCGGCGGCGTCCGTAGCGAGCATCCTGCGCTCCCGTCTGCAGCGCCCGCTTTGCCGCGGTGCAGTATTAGATTTCTCTGTTGGAAAAGGCAGATTTAGGGAACATAAAGAGAACAAAAGCAGTCTGGTGTCAAGGCCCTGTGAGCTTGCTTTCTGTGTCTTCATACAAACGAATGAGCCTGCCTCATTCATTCGAATGAGGCGGCGATTGCACCTGCGAAGGGACCAAGGTGACGTCGCCTCGATCCCACAGCCTTGGCTGGTGCAGCTTCATAGCCGCCCATCGGCTGAATCCGGCCTATGCTGGTTTGGCGTATTGCTCGGCGCTCAGCACCTCGATGCACTGGAAGGGCTGATTGCCTTCCACCCAGGCGTCGTGGCCCGGCGGGATGGTGTAGGAACTGCCGGCCTCGAAGGTCTTTTGCGTGCCGTCGGTCATGCGCACGGTGATCGAGCCGGATACGACGTAGCCGACATGCGAGACCTGGCAGCTGTCGGTCTTGACCACCGGCTTCACGCATTCGGACCATTTCCAGCCCGGCTGCATGTTCATCCGCGCCAGCGAATAACTTGGCAGCCGCACGATTTCGACGCGCGTCTTGGCGGGCGCGCGGACTTCGTCCGGATTGTTGTGCGATTTGGATTCGAGTTTCGTCACCTGCATTGCGGTTTCGGCCATGGCATCCTCCCTTGTGCAAGCGGAGCCCGACATTGCGATCGTCGGCGACCGCTGACTTACTCATACTCCATATTATGAGGTATCGCTAATATAATTGGAGGCGCTCTCGGCCTTCGAAAATTTTCAGCGTTTCCTATCGGAAGTTAATGCGGGACCCGATCGCTGGGTGCTTTCCTGTTCTCGCGCTGGCACGGCGGTGGTTGAGGGACCCATCCGTTCTCGCCCGACAGGGAGAATTCGATGCGAACCCTCGGCAACGATGAAGGCGATACCATCGCGACTTTTCGCAATCCCCCATCAGCAGGATGCCGAACCTGCCTCAGCGCTTACCGAGCGCGGCGCCGGTGCCACATAGTCGGGCGAGGGGGGAAACATTTGGGTGGAGATAATCAACAACCATCAGGAGGAAATCGATGCTTGATCAGGTCGTGAATGGCTATTCGCGCGTGCCGGTCATTGCCGCCCGTCGCGGCCCGCCGGGGCTCCGCCGATGCTGCGACAGCTATGTCTGTCCGGTCTGCACGCAGGTCGTCGAACTGACGGATTATTGCCAGGTGTTATGGCATCAGCGACCCGGCCATCAGCCGATGGACGTCGGGGACTGAATTACTTCGGTTTGGGCGAATACTTGGAGCGGCTCGACGCCATTGCAGAAGCGGAACCGCTCCAAGGGCGGCCCGCGTCTCCCAAGAATACGCGGGCCGGAAGCACGACAAGCAAGACCCTTTGGCCAACTGGTCGCGTTCGCCAGGGTCAGCCGCCGCTCGCGGGGGCGGGAGCTGGGCCCGGCGCCGGAGCAGCGGGTGCCGGCGACGGTGTCTTGGTCGGCGCCGGCGGCGTGTCGGCCTTTGGCGCTTCGATCTTGGGCGTGTCGATCTTGACGTTGACGTCGGTCGATCCGCCGCCACCGCCGCCGACATTGATGATGCCGGTGAAGAACAGCAGCCCGACGATCACGATGATGGCGAGAACGACTGCGACCGCGGTTCCGCCGCCGCCACCGCCGCCTGTGTTTACAACTGTAGGTCCGTCGGCCATGACTTCCTCTCCTTTCGCCGATCTCGATTGTCGGGCAACGACAGCATGAAGCGATTGTTCCAGCCTTCGGGCGACGGTCCGGGGCCATGCTCAGACTGAAGTCTCATCCATCGAACGCAGAGGCCCGACCCCCCGATTTCCACGCAACAACAGCGGCACCAATTCATTGGCTAGCAAGCCGCCGGACAAAGTCCCTTCATCGGCGGTCGACGATGGGTGCCCGCCATTCCTGCGATATGGCGGGCATTCCTTCCGCTCTGGAAACTCTCTTGGAGTTGCTGGCCGTGCAACCCGGCAACGTGATCGCGAACCTGTTTGCCGCGCTGCTTTTGGCGGGATTGATCGGCGGCGTCTTCCTCCTCTTCGGCAGGCCGCTTTGGCCACAGCGCCATGCCCAGATGGTGGTCCTTCTTCCGATCGACACGATGGCCACCGGATCGGTGCGCAAGGCCTGTGTCGAGCCATGCCTGCCTGCTCGTTTCGATCTCAAGCTCGCGCCCGTCAGGCCATCCGACGAACGCAGGCGACGGAACCAGTCCGCGCCTCATACCGTTGATTGAGCGAAGGGATGGCGCAGGCGGAGGCCGCCATGCATAATTTCGAACTCATCGATCTTTTGTGCGTCATCGACGCATGCGCGAGCGGCCGTTTGGCCGGACGTGTGGTGCCGATGTCAAAGGCTGTCGAGGAATTTCGCGTCCTGACCGGCGATTTCGTCTCGTCGGATACAGATGCGGCCAACGCCTTGACGCAGGTCGCGCTCGAGCGCGGCTGCGCGGTGCTCTTCGACGAGCAGCCGGGCGCGGATATCATAGGCGGATCGTGATCTTCCCTGGAAGCGATTCCAGGAAAAGTGCGAGCGGTTTTCCGTCCAGAATTGCATTTCAAAGGATGACGAAATTGGCGCTCATTTCGCCAGCGTGATCATCCGTCCCGCATACATCGCGCGGTTCCCAAGCTCGGCCGTGCAGTCCGATTTAACTGCGGAGCTTCCCGCCATTGCGACAGTGTCGCCGACCAGCCGCAGGCAACTGCCTTCGGCGTTCATATCCGAATTTCCGGCATAGGTGATGGCAGCGTCCGGGGCGTAGATGAAACCGCTCACCACCGAGCCGGATCCGCCGTTCAGCGTCAGCGCCTGTGTGTTGCCGCGCGCCTGGTAGATTGTGATGCCGGCGTAGGGGCCGCCGGCCGGCGGCGACAGGTTCACCTGCTCGTTGGCGTTGATGATGAGCTGCGAGTTCTCCATCAGGAAGATCGTCACGCCCTGGCCGATGAGGCTGCCGTTGCCGCCCGGCTTTATGGTGACGTTGCGCATGATGTAGGTACCCGGACTGAGAGTAATCTTTCCCGACAGCGTCTTGTCGCAGTAGGTGCCCGGCGAAAGCGTTATCGTCTTGCCGTTCGGCACTGGCAGGCAGAGCGTGTAGGGAGGCGGAACGACGTCCGCCAGCGGATCGAACGAGGCATACTGGTTTTCCTGCGCCGCGCCGCAGGAAAGAGTGGCGTTGGGGGGCGTCAACCCTTGCGTGCCGCCGACTGTCGAGACGCAGCCAGCGCTGACGATCGCCGAGCCGCCCCGACTGACGGCGTCGTCGGCGTCCGAATTGGCCGCGATCACGCAACCGCTCATCGCCACATTGGTGGAGCCCTGCAGGCTGACCGCGCCGTCGGCATGCTGATCGAGCGCGAGCACGCAGGCCTGCGCGCCGGGCTTGATCTTGACCGAGGCGGAGCGCGTTGCCGGCCAGGCCGGCATGCCGGGGACGAAGGCCGGTCGGCTGATGCTCGACGACAGCGAAATGAAGTAGGCGCTCGGACCGCCGCTGGCCCCGGCCTGGAAGGCGGCGACGCTGCCCGAATATTCCTGCGCGTCGGCGGCGCTCATATTGGCCACGAAGAAGGTCTGGCCGAGTTGCTGCACGTCGCTCGCCGACATGCTCGCCTGGTATTTCGTACCGATCGCAAGGCCGGCCGCGTCCAGCGAATTCTGCAACTGCGCGGCGTCGTCGCTGGTGCCGATCAGGTCGATGGATCCTGCCAGGGCAAGCATCAGCGGCACCATGGCCACCGCGGTCGCGACCGCGAAGTTGCCGCGTCTCGAAGCCCAGAAACGTGCAAACATGGAAGCCCGCCCTCGTCCTATATGCGAGAGTGATAGGCACGCTGTCTCTACGGGCGATTTCCAAAAAAGATAAAATGCAGAAAGTGCTAAAATATACGGTTTAACTGATGGTTACACCTTAAGTCTGAGAGTTTTTGGGCCTTAAGTCTTAGTGTGCGCGGCGCAAGGCCGGGGTGGCGGCCTGATGCAGTCCTAACAGCGCAAGTCGAGGGAAATAATTAGGCATTCGTTCATACGGCGATGATGAATGTAATGGCTGGGATAGCTTGGGTGCACTCGGCCATGGCCTTTTCAGGTCGGTTCATCGGAAATCTTTTTTCTCGACTGGTCTCTCGACGCTTTTGCGAAGGCAAGGGCGGCAATGTCGCGACCATCTTCGCGCTGACCCTGCCGGTGGTCATCGGCGGCGCCGGCCTCGGCGTCGAGACGTCCTATTGGTACTATTCGAGCCTGAAGCTGCAGGCGATCGCGGACGCCGCGGCCTATGCCGGCGCGCTGGAGAAGGTCGCGGGCTCCGATACCGCCGCCATCACCGCCGCCGCCACGTCATCGGCCGGCTCGAACGGACTGGGCGGCGGCACCATCGTCGTCAACACGCCGCCGGCGTCCGGGCCGAACACGGCCAAGAAGGCGGTGGAGGTGATCCTCAACCAGAACCTCGACCGGATCTTCACGTCCATCTTCACGCAGACGAAGGTGCCCGAGCAGGCGAGGGCGGTGGCGCTGATCACCGATGCCTCGAAGGCCTGCGTGCTGGCGCTCAATCCCTCGGCATCGCAGGCCGCCCTTTTTTCCGGCAACACCAGCGTCAAGTTCACCGGCTGCTCGGTCATGTCGGACTCGCTCGCCTCCGACGCCATCAAGGTGCAGGGTTCGGCCGGCCTCCAGGCTGACTGCCTGATCACCGTTGGCGGCATGGTGCTGAACAATCCGGTGACCACGCTCTGCAAGTCTCCGATCACCCAGGCGCTGCCGGCCTCTGACCCGTTCGCCAGCCTGCCGGCGCCCGCATCCTCTAACCAGTGTCAGCCCGTGAACAGTGGCAAGTCAGCACAAATATTGCAGCCCGGGACCTATTGCAGTGGCATGAATCTCAACGGCAATGTCGCGCTGTCTTCCGGTACTTATGTCGTGCAGGGTAATTTGAAGATCAACGCCGGCGCCGTCGTCACCTGCGCGGCGCCTTGCACCGGCGTCACCATCTTTATGGCCGGTAGCAATACCATAAGCATCAACGGCAATGCTACGGTGACGCTGAGCGCGCCGATCTCGGGCACCTATTCCGGCGTGCTGTTCTACGGCGACCGGACAGGAACGGCGGCGCAGAGCACCTTCAACGGCACCGCAAATTCGCTTTTGACCGGCGCGATCTACTTCCCCAGGCAGCAGGTCAATTATCTTGGCAATTTCTCGGGCCTGGACGGCTGCACGCAAGTCGTTGCCGACACCATTCAGTGGTCGGGCAATGCGACCATCAACCAGGACTGCTCGAAATACGGGGGCGGGGATATCCCGGCGGCACCGTCGGTCGCGATCGTCGAGTAACAGCATGGAGCCGCTGCCGATCCGCTTCCGCAAGAACCGCTGCGGCGCCGCCGCGGTGGAATTCTCGCTCGTGCTGCCGGTGCTGTGCGTCGCTCTCTTCGGTATCGCGGACGGCTGGTCCTACGTCACCAGTTCGCTGGCGATGCGGGCCAGCGTGAAAACGGCGGCGAACCTGCTGTTGGCCGGCTCCTCCGACGACAGCGCCACCCAAGCAGCAGCGCTCGCAAGCTGGGACAACAAGCCCGCCGACGCGGCGGTCACCGTGAACCGCACCTACAAATGCGGAACGACCGTGGTTGACGCGGCGACCCCGTGCACGGGGTCGAACCTACGCACGATCTATGTCCAGATCCAGGCGTCCGGAACCTGGGTCCCCCCGTTTACCTTCGGCCCCTTCCCAAACAACACCTCGATCGGCCATCAGCAGGTGGTTCGTGTCCGCTAAAGCAACCCCAGGAAAAGTGCGCCGCAGCCTTCCGCCCGGAATTGCGCCTCGATACAAGCAAATAGCTAGGGCGTTCGCCGGCAATGCCTCGGGCGGGGCGGCGATTGAGTTCGCGCTGATCGTGCCCTTCCTGATCATGCTCCTGTTCGGCATCTTCGCCTTCGGCTGGTCGATGAACAACGCCTCCAGCGTCCGCTATGCGCTCGAAGCCTCCGCGCGCTCGCTGCAGCTCAACAACACGCTTACTCAGGCCGATATCCAGGCCGTCGCCACGCAGAAACTGCAGGCGCTGGGCCTGCAGAACGTGAACGTCACCATTACCACCGACCCGGCGAGCGGCGGCTTCCGCATGGCGCACGTCAACGCCAGCTATGCCTTCGTCATCAGTTTCCCCTATTTCAGCGATTACCCGATCAGCTACACGACCTCGGTGGCCGTGCCGCTGGTCGGCGGTTAGAGGATCGGTGCCGAGTCCAGCACCGGTGCACAAGGTCAGGAGCCGGGCGCCGCCTCAACCCTTGAAGCAGAACGCCTGCGCTGCGGAAGCCTCTTCATAGTTGCGCCGAACCGGGGGACGGGGCCTTGCTGCCGTTGCCTTGCGCGGCGCAAGAAACATCTTTGGGACCATGGTCTGGCGAGACAAGGGCCCTCATTGTTCCAAACGGCCCAAGGGTGCTCGGCCCTTTGTATTTCCATTGAATTTCAATATGTTAACGTGCCATTTCGCGAAAACCGCCGGAGGATGGCGACCGTGCTCTCATTTCGCGACCGCGATTGCTTAAAGTTTATCCAACGCCATTAGGAAATTCTCATAAGAGGCTGTCTAGCGGTGGGCCATGACGACGATTCATCTGCGGAGAAGCAAAATGACATTGCGAAAGACACTTCTGGCATCTCTTGCCATTCTGGCGCTCGGGGCGGCCCCCGCGCTTGCCGGCGCTGGCGGCAATGGCGGCGGCCACGGCCATGGCGGCGGTAACGGCGGCGGTAACGGAAACGGCGGCGGCAACGGAAATGGCGGTGGCAATGCCGGCGGCAACGGCAACGGTGGTGCCTCGCACGGCAAGTCGGCTTCCGCTCCCGGTCACAACAAGGGCACCGACAGCGCGTCCGACAACAGCGCGTCTGACGACAGCTCGACCGACAACACGACCACGGCCGCCACACCCAAGGAAAAGAACATCCACGCCAAGCTCGGCCGGTTGAACTCGCTGAAGCGCAATCTAAGCGCCTACGAGCATTCCAAGAGCAAGAAATTCGCCGGCGTCCAGGCTTACGCGACGCAGGCCGCGGCGGCCAAGAACGCGCAGGCCAAGCTCGACGCCGCGAACGCCCAATTGACCACCGACCAGAGCAAGCTCGCCGACCTCACTCAGCAACTCGCCGATCTCAACGCGACCGACACGACCGGCTTCACGACCGAACAACAGGCCGCTCTCGATGCGCAGGTTGCCGACGTTCAGGGGCAGATTGACGCCCAGAACACGGCAATCACCGCCGACAACCAGGCGGTCACCGATGCCCAGGCCGCGGTTGACAACGCGCCGCCCCCCACTGACGCGTCCTTGGACGCGGCCCTTGCCGAGATGGCCAACAAGCCGGTCGACGCCGACGTCACCGCCTGGGCCAAGGACACGCTGGCGGGCAAGATCGACGCGCAAGCCGCTGCCACGGCGACGACAACACCATAAGGCCGGGCGAACCGACCAGAGGGTGAACGAAAGCCGCCGGGCCTCGTCCGGCGGCTTTTTTGTCGGTGTGTCGCCCGCCGCGCACTCGCGATCTCCAGAAAGAAAATGGCTCGCCTCGGTCGAGACGAGCCAAAGCGGGAGCCCATTGTTGGGTGTCGGCTCCCGCTACAGGTTGCCACCCACGCGGCATTGCGTCAAACAAGCTGTTGGCGGGGCGTCCTCGCAGTCACCCTCGACGGGTCCCGGCCCAATGCGTCGGCACGTCAGACCTCGGTCACCTTGTATTCGGCGAAACACAACGCCAATATAATCCGCACTCCTCGTCCTTGCCCGCCATGGTGCATGGCTTAGACTCCGCCGCCCCCGGCGAACCGAGCCCAGATATGGGGAGTTGAGAAGACGACAGTCGATTCCCCAGGGATGTAGCTGTTCCTTCATCGAGCCCGCCACTGGTTCAGGCGCCAGTCGGCGGGCTTTTGATGGTCGGCCTAATTCGCGTGATCGAGCAGGCGGGTGGCATCGGGGCGATCCTGGCCTTGTTTGGTCCCGGCGTGATCGATGCCTTCCACGGTGATCGCGAATGTCCCGTTCTCGGTCCTGCCGATGAAGCCCTTCGCCTTGAGGTACCACAGGTGGAATTCGAGGTGCTCGCGAGGGCAGCCCGACAGGCGTTCGAGCTCGTCGTCGCCGATGCCCGGATTGTTGACGTCCCGCCGGCGCCTCACATAAAGGAGCGACAGCAGATTGGCCTGGATGACAGTATCCCTCTCCATGCCGCCGCCGTCGCGGGCTCCTTCCGTGAGTTCGTGACGAAGGCCCAGATGCTCCCGGTAAAGGATGTCGTACTGAGCCCGTTTGACTGGGTCCCGCAGCGTATTGTGGGCTTCCACGATCTCGCTGAAGCGCGATTCATTGCCTGTCTCCCGATTGTCGGGATGGTAGCGCATGGCAAAGTAGCGGAAAATCCGCTCGATGGTCTCAGAATTGGCGTTCGGGCTTATTTCCAGAAGTTCGTAGTAGTCAATGAACATGTAATCGTGCTTCCGAAATTACGGAAACCACTCCCCCGTCGCCAAGCATTGCTCAAATGCTGCGCGGGTGCAAGGCGCCGCGCCTTGCCGTGCTCCGCCGGCGGTTCTGGCCGAGGGATTGGAACGCTGAAGCTCATGCTTTCACCCGCCGGCTGAAAAAGGGGCGACGTCCTGCCTGGCGGCGCCTTGGTGCCGATGGGCCGATCGGCAAGGCTTGAGCTGTCCAAGGTCGGGAAACCTCACCGTGTCAGTCCGCTATTGCGGTGAAATAAATTCCGGGCTCTGCTACGTTAGCTCCGTTTGAAATTCAGGTGGCAACCTGGATGGGGGCCGACCTCAAGCCCGGCTCCCTTTTGGCTCGCCTCGAAAGAGGCGAGCCATTTTTTTGCAAAGCCGTCGACATCTCGTGGCTTTCGCCCGAAGGCCCCACCCGACTTAGGTACGCCATGGCTAATATGGCTTGCAGGATGTAGACTTCGCAGAGTCGGGTTTACAAAGGCATTGGGAGGACAGCAAAATGCCACGGGTATCGGAGCTTTTCTTCAAGACGGCCATCGTCTTTCTTATCCTGGGCATCGCCGCCGGGCTGCAGATGGCGATTTCGGGCGATCACGGCGCCTTTCCGGCGCATGCCCACATCAACCTTCTTGGCTGGGTCACCAGCGCCATCTTCGGCGGCTACTATGCGCTCAATCCGGCCAAGGCCGAGCGCCGCGTCGCCATGATCCATTACGGCCTCTATACGGTCGGCATCGTGATCATGCTGCCGGCGCTCTACTGGATGCTGGCGGCAGGCCATCCGGAGGTCGAGCCGGTCGTGGCGGTCGGCTCGCTGATCGTCGCCGCTGCGGTGCTGATCTTTGGCTTCGTCGTGTTCTCGTCTTCGGAGGAGGTGCGCTCGGCTTCGCCGGCCACCGCGCGTTAGTTCGGCGAACCACAGGATTGCAGCCGGCTCGGACCACGGTTCCGACGGCTGCAAGCCGGCGGGGTTGCGCCGCATTGACGTCGTGAAAGGCGGCCCGCCGGCGGCGATACAAATTTGATGGCGCCTCGAAACTTTAGCACCGAGGCGTAGCCCGGTCGCTGCGTTCGAGCGCAGAATGCGGAATGCTGGCTATTGCGGCGCGACGACCTCTCGAAAAGGAAAAGACGTCAGTCAGCCCGGTCGCAAAGCGCCGCTCAAAGCGATCAAGGCAGCAGTTTCGGGAACAGCCACAAGATGAGAGCGTGGACGATTCCATCGCGTTCGAACGGGCCGGGTATCTTGACCGGTGCCGAGCTTGCATCCGCTTTGCTTTCGTCGGCCGCGCGGGTCTCGCCATGCACGAGCCAGAGCACGGCCACGAAATAGCCGACCTGCAAAACCACGGCAGCCAGGAATGTCCAGCCGATCGCCGTCCAGACAGATCCCGTGGAGGCGTAAGTCCAACCTAGGATCACCAGAAGCGTCGCCACCATTCCCACAAGAAACTGCGGAAAATACATCTGCCCATTCGAGCGCCGCGGCCACATTCGGTCATCGACGATCTCGCCCATATCTCTACCCATCTCGACCCATGCACGTTTTCCAGGTGGACCGCAAGCTTGAACGATTTGCCGACGGGCCCATCGCCCTTTTGTCCGATCCGATAGGGACTAGGGACGCAGGACTTCTGGTGTGACAACTGGGAATTGCGCCAAATCGTTCCCGAGGCTCAACATTCAACGCGTGCCTAATGAACACGCGCAGGCGATTGCCCGTGTGTTCGGTTGTCCTCACGAAAAAAGGCCCGCCGCGTGGCGGGCCCTTGTCTGTCCTGCTATCCGGATCAGGTCAGGATCAGCACGATCTTGTAAGTGTCGGGGTCGACGATGACGATGCGTCCGTCGGCCAGCACGAAATACTCGTAGGATTCGTAGGCAGGCACGATCTTGACGATGCGCGCCGGCAGGCGGTGCAGACGCACCTTGTGCCGCGGAACCTCGATACCGACAGAGATGTCGAAGTTAACGTCGCGAACCGGCTCGACCTTGGTCTCATGGATGATCTGCGTGACCTGCGTCTTCTGCTCCACCGTCACGTTGTTGATCGAGGCCGTCTTGTTCTGGTCTGTCTCGACATTGGTGTTGCCCTGGGCATTCTGCTCGTTGGTCGTGCCGGTCTTGCCCTGCGCATTCTGCTCGGTCTGCATCTTTGTATTGCCGCCCTGAGCGTTCTGCTCGTTGGTGGTGCCGGCCTTGCCCTGAGCTTGCTGGTCGGTCCGGGTCGTGGTCTTGTTCTGGGCATTCTGCTCGGTGCTGGTGCCGGTCTTGCTCTGAGCGTTCTGCTCGGTCTGCATCTTGGTGTTGCCCTGGGCATTCTGCTCGGTACCGGCCTTGCCCTGTGCCTGCTGCTTCTTCTTCAACTGCGTGTTGTCCTGAGCGTTCTGGTCGGTGTTGGCGCCGGCCTGACCCTGGGCCTGTTCATCGGTCTTCATCTTGGCCTTGCCCTGGGCCTGCTCCTCGGTGTTGGCGCCGGCCTTGCCCTGAGCGTTCATCTCTGTCTTCGATTTCGTCTCGCCCTGAGCCTGCCCGCCGGCCTTGCCGCCCTTTTGGCAATCGGCCGTGCCGGCCGCGCAATTTTCGCCGCCGCTCGGCTGTGCGGATTCGGTCTGGGCCATGGCGGCGCCGCAACCGACACCAAGCGCGATCATACTCGTGATAAGCAGATGTTTCATGGGATTTCTCCTCGGAAAGTTCGGTCCCTTCACTGGGAAAACCCGGCCCGAAAAGCATTGTTCCGAAATTGTCGCGCCGCGCGCCGCGGACGTTCTTTGAATGCGCCTGTGACGTTCCCCCCGAAAATGGTGTCGGCGAATTTTTTGCAGGAACAAGGCTTGTCGGCCGGCGTTACGCACATTGCCTACCGGCTGTGAAATCGCAGGCGCAGCGTGAGAGGCATATCCAAATCAAGGAGAAAATCGATGAAAATGCACCTCACAACCGCAGCCGCGGGCCTGCTGCTTCTGACCGGCATCGGCGCCGCCGCCGCCGAGGATGTGATCATCCAGCCCGAACAGGAAACGGTCATCCGCGAATATGTGCATAAGCAGCCGCTGGCGTCGGTCAAGGTTCCCGGCGTGGAACTCAACGTCGGCACCGCTTTACCGGATACGGTGGAACTGCACGAGGTTCCCAACGTCAAGTATCGCTACACGGTGATCGACAACCGGACGGTCGTCGTCGATCCCGGCACGCGCAAGATCGTCAAGATCATCCAGTAGGATCATTCGCAGCTGAGTTGACGGCCCTGCCGCCAACTGCGGCCGGCCGTCAACCAGTATTAATTCGTTACCATATGCTAACGGAACCTTCGTTCCGGGCCCGCGTTGCCGCTGCTGTGTTCGAAATTGCCTCATAGAGAACACAAGCATGCGCAGGATTAAGATTCGGGCGGCGGCGAAACAGGCACGGGTTGGGGGAGGAGACTGACCAACATGTCGAAACGTGAAATCGGAACGTCCCGTTCGCTCGGGATGCGTGTCGCCGATCTCAAAGCCAGGATGCGGGACGCCCGGATCACCGAGCATGAGATGAAGACCTTCCAGAAGGTCGCGGCCATCATGGGGGGCGGCGAGGGCTCTCTACGCATAGACGCGGACGATCTGATCGCCGCGTCCTTCGTTACCGAGGCGCCGGGCGAATCGGCACCGAGCTGACAGCCGCCCCCAGCCAAATCCTCCCCGATCGATCCAGTCGACCTCCAGCCGGCAAGGCGGCGGTTTGCAGGCAAACGGATGCAACGGACGCCAGGGCGCGCCCGGTTGCTCCGGGATTCGCAGGCCAAAAATCCTAAAACTCGTGGTCGAGGCCGATGCGCACCGCGTCTTGGGCGGATGTCGTTATATGCGTTGTGAGGCGTGATCAACAGACGCCGCGAGTCCAGCGGGTGCCGCTGGCCCTGCGGGCGTCATGCCCGACGCCGCCGCCCGGCCGTTGTCCGGCGAGAGACTATCCAGGCACGTGTCGGTTCTGTGCCCGGCTTTCGCGTACCCGGCTTCGCCTGATCTTTGCTTCGCGCAGCACTGTGACCGGATCGGCGCCGGTCCATTCGATTCCCGCCTTCTTCGCGAAGACCAGGAATGCCTGCCGCGCCTTGTCGAGATCGATGTCGCCGGCTCGCGCCGCCTCGCAGGCGTGCAACGCCGTGCTGTGGCTCTTGCCTCGCGACGCCAATGGCCATTCCTTGAGAAAGTTCTGCATCCCGGTGAGCGTGGCGATCTCGCGCTTGAAGCCGGCGCCCACGGCGATGGCCACGGGGGCCCGAAGTTCGATGTCGCTTCTGATGGGGCCTTCTTGCATGACTGCGGCATCCTTTTGATTTCAAAGACTTGGGCAGTTTCAATGCCTTCCAATGCGGAGCCGATGCGAAGGTTCCGCCAAATCAATTAGTCGTCGCTGACGGAACAACACCTTGCCGTCGGCGTTTGCCCCGGGAGCTCCCATGTTCCACCTGCCCGTGTTTCCGCCCCCGCGGAGGCCGGGGCGGAGTTCACCAACGCAACAGGAGAGAAACGATGAAAACCACCCTCATTCCAGCTGTCGCCGGCCTGGCTCTGATGGCCGGCATCGGCATCGCGGCCGCGGACGAGGTGATCATCACCCCCGAGCAGCAGACCGTGGTCAAGGAATATGTCCACAAGCATCCGATCGCCTCGGTCAATGTGCTCGGCCTCGAGCTCGGCGTCGGCTCGACCGTGCCTGACACCGTCGAGCTGCAGCAGGTTCCGGATGTCCAGTACCGCTATGCGGTCGTCAATGACCATACGGTGCTGATCGATCCCGGCACGCGCCGCGTTGTTCAGGTGATCCAGTAGATTTAGTCCTCAAAGAGCCCGATCCTCTCCCGGAGCGTCGGGGAAGGATCGGGCTCTTCTCGCATCCGGGCATAAAGCCTAAGATAGGCAGCGGTTTGGGAGGCAACGAAGCGCGGAAGGAGTCGTTGCCATGCATCATCCACACGTCGAATCCCCTGACATTGCCCGCCAAGTCGACAAGCTGCTGGCCGAACGCGGCGATGGGCTGCTGTCGATCAAGCAGGCGGTCGCGCTATTGCGCGAGCGCACCGGAACTGATCGTTCCGACGCCGATCTGGCCGGACTGATCGTCAAGAAGGCCGCGTATCTCGGCATCGCGGTGCTCTCCGACGAGAAGTGAGCCATCACCGGATATTGCTTTAAGATGCGTTTGCGCGCCGCGTCTACACCCAAGACGCCACGCGAAAATTCGGCTAATGTTTGGCTGGGGAACAGTCCCAAACCTTAGGAGGCGACAAAGTGACGGACGACAGGTACGAACGCATTCGCCAGCGCGCGCACGAGATTTGGGAGCAGGCCGGCCGGCCTGAAGGCGCGCATATGGAGCACTGGGACCAGGCGACGGCCGAGATCGATGAGGCGGGCAGGCCGAAGAAAGCCGCCAAGAAGGCCGCTGCCGCCAAGGTCGAGAAGCCGAAGGCCGCGAAGGCGGAGAAGCCTGCCAAGCCCCCCAAGGCGTCACCCAAGTCGAAAGCCAAGGGCTGATCGCGTCCTAACGGGATTATGGGCGGTCGTCAGACCGTCTGCCGCATAGTTGACCCACCGGCGGCGCGACGGCGGCCTGCAAAGCCGCGGTCTGCGCCAGCCGCGCCCATGTCGGCGAGCCTGCCGAGCAGATCGCTTGGCATCGTTTGAGAGTGTTAATAAGCCACAGCTCCAATCATCAAGGAATTACTGATCAGGTTGAAATATTTTCTGTGCCTTGGCTGCAACCTGTGTTCAATAGATAAAGTGCTCCCAGTAAAAGTCAGGCATTGAGCGGAAGGCGCAGTTGACTCCGCGCGCCCGCATGCGCCTTTTTCATGCGAGGCTTTCTCTCAACATCCAACTTCGGGGATCAGGGCATGCGGGGTATCAACCGTGTCATTTCATTTGCGTTTCTAGCTGTGGTGGGCGGTCTCTCCGCGCCTTGCCAGGCGGCGCCGGTCGAGTACGTCAGGGCGTGCACGGCGTATGGCGCGCAATATTATTACAGTCCCGGCACCGCCACCTGTATCAATGCCAACACGGGCGAGACGCGCAGCGTGACGGAGGACGGTGTGGTCGACGGCAAGACGGCGTTGGCGAGCAAGGTCGACAACATTGACCGCCGCGTCCAGCGCGCCTTCGAGGGTGCATCGGTGGCCTCGGCGCTGGCCGGCCCGGACCTGGTGCAGGGCGAGCATTTCGGCGTGCGCGTCAACTGGGGCAATGCCGGTCAATCCAACGCCATGGGTGTCACCGGCGCGGCGGTTCTTGGCGAGGGCTTCATGCCTGGCGGCAACGGTCGGCTGGCCGGCGCCGCGGGCGTCGCCTTCTCCGGCAAGACGGTCGGCGGCAATGCCGGCCTGCAGTTCACCTGGTAAGCGCGACCGGGAGCAATCAATGTTCAGATATCTTCTTGCGCCGGCGATCCTCGGCGCGGCAACGCTCCTTGCGGCGCCATCCCAGGCCGCGGTCGCGTATGTCAAGATCTGCTCCGCCTATGGAGCCAATTACTACTATAGCCCGGGCACGGACACCTGCATCAATGCCCAGACTGGCGTGACCAAGAAGCAGGTCGACGACGGCAATGGCGGCGAGATGACCGAGGTCGGTAAGACGGCGCTCGCGGCCCACGTCGATGACATCGACAACCGCATCACGCGCGCCTTTGAGAACGCCTCGATCTCGGCCGCGCTCGCAGCGCCCGATCTCGTCCAGGGCGAGCATTTCGGTGTGCGCGTCAACTGGGGCAATGCCGGCTATGCCAATGCCTTCGGCGTCACGGGCGCCGCGGTGTTGAGCGAGGGCTTCGACCATGGCGGCCGGCTGACCAGCACGCTCGGCATTGCTTTCGCCGGCAGCCAGGTCGGCGGCAATGTGGGGCTGCAGTTCAGCTGGTAGGGGAGGCTACCGTCTCCCTTGCTTTCCGGCGTATTGCGCGACCGCGCAAATGAGGGCCAGCGCCGCCGTATCGCAGGCGGTCCGCGACGGCGACGGTCCCTTGGCGAAAAGCACCGCGTCCGCGACGGGGATCGTCAGGCCATGCTTTCTGGCGAATGACGTGACTTCGTAAGGCTGGTCGTCGGGCTGTATGCCGATGTCGATACGCTGGTCCATCAACGAATTCCTCCCTGGTACGCGGCTTTACCCTCCTTCGCCTGAGACGAATTTAACCACCCGCCGCTCAGCCGCGTCCACCAATTTCCAATTGTATGAAACGATGCATTTTTCGACGGGCGGCCCAAGGGTTGTAGGGGGAGCTGCCTGCCTCACCACGCATCGCTCGACCGGGCAAACCGCACGCCTGCCGCGATCATCGCGCTTTCGCATTCGCTGATCAGCCTGAGATTGCGCAGATACCGCGCCACCGTCTCTGAGAGCCAGGCGGCGCAGGCCTCGACATAGGCGCGGCCATGCACCAGCGTGCCCGTCGAAAGCCGCTCGTCCTTCTCGGCGATCACCTTCAGATATTGCCGGATGAAACGGATATCGTCGGCGATGTCCTGGCTGGCCATGCGCCAAGCGCCGGCGAGGCGTTCGCGCTCGGCAAACGGCAGTGGCGAGAGCAAAGGGCGGGAGAGGTTGGCGAAAGCGCCATGGTTCGCGGTATTCAAGCAAGTCCCCTCAAAGGAAGGGAAAGATCGTACTTTATGTACGAAAAACAATCAAGCTGGATTCGTACAATTTGAACGACACTGCGGTTACGATACCGCGGTTATAAGAAATCTGCGAAAAATCTTATAACCCGGCATCTCCCTAAGGGAGATGGGGCCCCTGGTTCAATTGGCCTCGCAAAAAACCGCTTTCCCATTCGCTCGAACAGTGCTTTAACGCGGCCATCCACAGGGGTGCTCCGTACGGTCGGGGCTGAGATGGCGGCGGCAAGCCTCCGGACCCTAAAGCTGATCTGGATAATACCAGCGGAGCGAGGCGGGCCATGTTTTCCGGCGCACAGATTTCTCTTTATCCCATGGCTGACGATTTCGTCGGCGTCATCCTTGGCGCGTTGGACGCGCTCGACCCTTACCGCGACAGGCTGAGGATCGAGACCGACGATATCTCGACGCTGCTGGTCGGGCCGCCCGAAGTGCTATTTCCCGCCATGCGCGACCTGTTCGTCGCGGCGGCGAAGAGCGGCAAGCACTGCGTGCTGTCGGCGGCGGTCTCGCGCGGCTGTCCCGGCGAGCCGGACGATCCGATCTGCCGCTCGGACGAGATAGGCGGCCCGGCGATTCCGCTCGAGGAGCGCAAGCGTGCCGCGCTCCGCGCCGTCGAGGCGACGCCCTCGACCGACCAGCCGGTGGCGGCGCAATTCTCGCTCTATGTGATGGGCACCGGCGACCACATGGACGAGATCTATGGTTGCATCGACTTCCTGAAAAACTCCGGCGTCTTCGACCGCTCAAAGAATTTCTGCACCAGGCTGCGCGGCGACGCCGGCGCGGTGTTCGCCACGCTCGCGGAAGCCTTCTGCCGCTTCGGCCCCGGCGCGGGCCACGTGACGCTCGACATAACGATTTCGGCGAACAGTCCGACCGCGGTTTGAGCCGCGTAGCGCTGCCGAGGTAGATGTCGTGGCTGTTTTGTTCGGTTCTACGCCGCAAGAGGAGTCTTCCGTGATTGGCGAAAGCCGGGGTGCCGTCCAATCTCCTCCGCAAGAGGGGAGATCAGCCCTTGCTTCCGCCTTCGCCAAAAGCCTCCCCGCCGCCATCGCTTTCGCTCTTCTCCTCATTGCCTGGGAGCTCTACACCCGCCTCGGCGGCATCGCGTCCACCGTGCTCCCAGCACCCTCGCGCGTGCTGGCGCAGGCTTGGGAGAACCGCTCGGCACTTGCCGACAACACGCTGCCCACGATCCGCGCGACGCTGGCGGGCTTTGCCTGCTCGCTCGTCGCCGCCTTCATCCTCTCGGCGTTGGTCGACTTCCTGGCCCCGTTGCGCCGGGCGCTGTTCCCGCTGCTGATCGCCAGCCAGACCTTGCCGCTGGTGGCGATCGCGCCGCTGGTGGTGCTTTGGTTCGGCTTCGGGCTGCTGCCAAAAATCCTGCTCGTGGCGCTGGTCACCTTCTTCCCGATGATGGTGGCGCTGGTCGAAGGCTATGCCGCCACGGCCAAGGAGATCAGCCAGATGCTCGCCGCCATGGGAGCAGGGCGCTGGCGCATCTTTTGGCTGGCGCGGCTGCCGTCGGCGCTGCCCTATTTCTTCGCCGGACTGCGCATCTCCATCACCTATGCCGTGGTGGGCGCCATCTTCGCCGAATATGCGGGCGCCGCGAAGGGGCTCGGTATCTACATGCTCAGCGCCAAGAACAATTTCCGCCCCGACCTGGTGCTTGCCGCCGTCGCGGTCAGCTCGGCGCTGACGCTGGCGCTGTTCGGCCTTGCCGTGCTCGTCCAGCGTCTCGCCATGCCCTGGGAACGCGCGGACGGCAAATCCGATCCTTCCGCCGCAGGCCGGCCATGACCCGGCTCGAGCTCCGCGACGTGCAAAAGAACTTCGGCGCGCTCGAGGTGCTGGCCGGCGTCTCCCTCCATGTCGGCGCGGGCGAGTTCGTATCGATCCTCGGTCCTTCCGGCGCCGGCAAGTCGACATTGTTCCAACTGCTCACCGGCGCGATCCGGGGCGAGGGCGAGATGCGCTTCGACGGCGCGCCGCTCGATGGCGCCCGCTTCGCCTTCATGCCGCAGCGCGACGCGCTGATGCCGTGGCGGCGCGTTATCGACAATGCGGCGCTGGGGCTCGAAGTGCAGGGCATGAAGCGGCGCGCGGCGCGCGAGCGCGTGGCGCCGTTGTTCGCCGAATTCGGCCTTGCCGGCTTCGAGCGCGCCTGGCCGGCCGAACTGTCCGGCGGCATGCGCCAGCGCGCCGCGCTCCTGCGCACCGTGGTGCAGCAGCGCGACATGCTTTTGCTCGACGAGCCGTTCGGCGCGCTCGACGCGCTCACCCGCGCCGCCATGCAGCGCTGGTTGGAGACGATGTGGCGAAACCATCGCTGGACGGCGCTGCTCATCACCCATGACGTGCGCGAAGCAGTGCTTCTGTCCGACCGTATCTATGTGCTTTCGGCGCGTCCCGCGCGCGTGGTGCGTGAGGTGGCCGTGCCGCTGCCGCGCCCGCGCACCGAGAGCGCGGCGCTTGTCCGCGAGGCCGCGGCGATCGAGGCCGGCATCCTCGACACGCTGCTTGGCCAGCCCGATCCGAATTTCCGACCATCCGATGGAGAATTGAAATGACCGATCTGACCCGCCGCCAGGCGCTGTTTCTGGCCGCCGGCCTGCCTCTTGCCGGGGCCGTCACGCACGCCCGTGCCGCCACCCCGCAAAAGATCACGGTCGCGCTCGACTGGACCGTCAACACCAACCACATCGGCCTGTTCGTCGCCCGCGACAAAGGCTTTTACCGGGACGCCGGCCTTGACGTGGAAATCCTGCCTTATGGCGATACCGGCTCGGGCACCCTGGTCGCCAACCGTGTCGCCGATTTCGGCATTTCAGGTTCGCTCGGCCTGTTCACCCAAAAGAGTGCTGGCGCCGACCTGAAGGCCGTCTACGCCGTCGTCCAGTCGGAGACCGGCCGCGTCGTCTTCAACGCCGACCGCGCGGCGATCAAGAGCCCGAAAAATCTCGACGGCCTGACCTATGGCGGCTTCGGCAGCGCCTGGGAAAACGCGCTGCTGCGGACCATCATCCGCCATGACGGCGGCAAGGGCGATTTTTCGACCGTGACGCTGGGGACGTCCGCATACGATGCGCTGGCCAACGGCTCGGTCGATTTCACGCTCGAAGTCTCGACATGGGAAGGTGTGGAAGCGGAACTGAAAGGCCTCAGGCAGCGCAGCTTCCGCTATGCCGATTACGGCGTGCCGGACGAGCACACGACACTGATCGTCTCCAGCAACGCCTTCCTCGCCGCCAATCCTAAAGTCGCCGCCGCTTTCGTAAAGGCAACGCAGCGTGGCTACGCCTTCGCGGTTGATCAGGCGCGGGAGGCGGGCGACCTGCTGGTCGCCGCCAACAAGGACACGCTCACCGACCCGGCGCTGATCGATGCCTCGCTGAAGGCGCTGAACGACGGCCATTTCCTGAAGAGCGCCGACGGCACCATCGGCACCATGGACAAGGCGAAGATGGAGGCCATGGGCGGGTATCTGTTTGCCTCGGGGGTATTGCTCGACGGCTATGGCAAGGCGCTGACCGCGAAGCCGGACGTCGAGGCATATTTCAGCAACGAGTTTCTGGGCGCCTGAGAGGACGAAGGAACGCGGTATCGTGCCAGAACCCGTCCGGAAATCCGGTGCGGAGCCTAATTCTCAACGATGGCGCGAAGCAGCGCGGTTTTGATGTGCCACCCGGGTTCGCCATGCAGTAACAGGGCGGCCTCATAGAATCTCGCCACGGCCGGGCACAGGCCCGGGAAGTCCTGGTTGGCGTTCGAGATAGCCTCCATCTCGGCCGACGTGCCGCCGATCTTTGTGAAAACGTCGGCGACCTGCGACCAGTCCTGATCGCTGGGCACGGCCGCCGGTAGACCGCTTCTTTTGGCGGCGCCGAAGGCGCGGAACAGCGTGGCGCCGATCCTGTCCAGGTCAGCCAGGAAATCGTGGCCGGGCGCACTGATCGCGTCCGGCCCGTTGCGCAGGTAATTGTTGCAGGTGGCCGGTGTTTCGCGCGCCATGACATGATTGAGCATGTCGAGTTGCGCCGAAAGCGCTTCCGAAGCGTTGCTGTCCGGGGTCGTGGGTAGGAGTGGGGCATATCGATGCCTGAGATCGGCGACCGCCTGTCTGGTGATATTGCGCACTTCTGTTTGGCTTCCGGCCTGGGCCGCGGCAGTGATCTTGCGCAGCATCGCATCGTAGTCGTCCGGAAATTCGCGGGCGATAGCCTCGAATATCTGGAGATCCTGCTTCCGGATCTCGGCATCGATGTCGGCGGTGGTCAGCGTCTGGGGCGGCATCTTTACTGACTGATAGTGGTGATGTCTGCCGCTGCCGAACATCGTCGGCATCACTTTAGTCCCAACGATGCTTACGGAGACGACCGCCGCGACTTGCAACCATTTCCAAGGTGACATCCGCCTGCGCTCCGACACCCTTCTCACTCTGCCCCAAGGCTCAGCGCCTTCTTGCGGTCGGCTTCCGCACGCTTACGGTCGCCCTTGGCTTCCCACACAGCGCTACGCGATTTGTATGCGCCAGCGAAATTTGGCCTTAACTTGATCGCTTGGTTGAGGTCGGCGATGGCGCCGTCATAGTCCGCTTTGCGGGCGCGGATCGTGCCGCGGCCGAAGTAACCGAAAACGTTATCGCGATCGAGTCTAAGAACCGTTTCGAAATCGCTGAATGCCCCTGTGTCTTCGTGGTGCTTCATGCGGAACATGCCTCGACCGGCATAGATCCTTACGTTCGTTGGATCGAGACGGACGGCGTTTTCGTAATCCGCCGATGCCCCGTCATAGTCCCCCTGGTAGCTGAGGACGCGGCCGCGATCGCTGTAAGTGTCACCGATGTCGGGGCCGATAGTGATCGCCTGGCTGAAATCGGCGATGGCACGGGCATAGTCGCCCTTCGTCTCCCAAAGGATGGCGCGCGCTACATATGCGTCTCGGAAGGTGGGGAACAGGGCAATCGCTTTGCCATACTGCGCGATAGCGCCGTCATAGTCATCCCTGCCGTCCAGCACTTGTGCCTTGTTGAAAGCCGCCCTGGCTCCAGGCGGAATGCCACCCGCCGAGGTCGCCGCTCCGCTCTCGATCTTGCCTGACGTCTTTGCCTTCGCTGCCGCCGCAAGCTTGAGGCCCTTGCGGGCGAGGCTCATCTCCGGATCGAGCTTGAGCGCCTGATTGAAATCGGCGATCGCCCGGCCATAGTCACCCTTGGCAGCGAAGGCGCCGCCGCGCCCGAAATAGGCCTGCGTGTCATTGGCGTCGAGCTCGATTGCACGGCTCAAATCGGCGATGGCGCGATCCGGTTCGTTCTTTTTGGTCCACGCGACGGAACGGCCGATGTAAGCGTCCGAGTAGTCGGGGTAGAGCCCGATGACCTTGTTGTAGTCCTCGATGGCCGCGTCGTATTTGCCTTTGTCGACAAGCGCGATGGCCCGTCCGACATAGGGCGAGGCATCTTGCGGATCGAGCGCCATCGCCTTGTTGAATTGGGTGATCGCACGATCATATTGGCCCTTGTAGTAGAAGGCGTAGCCGCGATCGACCAGAGCGTTTAGCTTCTTCGAGGATGGCGCGATCGCGTTGCCGCCGGCACCGCCTTTCTTCTGCCTGGCCATCGCTGCTTTGCGCGCGGCGGCGTAGTTTGGATTGTGCGGGTCTAGTTTGGCAGCTTGGTCGAGGTCGGCAATGGCATCGGCGTAGTTTTTGCCGTCGGCTCGCACCATGCCGCGTCCGTAGTAGCTGGCGGCGTCTTTCGGATCGATCTCGATCGCCGCTGAAAATGCCTCGATCGCTCGCTTCGGGTCTCCCGTCGCGTACCAGGCCGCTCCGGAACAGAAGAAAGCGCCGCTCGCTTTCGGGTCGAGCCTGATGGCTTTGATGCAATCGTCAAGCGCGCCGTCCGCGTCGCCCGCCGCGGCCTTGGCCAGGCCACGGCGCATGAGCGGCGCGGCCGCATCGGGAATAATGGCGATGGCCTTGTCGTAATCGGCGATCGCGCGGGTAAAATCCTTCTTGCCATCAAAGGCCCTGCCACGGCTGAAATAGGCGAGCGGGCTCTTAGGATCGATCGCGATGGCCTCTTCATAGGCCTCGATCGCTTCGTCATGCTTTTCTTCGTGCAAGAGGCTGTCGCCGTTGGCTACCGCGTCGAGGACGCGGGGATCACTGGTGTCGATAAGCTTCGCCAACTTCGGATCGGCAAGCGAAAGATCGTCACTCGCACCAGGCTTGACCGCAGACGGGGTTTCTGCTGGCGCAACTGCGGTGGCGCTCTGTTCGTTCGCCGTTATGTCGGAGCCGTCCGCTTTGGTCATGCCATCGGCAGGCTCCCCGCTGACGTCCGCCGCTGCCTTGCGGGCTACGGCATAATCACCATTGCCGGGATCGAGCTTGAGCGCCTGATCGAAATCGGCGATGGCGCCGGCATAGTCTTTCCGGTCTGCCCGCACCATGCCGCGCGCGTAGTAGCTGGCGTCATGCCCGGGATCGATCCCGATCGCCACCGAATAGGCGGCGATGGCGCGCCCGGTGTCGCCCTTGGCGTGCCAGGCCATGCCTTTGCAATAGTGGGCGTCGCGCGCCTTCGGGTCGAGCGTCGCTGCCTGATCGCAATCGGCAAGCGCGCCATCGACGTCGCCAGACGCCACCTTGGCGAGCCCCCGGTGAAAATACGCGGCGGCAAAATTGGGGGCGAGTTGGATGACCCTGTCGAAGTCGGCGATCGCCTGGCTGTAATCGCGTGTGGCTGCCCTGGCCCTGCCGCGGCCGAAATAGCCGAAGCGGTTGTCGGGTTCGAGCGCGATCACCACGTCATAGGAGCCGATCGCCTTGTCGTATTTGCCCATGTCCAGCCAGGCATCGCCTTCCAGGATCGCTTGCAGGGCGCGCTGGTCTTTTGTCTCCAAGGTCTTTGCGGCCAGAGTGTCGTCCGTAGCCGCCAAATTCGGACGGACGATTTGTGGCTTTGGAGCAGCGGCCGCCGCCTTCGGCTGCTCAGGGTCCTGCGGCGGTTCAGTTTTGCCCTCATCGCCGGCAGCCTGCTCGTCGCAGCTTGCCGACCGTGCGGAATCCAACTCCACGGCGCGCCGGCAATCCGCCGCCGCGCCGGCGTGGTCGCCCTTGAGCGTCCTGGCGCGGCTACGGCCCAGATAGGCGTCGGCATTGTCGGGGTCGAGGCTGATCGCCTTGTCGAAATCGAG
The DNA here is from genome assembly GCF_006442775.1 of Mesorhizobium sp. B2-4-6. Classification (NCBI taxonomy): domain Bacteria; kingdom Pseudomonadati; phylum Pseudomonadota; class Alphaproteobacteria; order Hyphomicrobiales; family Phyllobacteriaceae; genus Mesorhizobium; species Mesorhizobium sp. B2-4-6. The sequence goes on from NZ_VFVI01000003.1 coordinate 500,325, forward strand.
CAGCGCGCCGTCGACGCCGTATTTCGACAACCGCATCTGGGCGCGCTCGAGCAGTGTCTTGGCGGTCGCCGGATCCCCGCTTGGCTGCGTAGCGGTCGGTTGTTGGCCAGGCAGATTTTCCCAACACGTGCCTGCGCGTTTCCGATCGAGTTCGACCGCTCGCCGGCAATCGCCGATGGCGAGGTCGAAATTGCCGACGAGTGCCTCGGCGATCGAGCGGTTGTAATAGGCGTCTGCATTGTAGGGATCGAGGCCGATGACAAAGCTGAATGTATCTATCGCGCCCTTGGGGTCGACCTGCATCGCCTGCAACCCCGATTTGAGGTTCCAAGCAATGGCGGCGGAGTTATCCTGCTTGGCATATGGTTGCGGCGGCGCATATGTGGGGGGCGGGGTAGGCTTGGCCGGCCGCGGCTCAGCGGGGACTGGGACATCAGCCTGATTGGTCGCAGCGCTCGGCGACTGCAGCACGGGTTGCCCGTTCGCCCTGCTCTTGCTGATTTGGACGCTGAGCCTTTCTTTCCGGTAGTCGGCGTTGGCCGGATCGAGCGCGATCGCTTTGTCGAGGTCCGCAATTGCCTTGTCGGGATCCTTCACCTCCCAGACGACTGCCCGCTCGAAATACGATTTTGGATCGTCGGAGCTGATGGCAATCGCTTTGTCGAGGTCGGCAAACGCCTCTCGTGAATTGCCGATCTGGGCCATGGTCATGCCGCGCACGCGGTAAGCTTGGGCGTTGGCCGGGTCGCGGCGAACGGCTTCATCCAGATCGGCGATAGCGCGGGCATAATTCTTCTTTGAAGCCCAGCTCTTGGCGCGGTTGAAGTGGAAAGCGGAACTTGCTGGATTGAGCCGGATCGCCTCGTCGAATGCGGCGATGGCGCGGGTATGGTCGCCCTTTTCCTGCCACTCTACTCCAATCGCATTTTGAGCAGAAGCTGGGTTTGGGTCGGTCGCGCCGTCGCCCAACTCACCGAAAGCCTCGACAATCAGTCGCGTGCAATCGCGCCCCTTGTCCGCATCGATATTGGCGATGCGCTTGCAATCGGCCTTGGCTCGCTTGCGATCACGCTCGGCGATCGATGAGCGGGCGCGGTCTAGGTAAGGAGCGATAGGGTCAATACGGACGCTCTCCGCTTTGTCGTAGTCGGCCTGGGCTCGCGCTGCGTCGCCCTTGTCTTCCCACACAACGCCGCGCACGCCATAGGCCATTTCATTGGCGGGATCGATGTCGATCGCCTTGTCGCAATCGGCGATAGCCCGATCATGCTCGCCTTTCTTATTGAGCGCCCGCGCGCGATCGGCATATCGGCTTGCGTCATCCGGCGTAAGCGCGATCGCTTTTGTGTAGTCCGCGACGGCCCGGTCGAAATACCCTTTGCTCTCCCAGGCGATGGCGCGATTGGTAAATGCGCGGACGTAAGTCGGATCGAGCGCGATCACCTCGTTCATATCCGCGATGAGGTGGGCAATATCGTTCCTCTGTGCATAGGCCAGGCCGCGCACAAAATAGGCGCTTACGCGAAGATCAGGCACCTCGCCTCTGTCCTCGGCGATTGCGGAGCAGGCGGCAACCTGCCGGTCGGCGGAGACTTTGCTCTCGCTGAAGCAAGTGTTGTAGTCTTTGCCAGCCGCGAATGTTTTGCTGCCGAAAGCACCAAGCACGACCACCCCTGCCAGCGCCAGGAGCGGCCCGCGCGGAACCCGGGCAACAAACGCGCGCATCAGCGCGCCAGTGCGGCGTGACATGATTGATCCTCCCCCCGGAGTGACCGCGACTGTCTCGCGGATACCTATATAGTTCTGTTTTTGTTCCCTAATGCAAGCAGAAATTGCGGTGGCTGCATTTATGCCCTTGGGGTGAGCCAAGTGGAGTTTGGCGAGGACCTTGCAGGGGGAGGCAAAGCGGCGCCTCAGCTTGGCGACATCGCTCCCAACGGCTCACATATCGATCATCGACCTTTTTACCCGCCCGATGATGGTGATCGCGCCCTCCAGCTCCGGCGGCGGGATATCCATATAGGACGCCGGCTGGAACGGCGGGTTGTCGTTCGGGCGGTAGCGCTTGTAGGTGGCGCGTCCCGTCTCGTCCGAGATCACGTAGCAGCCATTGGTCACCAGCCGCTTGTCGCGCAAATTGACGAAGATGATCGAATCCGGCGGCGAGATCTTGTTCATCGACGGACCGTCGACGCGCAGCGCGATCCACTCGCCTTCCTCGAGGTCGGCGGTGGGGATGGTCGGATAGTCGGAGAGGTTGACCACGCTGTCCTGGCTGCCGAGTTCGCCGGCGCTGATCCACGACACGATCGGCACGTCGACGGTGACGGGCGAGGGCATGAGACTGACGGGCGCCGCTTCCGCGCCATCGGCGTTGAACAGGAGCCAGCCGGGGTCGACGCCGAACAGCCGGCCGTATTTCTCGGCCGCCTTCCGGGACAAAGGCCGGTTGCCGTTCTCATGGCTGATCAGCGTGTTCTTGTTGATGTCGCGCAGGGCCCGCGCCGCATCGCTGGGCGAAGCATAGCCGGCCTGGGCGCGCGCCTGCTGCAATCTGTGCCGGGAATCCATCATCGTACAAAATGCCTGAAAATAATCGTCCAAAGTGTACGATTATGCTTGCGCCTCATTCGTACATAACGTACGCTTAGCGCATGATCGTACATTCCGCAAGCTCTTCCGCATCGCCCGCCGGCGGATCCGCCCAGCCCGCCGACATTCCGGAGCTTATTGATTCCTGGCAGAGCATCGGCGCCTTCGCCGCCGACGTCGGCTGCGGCTACGAGGCGGCGCGGCAGATGCGCCGGCGCGGCCGCATCGCGCCGCAGCACTGGCCGCATGTGGTGGCGGCAAGCCGCAGGCACGGCATCGCCGGCGTCAGCTACGAATCGCTGGCCGGCCGCGCCGCAGCCGCCATGCAAGGGGAGGCGGCATGAACGCGCCTCCCTCGATCCATGAATTCCAATCGCCCGGACCGTCCTCCTCCCCGGTCCGGGCGCTTTCCGGGGCGCGTGCCCCGGATCCGGTCGAACCGCCCGCACCCCGGTTCACCGGAGCGGCCGGAGCCGTTCCTCCCCCGGCTCCGGCCGCCACTTATGGCGGCGCATCCTGCATCCGCACCGAGGACGGAACCGTCATCCTGTTCGACCGGGCGACGGGCCTTGCGGTGTCGGGCCTGACCCGCGCTGCGGCCGAGGCAGCGCTGCTTCGGCTGACCGGCGCCGCCTGACTTCAACCGATCGCTGACCTGACCGCGGCCTCGCGGCCGAACCCTGGCGCTCGTCCGCGCCTTCGACAAGCAAATGGAATGAGAAGAATGGCAGCCGCCTATACGCAAAAGGAAATCGACGAGATCGCCACCTGGCTGAAGGAGGGGCTTTCGGCCTCGCGCATCGCCGGCCGCTTCAGCGCCCTGCGCGGCGCCCCGGTCTCGCGCAACGCCATCATCGGCATCGTCCACCGCAACGCGGGCCTGAGCGCCATCGGCTTCGCCAACCCCAAGGGCGGCCGCGCCGGCGGCCGGCCGAGGAAGCATGCCGAACGGCCGGAACGCCCCGGCCGGCGCGCCAGAGTGGCCGCTGGAGGCGTGACGCTCTCCGAGCCGGCCGCGCTTGCCAGATACGCCGAGCTTGTAGAAGGCGCCGGCGCCGAAGTGCTTGATCTCCCCCCAACTGGGGGCGATGCCCGGTCCACCCTCCGCAGCCGCAGCGCAGCTTCTGCGGAGGACGGGCAGGACAGAGGGGAGCGCTGTCCGGCCGACCTCACCACACAAACGGACGCCGTCACCGCCCGCGCCCTCAAGCCAAAGAAACCCAAACCCCGCAAACCCGCGCGCACCTTGCCGCCGGCCTGGCTCGCACCCGGCGGGCGCGAGAAATCCGAAGCGCAGTGTTACAAGCTGCCCGCGCCGCCGCCCCCGGTAAACCCTGGACGCCAGCCGCATGTCGCGGCGATGCGTTTCCTCGACTGCCTGTTCGGCCGCTGCCGCGCGCCGCTCGATCTGGCGCTGCGCGAAACGCCGGAACACGATCCCGCCGGCGCGCGCCCCGGCATAGACATGCTGTGCTGCGGTTTGCGCACCGCGGGCACGCGAAGCTACTGCGCGCACCACCATGCCAGGTTCCACGGCCATCGCGGGAGGGGGATGTGAGAGGCGAGGCGTATCCGCGCTTGTGTTTTTCGCCCCCGCCGATAGCGGGGGAGAGGTGTCCGCGAAGCGGATGGAGAGGCGGCGACGACGGCAGGACAAAACGCCGCGCGGCGAGAATCCGCTGTCGAGCTTGGCGCTCCACGAAAAGACCCCTCTCCATCGCGGCTTCGCCGCGCCACCTCTCCCCACTTCGTGGGGCGAGGAATCTTGATCCATGCGCGAAGGAACTCAGCCTCTCCCGTTGGCCATCCACCCCACAACCCAAGGACCGCATGCATGCCCCGCAAATCCTCGAAAAAACCGCAACCGCCAAAACTCCCCAAGGGCGAGGCCGAGCAGGTGCGCATACGCCGCGAGGTCGGCCACGACTTCGCGCTGAAGACGGACGCCTTCAGCCGCCAGCGCCTCACCCCCGGCACGGCCGAGGCGCGCCGCGTCTACGAGGTGTCGAATGGCGGCTACAGCTCCACCGGCGGCATCGTGCGCCTGCGCAATGTCGATCCGCTGGTGGGCATCACCTCGCTGACGCGCCAGCAGCGTGAGGCCGGCCAGCGCTTCCGCGACGATTTCGAGCGCAGCCTGCGCGAGGGCCTGCAGCCGCAATCCTGGAGCGAACGCATCGACGGCGGCCGCGTGGGCGGCGGCGTCCCCGACCGCGTGCTCTCAGCCGGCCGGGCGTATGCTCACGCTGCCGCTGCGCTCGCCCATTGGGAGGTGGCGGACGTGGTGCGCAAGATCTGCCTCGAGGGCCAGTCGGTGAAGGCCATCGCCGAACGCACCGGCGAAGGGCGCGACGTGGTGGTGAAGCTGCTGAAGGTCGGGTTGGACCTGCTGGCGGTGCATTATGGGATCGTGGGGCGGAAGGCGGGGCAAGGGCTGCGTTGAACAAATCGGCAGCCTAGCCTAGAATTGGCCAGCAGTTGCTCAAACAATACAGCATGATGCCGCAGTTCTGGTGGGTCAATCACAGTCAGACGGCCCGGCAGGAGATCGACGGGCAATATCTTTGGTCGCCCAAGACCGAGAGAAATGGCGCGCTTAGCGAATTCTACAAGAATATGCGCCGGGCAACGCCCGGGGATTTGGTGCTGTCTTATTTCGACCAGGCGGTGCGCTATGTCGGGCGGGTAACGGAGTTTGCCTTCACGGCGCCCAAGCCAGAGGAATTCAAAAACACCGGAGCCTATTGGAACCAGGAAGGTTGGCTGCTGCCCGTCTATTGGACGCCGCTTGAGCCGACGGTTAGTCCAAAGACCATGATCGGCGAATTGGGGCCACTTTTACCGGCCCGCTACTCACCCATTCATCCAGTCTCCGGATCGGGCAATCAGAAGGCCTATCTCGCTGGCATCTCATCGGAAGTATTTCACGCCATTGTCGCCAGTGCCGCTTTCAACCGAGAAGGGTTGACGCGTGGCGGCGCCAACAGCCTGACCTTTGAGGTGGTCAACGAAATTCTAGAAGACACGGTCGGACGTCGCATCCTCGAAGACCTTCAACTCGAAGACACAGTGAAGAACAGCGTCATTCAAGCTCGTCGCGGGCAAGGGAAGTTTCGTGCCAATGTCGAGGCTGTGGAGGAGGCTTGCCGCCTTACCGGCATAACCAACCCTTCGCTGTTGATCGCAAGCCATATCAAACCTTGGCGACTCTGCACTTCTGCGCAGGAGCGCCTCGACGGCATGAACGGCCTGCTGCTGACGCCTGACGCCGACCATCTGTTCGACCGCGGGTTCATCAGCTTCGAAGACAGCGGCGAGGTACGCGTGTCCTCCCGCGTCGACAGAGCGGATTTGCAGCGCCTCGGATTCGATCAACTGGTAATGCAGAGCTTCGGCTTCTCAGAAGCACCCGCCGTCTGGCGCACCGGCGCCTTCAATGCGATGCAGCAAGGGTACCTGGCACACCATCGAGCGGATGTGTTCGTTGCATAGCATAGCTCAATCGGTCAGAAATCCCGCCAGATGAGCCCGCAGGGCGGTTTCGTTTGACGTCTCGCACTCCCAAATGACAAGGGCTTCCCATCCTTGTTCACGAAGCTCCGCTAGATTTCGGGCGTCCCGCTTGATGTTCGCATCAAACTTGCTCTTCCAGTAGTCCGCGCGAGCTTTCGGTACGGTGGTTTGTCGACATCCAATATGTCGGTGCCAGAAGCACCCGTGAACGAAGATCACCTTCTTCAATTTCGGAAATACGAGATCGGGGGTGCCCGGCATGTCACGCCGATGAAGCCTGAACCGGAAGCCCATACGATGAGCTGCGCCCCGAACTGCCAATTCCGGCTTTGTGTCTTTGCCGTGCACGCGGCCCATTAACGCACGACGACTTGATGGAACATCATCAAACGGACGGCGCATCAATCACTCGCAATGTCGAGGCTTCCGGGCACGAAACCGAACAACGCACTGAACGTCCTTGAGAATTGCGCCGCATTCTCTTGTTCCAACGCCTTGCGTTCGGGGCTCGAGAGTGAAGACCATTTGGGCAAAGGGGTGCGTACGATGAACCGCTTGTAGAAGCGATACCAGTTTTGCTTAAGCATCGGTGCTTCGGCAGTGGCTGTTAGTCGCAACAGGCCTGCGTTAAGAACCCGCTGCAGCGTCTGTGCTGGCCAGGCGCCTGGCCAAATTGCATAAAGCGAGTGCGCGGGTATCGAGTCGGTCATATCAAGACTAGCAAACGGATTGCGGCATAGTTCGGGCACTAGTAACTTCGGCGTTTGTTGCCATTGCGTGCCGATGGCGTCGATTGTCTGCCACCAATGGGATCCGTTCCTCGTGTGGCTGCGGGTCTTTAGCCTCGCTTCATGTTGCCGCGCCCAGGCGGCAAAGCCTGGCCAATCATCGAGTAATATCGCGGATCCACTTCGGTCGTACGGAATGACCACTCGCTTTTCGGACGCGATCGCGATCTCTCCTCTGGCGCCCTGTCTGACGATGAACGATCGGACCAACTCGCTCTCGATCCGACCCGCTTCGCTTGGTGAAACGAGGAAAGTTTCGCCAGAGCCCAGTGCCGGCCCGACCCGAACGACGCACCCCGCCTCGGCGAGGGTACCGTGTCGCGCGACGAGTGCGGCGTGCAATTTCTTTGCTCGTTCTCTCGGACCAGTATTGGCTACCGCCGAAATCGAGCCCCCTTGGGCTAGACTTACGATTGCGGAATAGGCGCCCACGGACCGTACGAATGCAGATTCCGGGCGCGGGTCAACGACCCTAAGGGCCCAACCTTGCTCTTGGAACTGCTTGCGAAACTCAGCGCCGTACTGAGCAAACATCCAGCGATCGCTGATCAGCGCGACGACCTTCGCATGCGGTCTTGCCCAAGCTAGCATCCGGTCCAGAAATGCTACGGCGAGATCGCCGTTCGTCGCGGCAGCCGGCAGCTTGCTACGATATTTCTTGGCAAGGTCGCTAGGCAGCTTAGTCCAGCGTACATACGGCGGATTGGCAGCCACGTGGGTGACCTGGCCGGGAACTTGTAGGAGGAAATCGCGCTTGCGTACCCATACGTGCGACAGTGCCCGAGCGGAAGGCCAAGACAAGTCGGCGTCCAACAACACTCGTTCGACCGCCCGGCGGGCCTCGTCGGCTGTCCTGCTGTGAAATTCGAACCCCTGTATTCGTGGCGCCAGCTGTTTTCGGGTCAACGGTCTTCCGGCCTTCCGAAAGCTCCCAAGCAAGCGTGAGACTGCTTCTACCAAAATTGCCCCTTCGCCAACGCAGGGCTCGAGCAGAATGCTGGACAACAAGTCTGCATCTGATGACCAGCCGATCGTGTCCAACAGACGCGCGGCTGTGCTATGAGACGTGTAGACCGCGCAACGGTCGTGAAGTTCTTGGATCGCTCCCACAACGTTCATGTCAAAACCATTGTGACTTCCTTTATCGGTTCCGCTATAGAACCCGAGGGGTTTTCAAGGCGCCAGCGAACGCGCAGGGGAGCAATGCCAATATTCGCACCGAACAACAAGTTTCTTCGTAACCCGCTCGCCGAAAACTCTACCGTGGTCGAGCGAAGCGCGCGCCCGTGACCGGTTTCAGAGTCGACACGAAGCTTTTTCAAGAGCTAGGCGAACTGCTGGTCGCCAAGGAAAGCACGGCGCTCGTCGAGCTGATCAAGAACGCTTACGATGCCGACGCAACATTTGTAACGGTCCAGGGAATCGATCTGGCGAGTGCAGACAGGGGCCGTATCGTTGTGTCCGATGACGGTGTCGGCATGACTGAGGAGGAATTCACAAGCGGCTTTCTAACCATTGCCGGCAGAACAAAAAACACCGGTGATCGACGTTCACCGATTTTTGGTCGGAGGTATACAGGCGAGAAGGGCGTCGGCCGCCTGGCTTCGCATAAACTTGGCACAAGACTCGTCGTTGTTTCGCGCAAAGCAGGGGCGGCTGCGCGAGGCGCGAAGGAACTGCCGCCATCGATTTCGTCAATCAGAGCGTCGATCGACTGGCTGAAGATCGAAGAGCTCGAAACGCTGGATGAAATCGCCGATTCTGGTGCTGTGATCGTCCGCGCCGCCAAATCGACCGGCGAACCCAGCGGGACGACTCTGAAAATCGCACCGCTGCGGACAGCTTGGAGCGATCGAATTAAGCGCGCGTTCCTAAACGAGGCGGCCACACTTGCTCCTGCGATCGTTTTGAGCGACCCGCTGTCCCACAACGTCGCCGCCGAGCCATTGCTGTTCGAGGAACGCATCCCCGTACAGGATCAACACGCCAGCGACCCGGGATTCAGTATTGCTTTCACCGGGGATCTGTCGATCGGCGACCAATTGATTCCTGATGTTGCGCAAGCCGCCGGGTGGATAGCCGAACTTGAGTTTGACAGTGTGACCGGGCTTCTAAGAGTGGCGATAGCGCCAACTTGGACCACGAAGAAAAGGTTTCCGGGCTCGGAAGGTTTCAGGTTCGAACGACAGATTGGTGTGGGCGTCGGTCCGACATTCCGCGCACGCATCTTTCAGCAGTCGAACAATACTTGGGATCGGGCTGTCCAAGGGGTCAGAGTCTTCATGGAAGGTTTTAGGGTTCCACCGTACGGCGATCCCCATGACGACTGGCTAGATCTCGAAAGAGACTACAAATCCCGCGCACACCGCCAATTGACCCGGCTATCGAGTCTGGACGTCGAAAATCTACCCGCGGGATTGTCGAACGAGGAAATAGTTGTGCAGGGTAACGCTGCATATATGGGCGCAGTCTTTCTTCATCGCTCGTCAAGCCAAGGACTTCAAATGCTTGTCAACCGGGAGGGTTTTCTCCCAAGTCCGGAGTTGGATTTCGTTAGTCGTTGGGTACGGGTGGCAATCGACCTGATCGTTAGACTTGGTTACGCCAGTCGCAAGGAGGTGAAAGAGGTTCAAAAGGCCGAGCGCATTCGCCAACGGGGAGCCGTAGAAAGATCAAGTACACAGGAAGCCCCTACGGCACTGCTTGTTCGCGAGAGCGCTATAGCCGCCGAAAAAAGCTTTGCAGGTATCGAGGAAGCAATCAAAAGGAACGACTACGCGGCCGCTGCCGAGCAAGCACGCGCAGCGCAGCCCCACATCGCCGAAATCCGCTCTATGGCGGACGAATTCGGGAGCGAAGCGGTAATGTGGCGCGTCTTGGCCTCTTTGGGCGCCGAACTTGCAGCATTCGTGCATGAAATCAATGTGCTCGGCCTTCAGATTGCCGGGCTCGTCGCGGATCTCGAAGCAGCATTAGGCAACGACACGCTCCCGGGTACGCGATCTGCCATTCGCCACGCCAAGCGGCGCGCTTTGGAATTGGCAGATAGAATTCGACGCAACGCAACTTATCTCGTCGACGCTACCAGCTTTGAGGGCCGCCGGCGTCGTTCGCGGCAACCGCTTGCGGATCGCTTCGACGCGGTTGTGCCATTCTTCCTCGCCAGGATCGAGCAGCGTGGTCTAAAGGTGGAGAACGCAATCCCGGCAGATTTGCGCACCCCTCCAATGTTCCCTTCCGAGTTGTCGGGGATATTCACGAATTTGCTTTCTAACGCTGTGAAGTTCACCGACAAAAATGGGCGCATTCGCGTCGAAGCGCGCGAAGAACGAGGTGCCATGGTGGTGGCAATGTACAATACCGGCCAAGCTGTTGACCTGGGTCGCGGACATCGCCTATTCGAAGCTTTTCAGTCGACCACAGAACGACCTGACGCTATACTTGGGCAGGGGATGGGAATGGGCCTCACAATTACACGCGCATTTGTTCAAGAATATGGCGGAGAGATCGCATTTATCCCGCCGCCGAAAGGTTTTGCCACGTCGATCGAATTTACGATTCCGCTGAGGTAGGCATGACTTCAATCGTTTATGTAGATGACGATGCTGATGGCTTGCTCGGTAGCTTATCAGAAGAGTACCAGCGCTTGTTTCGCACTTTCAATCCGAATAATAAGGAAGAAGCAAACGCAGCTTTTGAAGCTGCTGCAGAGAGCGATTTGTGGGTTTTCGATTTCTTCTATAGTAATGATCGAACACAACAGAGCGCTCTAGAAGAGGACAACGGTTTAAGTCTTTTTCAAAAATGGAGACGGCTCAAGCTGGAAGAGAGGCCGCCGACCGCGCTGGTCAGTAGTGATTTGGAACGCGCAATTGGGCCGGGAATTCCGCGAGCTCGGGCTCATGTCCTTGCGCAAAGGGCAGGTGTGGAGTGGGTGGGCGACAAAACTCAAGCCAGTGCGGCTGTTCTCGTAGAGCTGGCCGATGCCTCAAGTGCAATACAGAAGGCTGTTGGGGCGCTGGTCTCTGACGACAAGGCAACCAACGCAGATCGTATTACAAACGAAGAAACTTGCTTACGTTTGCTAAACCTACCGAAGGACTCATCATGGCGCAGCAGTGCCGAGCGCCACCTTGATCGTGCGAGGCCGCCGCAACTGTCCTCGGTAAGTCACCCACAGGCCAAAGCGCGGCTCCTTCTTGCATGGCTGCTTCATAACGTCTTTCCATATCCGTCTTTTCTAATAACTTCGTACCAATCAGCCATACGGCTTGGCATCACGACGGCATCTTTCGACTCATTGTCGAGGGATGAGACAAGCGACTTGGGACATCAGTTGCGAGCGGTACGTTACCAAGGTCCGTTCGGAACTGTTGGCGCCGACAGATGGTGGCGAGCCGGGATCGACGACATCGTTTGGAATTTCTCGCAGAGTAAGATCGGCTACGCAGAGGCTTTGCGTGTTGCCGCAGGGGGGGTGCCAATCCGGCTGCTAGAGATCGACGATCCAGTCATTGTGTCCGATGTCGACTTGGTCGAGACTACCGAAATCGCATCCGCAAGGGACTGTGTCAGAGCACAGGACGAACACTTTCCATCAGATGTGCCACCAGCGTGGGTCAAGTTGGTAGATGCTCGCGAACACGCCGAACTCGGGGAAAAAGTCATTTTCGAGGATCGTGAACTTCTGGCGGTTACCGCACAATGATCATTGATCTTTACAAATACGGGGCCGAAGTAGCGGCCTATGTCCGGGCAGCAGAAGAGTTGGTTGCGCGAGCATCTCGCTATCGGCTGGAAGCGATCCTCAACGAATTTGAGACAGGCCGAGAGACAAGGCGGAATTTTAGGTGGGGCACTGATTCAATCAGAACGATTGACGCGACGCAATATGATCGTCGCACAGGCGCGAACGAACCTATCGTTGCAACAATAGGGTTTCACGCCTCTTTCATTGCCCCGGCCAACCGTAAGAGCTCAGATTGGATGGTAGAGGAGATGGTTACCCATTTGAAAATTTTCCGGGTCGGTGCCGATGAACATCCCGTTATGCATCTCCATGTGGATAAGAAGAACGCTGGCCAGCTTGGCCCAGAGTTGCATGTGCAGGTGTCTGAACATTGTACCGAGCGGCTTGGTATGAAGCTTGCTGTGCCGAGAATTCCAGCCGGATTTCTGCTTCCAACGGATTGCTTAGATTTCATCCTTTCCGAGCTTTTCTGGTCGGATTGGTCCAAGGCCCAAACGAGCGCGCACAATTTTAGCGCTGTGCGAAACGCGCAACTCGGCCGTGCAAGTGGTTTTGCTGCAGCCATCCATTCAGCATGGACAAAATCCCCACGCCGAACCCCTATCAGCGTCCTGCAGGATTGTAATTTTGAACCAGCCCTTCGGCTCGCGTGACTCGCACGTAGCAGCGTCGTCTCCGATCGCAAATCAAATCAAAGGTCAATGAGACTTGTCGGTAGTCGGACTCTATGCGGGTGTCGCCGGACTCGAACTGGGTTTCAAGGAGGCCGGGCTCCAGTCGTTGCTGCTAGCGGACAAGGACAAGCATTGCCAGCAACTTCTTAAGGCGCACTTTCCGCAGACGACCATTGCCGGTGATGTCGCGAATCTTTCACGATTCCCTGAAGGGACGTCGATCGTCACCGCCGGATTCCCTTGCCAGAACCTAAGCATGGCTGGCAACAAGGAAGGCATCAATGGGCAAAAGTCGGGTGACATACGGCATCTGTTTGAGTTGCTCGGAAGAGGCGTTCTTCCGACGCTGGTCATCGAAAACGTCTACTTCATGCTTCACCTGAAGAAGGGTGCGGCGATGAATTCCTTGATCGGTGACCTTGAGGCGTTGGGGTATCGATGGGGCTATCGCATCGTCAACACGATGGCTTTCGGTCTTCCTCAGCGTCGCCGCCGCGTTCTTCTCGTTGCAAGCACCAGCCTTGATCCGCGCGAGGTTCTTTTCGCGGACGAAGCCGGCTCGCCCACTTCAGGTCCGGTCACTCTTGATCGTTCTGTAGGCTTTTATTGGACCGAAGGGCGAAGTGGCGTCGGAACGACGTCTGATGGCATCCCACCGCTCAAGATTGCCTCGACGTTGGGCATACCTTCGGCTCCCGCGGTGCTCTTCCCCGACGGCGAAGTGCTGAAACCGGGTATTGAGGCCTGCGAACGGCTTCAGGGTTTTCCGGCCGGGTGGACTGACCTCGATTACGGCGTAAAGCGGTCGCCGCGATGGAGCATGGTCGGGAACGCCGTGTCCGTTCCGACGGCATCGTGGCTCGCGCATTCATTGAAAACCCCACGCCCCATGCTCGACCTTGTAACACGGCCACTTGTGGAGGGTGCGCCATGGCCAACTGCGGCCTATGGCGATGATCGCGGACGCTTCGCAGTTGAAGCAAGCGAATTTCCGGTTCGCCGCCCGATCACCTCTATCGAGAAATTCAGAGATCCGAGTTGGATTCCGCTGTCTGCTCGAGCTCTTCGAGGCTTCATTTTGCGCGCGAAAGAGGGAGGGCTACGCTTTCCGGATGGATTTCTACCGGCGCTCGAAAGCGCTCTTGCCAAAGCCGAGCAACGCGAAGGCCGCAGTTTCTGACACTCAACACTAGCCGATGATCGTCGCCTTGGTGACGTGGGCCGATCTCGCACAGCCACGACTGTCGGTGCTCATGTAACCCTCTCACTTTACCATTGCTCCATCTCGCAGTGCGCTTTCACTCCCAAGTTCGCTTCGATCGGCACCATTGCGCTGCCTCCGTCGAGATAATGAAGGTACCTTTCGCCGCGCACAAGGAAGGCAGTTCCCATAAGTTCAGCCCTGTCTGTTCCTCATTTCGGCTGGCCGCTCGATTAGTATTTTGACCGCTGTACTCTACCCGTTGCAATCGAGTGTGAATTACTTAAGGGCAAACTGGTCGAAACTGAAGGCGATCCAGTCACTGGGGAAGCCCTCTACCTCTGAGCAGCCACCCTATCGCCACCTTGGAATCCCCTAGTCACCCTCCGGCTTCCCCTCCCATCCAAACACGCTCCGTCCTCCCAACAAATGCGACTGGTCCATCTCGCCGGCGACGATCTCCTTCAAGCTCGGCCCCGTCACGTACCTCTCCATCCGGCGTGACTCGCCGTCCAGCCGCCTGAGCGCCTCCAGTTCCTCGGTTCGTCCGAGCTTTGCCTTGCTCACCGCCGATTTCAGCACGCCGATCGTCTCGTCATAGACTTTCAGCGGCACGGGGAAGGGGTGGCGGTCCTTGCCGCCATGGGCGAGGGAGAAGCGGGCCGGGTCGGAGAAGCGAAAGGGCGCGCCATGCACCACTTCCGAGACCATGGCCAGCGCCCGCACCGTGCGCGGGCCGACGCCGGGAACCAGCAGCAAATCAGGAAAATCCTTCGGGCCGCTTTCGATGGCCGCGGCGATGTTGCCGTGCAGGCGGCGCATGACGATGTCGCTCTCGCGCACGTCGTGATGCGCGGGCATGACGAGGTTGGGCAGCAGCGGCTGCGCGGCGGGCTCGGGTTCGGGCCGCGGTTCCAGCACGGCAAGCTCGATGAGGATCTTTTCCGGGCTCATGGTCTTGAGCAGCTCGATCTGGCCGCCGCGGGCTTTCTCTGCGCGACGGTCGGTGAGGTTGACGATCTCGCCCTGGCGCTCGCCCTCGATCGCCGCATGCGGCTGGTCGACGAAGCTGGCCAGCCCTTCCGACAGCCAGTGGTAGCGGCGCGCCTGGCGGGCGTCGCCGTTCATGCCTTGCTGCACCACTACCCAGCGCCCGTCATCGGTGACGATGAAGCCGTGCAAATAGAGGTCGTAGCCGTCCTGAACGGCGGCGCTGTCCACCTTGGCGACGAGCCGGCTGGCGGTGGCCAAAGCCTCACCGTTCAGCCCGACACGGTCGCCGATGGCCAGCAGCTCGCCGGGCGTCTTGCGCGAATGCGTGCCGCGCCCGCCGCAGACATGGATGCCGAGCTCGTTGCTGAGCGGGTTCAAACCGCGCTTCAGCGCGCCGATGACCGATGTGGTGATACCGGAAGAATGCCAGTCCATGCCCATCACGGCGCCAAAAGACTGGAACCAGAAGGGATGCGCCAGGCGCCGCAAAAGCTCGTCGCGGCCGTAATGGTGGATGATCGCTTCGCACAGCACCGCGCCGAGCTTCGTCATCCGATCGCCCAGCCATTTCGGTACCCGCCCGCCATGCAGCGGCAGGTCGGCGCTGCCGCTTCGCTGCGTCACTTTCGTCTCCCTGGAACCGGCGACTTAAATGGCATTTCGGCGGAGATTTGCAAGCGGCTGATCTCCCCACAAGGGAAGGTCAGCTCGTCGGTGTGCAGCCGCTGCTACCTGCGCCCGTAGAGCCTGTGATGGTGCCGGTAATGGTGCCTGTGGTGGTACCGGTGGGAATAGACGTAGTAGTGTCTATGATATCGATGGTACCGATAGTGCGGATAGCGGACCACATAGGCGGGATAATCGTCGTAGTAGCGCGGGCCGTAATAGCGGCCGCCGTAATCGTAGAACGGACCGCCATAGAACGGGCCGCCGTAGAACGGATAGCCGCCAAACGGTCCGATACCGAGGCCGAAGAATCCCTGGGCGTTTGCCGGCGCGACCGTGGCCACCGCCGACGCGACGGCGATTGCTGAGGCAAGTAGAAGCTTTTTTCATGGCAACCTCCTCCTGAAGGTTCGCCTTGACAACGCTTTACAAGCCGAAAAGCTGCCAAGAGGCTGTGGCGTCACGCGAAAATCACTGTGATTTGAAGCCGGGCGGCTTCCCGGCGGCGGATTGGCTAATCGCAGACGCGCACCTGCCGCATGAACCTGTGGTCATGGCGGCGGGTCCTCACCATTTCAATCCGGCAATGGCGGCCGCGGTTTATGCGGGTCGGCGGAGCGACGTAAGCGCCTTCATAGTCGTGGCCGTAGGCTGGGCCGTAACCAGGCCCGTCGTCCAGATAGGAGCCACCCCAATAAGAACCGTAGACCGGAGCGGAGCCGTAGCTGTCGTAAAAATCGCCGAAGGGGCCGTAGTCGAAATAACTGCCGCCGAGGAATACGTTGGCCGCATTCGCCGGCGCGGCGATGGCAACTGCCGAGGCGAGGGCAATTACCGAGGCAAACAGGAACTTTTTCATGGCAACCTCCTCCTGAAGGTTCACCCATGATAACGTCCGGCACGCCGAAAAATTGCGCCGCCGTGCACAATCAGCAACATTTGAAGTCTTCGCGAGCGCTCGCGGCCCAGGCACGCCGAATGATAGCGCGGAGCGGGCGAAAGCCGATCCGCGCTATCCAACCAGGGTGGTTTAGTAGCGGTTGTAGCCGCTGCCGCACACCCGCACTTCCTCCACCACGCGGTGGTGGTGGCGCCAGCGGGTCACCAGTTCGGTGCGGCAATGATGGCGGTGATAGCGGTGATGGTAGCGCACCACATAGCCGCCATTGTCGTAGTCGTCACTGTAAACGTGACGGTAGTAGCGGTGCGGATAATAGCCGCCATAATCATCGTCGTAATAGCCGTCGTCATAGCCCGGCCCGATGCCGATACCAAGCTGAACGCCGCCGGCGCTGGCCGGCGCGATCGCGAACGCCGAGGCGATGGCGATCATCGAAGCAAGCAGAAGCTTTTTCATCGCTGCCTCCTTGAGTTTGCAGGACGCCCCTTCGCCAACACAACGGTTTCGAGCGGTGCATGTTCCCGAAAACCGTCTGGTTGCCGCCCTTGGACAAGGCACTGGCCGCGGCGCCAGCCGCCTGGTCCGGCGCATTGCTGCCTCTCCGTAAAGGCAATGAGCTCAGATATTTATTAGCGTGTACTGCAACCGACCGGGCGGCGGCGCGTTGCACGCCGGCGAAATATCTCTGATCATTGCCAGGCAGCAGGGAGGCTCGATGGTGGCGGCCAATCGTCGGAATGGGGTGTCGGAGCCGGGGCTGGCGAGCCTGCTCGCCGTTTCCAGGGGGCATCCGCGCACCGTGCTGCCAACAGTGGCAAGCGTGGTCACCACGGTCGCCGCGCTCTATTTCGGGCGCGAGGTGTTCCTGCCGATCGCCGTTGCGCTGCTCCTGACCTTCGCCATCGCCCCCGTCGTGTCCTGGCTGAAGCGCCTCGGCATTCCGCGCATCGCGGCGGTCATCGCCAGCGTCGCCGGCGCCTTCGCCGCGCTGTCGCTGTTCTCCTTCGTCGTCGCCACCCAGGTCAGCGATCTCGCGCAGAACATCCCCGTCTACCAGATCAACATCCTGACCAAGGTCCGCGCGCTCAAGGAAAACGGCCTGGGCGGCGGCATCATCTCGCGCCTCAGCGGCGTCATCGAGCGTGTCGGTCAGGAGATCGACCGCCAGGAACCACAGCTGCCTTCAGCCGCCGAGGCGCCGAAGCGCGATCCGATCCCGGTCGAGGTCGTCTCGCATGAAAGGCCGCTCGAGGTGCTGCAGAACCTGGTCGGCCCGCTGATCAGCCCGCTCAGTTCCGCCGGCCTCGTCATCATCGTTGTCATCTTCATGCTGATGGAGCGCGAGGATCTGCGCGACCGTTTCATTCGGCTGGTCGGCTATGGCGACCTTCACCGCACCACGCAGGCGCTGCAGGATGCCGGCAAGCGCGTCGGCCAGTATCTGCTGATGCAGTTGGTGGTCAACGCCATCTATGCCGTGCCCATCACCATAGGGCTCTGGGTGCTCGGCATCCCCAACGCGCTGCTCTGGGGCCTGCTGGCGCTGGCGCTGCGCTTCGTTCCCTATATCGGGCCGATCGTCGGCGCGCTGCTGCCGCTGTTCCTGGCCCTGGCGGTGGCGCCGGGCTGGTCGCTGCTGTTGTGGACCGCCGCGCTTTTCATCGTCGTGGAGCTCGTCACCGGCAATGTCATCGAGCCGTGGCTCTATGGCTCGCACACCGGGCTCTCGCCCTTGGCCATCATCGTGGCGGCGATCTTCTGGACCTGGCTGTGGGGGCCGATTGGCCTGGTGCTGTCGACGCCGCTCACCGTCTGCCTGGTGGTGCTCGGCCGGCACGTGCCGCAGTTCGAGTTCCTTGATGTCCTGTTCGGGAACGAACCGGTGCTGGAGACGCATGCAAGGCTCTACCAGCGGCTCTTGGCCGGCGATCCGGAAGAGGCGACCGACCACGCCGAGGAGATGCTGGAAGACAAGTATCTGTTCGAATTCTACGGCAAGGTGGCGATCCCGGCTCTGCTGCTTGGCGAGCAGGACCGCGAGCGCGGCGTCATGGATGAGGAGCAGCGCAGGCATGTCGCCAACAGCGCCATGACGCTCGTCGCCAATCTCGACGACAGCGCCCAGCAGGAAGCCGAGGATGAAGAGGATCAGGAGGCCGCCAAGGCGCAGGAGGGCAAATC
This sequence comes from Mesorhizobium sp. B2-4-6, assembly GCF_006442775.1. NCBI lineage: Bacteria > Pseudomonadati > Pseudomonadota > Alphaproteobacteria > Hyphomicrobiales > Phyllobacteriaceae > Mesorhizobium > Mesorhizobium sp. B2-4-6. The sequence goes on from NZ_VFVI01000003.1 coordinate 518,584, forward strand.
CCCCGAAAAGATCGCCGCCGAAAAGAAACCGGAAGACAAGTCCGGCGAAGCCGATGAGGAGGAGGTCGACCTGCCGGACGGTTCAGGCATTGCCGTGCTTTGCGCCGGCGGGCGGGGCGAGCTCGACGATGCCGCCGCAGCCATGCTGGCGCAGGTGCTGGAAGTGCAGGGCGCCGAAGTGACGCGCGCAAGCTTCGCCGACCTCGAGCCCTCGGCGATCCGCCGCCTCGATCTCGCGGACGTCGACAGCGTCGTCATCGGCTTCCTCAACCGCCAGTCCAACCAGCACGCGCGCTTCATGGTGCGCAGGTTGAAGCGCATCAAGCCAAAGCTGCGCGTCGGCATCGTGCTGTGGTCGGAAGTCGGCAATGGCGACGCCGAGGCGGCGGCCGAACTGGCCGGAACCCTCAACGCCGACTTCGTCGCCTTCGGCATGGTCGACGCGGTGACCGGAGCGCTTTCGAAAAAGGTGGCGGTCACGTTGAAACCTGCCCGCCGCCGCCGGCCGGCGCGCCGGAAGCAATTGCAGGCCGCGGAGTGAGGGCGTGGCGCCGCCACTATGAAAAAAGAAAACTCGCCGGGCTTGCCCCTGGTGCCCAAAGCCCACAGGCCCGGCGAGATTTAAGACCTGATCCCCCGATCAGGACCGGCGGGAGGACACCGGCAATCTCTTTATAGCAAGGCGGATGCCAGTCCCGAAACGGGACAGCGATGCTCAATGCCGCAAACTCTGTGCGACGTCTGTTAAGTGTTGCTAATATGCTACGGCCTATCGCCTCGGCCAGCTATCGGTTCCGTAGCCATCCGTCGCCACTTCGCCTCGCTTTGTCGCATCGCCGCGTGCACCGCATGCCGCCATCGGCTATCTCATCCCCAGCCAATTCCGGCGAACCCAGGAGCATCCGATGTCCAGACCCACCATTCTCAAATTCGGCGCCGTCGAGCATGCCGATGGCGGCGATCTGCCGGGCTGGGTCGCGGTCGAAGGCTCGCCGACCATGCAGACGGCCGTGCAGCACACCACCGAGGACGGCAAGGTGATGTCCGGCACCTGGCGCGCCTCGCCCGGCACCTATCACGCCACCTACACCGACTATGAATTCGTCCACATGATCGCGGGCCGCATCATCATCACCCCCGATGGCGGCGAGCCTGTCGAGGTCGGCCCAGGCGATGCCTTCGTCGTCGAGGCGGATTTCAAGGGCACCTGGAAGATCCTCGAGCCGGTGACCAAGCATTTTGTGGTCGTGGTGGGGTGACGGGGAATTTGCGTCATTCTAGGATCTGCGCGCGTCGCTTCGCTCCTTGCTCCGCCCTAGAAGGACGAAGCGTAGGTCGGCATCCCTTCACCCCTCTGGCCTGCCGGCCATCTCCCCCGCAAGGGAGATTACGCGCTCCGCCGTCCCGCCTACCGCCCCACCTTCGAGATCACCCTTTTCTCCACCTCCGGCTCCAGCGATTCCGCGAAGGGAGTCGCCATATGGTGCTGGTCGCGGAAGGCGAGCTTGCCGTCGATGAAGACGTGGCAAATGGTGGCGCTGCAGAAGCGGTCGGTAAGGTCGACGTAAGCGGCGTTGGGAATGCTGTCGACGATGTCGCGTTCCACCGCCGCCATGGCGTCGTTGGCGGCGTAGGCGCGCTTCTGGTCGCAGCGCGAGGGCGTCTCGTCTCGCCACAGCGCCCGCGCCACACAGGTGTCGACATTCGCGTTGTTGAACGGCACGTCGCGGATGAAGGCGACCTTGAGCCCCGCCTTGCTCAGGCTGGTGAGGGTGGAGCGCAGGCCGGCCCGCCAGTCGGCATCCTGTCTCCGCATGTCGCCGCCGCGGCCGGCCATTTTGCGGCCGCTGGTCAGCGCCAGCTCCGAGATGACCACCAGCGCCGGTCTCGCCTCGATGATCTCGGCGATCGCCTGCTCGCGCCAGCGGTCGCACTCGCTATAGGGACGCTTGAGCTCGGACGACCAGACGCTGATGCGCGAGGCGCGGCAGGAATTCTTCAGCCAGGTCACCACCCGGTAGCCGTTCTTCCGGCCCGCCTCGATCAGCGGCGTCGACCAATGGTCGGCATGGGAGTCGCCGAAGAGGGCGATGAGGCGCTGGCCATCGCCGAACACGCAAGGCTTCGGCGTCACGCTCTGGTAATCCTGCACGCAGCCGGCTTTGGCCCGGGCCGTCGACGGTTCGGCGGCGCTGGCGGCGATGATGCGCTGTTCCGGATCGAGGTCGTGCACGGCAAGCCTGGCGTTGCCATAGGCGGCTGCGACGCCGGTGCCGGTCAGGAGGAGGGCCGGCACCAGCGCCCGCGCCGCACTGGCCATCAACCAGCCATTGCGACGGATCGGGTTCTCGATGAGATGGTAGCTGAGGGTGGAGAGCGCCAGCGTCGCCGCGAGGCACAACAGCCGCTCGGCCGGCGTCAGGTCCGGCGCCAGCATGCCGGCATAGACGATGACCGGCCAATGCCACAGATAGAGCGAATAGGAGAGCTTGCCGATCCATTGTAAGGGCGGCAGCGCCAGGGTGGCATTCACGCCGTCCCTGGCGCCGGCCGCTCCCGCCTTGAGCAGAAGGACCGTGCCGGCTACCGGCAGAAGCGCCAGAAAGCCGGGGAAGGGAGCGTCCTCGCTGAAGGTGAGATATGCGGCCCCGATCATCGTCAGGCCGGTCAGGCTCAACGCCCGCCCCAGCAGCGGGCGCTCCTGCAACAGCCGTGCCGGCGCCATCGATACGAGGCCGCCGGCGGCAAATTCCCATGCGCGCAGCGGCGAAAAATAGAAGGCCCAGGGCTGCGACACGCTCGTCAGCCAGGCACAGGCGATGAAGGAGACGAGGCCGACGGCACCGATCGCAATCATGATGGCGCGCTTGCCGGGCTTCAACCACGCCGCCAGCATCAGCAGCGCCGGCCAGGCGAGATAGAACTGCTCCTCGACCGACAGCGACCAGTAATGGATGAACGGGTTGCTCGTGGCGTCATTGGCGAAATAGTCGAACGACCAGCGGATCAGCCACAGATTGATCATATAGGCCGAGGCGAACATCGCGCCCTTGGAATAAAGCGCCTGCTCCTCTGGCGACAGGATGAGCGCGCCGGCGCAGAGCGTCGCGGCGATGACGAAAAGCGCCACCGGCAGCAGGCGCCGCGCGCGCCGGGCGTAGAAGCGCAAAAGGTCGAGCCGGCCGGTCTCGGAAATCTCGGCGGCGAGATGGCGGGTGATCAGATAGCCCGAGATGACGAAAAAGATGTCAACCCCGACAAAGCCGCCGGGCAGCGCGGTGAGGCCGAAATGGAAGGCGACGACGCCCGCCACGGCCACCGCCCGCAAGCCTTCGATGTCGGGCCGGAAATCCTGCGCAGGTGTTGACACGAATACGAACCTCACGATGCTCGTTCGTATCCCGCCTGCCCTAAAGCCTCGGCCCTATACGCCGATATCGCAATGCAACAAATCTAACGCGGTGCAACATAAGGGGAGGGCGAGGGCGGCCCTCCCGATCTTCCCCGCCATCACGCCTTCTTCAGGAACTCTGTCTTCAGCACCAGGCCCTTGACCTGCTTGGTGTTGCATTCGATCTCGCCGGGATTGCCGTTGAGCCGGATGTTCTTCACCAGCGTGCCGCGCTTGATCGTTTCAGACGTGCCCTTGACCTTGAGGTCCTTGATGAGGGTCACGGAGTCGCCGTCTTTCAGCGGCGTGCCGTTGCTGTCTTTCACGATGGGGTCCGTCATGGCGGTCTTTCATCGGTTGGGTGGCCTCGGCCCGCCTATCGTGCCGACCACGGCCTGGTCAAGCTGCGCTGGAACCAAGGGAGGCTCACCCCTCAATCATCACTTCAGCCTCGATCTCGACCGGGAAATTCAGGGGCAGGGCGGCAACGCCGATGGCGGTGCGGGCGTGACGGCCGATCTCAGGGCCGAAGACCTCAAGGATGAGCTCCGAAAAGCCGTTCATCACCGCCGGCGTCTCGGTGAAGCGCAATGCCGAATTGATCATGCCGTGCACGCGGCACCAGCCGATGATCCGGTCGAGGCTGCCGAGCTCGCGTTTCAGGCTGCCGAGCATCGACAGCCCGACCTTGCGGGCCGAAGCCCGTGCCTCGTCCAACGACACGCTCTCGCCGACCGCGCCGAACGGGCCGGCAAGCGAGCCGTCCAGCCCCTGCGGCCCGTGGCCCGAGATAAAGGCGCGGTCGCCGCGCACATTCACCCAGGGAAAGGGCAGCACCATGCCCGGCGGCAGTTTCAGCGGCGGTGGCAGTACGATGCCGAGCGCGGCAAGCTTTTCGTCGGCACCCGGCATGGCACGGTCTTCCTTCTCGCACAGCGCCATCACGGCGCCGTGGCCGAGCTTTCCGGTTCGCCGGCCATTCGTCAAGAACGGCTTGGATCCGAAGAAGAATGATCTGGGGCGACTGGCCGGAAGCCTGACCCGCGCGGATCGCGGCCTTGCATCCGCGCGGGCAGGCGCCGCCCCCGCCGGCGGCGCCAAGGCCCCACAGGCGCACAGATCACATTGGCTGGCGAAGCCTATAGGCTTGTCAGCCAAATTTACGCGCTCGCCAAATTTATCCCTCCGCCAAATTTATCCCTCCGCTTGACGCGGCGGTCGCCGGGCATATCTTGCTGTCCTGATTTCATCGTCGACCGGACCGAGACAGCCGATGAAGAAGCCATATCGCAAACCGACGCTTGCCAGACGTGACAGGCTTTCGGCGGTGACTGCCGCCGTACCATCCTCCGGCTTCACGTTCTGAGTTTCTGAGGAACGCGCCGCCAGCTTGATCGGTTCTGAAGCAGGCACTTTTAAAGCTGAAAGCTGGACCGGCCAGGAGCGGGCGGCGCACTTCGAAGGTGCCCGCCCGTCCGGCGCCGCCGCCAAGCTGCTGAAACCCCGTCCGTCCCCAACAGCAACGGTCATGGCGTGACCAGTGGTTGCGGAGTGCCATTGGCGCGGTGCCCTGTCAACGCCGTCGGCGAAGGCCCGCAAGCGCCTTTTAGCCGCTTTTTTCGCGCCCGAAGCACGCTTTGCAGCCATGCCGGGGTCGCGGCGAAAGCCACGAAATGGCGGAATTCCGGGCTTTTCCGATGTCCGCAGGCCGCGCCGCACATATATGCCTATCCGCTTGAATAGGCTGATTTTTCGCTGGCCGGCATGTCACTTCGACCCCGACTTTTTTTGGGTGCAATTCGGCAGTGCAGCATTGGCGCCCGGCGAAGGCGGGTTACGCCTTGAAAACGGCATCGGATCCATTTGTGTGCCGTTTCATGATCCGCTCACGAAAGACGTGATACAATGCCAATGAATGGGGGAAGTTGCGATGGCCAATCGGTTGTTCGAGGTTCTTGCCAGACGGCGGTCATGGCTGGATCGGGTCGCATTGGGGCTGCTTGTCTTCTTGGCAACCCTGGTCGCCGCGCTGATGGGCGGCGCCAGCACCTAGAGCATGCCAGGAAAGTGTGAGCGGTTGGGCTCGGCGACTTCGCCGCAGGCTCCGTCCGGAAGTGCGTAAAAACAAGGAGATGGGTCATCTTGCCGTTTCCGTAAAACGGTGAAACGCATTAAAAGCAATTCCGGGAAACGTGAAGCGTTCAAAGCCCCGGTTCGCTATTTCCTCTGTCCAATTGCTTTGAATTCGAAGATCATCGGCCTGAGCCTGACCGGCCTCGGCCGCTCGGTGAGGTCGACGACGCGGACCCACCTGTCGGCGCCGGCACGCAACGTGACTTTCCGGCCAAGGGCCTTCTCGGCCGCCTCGAAAGGCGTTTTGGCTTCCGCCGAATGCACCGCGACGACGGCCTCGCCGTCTATTTCCTCGACGCGATAGGTTTTCATGCGCGTCTCCAGGGCGCTCGCTTGGCGTTTCTCGCGTGGGCATCTTTATATTAGGAATTCCAAATAAACGGCAAGGTTCCGGGATGGGCGCGTGAGCGTGGGGCGGACTATTCCTGCAGAACAGGGGGCGTGCTGTAGCCGCGCAGGCCGGTTCCATTGCAGGCCTGGCAGGTAACACGCTGACCCTGGCAATTGTCGCGCAATGCCCCCGAGGGGCAGCATGTGCCGTTGGAGTGGGTCCATTTTTCACAAATAAACACCTTGCCCGCACCCTGGCAGCGAGAGCAGGCAAATTTCCTGAAATCGTTCAATCCGCCTCCCGCCTCCTTCCCAAGCGCCCAGCAACGTCCATGGCCGGCATCGGGTTCCGCGCAAACGAACATTGGCGCTGGCGATATCATTAGCGCCATCTAATGCGCTGGCGAGATGACTTTCGTCACGACCCCGTGGGGCGGTGGCGGAGATGGCGAATTGGCAATCCTCTCGGGGTCTTCATGTTGAACAAAAGGATCAGGCGCGTCGGCTCGCACAAACTTCCCGCACCAGCCCGCGCAGCCAGCGATGCGCCGGATCGGCATCGAGCCTCGGGTGCCACAAAAGCGAGATCGTCAGCGCGGCGAGCTTCACCGGCAGCGTGAAGGTGAACAGGCCCTCGCGCAGGGTGCCCGTATAGCGCTCCGGCACGGTGGCGATGAGGTCAGAGCCGCGTGCCAACGCCAACGCCTCGGCGAAGCCGCCGACCACGGTCGTGACTTTCCGCGTCAGCCCGGCGCGTTCCAAGGCGTCGTCCACCGGGCCGCGGTCGAGGCCGCGGCGCGAGATCAATATGTGCCGGCCGGCGGCGAAGCGGGCGGCGGTGATGCGGCCTTCGCTCAAGGGATGGCCGGCCCGCGCGACGCCGACGAAGCGGTCGCGGAACAGCGCCTGCGCGCGTATCTCGGGTCCGGTCGAGCCGCCGACCACGCCGGTCTCCAGATCGACCGCGCCCCCGCGCATTGGGCCGCTGTCCTTGTCGGGCTTGGGCACGAAGCGCAGTTGCACGCCCGGCGCCTCCTCGGCCACGCGGGCGAGCAGCGCCAGACCGAAATTCTCGACGAAACCGTCGCTGTTGCGGAGCGTGAAGCCGCGGTCGAGCCGCGCAAGGTCGAGCTGTTCGGCCGGCCGCAGCACCGCTTCGGCCTCCGTCACCAGCCGGCCGACCTCGGCGCCGAGCTCGACGGCGCGCGGCGTCGGCACCAGGCCGCGTCCGGCGCGCACCAGAAGCGGGTCGCCGGTTGTCTCACGCAGCCTCGCCAGCGCCCGGCTCATCGCCGAGGGGCTGAGCTTCAGGCGCCGGGCGGCCTTGGCGACGCTGCCTTCGGCAAGCAGCACATCGAGCGTGACGAGCAGGTTGAGATCGGGTCGCGACATGGCGCGACCATAGCATGGATCCGTCGAACAGACATGGCGTCTGATGCACTATTCAAGTGCAAAGGCTGCGCGTTCCGCCATGTCAGCCGCGCGCTTATCTTCCCCGGCAAGTTCAAACCGACGGAGAAGAAATCATGGCCGACATCGCCGAAACCCGCGCCGCGCCTGAAAGCCATTCGACGGCGGGCGCGCTGGCCAGCCTGTCGCTTGCCATGCTCGTCTCCTCGCTCGCCACCAGCATAGCCAATGTCGCGCTGCCGACGCTGAGCCTAGCCTTCGCCGCGTCCTTTGCGGCCGTGCAATGGGTGGTGCTGGCCTATCTGCTCACCATCACCGCGCTGATCGTCAGCGTCGGGCGTCTCGGCGATCTTGTCGGCCGCCGGCCGCTGCTGATTGTTGGCCTGGCGCTGTTCAGCGCCGCCTCGTTTGCCGCCGCGCTCGCGCCGTCGCTGGCCTTTCTGATCGGCGCCCGCGCCGTGCAAGGCCTGGGCGCAGCGGTGATGATGGCGCTGACGATGGCCTTCGTCGGCGAGACGGTGCCGAAGGAACGCACCGGCAGCGCCATGGGTCTGCTCGGCACCATGTCGGCGGTCGGCACCGCACTGGGGCCTTCGCTTGGCGGCGTGCTGATCGCCGCCTTCGGCTGGCGCTCGATCTTCCTCGTCAACGCCGCGCTCGGCGCCGTCGCGCTGCTCGCCGCCTGGCGCTTCCTTCCAGCGGCGATACCCGCCAGCGAAGCGGTTGGCATCGTCCGCCGAGCGATACCCGCCAGCAAAGCGGCGAGCGTCGTCCGCTGGGCGACAGGCGTTCGTGGCGAGGCGAGGGGGCGCTTCGACACGCTTGGCACGCTGCTGCTTGCCGCCACGCTTGCCGCCTATGCGTTGTCCATGACCATGGGGCGCGGCCATTTCGGCGGCCTGAACATCGCGCTGCTCGGCGCGGCCGCGGCCGGCGCGGTGCTGTTCGTCATCGTTGAGGCCAAGGTGGCGTCACCCCTGGTCAAGCTCGCGCTGTTGCGCGACCCGGTGCTGGCGCCGAGCTTCGCCATGAACGCGCTGGTTTCGACGGTGATGATGGCGACGCTGGTCGTCGGTCCGTTCTTCCTGTCACGCGCCTTGGGCCTCGGCGACGCGGCAACCGGGGCCGTGCTGTCGATCGGCCCGGTCGTCTCGGCACTGTGCGGCGTCATTGCCGGGCGCGTCGTCGACCGCCTCGGCGCAGCGGCGATGGTCACCGCCGGGCTGGTGCTGATGGTCGCCGGCTGCGCCGCGCTGGCCGCGCTGCCAGGCCTCTTCGGCGTTGCCGGCTACGCGGCGGCCATCATCCTGCTCACGCCGGGCTACCAGCTTTTCCAGGCGGCCAACAACACGGCCGTCATGGCCGATGTCGACAGGAAGGAGCGCGGCGTGGTGTCGGGCATGCTCAGCCTCTCGCGCAATCTCGGCCTTGTCACCGGCACGGCGGTGATGGGCGCGGTGTTCGCCTTCGCCGTGGGCGCCAAGGATGTCGCGGCAGCAGCGCCGGGAGCCGTCGCGCACGGGATGGGATCGACCTTTGCGGTCGCGGCTGGGCTCGTGGTGGCTGCGATGATGATTGCGCTTGCCAGCGATTTGAGAGAGCGCCGCAGCACCTGATCCTAACAGACTGATCCTGGGAGCCCGGCCTGCGGCTCTGACAGGCCGGGCCGATGCCCTTGGAGGGGACATCGCTAACAGATGCAAGTATCGAAAGCGAGAAGTGTGGGCGGCGTCACTCAGGCCGATGCACGACTGAACTATAACGTCTCCACAGGCAGCGCGATTTGCAGGGTAGCGGTTCTGCCGGACTACCGGGCTGGCGCGGTGGGGAGGTCGAAACGATGCACGAAACGTGGTGGCGGCGGCGAGAAGCTCAGCCTCTTATTCCGGAATGTGAGCTTCGCTTTATGATGAAGCTCGGGCGTCTGGAACGCGACGAGGCAATGGGATTGCTTGGGCGATACCGTGGGGACCGCGAGGCGGTGTATGCCGCGTTGCTGAAGCGCGCTCTGGTCAGGGAGCGCAACATGCATCCGGTCTGACCGTTTCATTCTTGCCCTTCAGGAACTCATAGCCCGAGTTGTCCAGCCGGCCGCCGTTTCAATCCTGACTGGCCTGAATGGCACAGCGGCAATAGTCGGCGGATGGGTCGCCTCAACGAAAGCGGCTGCCGCCATCTCGACGGCATCGGCGGAATGATCGACTTTGTCGAGACGCTTTACCACGCGCTCATGCAGCATCGACAGCCTTGCGGCCCGGTGGCGATCGGCGCGGATCTCGCCGTTCATATCGAGGGGCGCGAATTCGAACATAACCATCCCCGCAAACGGCGACGCCGAGCGTTTGTTCCGATCGGTCCACGTGACAACGATGCGTCGGGATGGTTCGGGTCAAAAATGCTTCCGCGATCACGTAATTTCGCCGCCGCCCATGAGGTCTATCTTTGGCTGGCGGCGGTGCCCATTCCGCCCTTCGGCCGGTGCCTCAGCTACCCCAACGAACCCCCGCCCACTGCGGCACCGGCCTCACTCTCCCGCCCCTCACGCCGTCACCGGCCGCAAGGCGCTCGGCCTTCATTTCCAGTTCCGTCAGTTTCGACTTGATCTCATGCGGTTCCGCATGCTCGAGCCCTGCACCACGGCGGTGCAGGCGACCATGGCGACGACCATTCCGTAGGAGCCGGGCAAGCGTGACAGGAAGTCGGCGGCGCGAAAGAGAAGGTGGTTCATCGCCCGCCTACCCAAGCAATAACCCGGCTATCAGCACGGTGAGCAGCATCGACGCCGGCACGGCGAGAAGCCAGCGCGCCTCCAGAACACTGTTGCGGTCGTCGTTCATGTCCGTTGCTCCAGTTGGCAGCCGTGATGCTGCGGATTCGATGCCGGCAAACGAGCGCCGAGAACCTTCGTTCCGCCGATCGGGCGACGGTCGTAAGGCAATATCGGACTGAAGTCGGACCGGCCTGCGAAGAGGACCGAGCGTCGCAACCAAAGCCAGGGCTTCGCATTGGCAAGCGCGCCAATTTTCTGGCGCCGCCGACAGGAGCTCTCATGAACCTCGATAGACCGACAGACGATCAGGACGACCAGCCATACGAGCCGGCCTTCTTCGCCGACAAATACGGCCTGCCGTCGCGGCTGGCCAAGACGATGATCGAGGCCAATGGCGGCAGGCGGCGCGCCTGCGACGCCGCGGCCACGACCTACCTGAGATATGTCGCGCTTCGGCGCCAGCGGGGAGGTTGAACACCGCTGACGGCCGTGCTCGCCCGCCTGCCGCGATCCCACGCCGGGGCGCGGATCACACCGGAACCAAAGCAGCGAACAACGGTTTACCCCGGCGAAGGGATGATCGGAAATTAGGAAAAGAGCAATGAAAACAGTGCTTCTCGCTGCCCTGGCGCTCTGCGTCGCCGCCCCCGCCGTGGCTTCCGCGGCCGAGGCCGATATCGTCATCGGCACGCATCACAGGCATCACTATCATCACCGCCCGGCGGTCATCATCAATGAGGAAGGCCACCGCCTGCATCACCGCCATCACGGCACGGTCGCCTTCTATGACAATGGCGAGCGCGGCTGGCGTCACCGCCATCACCGCCGTCACGACACCGTCGTCGTCACCGGTTCGATCGGCCACCGGCACCATCATCGTCCGGTCGTGGTCGAGGACGGCTCCGACTACTGAGGTTCCATCGATCATTGAAGACAAATCCGGTTCCGGCTGGCGCGTCATGGTGCATCAGCCGGACCGGATTTTTATGATGCGTCGGGAGGATGCAATCTCCCTACGCTGCGCTTTTCAGCACGCCGGCCTGAACCAGTGCCGCCGCCGGGTTGAGGCTGTCCACCAGACCGGTCGGGATCAGGATGGTGGCGCCGCGCTCCTTGGTCGTCTCGTAGATGATGTTCATGGCGCGCAGTTGCAGCGCCGCCGGATGGTCGGCATAGGTGGTGGCCGCCTCGACGAATTTTGCAGCGACTTCCGCCTCGGCTGAGCCCAGGATGACGCGCGCTTCCTTCTCCCGCTCGGCCTGTGCCTGGCGCGACATGGCGTCCTGCAGCGCCACGGGGATGGCGACGTCGCGGATCTCGACCGACATCACGGTGATGCCCCATTGGGCCGTCTTGGCGCCGATGACGTCGCGCAGATGCGCGTCGGCGGCCTGGCGGTCGGCAAGCAGCGAGGAGAGCATCGAGGAGCCGATCATCTCGCGCAGCGAGGTCTGCGCCACGCGGTCGATCGCCTCGCGGTAGTTGGTGATTTCCAGCGCCGCCTGGCGCGCGTCATGCACGTGCCAGAAGATGACGGCGTCGACATTCACCGGCACCGTATCCCTGGTCAGCGCCTCCTCGGCGTTGAAGGCGGTGGTCTGGATGCGCTGGTCGATGACCGCCACGACATTGTCGAGGACCGGGACGATCATGAACAGGCCGGGACCGCGCACGCCAAGCAGGTTGCCGGCGCGCAGCACGACGAAGCGTTGCCAGGTGTTGGCCATCTTCAGCGAGGCGGCGATCAGCGCCGCGATGACGAAGAACGGCCCGCCCGCCCATGGCCCGGCAAGCGCGCCGACGCCGGCGCCGATGAGCGCAAAGACAGCGGTGAGGAAAAGGGTGATCGGATTCATGGATAAAGCTCCTGTGTCGCGGCCGGTGACAGGGTCGCGCGATGCCGCAACGGGCCTCGCGAGGAGCGTCGGCGGCCCGGGATGGGCCGCCTGGCCGGCATTCTGGGATCGATCACGCTTGTCGCGAGGGCAATCATCGCCGGCTGAGATTCATATGGTGCGGGATGAAAGATTTCGCCATGGGGCTGGTCACCGACGCGCAATCGCATAACAACCGCAAGTGGCCGGCCTCGTCGTGCTGCACACGCAGCTTGTCGCCAACGAGCGTGACCTGCTGCGCCGCCGTCGCCCAGCCGCCGGACTTCTGCTGCGTCAAGAACACGCGCGGCCAGTCCAGGCGGACAAGGCGCTCTACGCTGCCAAGGCAGGCGGACGCGACGCCACGCGGCTGGCTGTGCCGGACGTTGGCTTCCAAGCAACTCGGCTTCCACGCAAGGCGTCAAAAGCGATGGAACGCGGGCGCCGGCGCGCGCCCAGGCATCAATCCGCCTCGCCGCCTGAACCCTTGCCGCACGCTGCCAGCACCTTGCCGATTGCGGCGCCTGAGCCTTTCAGCGGAAAGCTTGCCGCGCCATATTTGTCGGCGGAAACCGTCACGTCGCCCTTGCCGCGCAAGAGCGCCAGCAACGGGTCGGCGGGACCGGAGAGCTCGGCGGTGAAGTAATTGTACATCGCCTCGAGCTCGAGCTTTTTGGTCACGCTCTTGCCCCCGGCCTTGAAGGTGAAGGAGCCGCTGATGCCGGGCTCGAGCTGTCCGCCGGCGGCGCCCAGATCATAGCTCAGCACCGGTCTGTCGAAGCAGGCCAGCATCAGATGCGCATCGCCCTTCGGCCCGCCGCAGACCGACGCCGTCATCACGCTGCCGCCCTCGTCTTCTTCCATCTTGGCGGACCAGGCGCACGAGGCGGCATGGGCGGGCGCTGCGGCCAGCAGGGTGGCCGCGATGGGAGCAGCCACGATGAATTTTGCCAATCCGTTTTGCATGGTCGCCCTCCGAGACATGTGGCGACCATACAGGACTTATGGTGGCGTGGCATCCTCGGGAATGCGAAGGAAATGGCGCTTAACACCTTTCCGAAGCGCGGATTGCAGCCTCGACCTTGCCGAGCGCCGGCAGCACTGCCTGGAACGCGCTCCGCGCCGCCGATGTCGGGCCGGGCTCGGTCGTCGTGCTGCTCGGCACGGGCGGCGTCTCGATCTTCACGCTGCAGCTCGCCAAGGCGGCCGGGGCCACCGTCATTACTTGGTCCTCGGACGAGAAGCTCGATCGGGCCAAGGCGCTCGGCGCCGATCACCTGATCAATTACCGCGCGACCCGACTGGGACGGCAAGCTGCTGGAGCTGATCGGTCGTCGACAAGGTGTTTTCGCAGAACGAGGCAACCGAGGCCTACACTCACATGGCCGCCGGCGGCGTGCATTTCGGCAAGCTGGTGTTCGGGTTGGACTGGTAGCCGACGTTGGAGATTGGCGAAAGAGATGGGCGACCGATCTCCCCCACGAGGGACCCCACGTGGGGGAGATTGGCGGCTTTGCCGCCGGCTCCACAGCCTGGATCCGCTTTCCGCTACGATCGGCAGGGCGCCGCCGATTCGAGCTGACATTTCCGAGTATTCTTGAAATTTTCCGATCGGGTCGATGAAATTCGGGTGAGTTCTTGTCCAGAACAGCAACGGAATTGTCCTAGCATGCATAGATATTTTGCGGCTCTGGACAAGATGTGAACTGGTCCAATACGGTGCCCGTGCAAGTGAAGACGCGCGCGCAGAAAGGCCAGGTTGCCCTTGAAAAAGAACGTCTTCTCGTCGCTCGACCTGCCTGGGCATCTCGACGACCGCGCGCGCTTCGCGCTCTGGCAGGACATCCACGTCGCCGAGATATGGTCGGTCGAATATGCCATCTCGGCCAATCAGCCATTCGCGGCCGAGATCGAAGCCACGCCCGTCGGGCCGGTGGTGCTGGGGCAGATGGCCGGAACCATCCGGCATGCCAGCCGCAAGGCCCGCAACATCGCCGACGATGGCCGCGACGGCTATCTCCTCCTGATCAACCATGGCGACACCAGGCTGAGCGGCGCCCAGGCCGGCCGCGACTACAGCGTGGGCAAGGGCGAGGCCGCGCTGGTATCTGCCTCGGAGGCGCTGGAAATGAGCGGCGGCGACAGCAATGTCTGGGCCAACATCGTCGTTCCGCGCGAGATCCTGGAGAGTGCCTTCGCCCATGTCGAGGACCGGCTGGCACTGACCGTGGCGGCCGACAATGAGGCGCTCGGCATGCTCAGGCGCTATTGCAACTTCCTGGAAGCTGGTCCGGCTCTGGTGTCGCCGGACCTTGTCACCCATGCCACCGAAACGATCGTCGATCTGATCGGCCTGGTAACCGGCGCCAAGGGCGAGCCCGCCGAGCTCGCTGGCATGCGCGGCCTGCGCGCGGCAAGGCTGCAGGCAATCCTCGACAAGATCAGGGACAATTTCGCCGATCCGGCCATCTCGGCCCAGCGCGTTGCCCAGCAGTTGCGGCTCTCGCCCCGCTATGTCCATGACCTCTTGCAGGAAAGCGGGGTGAGCTTCGCCGAGCGCGTTCTCGAATTGCGCTTGCAAAGGGCCCATCGCATGCTTTCCGACAGGCGCAACGACCGTATGCGCATCAGCGAGATCGCGCTGCTGAGCGGCTTCTCAGACGTCTCCTATTTCAACCGCTGCTTCCGCCGCCGCTTCGGCTCGACGCCGAGCAGCGCCAGATAGTTCGCCGGCCAGGCTAGCGCGTAGCAATGCTGATCTCTGTTTGCGTGAACAGATAGGAACCCGGCCTCGCGCCGGGTTTCTTGCTTGTGCCGGAAACGAAAAAACGCCGGCCGACGTGAGCCGGGAGGCGCCAATGCCGCGGTCGCCGGGAGTGAGCGCGCCTGTCGGCTGATGCCGAACTGCCACACTGGCCGGACATGCGCGGCAGCACTTTCCCGGACAATTCCGGTGCGGTCCAGCCCAAGACGCGGGCTGCGAACAATGCAACATCGTGGCTCTCGACGTTAACTGGATCTCCGCTGAGCATTTCCGCAGCGGGCGAACGCAACACCCATGGGGCAGCAAACAACAATGAAAACGATTCTTCTCGCCACGGCCGTTATTCTCGCATCTGTCGGCATGGCGCCCGCGGCGGACATCAATGAAACCTTGCCCATTGCCGCCGATTACGACTGGTCCGGGCTCTATGCCGGCGTTCACTTCGGCTACGCCGCCGGAAAATCCAATCTCTTCATCTCCGGCGGTGGTATTGGGGGCACCGATATTAACGCTCCTGTCGATCCGGACGGTTTCATTGGCGGCATCCATATCGGCTTCAATCAGGAGATGGCGAACCGCTTCGTGCTCGGTGTTGAGGCGGACATTGCGTACAGTAACGTCGAAGGACTGACGACCCTTGCCAATGGCGGCAGCACTATCCTTAAGAGCGAGCTCCAGTGGTCGGGGTCGGCGCGGCTGCGCGCCGGCTATGCGTTCGATCGGACGTTGCCTTACATCACTGCGGGCGTGGCCGCGGCCAAGTATGAAATTATCGGCATCACCGGCACCTCCAGTGGTGACATACCGCTCCACGACGACACCCATGTTGGCTGGACGGTTGGAGCCGGCGTCGAGCACGCCTTCACCGATAAATGGATCGCTCGCGTCGAGTACCGCTACTCCGATTTCGGCAGCAAGGCTCTCTCGATCGCATCCGGTCTTCCCACGGCGACGAGTGTCGATCTCAAGACGCACGATCTGCGGGTCGGCCTCAGCTACAAGTTCTGATCCGACAGATCGCACGAAACCCTGGCCTCGCACCGGGGTTTGCTTGTGGTGGGGGGAGAGGCGACAGGAATGAGCAGGCCGGTCGGCTGGTGGCCGGATGGCCACACTGGCGCGTCAAGTGCGGCAGCGCTTTCCAGGACAATTCCGCTGCGGTCCAGCCCAAGACGCCGGACGGCGAACAATGCAAGACCGACCACGGCATTCGTCCGGACCGCAGGACGCATATTCGAATTCGGGGACTCCTAATGCATCGCTTTTCAATCACCGCCGCGTCGCTGGTCGCCACGACGTTCGCGTACGCCGCCGACGCACCGCAGCCGCTGGCCGGAGAGACGGTGGTGACGCCGCATATTTCCGGCTACGGCGAGATCTACCTGGGCGGGCTTCGCTTTACCAGCATCGGCGACACCGTGCACGCCGCAGGGGGCGCCGCCCGCGTCAACATTCCGTTCGCCCAGCGCTGGAACTTCCAGGGCGACCTCACCTATGACCGGATCTGGGACGACGATTTCGCTCATTGGGGCGGCGTCGGCGGCGCGATCCACGGATACTACCGGGACCCCGACAGATTTGCCGCCGGTGTGTTCGCGACTTATACGTCGGTGGACTTTGGCGATTTCGACGGGAAGGCGAGTTCCTGGACCGTCGGTCCGGAAGCCCAGATCTACTTCGGCAATCTTACCCTTTACGGGCAGGCTGCCTTTGGCCGGGCAAACGAGGATTCCCTCAACTCCGACCAATGGAACGTCCGCGCCGTCGCACGCTACTTCGTCCAGGATAACCTTCGCCTGGATGCGGAACTCAGCTTCAGCAGAACGGACCAGGGGGTGAACCTGGACGTATCCGGCGGCGCTCTCCAGGCCATGTACCGGTTCAACGACACACCGTGGTCAGTGTTCGCGCGCTATCAATTGGAGCAGACGAAGATCGGTTCAACCGACCTCGGCGAGACCCACAAATACCTGGTGGGCCTGCGCGCCTCCTTCGGCAGCAAGTCGCTGTTGGAGGAGGATCGCAACGGCGCGGCCATGGACACCTACCGGCCCAACGAGGTGAAGAATTTGAGCGTGAAATGATCGGTGCCGCCCACATCGCGCGGGGTGCTGTTCCGCTGTCTTCCGGCGACAAGCACCCTCGCCGGACCGGCTGAAACAGCTCCGCCAGATTGCCGGACGGATCGATCTTCAATATCTGCGATCCGCCTGGACCCGGGACGATTTCATTGCGGAAGCTGAGACTCGCCGCCCGCAACCGGTCAACCTCCTCCGCAAGATCCTCGACGATCAGATGGATGCGGTTCCAGCCTCCAGGGCCTGGCCGCTTGCCGTCGGGCATTGGCCGGCCCGCCGAACTGGTCGGACTGTTGTTGCGGGTTCTGTCATCGCCCCAGCTGTTTCGTTGCCAAAGCAGGTTTCTTCGATCTGGTGGAAGGGCCGACCGCGAGGTCGTCGGGATTTGGCGAAAGCGACGGAGCCGTAGCCTCTACCTTGAGCGGAAAATTACTCGATCAATTTTTCCAGCGTGATCGGCAAATCCCTTATCCTCTTGCCCGTCGCATGGAACACTGCGTTGGCAATCGCCGGCGCGATGCCGACGATTGCCAGTTCGCCCACGCCCTTGCCCCCAAGGGCGGAGGAGTGCGGGTCGGGGATGCCGACCGAGATCGTCTGGATGTCGGGGATATCGGCGTTGGTCGGCAGCATGTAGTCGGCGAAATTGCCGTTGACGATGCGGCCGTGGCGGCGGTCGACGATGCCTTCTTCGAGCAGTGCCTGGCCGATGCCCATGATGATGCCGCCCTTCCACTGGCTTTCCGCCAGCTTGGGGTTGTAGAGGCGGCCCGAATCCAGCGCCGACACCACGCGCGACACGCGCACCGTGCCGAAATCCTCGTCGACGCGCACCTCGACGAAATGCGCGCACCAGGAATGGCGCGAATAGTCGCCCTCGGTGTGCGGGATCGACATAGCGATCGTGGTATAGTTCTTGTAGCGCTCTTCCGGCGTCGTGCTGGCCGGCAGCGTGTCGCCCTTGGCTTCGATCTGGTCGCGGCCGACGGCGGACATGAATTCGGCGATCGACAGTTCCGGCCCCTCGCCGCGCGGCGAGGCGATGCGCCCGTCCTTTACCGACAGTGTGTTTGCCTGCAGCTTCTGGAAGGGCGAGCGCGGGTCGGAAAGCGCCAGCCCGATCAACTCGTCCAGCGCCTGGCCGGCCGCCTTGTAGACGGCGCCGGTCATGACGCCGGCCAGCCGCGAGCCGCCGGTGACGCCGGCGCGGGCAAAATGCGAGTCGCCAAGCTTTACCGACACATGCTCCACCGGCACGCCGAGCGTCTCGGCCGCGGTCTGCGCCAGGATCGTGTAAGTGCCCTGGCCCATGTCGATGGAGGAGCTTTCGACCTCGACCGAACCGTCGGCCATGAGCTTCACCACCGCCTCGCCATGCGCGCGCCGCACCGGATAGGTGCCGGCCGCCATGCCCCAGCCGATGAGCTGGCGGCCGTCGCGCATCGAGCGTGGCTGAGGCGAGCGCTTCGCCCAACCGAAAGCTTCGGCGCCGGCGGCAAAGGCCTCGCGCAACTGGCGTGTCGACCATGCCTTCTTCGCATGCGGATCCTGTTCGGCATAATTGATCAGCCGCATCTCCAGCGGATCGATCCCGAGTTCATGGGCAAGCTCGTCGATGGCGCATTCGATGCCGAAGGTGCTCGGGTTCTCGCCCGGCGCGCGTTTTGCTCCCGGCACCACCGTGTTGACCCGCACGACATTCTGCTTCGAGGAGAAGTTGGGCGTGGCGTACATGATCGAGGTGACCGAGCCGAGCGGCTCGACCCACATGCCGTCGACGGCCGTCTCGTTGACGCCGCGGTGCACGATCGACTGGATCCTGCCGTCGCTGTCGGCGCCGATGGCAACGGTCTGCCGCGTCGCGGCGCGGCCGCCATAGGACGTAAAGTTCTGCGGACGATTGAGCACCAGCTTCACCGGGCGCCCGAGCATCCTGGCGGCAGCCGCCGCGACCGCGCTATGGGCGAGCGCCAGCGCCTTGGAGCCGAAGCCGCCGCCGATATAGGGCGACACCAGCCGCACATTCTCGAACGGCACGCCGAACCACTCGGCGTAGGTGCGCGCCATGCCGTCGAGCCACTGGCTCGGCTCCCAGATGGTCAGCTCCTCGCCCTCCCAGCGCGCGATCAGTCCGTGCGGCTCCATCGCCGCCTGGAATTCGCGCGGCGTGTTGTAGGCCACGCAGACGCGAACGGGTGCAGCGGCGAACGCCGCCTGCGCGTCGCCCCATTCCTTGGTCATGGCATCGATCGGGATACCGTCGCCGGCCTTGCCGTCGCTCAGGTCGACGATGGCCGGGCTCTCGTCATACCAGACCTTGACGAGTGCGGCCGCCGCCACCGCCTGCTCGAAAGTCTCGGCCACCACGGCCGCGACATGCTGGCCGGAAAAGGTGACCTCGCGCACGAGCGGCGCGTAGGTCGGCTGCGACGGCGGGTTGCCGAGCCAGTCCGATGCGCCCTTCAATTCCATAATGGTGTCGGGCGTCAGCACGGCAAGCACCCCCGGCGCGGTCTCGGCCGCGCGGGTGTCGATGGCAGTCACCTTGCCGGCCGCGATGGTCGCGCCTACCAGCACCGCATGCACCAGCCCCTCAAGCTGCTGCTCGAAGGCGTATTTCGCTGCGCCCGTGATCTTGGCCGGGCCGTCGACGCGTGACAGGCGCCCGCCAACCGCCTCGAGGCGCGCGCTGTCGGACGCGGCGTGTTTCATGTCATGAACGGTCATGCCGTCTCTCCCAATTTGAGGATGGCGCGCGCGATCACGCGCGGCGCCAACGCGATCTTGTAGTGGTTGGCGCCATGGTCGACGGCGCCCTGCATGGCGAGCTCGCTCGCCTCGCGGATCATGTCTTCGTCGAGCGCCTTGCCCTTCAGCGCTTCCTCGACGGCGCGTACGCGCCACGGCTTGGTGGCGACGCCGCCGAGCGCGACGCGGATGTCGCGGACAGTGCGGCCATCGCCTTCGAGCTCCAGCCCTACTGCTGCGCTGGCTGCGGCGAATTCATAGGACTGGCGGTCACGCACCTTGATGTAGGTCGAGCGCCGGGCTGCGGCCGAGCCGGGGATTTCGATGGCCGTGATGACCTCGCCGGGGCGGATGTCGTGCTCCTGTTCGGCGGTTGCGCCGGGGGCGAGGAAGAAGTCCTCGACCCTGAGCTTGCGCTCGCCGAGATCGACCTCGGCGTCGAAGGCGACGAGCGCCACCGCCAGATCGCCCGGATAGGTGGCGATGCAGGCGTCGCTCACGCCGAGCACCGCATGGCCGCGCGTCACCCCGCCGATCGCCGAGCAACCGCTGCCCGGCGCGCGCTTGTTGCAGGCCGGGAAGTTTTGCGGATCGCGGAAATAGGGGCAGCGCGTGCGCTGCATCAGGTTGCCGCCGATGGTCGCCATGTTGCGCAGCTGCGCCGAGGCCGCCTGCCACAGCGCCTCCGACACAGCCGGGAACAGGCTTTTCACCTCGGCATTGTCGGCGACATGGCTCATCTTCGCCAGCGCGCCGATCACCGCGCGCTCGGCGGTGACATCGATGGCCTCGAGCCCCTCGATGTGACTGATGTCGATGACGGTCGAAGGTTCGGCGACGCCGCATTTGGCGAGGTCCACCAGCGTCGTGCCGCCGGCCAGCAGCATGGCGCCGGGAAGGGCGGCCGCGTTGCGCGCGGCTTCCACACTGTCGGCGCGAAGGTAGGAAAAATCTCTCATGTGCGCAGCTCCTGTGCGGCTTGGCGGACCGCGGCGACGATGTTCGGATAGGCGCCGCAGCGGCAAAGATTGCCGGCCATGTATTCGCGGATCTCTTCGTCGGAGCCGGCATGGCCCTCGCGGATGCAGGCCACCGCCGACATGATCTGCCCCGGCGTGCAGTAGCCGCACTGGAAGGCGTCCTGTTCGAGGAAGGCGGCCTGCACGGCGTGCAGCGTGCCGTCCTTGTCGGTGAGCCCTTCGATGGTGGTGATCGAGCGGCCTTCGACCTGGGCCGCCAAGGTCAGGCAGGCGAGCACGCGCTCGCCGTCGACATGCACGGTGCAGGCGCCGCACTGGCCCTGGTCGCAGCCCTTCTTGGTGCCGCTGAGATGCAGCCGGTCGCGCAGCGCGTCGAGCAGCGTCACGCGCGGCTCGATCTCCAGCGCGTGGTCGCGGCCGTTGATGGTGAGGTTGAGGGAAAGTGTGGTGGGACTGGCCTTCCCGTTCAAGACGTGGCCGTCTTCGGGAGGATCGATGATTGTCTGGCTGGTCATAGGGCGTCGGGCTCCGATTGCTGGACGCTAGGCGGATGGAAATGGGGCTTGGGAGGAGAGGGGCAAGGGTAACGGCAGCCTGGACGCGACCTTCGCGGTCGTCATCCTCGGGCTTGACCCGAGGATCCATGCCTCGACGTTTGCCGAGAAACGCGGCAGGCCAGAATTCTGCACCGTAGCCGCGCTCGCAGGGTATGGCATGGATCCTTGGGTCTGCGCCGCGTCGATTCGCTCCTTGCTTCGCCCTAGGATGACGAACTCACGAGCGGATTCGCCAACCACAGATGTCGCAGAACGCGCCTCGCTCCAGCGGGCAGGGAAAGCTTCCCGTCCTTCTCTACGTGACATACCGCTTCCCCTGGTTATATGATAAAGCCACTCCACTAAAGCGGAGGTGCCTCCGTTTATTTAACTGGGGTCTGGCCAGCCATGGTTCAACCCCCCATATTGCATTGGTGGAGAAAAAAGTGCCCGACCGGGAAATGACCGCTGAAGCGACGCGCGACGCGCAGGCGCCAAAGCCATTGCGCGCCGATGCGCAGCGTAACCGCGACAGGCTGGTCGAGGTGGCGGCGCAGACTTTCGCGAGCGACGGCGTCGATGCCTCGCTGGAGGAGATCGCCAAGCGGGCAGGGGTCGGCATCGGCACGCTCTATCGCCATTTCCCGACGCGCGAGCATCTGGTCGAGGTGGTCTACCGCCGCGAGGTGGAAGGCCTCTGCCACGCGGCCGAGGAACTGGTGCGCGACCATCCGGCCGATGTCGCGCTGGAGCTCTGGATGCAGCGCTTCGTCGACTACATCGCCACGAAGCGCGGTCTTGCCACCAGCCTGCGCCTTTTGCTCACCACCAACTCGACGCTGTTCTCCGACACCTCCGGACGCGTCTCCGGCGCCATGAGAGGCCTGATCGAGGCCGCCGCCGCCGCGGGGAAAATCCGCGCCGACGTCGACGCTTCCGATGTGATGCACGCGCTGGGCGGCATCTACTCCGCGCCGAACACGCCAGAGTGGCGTGAGCGTTCGGGGAGGCTGGTGAAGCTTTTGATGGATGGGTTGCGGTTCGGGGCGAGGGGCTGAGGCGCCGCAGCTGCCGGCGCCACCAGTTCCCCCTCGACTGGCATTCCTCAACCCACGGCCTACATAGTCGGCACCACCCTCCCTTCCAAAAGGATCCCCCATGTCCGAACATCTCACATTGAACGACGGCGCCGCCATCCCGCAGATCGGCCTAGGCGTGTGGCAGGTCGATCCCGACATCACCGCCAAGGTCGTTCGCTGGGGCGTCGAGGCCGGTTACCGGCTGATCGATACCGCCGAGGGCTATCGCAACGAGGAAGGCGTCGGCGAGGCGATCCGTTCGGCCGGCGTGCCGCGATCCGAACTCTTCATCACCTCCAAGCTGCGCAACGGCGCGCATCGGCGTGATGCGGCATTGCGCGCCTTCGACGATACGATGCAAAAGCTCGGCATCGACCGGATCGACCTCTTCCTCATCCACTGGCCGGTGCCCAGCCAGAACAAATATGTCGAGGCCTGGAAGACGCTGGTCGAACTGCAGAAGGCCGGCCGGATAAAATCGGTCGGCGTGTCGAACTTCAACCAGGACCATCTGGAGCGCATCATCGGCGAAACCGGCGTGACGCCGGTCGTCAACCAGATCGAACTGCACCCGCGTTTCCAGCAGCGCGACAAGCGCGAATTCCACGAGAAGCACAACATCCATATCGAGAGCTGGAGCCCGCTGGGCAGCGGCCGGCTGCTTTCCGACCCGACGCTGGAGAAGCTGGCGAAGAAGCACGGCAAGTCGGTGGCGCAGGTGATCATCCGCTGGCATTTGCAGGAAGGGCTGGTCGTCATCCCGAAGTCGATCCACCAGGAGCGTATCGCCGGCAATTTCGACGTCTTCGGTTTCGAACTCGACAGCGAAGACATGCAGACCGTTCACGGTCTGGATTCGGCCGACGGCCGGACGGGACCCGATCCAGCCACGGCGGCGTTCTTGTTCTGAGACGCTGCGCCCCTATTGGTGCGGCGTCGGAACCTCCAATCTTCCCACTGATGGGGAAATGAGCAGTTCTGCCGACGACATGCTGCCGTCATCCGGTGAGCGCAGAAATGGTCTTTCGGGACGTCAATCCGGTGACGAAGCTTCGTATCTCGTCAACCAGGCGGTCGCAATCTTCACCCCAGATCACGTGGTCTCTGCCGGCCAGCTCGACGTATCTCGCGCCTTGGATGTGGGTTGCCAAATAACGCCCTTCCTCTGGGCGCACCCAACGGTCGTCCGTCCTCTGCACGACCAGCGTCGGGACTAGGATCGCCGGCAGGATGTCGCGGACGTCGACTTCGGTACCCCAGCGCCAGAGCGCGATTGCATCGGCGGGCGAGGCCGAATTCCGGAGATAGGCGGCGAACCATTCGCGTTCGACCATGTTTTCGGTCAGGCTCGGTGCTGCGTTGCTCATGTCGGCGGGCTTGCCCCATTGCCGCTCCACGGCCGCTACATCATCGTCCACCTGCGCTACAGTTCTTGCCCAGGGATACTCTTTTGACCAAGTGCCCTTGGCGTAGGTTCCATTGAGCACCAGCGCGGACGTACGCTCGGGATAGGTGGTGGCGAAAAGCATGCACATCGGACCGCCCTCCGAGCTGCCGAACAACACCGCTCGCGTGGAGCCGACTGCGTCCAGTACCGCACGCACATCCTCCATGCGCTCTTCCAGCGTCGGCAGGCCGACATTGCGGTCGGATAGACCGGTGCCGCGTTTGTCGAATCGGATCAGGCGTGAAAAGGTGCCGAGCCGCTTGAGCACATGCGCGAAGCGCGGCGAGCCCCAGGCAAGGTCGAGATTGGAGACCCAGCCGGGCACGTATATGAGGTCAACCGGCCCTTCGCCGGTCACCTGATAGGCAATGTTGATTCCTGCCGATTTGACGTAATGGGTGGCCGGTGGCATCGGCTCGCCGCCGGAAAGGCTCCCACCGGCATTTGCCCCCGAACCGGCCGCCGGCTCGGCGGCCGCAACTGGACGCTTCGGGTAGGGCGATGAGCTCATCCGGCGTGTCCGCAGAGCCTCGTACAGTTGGCGCGTTTCCAGTTCTGGCGGCAGCCCGAGATCTCTCTCCAGCGCCTCACGGCAGAGCTCATACTGTTTAAGGGCAAGGTTGATGCGGCCCTGCGCGGCATAGGCCCTCATCAATGCCCGGTGGATATCTTCGCGCAGGGGCTCCATTGCGAGCAGTCGCGCAGCCGTGCGCGCACAGGATGAAAGGTCGTTCGACGCGCCGTAATGCGCCACCAGCCTTTCCAGCGCTGCAACCGCGATCGTTCTCAGGCGCTCGCGTTCAACTCGAAGCCAGTCCTCGAACGGCTCCTCTTTCAAGCCAAGACCGTCGAGCAGGTCGCCGCGGTAGACGGCGAGTGCCTGCTCGAGGTGTTCGGGCGACGATCCTGTCGCAAGCGTCTCGAACCGGGCGACATCGAAGTCGATCTCGTCGAGATACAGGGCGACACTGGCGCCGTCCGTCACAAACCCTCCACTGCCGCACTTGTGCATGGCCTTTCGGATGGCCGAAACGGCTTGCCTGAGGCTCATCCGGGCCTGCGTTTCGCCATTCAAGCTCCAGAGCAGGGCGGCCAGCTTCTCGCGCGATTGTGCCTGTCCGGCTTGCAGGGCGAGATAGGCCATCATCGCCCGTGCCTTACGGCTCAAGGTTGGAGCAGCCGCGCCACTACTGGCGAGATCAAATCCGCCCAGAAGATAAAGATGAGGCCCTATCATTGGGTTCGGCCCCGGCCACGGTTATGGCAATTCTTTCGCTTCGCCCCTGCTAATTCAACCGCTATCTGTCCCAAGCGGTCTTTTTCACGTTTCGATCACGCTGCCTTCTCCAGCTTTATCACGGTCGCGCCAGAGAGTTGGCCGAACCTGAAACGTGGGAGAACCTCAATGCTGCCATTCAGCCCGACCGACTGGCCCTTCCGGCAAGATGATGGTTTCTACCGGCCCCAAGGCAACCCACCCGCAATCTTTCGTCACGACATCGCCCAGGCGCGGTACTTGGAGCGGCAGCTAGCTCAACGGTTTCCCGGCGCTCCCAGAACAAGTCTGCCAATGCTCGTGAGCCGGCTTCTTGCCTTGGCGGCGTCGGCCCGCGCAGCGCTCTCTCGCCGGCGTGCCGGGCGAGGACCCGCCTCGTTTCGGCTTTGAAAGCCTGCCTTCCGATCCACGGCGGGCTTCACCCTAAATCCCGTCTCCGTCCACCAGCGGCACGTCCTCGCCCTCCCATGGGCTCGGCATCGACCCGCGTCCGGCGGTCGGCAGCGGCATCCAGCATCTGAGCTCCGGCTCGGCATATTCGACGACGCGGCCAGGCGAGGAGTCCGACGCCCGCCAGCCTTCCTCGCCGAACTGGTCGGCGCGCGACCAGTAGGCCATGTCGACCTCGGCCGGCCCTTGTTCGGAAGAGCGCACCGTCACCAGGATGCGGCTGCCGTCCCGCGGCGCACTCGCCATGTTGCGCCATTGGTCGGTGTCGTCCATGCGATCTCCTCCAGAAACAGACACTTGGCCCGGTTCGGCGATTCAAGGCGTGAACCGGTCCCTGATACGGATAGTCGCCGTCCGCCGGGGAGGGGTCAACCCGGTTTCACACATGCACGTCGCCGAACGACAACTCGCCGTCATCGGCGCGGACCAGGAATGCCGCGGCAAGCAGCGCGAGATAGCAGGCGGCCACCCCGCACACGACGACGACGCCAGGGATGGGGCCAAGTGTCGCCACCCGGAACGTGTCGACGAGCGAGGCACCGAAGCCGATGGGTGAACCGTCGCGCGACAGGCTTGGCGTGGTGATCTTCAGGATCCAGGCAAGCAGCAGGATCGTGTACATGAAGATGTAGTTGCGGCGCAGCCGCCTGATCAGCGCCGCGCGCTGCGAGATCAGGAAACGCGGCGAGCGGAGGCCTTCGCCGAGGATGGCCAGCCAGTTGGAGGCATAGTCGGGCTGCGGCGAAAAAATCTGCGCGAAATAATAGCGCTCGAACTGCCGCACGCGGGCGCGGTAGACGTCGAAAAAGCGGTAGCGCCGCGCCTCGATCCACAAAAGCAGGGTGATCAAAAGCATGGCGAACAAAAGCACGCCGTGATGCGCGGAGGGCGTCGACAGCGACACCGACAGCATCGCCGCCACCACGGTGATCGCCCAGTTGCTGGTGCGGTCGAGCCGGTCGCGCCAGCCGGCCATGCGCGCGATCTCGGCGCGATGGAAATGCGACAGCGTCGTGGTGAATTCGGGAGAACTAAGCTTCAGCGCCAGCGCATCGGAAGCGCGCGGCGGTGCTGCCTTCTCGGTTGATGTTGCCGGCGCGTTCGCCTCGGTGGATTTCGGGGCCGTGGCCGCGTCGGTGGATTTTGCGGCCTTCGTCTGGGACATTGTGCCACGCGCCTCCCGCCGCAATGGCCGGCCGCGTCCCGACTAAGAACAGCCCAGCCACATCCCGTATAACACAACGTGCGGTCGACCCAAAATGTTCCCGCCTTTTCAGGCGGATAAATCAGGATGCAAGCGGGGAAGACCACCATTAGCGCGCCGCGGAAAGGGCAGCACATCGGCTATCGGCCTGGCATGCTGGGCTACCGCCACCGCCTCGATCACAAGGTCGAGCGCCGCAAGCGCCGCGCGGCTCGTTTCATCGTCGCCACGCAGGTAATGGCAGGCCCGGTCGAGGTGCAGGTGGGCGGCGGCAAAGTCGCTTTTCATTAGCTTCTCCTTGTTGCCCGCCACGGCGCGACCATCGCCGAGTCGCTTTACCGGGAAGCAAAGATCGGCGGCGGCATTTGAATAGAATTGTAGGGAAGCGCTGGAACTGCTGTTCTCCCCTTGTGCGGGAGATTAGCAGCTTCGACGCCCTGCAACCGAACCACCGGCCAAACCGTTATGACGCGAAATCGAGGGGAGACAGCTTGTCCAAAATACTCAATCGGCGTTGGTCGATCGCGCTTGGTGCTGCGGCGCTCGCCCTGATGCCCGCCGTCGCCTTCGCCGCCGAGAAGACAGGCATGTCCTCGGAAGGCATTTTCGTCGCCGAGGTGATCCTGCTGCTTGTCGTCGGCCGCGGCATCGGCGAGGTGCTGGAAATACTGGGCCAGCCGGCGGTGATGGGACAGCTGATCGGCGGCATCCTGCTCGGGCCCTCGCTGCTCGGCTGGGTCTGGCCGGCGGCCGAGCGGCTGATCTTCGCCGGTGACCCATCGCAAAAGTCGATGATCAACGCCATCGCCCAGCTCGGCGTCCTGATGCTGCTCCTGCTCACCGGCATGGAGACCGATTTGAGGTTGGTGCGCCGCGTCGGCCGCGCCTGCTTTTCCATCTCGGCCGCGGGCGTCGCCATACCCTTCGCGCTCGGCTTCGTCGCCGCCCAGTTCATGCCGGCCACGCTGCTTGCCGCCGGCAGCGAGCGCATCGTCGCCGGGCTGTTCCTCGGCACCGCGCTCTCCATCTCCTCGGTCAAGATCGTCGCCATGGTGGTGCGCGACATGAACTTCATGCGCCGCGACCTCGGCCAGATCATCGTCTCCTCGGCCATCATCGAGGACACGATCGGCTGGGTGATCATCGCCATCACCATCGGCATCGCCACCAAGGGGCGCATCGAGATCGGCAGCCTGGCCTTCACCATCGCCGGCGTCGCCGCCTTCATGGCGTTTTCCTTCACGCTAGGGCGCCGCATCGTCTTCGACGCCATCCGCTGGACCAACGATACTTTCCGCTCGGAATACGCGGTCGTCACCGTCATCCTCGCCATCATGGGCGCCATGGCGCTGATCACCGACCTGATCGGTGTGCACACCGTGCTCGGCGCCTTCGTCGCCGGCATATTGGTCGGCGAGTCGCCTATCTTGTCGCGCCACATCGAAGGGCAGTTGCGTGGCATCATCACCGCGCTGTTCATGCCGGTCTTCTTCGGCGTCGCCGGCCTGTCGGCCGATCTCACCGTGCTTATCGATCCGCAACTCGCGCTGCTCACCGTGGCGCTGGTGGTGATCGCCTCGATCGGCAAGTTCGGCGGCGCCTTCATTGGCGCGGAAGTCGCCGGCATGAGCCGCGCCGAAGGCATCGCTGTCGGCTGCGGCATGAATGCGCGAGGTTCCACGGAGGTCATCGTCGCTTCGATCGGCCTGTCGATGGGCGTGCTTTCGCATAACCTCTTCACCATGATCGTCACCATGGCCGTCATCACCACTTTGATCATGCCGCCGACCTTGCGCTGGGCGCTGCGCCGCCTGCCGATGGGCGAGAAGGAAAAGAAGCGGCTGGAGCGCGAGGAGGTCGACCAGCGCGGATTCGTCGCCGGTCTGGAGCGGCTTCTGGTGGTAGTCGACGAGGGCGTCGTCGGCCGCTTCGCCGCCTATCTCGCCGGCGTCATCGGCGCCGGCAAGCCGACGACGGTGCTGCATTCCAGCGGCGAGATCGACGCCGAGCCGACCGAGGGGCTGCATCTGGAGGAGATCGAGAAGGGTGCGGAGGACAGCCGCGAGGCGGCGAAAAAGGGCGACGAGACGCCGGCGCGCGAAGCGCCGGTCACCCGCCGCCAGCATGAGGTGCTTTCGGCCGAGGCGGTCGCCAAGGAGGCGCGCAAGGGCTACGGCATGCTGCTCGTCGGCCTCGGCCGCGCGGTCACCCCCAAGGGCGGCTTCTCGCATCGGCTGAATGAAGTCGCCGGCGCCTTTGACGGGCCGCTCTGCCTGGTGTTGAAGCCGGCGGCCGCTGGCCGCCAGATGCCTCGGCTCGGCCCGGGATCCGGCAAGATACTGGTGCCGGTCAACGGCACGGCGGTTGCGCGCCGAGGCGCCGAACTGGCTTTGGCCATCGCCGCCGTCACCGGCGCGCCGGTCAAGATGCTCTATGTCGCCAGGGTCGGCCGCGACGAGCCGCGCGACACGGTCTCGCATCGCCGCCGAGAGGCGGTGCTGAAGGACATCGTGGCCCTTGCCGACCGCTACGGCGTCGAGATCGAGACGGCCATCCGCTCGCGGGCCGCCGCCGCCGATGCCATCGCCCGCCAGGCCGGCCGCAGCGTGGCGTTGATCGTCATGGGCGTGGCGCGGCGCCAGGGCGAGGAGCTGATTTTCGGCGAGACGACGACGGCCGTCCTGCGCCGCGGCCCATGCCCGGTGGTGCTGATCTCCGACGAGCGGGTGAAACGCGACGAGAGCGACCGTGAGGCCGTGCGCACGGGCACCGGTAACGGATAAGGCGGCCGATGGCTGTCGAAGCGGTATCTTCAGCTTGCCGATCGCCGACGTTTGGCACGGGGCCGCGAGCCCTTTGGACGAGGACCTTGCTGCGCCAGGGGAGGCGCCTCGACGGCGGGCGATACCGTCCCCGTGGGCCGTTCCGACTACACGCCAATGGTGATGGACAATCTATCGGCCTGAAACTGGACGCCATCGGTCTTCCGCATCGCGCGCGCCAGGCGTCAGCGGCCGCCTTTCCGCCAGGCAGCCGCTTGCCCAATCAGCGTCACGCCATCTGCAGCTTCTGCCGGCTGGGCTGCGGCGGGAAGGCGATGGCGATGCCCGCGGCGCCCAGCCCGATCAGCGCCGAGCCGATGAACAGCCAGTGATAGCTGGCGGTGGCGTCGTAGATCATGCCGCCGGCAAGCGGCCCCAGCGACATGCCGAGGCTGGAGAGCATCGTGGCCGCACCGAGGATGGTGCCGATGATGCGCAGGCCGAAATATTCGCGCGCCAGCACAGCGTAAAGCGGCATCACGCCGCCATAGGTGGCGCCGAAGATGACGGCCAGAAGATAGAACTGGTCGAGCTGGCCGACGGTGAGATAAGCGGCGATCACCAGCCCCTGGATGGCGAGCCCGGTGACCAGCACCGGCTTCACGCCCAGCCGGTCGCCGAGCATGCCATAGAGAATGCGCCCGCCAAGGCCGGCGAGCCCCTCGACGCTGTAGATCGATACGGCCGCCATCGGCGCCACGCCGCAGGACATGGCATAGCTCACCATGTGGAAGATCGGGCCCGAATGCGCCGCGCAGCAGGCAAAGAAGGTGAGGCCCAGCACGATGAATTGCGGCGAGCGCAGCGCCTGGCCGACGCTCATGCCGGGATCGTCGGCGGCTGGCGCCGGCGTGCCGTCGCTTGCCGCGACCGCCGCCGGCGGCTGGCGCACCAGGAAGACGGCGGGCAACAGCAGCACCCAGGCCATGACGCCGATATCGAACATGGCAGTGCGCCAGTCATAGGCCGTGATCAGCCAGCGGGCGAAGGGCGAGATGGTCATCGGCGCGACACCCATGCCGGCCGAGACCAGCGAGACGGCAAGGCTGCGGTTGGTGTCGAACCACGCGGTGGTGAGCGCGATCATCGGCGCGAAGAAGGCGCTGGCCGCCAGCCCGACGATGACGCCGTAACTGAGCTGGAAAACCAGCAGCGAATTGGCGCGGCTCGCCACCACCAGCGACAGTCCAAGCAGCACCGCGCCCGCAAGCACGACGGGCCGCGCGCCGACCCGGTCATAGATCGCGCCCCAGGCGAAGCCGCCGAGGCCCATCACTAGGAAATTCAACGTCATGGCGCTGGAAATGCCGGTGCGCGACCAGTTCGTGTCGAGCGACATCGGCTCCAGAAAGATCGCCAGCGAAAACATGGCGCCGAGCGCCACGCAGGTCATCAGCGCGCCCGCCGCGACGATGACCCAGCGATAGGAATGGTTCATGGTTCTGCTCCCATGCCGAAAAGGCATCCTGTTTGATGCGGCACGGTTTTTCCAGTCCACCGGGCCGTTTGCGTCCGAAGGACGCCAGGGCGGGAGCCGATCCTACAATCTGGTTGCATTTTTTATCCGGATTTTGGCGCCCAAGAGAGTGGAAAGGCGCCGACGGGGAAGTCAGCGCTCCGCGAAATCGCCCTCTCTGGCATCTTCCAAGCACTTGCTTGGGGACAAGTCCGCTCGCAAATGCAGGAAAATGCTATCTCCCCCCTCGTGCGGGAGATATCCGGCAGGACGCTGTCCCGCCAACGTCTCCAACTGTCAGCAGCCTGCAGACCCCCGCGTTGACCGCACAGCAGGCGCTTCTAGATTGAGCCGCAGCATTCAGAAGGAGGCGTCACCCATGGAACTCTATCGCGGCCGGCTCATCGACCATCTGCACCTGGTGGTGCGCGACCTTGAGGCCAGCCGGCATTTCTATGGCGCGGTGCTTGAGGTACTGGCCATCCCGATCGGCGGCGAAGCCGAGGATTACTTCTGGGTGGACGAGCTGTTCATTTCCGGCATCGACAGCCGCGCGTCGCGCGGCGCGCTCACCGGCCGCCACCATTTCGCTTTCCAGGCCAAGGACCGCGCCATGGTCGACGCTTTCTATCAGGCGGGGCTCGCCGCCGGCGGCAAGGACAATGGCGCGCCGGGCGAACGCCACTACCATCCCGGCTACTACGCCTGCTTCCTGCTCGACCCCGACGGCAACAACATCGAGGCGGTGTTCCATGGCGAGGCGAGGCGAAGTGCCGCCGCGGTAGTAGTAAGTTTTTGAGAGGCCGCGCTAGCCGCCCAAAAACGCCGCGATCAGCTTCAGCATGTTGCCGTCCTGCCCGAACTCGACCTTGTCGAAGTCGCGGCTGTCCTGGCGCTGCGCCTTGGAGAGCTGGTCGAGATAGGCCGTCAGTTCCGCCCTGACCTTCTTGCAGCCGGGATCGTTCTGGGCGGTAAGGCCTGTGCTGAAGGCGACGATCTTGTCCACCATGTCGACGATGCCGGCGCCATGCATCTTCTCATGCGCGATCAGCCCGGCGGCGAAGGCGTCCCAGCGCGTTTGCAAGGCTGAGCCAAGTTTTCCCGCCGGCTTGGGCAGCGTGTAGGTGATGATCAGCTTCGGCCGCGCCGTCTTCAGCACGCAGGCGCCGCCTTGCGGCTGGTAGTCGCGCTGCCAGGTCAGCTTGAAGAAAGTATGCGCGATCACGCGCCGCGCGTTGCCGGCCGAATCTTTACCGATCACCGGCCCTTTCTCCCCGATCGAGAGATAAAGCTGTTCGGCGCTCTGGCCTGAGACGGCATAGGTCTCGATTTTCTCGATGGGTTTCCAGTCGGCGAGCGCCGGCGTGGGCGAAAGCAGGGCGGCGAGGAGGAGGGCGGGCTTCATGGGCGAGCCATAGCATCGGGCTTCGTTCTGAAGAAGCCGGTCCGCGGATTTTTGGAACCCGCTTCGCCCATCGCTCGTTTCCTTGGGCAATCATCCCGACCCATGGGGGAGGACAAGATGACCCGCAACGATATCATCTCCGTGCTTGGACCAGTCGACGAAGCCGTCATCGCCGACATTGCGCTGACCGGCGCCAGCCTCGAGGAACTGCGCGAGGCCTTCGCCTGGATCGGCGCCGACGAGGCGCTGGTCAACGAGGGCCACGCCATGCCCGGCGTGCGCGTGGCGAAACTGATCGAAATCCTCGACCCTCCCGAGGACGAGCCCGAGACGCCGGGCGCGGTAGAGTAGGGCAGCGACGCTTTATCTCCCCCACTTGCGCACTCTTGAGGGGAGATAGGCGGCGTGCCGCCCCCTCTAGGTGTTCTCACCTACTTGTCGCTCTGCTCCTCACGTCATAGCCTCCGTCGCCTGGGCGGCAGGAGAGGTTCTTGGACACCAATGTCGTCATCGTCGGCGCCGGCCCTGCCGGGCTCGCCGTCGCGGCCTGCCTCAAACAGGCGGGGCAGGATTTCGTCATTCTGGAAAAGGCCAGTGAGGTTGCGCCGGCCTGGCGGCGGCATTACCGGCGGCTGCATCTGCACACCGTGAAATCCTTCTCCTCGCTGCCCTTCGTGCCGTTCCCGAAAAGCCATCCGCGCTACGTGCCGCGCGAAAAAGTGGTCGATTATCTCGACGCCTATGCCGGGCGTTTCGGACTGAAGCCGCGCTTCGGCGTCACCGTCAAATCGGTCCGCCGCGAAGGCGAGCGCCTGTTGGTCCAGACCGATGCGGGGCTGTTCGATGCCCGCAAAGTGGTGGTAGCCACCGGCAACAATGCCGAGCCCATCACGCCACGCTTCCCCGGCATCGAGGCCTTCAAGGGCAAGGTGCTGCACAGCGCCGCCTATATTGAGGCCGCGCCTTATGTCGGCAAGGACGTGCTGGTCGTCGGCATGGGCAATACGGGCGCGGAAATCGCGCTCGACCTCGCCGAAAGCGGCGCCAGGCCCACCATCTCGGTGCGCAAGGGCGTCCACATCGTGCCGCGCCAGCTCTTCGGCGTGCCGATCCAGATGGTGGGCATCGCCAGCCGGCCGATGCCGCAGGCGCTGAATGACTGGATGTTTCCCAAGATACTCGATCTGGCGCTGGGCAGGCTGGAGAGATACGGCATCGTGCGGCCGAAACAGGGCATCCTGCAAGGCATCGAAGCCGGCCGCATTCCGGTGATCGATGTCGGCACGGTGGCGGCGATCAAGGCCGGCCGGATCGGTATCGCACCGGATATCGCAAACTTCACCGCGGACGGCGTGAAGTTCGCCGATGGCGTGGAGAAAAAATTCGACGCGGCGATTTTCGCCACCGGCTACCGCCCGGCCTACGACGGCTTCCTCCCGGCTGAGCTCAGGCCGGACAAGAGCGGCGTGAATGCTCGCGCGACGGAGCTCGGCGTCTATCTCGTCGGTTTCTACAACCCTGTCACCGGCCTGCTGCGCGAGATCGGCATCGAGGCGCAGGCGGTGGCGAGGGATATTGCGAGGCGGTGAGGGCGAAGCGTCGAAGCTGCTGGTCTGCCTGCTCGAGATTGAGATGAGGCGCCCGAATCGGGTGGCTCTCACATCGCCCTCCATGCGAAGCCATCCCATCACACCGAGGACCGCTCAATGCTCATGCTCTACGACTATCTCCCCTCGCAAAATGCCTGGAAGGTTCGCGTCCTGCTCGGCCTGCTCGGTATCGCCTACGAAACCCGTATCGTCTCGATCTTCGAGGGCGAGAGCCACACGGAGGCCTTCCTGAAGCTCAACCCGGCGGGCGCCGTTCCGGTGCTCGCCGTGGAGAATGGCCAGGCGATCGCCGAGTCCAACGCGATCCTCGTCCTCGTTGCGGAAGGCACGCCCTATCTTCCGGTAGACCGGCTTGTCCGCGCCAAGGTGATGCAGTGGCTGTTCTTCGAGCAGTATTATGTCGAGCCGGTCATCGGCTCGCTGCGTTTCTGGACGCTGACCGGCCGCCTGGAGCGCAACCGGGCGCTAGTTGCCGGCAAGCGCGAAGCGGGCGCGCGGGCACTTGGCGCGCTGGAGCGCAGCTTGGTCGACACACCTTTCCTGGTCGGCGACGCGCTCACCATTGCCGACATTGCTGTCTACGCCTACGCCCACCGCGCAGAAGATTGCGGTTTTGAGCTTGCCGATTATCCGGCGGTAGGTGCCTGGATGGGGCGCGTCAGCGAGGCGATCGGCCCGGATTATCCGGTGCATCCTTACAGCATCGATCCGCATTCGGGCGCCTGAGCCGCCGGAACACAACAGCGGACGGTGCGTTTTCCCTGGCAGGATGCCGCACGCTTCAAATTGGCGCAGAGAGTCTGCCCTGCGCTCCAACCGGAGCAATGGAGATCCGCAATGGTTCGCACCATCGCCATCGCAATCCTCGCCACCATAGTCCTCGCCCTCGGCATCGCGAGCCCGCCCGCCATGGCGGCCGAGCAATACTGGGTCGCCAAGGACGCGGTCTCGAAGCAGTGCGAGATCGTGCCGAAGAAGCCCGACGGAACGCTTGTCATCGACCTCGGCAAGAAGAAATACGCCAGCGAGGGTGAGGCGAGGAAGGCGATGGAGGCGATGTCGGACTGCAAGAAGAACTAGAGCAATTCCAGGAAAAGTGTGAGCGGTTTTCCGTCCGGAATTGCGTAGAAACAAAGAGATAGAGCGGTTCGCCGTTTCGGTGAAACGGTGAAATGCGCTAGCCGCTGGGATAACGCCTACCGGTCCACAAGAGACATCGTCCGCTCGTTGTAGCGCGGCCCCGACACCTTGTCGGGCGTCAGCGCCATGTCGAGTCCCAGCATCTCGGTGGCGTCGAGCGCGATGTCGGCCGCCGCGACATTCTTTTCCAGATAGGTCCGGCGCTTGGTGCCGGGGATCGGCACGATGTCGATGCCGAAATCGGGGCCTTTGGCGAGCAGCCAGGCGATTGCGATCTGGCCGGGTTCCACCCCCTTGGCGTCGGCGATGTCGCGCACCGTGGCGGCCGCGGCGACATTGGCGTCGAAATTCTCGCCTTGGTAGCGCGGGTCGCCGCGGCGGAAATCGCCCTCCGGATAGTCTTCCGCGCGCCTGACGTCGCCAGCGAGGAAGCCGCGGCCGAGCGGCGCGAACGGCACCAAGCCGATGCCCAGCTCCTTCAGCGCCGGTATGATCTCCGGTTCGAGGTTGCGCTCCCACAGCGAATATTCGCTCTGCAGCGCCGAGACCGGATGCACGGCATGGGCGCGGCGGATGTTGGCGATGCCGGCTTCCGACAGGCCGAAGAAGCGCACCTTGCCCTCGGCCACCAATTCGCCGACCACGCCCGCGACGTCTTCCATAGGCACCGACGGGTCGACGCGGTGCTGATAAAGCAGGTCGATGCGGTCGGTGGCGAGCCGTTTGAGCGAAGCGTCGACCACCTCGCGTATATGCTCGGGCCGGCTGTCGGTGCCGGACTGCTTGCCGTCGGCGATGCGGAAGCCGAACTTCGTCGCGATCGTCACCTGGTCGCGCCGGCCTTTCAGCGCACGTCCAAGCAGTTCCTCGTTGACGAACGGCCCGTAGACCTCGGCGGTGTCGAGAAAGGTGCAGCCGAGCTCGATCGCCCGGTGCAGCGTCGCGATCGATTCCGCCTCGTCGGCCGGCCCATAGGCCTGGCTCATGCCCATGCAGCCGAGGCCGATGGCCGAGACTTCGAGCCCCTGGCTGCCGAGTTTGTGTTTGCCGAGGCTCATATGTCTTGCTCCGCCGAATTTTCGATCCGGCTAAATTATAGGGCTGGGCGTGAATGCGTCCAGCGCTGGCCCTATTGACGGCGCAATCGTCCCATCCTTGCCCGGCGATGACTCCGTTGCGATGACCGTCCAATGCGGCACGACAGACTTGTCCTGATAAAGCCGGAGCTGGAAAGCGGCCCAATTGGCCGAAGCGGGCCGGGCGCCCGGCGCTTTCGAGGAAAGCGTCATGTAGGCGCTGCGCAGGCGGGCCGCTGCCTGATTTCGATCAGGAGCAATTTCAGGAAAGTGTGAGCGGTCGGCTGGGCGCTTTGGCCATAGCGTTCCGTCCGGAATTGCGTAGAAACAAAGAGACAGAGCGGTTCGCCGTTTCCGTGAAACGGTGAACCGCTCTAAGCCCTCGGCAGCATGCGGCGCATGATCAGCGATGCATGCCCGCCGACGCCGTGTGCCGCTTCCCGGCGTTCGACCACTTCGAAGCCATGCTTGAGGTAGAAGGCGATCGCGCGGTCGTTGCCTTCGATCACTTCCAGCGCGATGCTGGGGATGCCGGCATGCGCGGCAAGCACCGCGTGCAAAAGGTCGACCGCGAGACCGCTGCCGAACGCCTGCGGCTCGATATGGAGCCGCTCCAGCATGACGTCGCCCTTTGCGTCCATCGCCGCCATGGCGTAGCCGGCGATCGAGCCGTCGGCGCCTTCGGCAACGAAGGACATCTTGTCCTCGTCGTCGAGCTCGGCCGCGAGCTGGTCCGGCGCATGTCTTTCGTCGGAAAGCCGTGCCACGGTTTCGTCGCCCATGATCGGCGCATAGGTCCGCCGCCAGGATTGGCCGAGCAGTCGCGATACATCGGCCAAGTCGTTCCTCGTCATCGCCCGGATGCGGGTCATCTTCGTGGTCCTTGTTACAACCTGAAGATAGGGCGAAGCGCGGGGCGCGGCCAACCCCGCGCGAGCGGCTCCGGGATGCGGCAGACGTAAGAGGGATGCCTTTCGGCTCAGGCGACGCTGGGGGCCGGAAATTCTTCGCGATCGCGCATCTTGCGCCCGAGGATCATCAACTGGCGCGCGGTGTTGTTGCGCAGGCGGCGCAGTCGCCATTCGAGCCCCGTCTCGATGGTGATCCGCTTGGCGTAGATGCTGGAGCGCATGCCGGCTTTGTCGGTGGCGACCTTCACCGGATCGTCGTAGAAGGCGCAAATCTTTTCGGCGTCCATGCCGGGCGTCGAGAGCCATTGCGGGATATAGATCGAAGCAAGCCGGTCGACGTCGGTCACCACCCGGTTGATGCCGATGCCGGGCGTCGGGCACGTCGTCCAGAACGCGTCGCCGATGGTGACGACGCCGGCGCGACGATGCTGCCTGGTCGTCGTCAGGCTGACCTGCCTCACTTCGACGGGTCCGGCGACGGCGAAGTTGCCGCATTGCCTGGCGATCTCCGGCATCAGCTCGCAAAGCATTTTCTGCGGATTTTCGCGGAACGCCCGCGTCCATTCCTCGGCCACGTTGCGATAGGCGAACATGTTGCCCCGCATGCGGTCGCCGATCGGGAAGACGCTGAGATAGGCGACACGATCCGCCGGGTTCCTGGCGTAGCAGGCAAGGGCCGGGTAGGCGCATTGTTGCGGCGTGATCGCGAAGTCGAATCCGATCGATAGCGAATGCGCCTTCGATTCCTCGACGCGTTCGATGCCGATGGCGCGCCGCACCGCCTCGCCGTAGCCGGTGGCCACCACGAGCAGTCGGGCATCGATGACGGAACCGTCGGTCAGCACCAGACGCTGCCGGTCCGGCCCGGTCGAAACCTCGGCAACCTTGCCCACCGTCAGCGGCACCTGCCGAGGCAGGGCCTGCCGCATGCCGTTGACCAGCGCGCCGTAGGAGAAAGCAAATTCCCATGTCCGTTCGCGCCGGAAGAACTGGCCGAGGCGGAAGACGTGGATGTCGGTCATCGGCGTGACCAGGGGCCTGATGGCAGGGCCAAGGCCGAGCTTCTCGAACACCTGCATCTGCTTCATGCCGATCTTCTCGGCCCGGAACTCGTCGTGGTGCACCAGATGCGGATCGACCAGCGCCACCTTGCGGCCGGCTTTGCCCAGCACCGCGGCCAGGCTCGTGCCCGCCAGCCCGGCGCCAACGATCGCCACTTCGACTTCGCCCGCGCCAGCCTGGACGGCGGGCGTTTCGCGGCCCTGTGCGGTGCTCATTGTTCTGCTCTCCACAGCCACGGCGAAATATCCAGAGTAGCTGAAACAATCTCAAGCAACCCAGGCGCGTGCAGGGTAGCAATGGAAAATTAGGTTAATCCGCGGCACTGCCCGGCACGTGCCGCCGCTCGATAGCCCGCCGCCGAGCCGATAGAGACGGCAGCGGGCCATTGGTGCGACGGGAGTGCTGTCCCGCCGAGCAGGAGACACTGCTCGCCACGATCTAAGCCAGCTTCGCCAAGGATCGCGACTTACGGATTGGTAAGATCGCTCACGATCATGTTCCCAGGCCGGGCCGGGGTCTTGCCGGTTTGGTCGAACGCAGTTCCCCCTGGGGCACTCCCGGCGCCACTCGGTTTCCCGCCTCGCGGAACCGTCGGCCGAAGATCATCAGGTGCCGCGCGATATTGTTGCGCAGGCGGCGCAGGCGCCATTCAAGCCCGGTCTCGGTGGTGATCCGCCTGGCATAGATGCTGGCGCGCATGGCTCTTTCGTCGGCGGCGATCTTGATCGGATCGTCGTAGAAGGCGCAGATCTTGTCGGCCGCCATGCCGGGCGTTTCGAGCCAGGTGGGGATGTGCGTCGAGCCGAGGCAATCGACATCGGTAAGCACCCGGTGGATGCCGTCGCCTTGCGCCGGGCAGGTCGTGGCGAACGCATCGCCGATGAAGACGACGCCGTCGCGGCGATGGCCCTGCGTCGTCGTCAGACTGACCTGCCTCACTTCGACCTCGCTGGCGACGGCGAAGTTGCCGCACCGCTCGGCGATCTCCGGCATCAGCTCCATGAGCATCTTTTGCGGGTCTTCGCGGAACGTCCGCACCCACGGATCGGCGACGGTCCGGTAGATGAACATGTTCGCGCGCAGCCGCTCGCCGATCCGGAAGATGGTAAGAAAGGCAATGCGGTCGGCGATCCGCCTTCCGTAGAAGGTGAGGGACTGGAGGCCGAATTCCTGTGGCGAGATCGCGAGATCGAATCCCATCGTCAGCGAATGCGCCTTCGATTCCTCGACGCGCTCGACGCCGATGGCGCGCCGCACCGCCTCGCTGTAGCCGGTGGCCACCACCAAGAGCCGGGCTTCGATCACGGAGCCGTCGGTGAGCACCAGGCGCTGGCGGTCCGGGCCCGTCGAGACCTCCGCGACCTTGCCAATCGTCAGCGGCACTTGCGGAGGCAGAGCCGCGCGCAGGCCGTTGACCAGCGGCGTGTAGGAAAAGGCGTACTCCCAGCCTTGCTTGCGCTCGAACAGTTGGCCGAAGCGGAAGACATGGACGTCGGTCATCGGCGTGACGAGAGGCCTGAAGACCGGGCCGAGGCCGAGCTTCTCGAACAGCCCCATCTGCTCCGCCCGGGTTTTCTCGGCCCGGAACTCTTCATGGTGGATGCGATGCGGATCGACCAGCGCGACCTTGCGGCCCGCCTTGGCGAGCGTCATCGCCAGAACGGTGCCGGCGAGCCCGGCGCCGACGATCGCCACTTCGACCTCGGACCGCCCAGGCGGCGCGCCAGCTGTCTCGCGGTGCTCTGCGATGCTCATTTTCCGTCTCCAGGGGCCGGGATGACATCATGCCGCCGCGTCCTCCAACGCGGCGCCATTGCCGAACCATCTATGAATTCCAGTCCGCCCGCTTCGTTGAGTGTATGCAGCTTGCGGCCGGCCCAGCCGGCGCCTGGGTTGAGGATCGTTTCGACGGTCTGTTCCATGCCGCTATCGTCGAGTCGGGTGACCCGCGCTATGCCGAGCCCGGCGCCATAGCTCCTGCGGCAATCCTGCACCGGGCGCAGGAGCTGGCCGCCGCGGCTGACCATGCGGCCCGCCGGCCGTGCCGAGGCGACGTCGATCAGCAACGGGTTCTTCGGATGCGGCGTCCACGGTCCACGGAAATCCGGCGCCGACCACAGATGCAGTTGGTCCGAGAAGGAGCCGCCGCCGTCGCGCACGGTGGCGAACATCCACCAGCGTCCGCCATGCTCGGTGAGCGTGGCGTCGCTGGCGACGATGTCCGACAGAAGCGTCGCTTCCTTCACCCAGCCGCCCGGGAAGGCGGTGGCGCGGTAGAGATCGACGCTGCGGTTGGCGCCACTTTCCGGCACCATCCACATCTGGCCGTCGCGCTCGAAGACGAAGGGGTAGGAGAGGTGGTAGGGCAGTTCCAGAACCGGTTTCGGGGTGCCGGCCGGTCCGTTCGGACCGAAAGCCACGGCCGAAAGGATCGCCTTGCCGGTGCGGTGGATGTAATCCTCGACGAACAGCGTCACCTGGCCGCGATAGAGCACCGGGAACGGGTCCGCGTAAAAGCGGCTGCCGTCGTCGGGCAGATCGCGCCAGCCCGATTGCGGATGGGCGCGCAGCTCGTAAAGGTCCTTGCCTCCGGTCTCGCGCCAGCCGACCCGCCAATGCGGGGCGTTGTAGCAGAGATGGTATATCTGCTGCACGATGCGGCGCGCCGTCGCCTTCGCCGCACGCACGCCGAGCTTCGTGGCCGACGGCATGGCCGGAGCCGGCGCCTCGGATGACGGTCCGGGCAGCACTGGAAGCGACGAGCGCGCGGCACCGCTGACCGCCGCGACGATCATGCTGGCGCTACGCGCCAGCATGTCCTGGAAGGAAGCCAGCGCGATCCCGTGATATTCGGTGCCGAGCCGCCCTTCGGCGACCGTCGCACCGTTCTGTTCCAGACGGGCGAGCGGGGTGCGGCCGGCAAGGATCAGCGCCAGCAGGGCCTCTTCGCCGCAGGCGCCGTCATAGGCCAGGCGCCAGACCCGTCGGCCCTGCGGCAAGACATCGCCGATGAGATCGACGGTGATATCGGCCGGCGCGGACGCTCTCGCATGGCCGGCCAGTGTCGAAAGTGGCACACGCCTTGCCGTGCCATTGGCGGGCAGCCGATGGATCAGCGTCTCAAGCTGGAACAGCGCCTCGGCGGCGCGCGGCACGCCGCCCGCCGCCGGCCGGGCGTCGACGGCAAGCTCGACGCCGGGCAGCTGCGACAGCCGCTCAGCCAGCGCCACATGGAAAGCGCGCACGCAATCGCCGTCAAGGCGCAGGGTCAGGCGCATCGCCAATCCCCGGGCGACTCATATCCGGTGCCGGCGGACCGGCCGTCCAGGTCAAGCTCCCGACGCATGCGCACGATGTCTCCAATTACGCTGCACTTAAATTCTACTGCGCTGGTGCAAACTTCGTGCCAGTACCGCATCAATTTATGAACATAATTAACAGTGTTTTAATCGTTGCCGGGAATAGCTAGGTCAACGCCGCATTTCTCGTCTTGCCGGCCGATGGAGCGTTGTCGGAGCGACCTTTGCAATCACCCCTGCTCATGGTGCCTCAGCAGAACGCTCCGGAGGCGATCGCGCCGGCGCCGACCTATTACGCGCACGCGCCCGCCACGGTCGAGCTTGGCGATCTCGGCCGCATCCTGTTGCGCCGGCGCAAGCTGATCTTCGCAACCGTCGCGCTGCTCACCATCGCAACGCTGATCTACGCCTTTCTGACGCCGGCGCTCTATTCCTCGACCGCGCAGATCATCATCGATCCGCAAGACCTCCAGGTCGTCACCAACGATGTCAATCCGAGCCGCATTTCGCCCGATGGCGGCATCACCCAGGTCGAAAGCCAGGTGAGCGTGGCCCAGTCGAACGGCGTCCTGCTGCGCGCCATCAAGGCGACCAACCTGACCGAGAACCCGGACTTCAACGGGCAGGGCGGACTTGGCCGTTGGCTGGGCATGTTCTTCGGCTCCAGCGACGGTGACAGGACGGCTGAGACGCTTGATGCGCTGCGCCGCCGCCTGGCGGTGAAGCGCGACGACAAGGTGCTGGTCCTCAACATCATCATCACCGCCAAGAGCGCCGACCTGGCGGCGGAGCTCGCCAACGCCATCGCGCAGGCCTATCTCGACGACCAGGCGGAAGCGCGCTCGAAGGCCGCCGCCGACGCATCCGACGCGATCAGCGCCCGGCTTGACGACCAGCGCAAGCGCGTCGAGCAGGCGGCCAACGCCGTCGAGACCTACAAGGCTGAGCACAACATGGTGATGGCGGCTGGCAATCTGGTCAGCGACCGGGAACTGACCGACCTCAACACGCAGCTGACCGCCGCGCAGACCCGCACCGCGCAGCTCAAGGCGCAGGTTGACCAGCTGCGCCGGCAGGGCGGCGCGCCGGACGCGACGTCGGAGGCGATGCGCTCGCCGGTGATCGCAAGCCTCAGGGCGCAGGAGGCGACGCTGGTCGATCAGATCGCGCAGTTCGGCACCGAGTTTGGACCGCGCCATCCCTCGATGATCTCCGCGCAGCAGCAGCTGAGCGACCTGCGCAAGCTGATTTCCCGCGAGCTCGGCCGCCTCGTCACCGCCGCCGAGACCGATTACGAGCGCGCCTTGGCCAACCAGAAGGCGTTGGAGGCCAAGGTGGCGTCGCTGAAGGGCAAATCGCTCGACACCGACCAGGCGTCGGTCAGGCTGCGCGAGCTGCAGCGCGATCTCGACGCCGTGCGCACCGTCTATGCCAATTACCTGCAGCGCGCCCAGGAAACGCGCGAGCAGACCAACGTCAACAGCACCAATGCCCGCATCATCTCGCAGGCCATGCCGGCGCTGAAGAAGAGCTGGCCGCCGAAGGGGCTGCTTGTGTTCGGCGCGATCTTCGGCGGGCTGGCGCTGGGCGTCGGCATGGCGCTGATCGCCGAATATCTGTCGCCGACCGTGCTGTCCGCCAACCAAATGCAGTCGGCCATCGAGGCGCCGGTGCTGGGCGTGTTGCCGGGTAAGGCGCGGCGCCGCTCCGGCGCGGCGCAAAAGACCGACGCGGTGGCGGGGCTCGCGCTGCAGCGCATCGCCGCCGCCACCAGGCGTCCGCCGGACTGGCCGCTGGTCCCCTCGATCCTGGTGGCGTCGCCGCCCGAGGACAAGGCCCAGCGGTCGAGGGTTGCATGGCAACTCGCCAACGCGGCGGCGGCCAGGGGGCGCCGCGTGCTGTTCATCGACATCAATGCCGGCAAGGGCCAGAAGGATCCGCAGCCCGGCGTGCTCGACGTGCTGCGCGGCGAATATCCGCTCGATGCGGTCAGCCGCTATGCAGCCGGCAGTTCCGTGGCGCTTATCGGCAGGGGCCGGCCGACCGCGGTGTTCCAGGAAGCGCAGGCGCTTTATTTCGCCCACCGCATGCTGGCCGAGGCCAATCACAGCTTCGAGCTCGTCGTCGTCGACGGCGGCGCGCTGGCGGACGACCTCAACGTCCTGCCGCTGGTCGCCATGGCCGACGAGATCCTGCTCGTCGCCAGGCTGAACGCGACGCCGATGCGCGACGTCGCCTCGACCTCCGAAGCGGTCTCGGTCATGGGGCGGCTGCCGACCGGCGCCATGCTGGTCGACGAGGCAGCCTGACATGGCTTCGATCGTGGCTGGTTCCGCCCGGCCTGTTCCTGCTTCGGGCTACGGCATGGCCGGCCCGCGCACTATCCCAGTCGACACGCTGACCCGTCCCGGCATCACCGCCGCGGTGCTGCTTCTGTTTTCCGTCTCCGGCGGCATGCTGTGGCTCGCCGGTTACAATTACGACGGCCTGCAGGGCAGTCCGCTGAGCAAGATCCACCCGTCTACCTATCTCTTCGTGCTCGTCTTCGTCTGGCGCTCCTGCACCTTCGGCAATCCGGTCGGTTATGCCGTCTACGTCGCCAACAAGCGGCCGGCCACGACGCTGATGGCGGTGATCTCGACGGTGCTTCTCTTCGTCGTCATCCTCAGGCAGCGCCCCGGCATGGCCGGCATGATCGACACGTTCGTCGCGCCGGCGCTGCTCGTGCTGCTGCTCAGCGAGAATGACGAGAAGACCTTTGCCCGGCTGCAGACCGTCATCCATGTCGTCATGACCGTGAACGCGCTGCTGGCGTTGTTCGAGTTCGGCACCAAGCATCTCGTGTTCCCATATCGGTTCGACGGCGCGGTGTTCGTCAACGATCTGCGCTCGACGGCGTTGCAGGGGCATCCGCTCTCCAATGCCACGGTCACCTCCATCTATGTGCTGTCGCTGCTGTCCGGCTCGCGTTCCCTGTCGACGCCGCTAAGGCTGGCGCTCGTCGGCCTGCAGTTCTGCGCGCTGGTCGTCTTCGGCGGCCGCTCTGGAATGGTCCTGACGATCCTGCTCGGCGGCGTCTATTTGCTCATCCGCGGCGTGGCGCAGCTCACGACCGGACGCGTCAACCTTCTGGGCGCTGCGCTGGTGATCATGCTCGCCGCGCTGCTGCCGCTGGCGCTCGCGCTCGCCGGTTATTACGGCTTCTTCGACGCACTGCTCGAACGTTTCGTCTCCGACAGCGGCAGCGCCAATGCCCGCGTCGAGATGTTCGATCTCTTCAGGCATCTGGAACTGCGCGACCTGATCGTCGGACCCGATGTCGACCTGCTCGACAGCATGCGCCGCATCAGCGGCCTGGAGCAGGGCATCGAGAACCCGGTCCTGCGTCTGACGCTCTACCAGGGGGCGTTCTTCACGCTTCTGATCTTCTTCGGCTTCGCGCTGTTCATGCACGAGGTCGCGCGCCGCTGCCACCCCGGCATCTGGCTGCCGATGCTGGGCTGGCTCATCCTGCTCAACACCTCCGAAAGCATCGCCTCCAAGACGACGCTGATGACCAAATTCGTGGTGATGGCGCTGGCGCTTTATCGGCCGGCGAGGCCGGGAGCAGCCAACCTTTCCCTTCGTCATTCCAGTGCGGAGCAAGGAGCGAAGCGACGTGCGTAGACCCTAGAATGACGACCGCGCTTGTTTGCG
The DNA here is from genome assembly GCF_006442775.1 of Mesorhizobium sp. B2-4-6. Lineage (NCBI taxonomy): Bacteria > Pseudomonadati > Pseudomonadota > Alphaproteobacteria > Hyphomicrobiales > Phyllobacteriaceae > Mesorhizobium > Mesorhizobium sp. B2-4-6. Next base: position 563,531 of record NZ_VFVI01000003.1, read on the forward strand.
AGGTCATAGCGAAGCCTCCTGGTCACGGCGTCAATGTGGGCCTGAAAGCCGCGATGCGGTAGAAACATGTGCCGATGACGCGTCAGTTCTGCATCCAAAACTCAACGAGATAGCCGACACTGGCGGCCGGGTACTGAACGTTATCCGGCAGCCAGAGCGCGAGGTGATCAACAGGGACTTCGTTGAGGATGTCAGGCTGCGCGCTTGGCTGGGTACGTGATCATTATCGAGTATTTCGAATGACCGCTGGGCGCCTGTTCCGGGGCGTTCACTCCGCAGGCATCGTCAGCCCGAGCGCTTCGACCATCGCCGGGTCGAGCGAGCGCGTGGTGTCGTCCATCATGCCCATGCCGTCGAACAGGTCCCAGAATGCCCAGGGGAAGCCGGCGGCTTCGGCGCCTTGCCGGACATCGGCGATGTAGCGGGCACGGTCGGCACTGGGCGCTGCGAAGTATCGGGCATCGGTGCGCAACGCGCCGAACTCGCCCATGATGATGCGCTCAGGCGCGATGCCGTTTCTGACCGCCCAGTCGCTTACCTGTTTGAGATAGCCGTCGATGAAGCGGCGGTCGGGCTGCGCGTCGAAATAGACTTTGAGCACCTTCTCGGTCTCGGCATAAGCGGCCCTCTTGGCTTCGTCGGACCTCTCCGGATCCGCAACCATCCTTGCCCTGACCGAGGCCAACGTCTGTTCCAACGTCCCGGCCGAGGCTGGCCACGGCACATTGTTCAGCGCCCGGTACACCGGCTCGCGCATCCATGGCGCGCCCTGATGGCTGAACAGATAGGGCTCGTAGAAGTGAAAGGTGAACAGGATCGGCTCGAATTCCGCCAGCGGCGCCGGATCGAGCGCGGTAAGTCCGCGCACCATAGAGCCGCAGCCGCCGGTGGTGAGCAGCGGCAGCTTTCGCGTCGAGCCCCGCGCGGCGGTCAGCAGCACGGCCTGAACCTTGGGCCAGACATCGGAAGAACAGTCCTGCGGCGGTTCGTTGACCGGCTCCAGCGCGACCCTGCCGCGCGCCATGCCTTCGAGCATGCCGGCGACCTCGCCGACGAAGACCTGGTAGCGCGCAAACTCAGGCGCGCTGGTGCTGGAGTACATGCGGTCGGGATTCCAGTAATGCGTGGCGCCATTGGCTTGAACGTTGACGATGACGCCGAGATCGGCGGCGACGGCCGCCTCGACCGCCGCGCTCAGCATTGCCATGAGATCGGCGCGCTGGCCCGCATCGGCTGCAAGGAACGGGCCCGGATCGACGGGCAGGCGGATGAAATCGAGGCCGCTGGCGCGTAGCCGGGCAAGGTCGGCCGGTGTCGGCACCGGCCGCTGCGATTGGAAGGGCGGCCAGTCATAGTCGGTGCGGGGCGCGGGAAATTCGCGCGTCAGCGCAAACCACGGCCAGGTGTTGACGCCGCGCCTGAAAGGCCATGCGCCGGTTGCGGCCTGCGCCGAATATGAGAGTGGCGAGACCGCTGTCGCCAGTGGCGCCGTTGCCGCGGCCAGTGCCGCGCCGAGGATACGGCGGCGCGACCAGCCGGCCGTGTGTGGGCCAGTCATGCGTGCTTGGCGCGGTCGGCTTTCGCCGGCGCGGCGGTGGCAACGCCGAGCTGCCGCAGCGCTTCCTTCTCATAGGCGTTAAGCACGTCTTCCCAGCGGAAGGCCTCCCGGGCGCGGGTCCGCGCCGCCTTGCCGCAGCGTGCCGCCAACGCATCGTCGGCCAGTGCCTCGTCGATCCGTTGGCTCAGGCTCTCGGTGTCGCTGAAATAGATCGCCGCATCGCCGGCGACCCAGCGGTTGTAGCGGTTGTCATGCGCGATCACCATGTTGCCGGCGGCCAGCGCCTCGACCAGCGAGGGGTTGGTGCCGCCCACAGTGTGGCCGTGCATATAGGCGCGCGCATGATAGCGCAGCGCCTTCACCACCGCCTGCTCGTAGATCGCACCCGGCAGCATCACCATGGGACCTGCCGCTTCGCGCACGGCGCGGTGGTAAGGAATGTCGTCATTGAGCGTGCCGAGCACCACCAGCTTCATGCCGCCGCGATCGCGGCGGCGGAAGGCTTCGATGATCGGCAGGATATTGTTGTCGGGTTCGATCCGCGCGATCGAGACCAGATATTTGCCGGGCTCGAGCCCGAGCGCGCGAATGGGTTCCTCCGGCGCCGAGGTCACGGGGTCCGCGCCATAGGCGATCGTGGCGATCGCGCCGCGCGGCCGCCGTGTCGCCAGATGGTCGGCGATCGCCGGGTGATCCGCGACGAGCCGGTGCGAGAGCCAGGCGCCGATCCATTCGTTGAGCCAGAACCAGCTGCGCGCCGCCGGCCCCCATTTCGGCCGCCGCCACTCGATGCCGTCCATATTGGTGATGATCTTGCGCCGCATGAGCCTGAGCCAGGTCAGGAACACCGCGCTGTTGTAGCCGAGCACCAGGCACACGCCCGGCCGCCTGGCGGCGTTGAGCACGCATTGCCAGTCGAATTCCAGTGTCGCGCGCGGACCCTTGGAGGCGACCTCGATGGTGATGAGCTCGATGCCGCGCCAGGTCTCGCTCGTCACTCTTTGCCCGACGCGCTCGACCTCCTTCTGGCAGTAGACGCCGACCTTCCAGCCGCGTCCGGCCAGGAAAAGCGCCAGCCGCTCGGCGAAGGTTTCGAAGCCGCCGTGAGAAGCCGGAATGCCGCGCGTCCCCAGGATCAGGATCGAAGGCTTTTCGATCAGGATGGAAGGTCGTTCCGGTTTCAAAATAAAGGATTCCCCGGGGTCCGGTCATGGTTGTTGTTAAGTCAATGACACGCCCAGCAACTTCCGTGCCAGGGTACCCCCAGGGCGAATATTCACATGAAGGTGTAAAATTTCTCTTCAAGCTGCATGCGTTGCTTCATTATCGGTCAACTTTCGCCACGTATCTGTATCGATACGGGGCACGGCCGGGGTTCCTGGGTCGCAACCGGGCATTCGGGACCCGGCATGATCCTTGCTTCCAGGCCTGAAGTGGCCACCGCTGGGTAGAGCGGCGTGCGGATTTGGCATGAAGTTCCTTCCGCGCTTGAAGGGTCCGGTGCTGCGCGGACCCCGGGGTGCAAGGTGGAAAGTTAGCAATGCGCATAGCCTGTGTTCATCAGGGCTACGAGCTCTATGGTTCGGACCGCAGCTTCGCGGAGAGCGTGGCTGCGCTGCGCGCCGCGTTTCCGGCCGCCGAGATCGAGGTCGTGCTGCCGCGCGAGGGGCCGATCGTCGATATCCTCAAGCCGCATGCCAGCCGCATCGTGTTCGAACCGCTCTGGGTGCTCCGGCGCCAGGCGATGCTCAAGCTCGCCACCGTTGAGATGGCGCGGCTGCCGGCGGCGCTCTGGCGCGCCTGGCGGCGCATGCGCGACAATGACCTGACCTATATCAACACCTCGATCATCGCCGACTATGCGCTGGCCGCGCGGCTTCTGCCGCGCAAGTCGCTGCTGCATATCCACGAAATCCCCGAGGGCGTCCTGCGCAAGGTGCTTGTCGCGCTGATGCGCTGGAGCAAAGCGGATATCATCTTCAACTCGCGCGCAACGCGCGCCACCTTCGGCGATCCGCCGGCCCTCGATGCCAAGGGGCGGCGTACGCATGTCGTCTACAACGGCGTTGCCGGTCCCGCCGCGGCCCTGCCGATGACCTATGATGGCAGCCGCCCGCTCAAGGTCCTGCTGCTTGGCCGCGTCAACCGTATCAAGGGGCAGGAAGTGCTGCTTGATGCCGTCGCCTCGCTCCCCACCGAATTGCATGATCGCGTCGAGGTCCGCCTTGTCGGCGGCGCCTTCGAAAGCGTCGAACGCGAGCAGGCGTTGGCTGACCTGGTCGGGCGCATGGGGCTGACCGGGCATGTCGAGGTGCTGCCCTTCGTCTCCGACCCCGCCGACCATTATCGCTGGGCCGACATCGTCGCGGTGCCGTCGCGCCGCCCGGAATCGCTCGGCCGCGTCGCCATCGAGGCGATGGGCTGGGGACGGCCGCCGCTGGTGTCGGCGATCGGCGGGCTGGTGGAAGTGGTGGCCGATGGCGAGACCGGCTGGCATGTGCCGCCGGGCAACGCGGCCGCCCTTGCCGGCAAGCTCGGCGAGATTATCCTGCGGCCCGATCTGTGGCGCGACTTCGCCGCCGCCGGTCGCGCGCGCTACGAGGCGGTCTTCAGCGAGCCGATCGCCGCGGCCGCGATCGTGGCGATCGCGGCCGACAAGCTTAAGGCGACGCCGCCGTGGCAGGGGCGGGCGCGTGTCGCCCGCGAAGCGGAGACGAGCCCGTGAAGTTCACCTTCCCGGCCCATCTGGTGCGGCGTCTCATGCTGATGATCGGCGGCGAGGCGATGCAGAGCGGCTTCCATTTCGCCCTCAACATCGCGCTGCTGCATCTTTTGTCGGCCGAAGGTTACGGGCTCTTCGCACTGGCCATGGTGATGGGCGGCGTCGGCTTGTCCTATATCCGCTCGCTCACCGCCGTTCCCGCCACAGTATGGATGAGCAAAAGCGCCAACAGCGCCGGCGTCGACGCCTACGACGTGACCTTCGGATCGGCGGCGCTGGTGGTGGCGCTGCTGATGGGATTGGGCACCGGGCTGCTGATGAGTTTCCTGGGCGACCCGAGCGGCATCGGCGCCGCCTGCTTCGTCGGGGCCTGGTCGCTGCGCAGTCATATGCGCACCGCCTTCTTCGCGCGCCGCATGCAGCTCGTCGTCTCCATCAGCGACGCCGTGTTCACGATCGCGGGCATAGTGCTCGCAGGAGCGGCGATCTGGTTCTTCGCGGACGCGCTTCAGGCCACCTTCTACGCGCTTGCCGCGGCCAATTTGGTCGGCATCGCCGTGCTGGTCAGGCTGGCGCGCCGCAGGCTGCGTATCTCCTTCCGCGCCCCGACCTTGCGGCGTTATGCAAGGCTCTGGCCGCAGCTTTGCTGGTCGGGGTTCAGCGCCACCACCACCAACATCCAGGGGCAATGCCTGGCCCTGCTGGTCGCCGGCATCGCCGGACCCGCGGCTTACGCGCCGCTGGCGGCGGTGCTGGTGCTGTTTGCGCCGCTGCGCATCTCCAGCCTTGCCTTCTCGAACATGACGCAGCCGGAACTCGCAAAGCTGGTGCGCAACAAGGAGTTCGACCGCGTGTGGACGCAGGCCAAGATCTGGGCGCTCGTCATGGGGCTTGGCAGCCTGGCCTATGGTTGCGGCATCCTGTTCATCTTGCCGATGATCAAATCCCAGGCCCTGCAGCACGCCTCGGTTGGGCTGATCGGGCTTTTCGCCATCGCCAACTATGTGCCGATCATGGCCTATATCATGCCGCGCGTGGTCCTCGAGATCCTCGGCGATTTCCGCATCGTCGCCTTCATCACCATGGCCGGCGCGATCGTCGGGCTGGCGACGATCGGGACTCTGCTGGCCATCGCGCCGTCGACATGGTCGCTGGCGGGCGCCGCGGTCTCCGAGACCTTCGTGCTCGTGGCCTCATGGTATTTCGCTGCTCACCGTATGTGGAACTCCAAGCACCCGAACGAGCAGCGTCCCAGCGTGTTCGGCGCCTGGCGCCGCGCGGCCACGCTGGCAGTGCAGAGACGATAGGAGAATGATGTGGCAAGCCAGGCAATGCCGATGGCCGCAATGACGACCGGCTTGGCCGACGACGAGGCCGCACCGCACGCCGCGGGCGCCGCCAGCGGCGCTTACGTGGCGCAACTGCACACCAGCCTCGAAGCGGTCAAACCGCTCTGGCTGCGTCTCGAGACAGAGGGCGTGTGCACCGGCCACCAGCATTTCGCCTGGGCCGAAGGGATCGTCGAAGGGCTCATGCCGCAAAACGCCGACCTCGCCATCGTCGAGGTGAGGGACGCCGGCACGGGCGAACCGAGGATGCTTGTGCCGCTGATGCGGCGCCGCGCATTCCACCACTGGGTGATCGAGTGGCTGAGCTGCGGAGTGTGCGACTATTCCGCGCCTTTGCTCGCCGACGCGACGCCCTGGACCAGGCAATCCGCCGAGGCTGCCTGGACGGCAGTGCTTTCCGTGCTGCCGCCGGCCGACCGCATCCACATCGTCGGTATTCCGAAGGAGGTCGGCGGCGTCGCCAATCCCCTGGCGCTGCTTGCGCCGGCGCGCGATTCCATCCACTCGCACTACGGCATCGCCATGGACGGCGACGCCGAAACCGTCGTCAAGCGCATCTGCCGACCGTCCTTCGTCAAGGCGCTCAACAAGGACTTGCGCCGGCTCGATCGCAATGGCGGCCTGGCCCTGGTCGAGGCCGACACGCCGGCCCTGGTGGACTCCATCTTCGGCAAGCTGGTCGAGATGCGGCTCAGCCGTTTTCGCGAGCTCGGCCGCTTCGATCTGCTGGCGCAGCCGCCGGTGGTCGATTTCTACCGCGACGCCGCGCATCGCGGCCTGACGGACGGTTCGGTGCGGATTTTCGGCCTGCGCGCCGGCGACGTCGTGGTCGCGGTCCAGTACCTGGCGGGCCATCTGGGCACCTTGCATGCGCTTCTGATCGCGATCGACCAGGGTGCGGTGCCCAATGTTTCGCCCGGGCTTTGCATCATGGGCGAGCTGATCCGATGGGGGCGCGGCGCCGGCTTCGACTATTTCGACCTGTCGGTCGGCAACCAGAGCTACAAGGAACATATGGGCGCGGTGAAGTCGGTTCTGTCCGAACTTTGCTACGGCATCACACTGAAGGGCGTGGCGGCGAGCGAGGCCATCAAATACCGCGGCCGGGGCGTGGCTTTCGTGCGTGACAACCCGCGCCTGTTCAAGGTCGCGCAGGAGTTCATGCAGCGCTGGCGGCGACTGCGGGCGGGACGGTGAACGGCCGCCTGCCGCCTGGCAAATTGACTCATATTCCGCTCTCCGCCATGCTTATGGGCAGCCGCATCTCCAGCGGCGGCGTGTTCGAGTGAGGCCATGGTCAGTCCTGTCGCCAGAGAAAAGTCCCGCCGCGCCGCGGTGAAGACCGCGCTCGACCGCCACAAGGTTTACGTCACCGCGCAGCGTTTTTCCGGCGGTTCCTACAGCGCCCGCGTGCTGGTCGACGGCGAGGCTTACTGGGTCGACGAGTTCCGGCTGAGCCAATTGCGGCAAGGGCTGACGCCGGCCGAGCTGGAATTGACGCCTGCGATTGACGATTGAGCACCCGCACATGACGACGGCAAGGTTGGCGGGAACTCGGCCTTCGCCGCATTCCATTCCGCCCTTCAGCGCCTGACCCATGGCCGCCAACCTCAAACCCTACCGCGCCAAGCGCGAATTCTCCCGCACGCCCGAGCCGGCGGGCAGCCTCGCGGGCGGAGAGGGCAACCGCTTCGTCCTCCATAAGCACCACGCCACAGCCGACCACTATGACCTGCGCCTGGAAGTCGGCGGCGTGCTCAAAAGCTGGGCCGTCCCGCGCGGTCCTTCGCTCAACCCGGCCGACAAGCGTCTCGCCGTCGAGACCGAGGACCATCCGATCGAATATATCGACTTCGAGGGCGTCATCCCCGAAGGCGAATATGGCGGCGGCCCGATGATCGTCTGGGACACCGGTACCTGGGCGCCGATGGAAGATGTCGCGAAGAGCCTCAAGACCGGCGCTTTCAAGTTCCGCCTTGCCGGCGAGAAGCTCAATGGCGGCTGGATGCTGACGCGGCTGAAGCCCAAGCCCGGCGAGGATGAGAACAAGAAAAACTGGCTGCTCTTCAAGGAGCGCGATCTTGCTGCCGATCCCAAGCTCGACATCCTCGAAGCGCGGCCGGAAAGCGTGAAATCGGGGCGGCGCATCGAGGAACTGGTCGCCGTGAAGAAACCGCCGCGCTTGCCGCCGAAAGCCGGTTCGTTGAAGCCCGGCGCGCTGCCCGGCGCTGTGAGAGGCGATCCGCCAAGCCGCGTCGAGCCGCAGCTCGCCACGCAGGTGCCGAAACCGCCGGGCGGGGATGATCCCGCCGGGCGCACCGGCGAGCTCTGGCTGCACGAGCTCAAGTTCGACGGCTACCGCACGATAGCGCATGTGGTCGATGGAACGGTGAGATTGATGACCCGCGCGGGCATCGACTGGACCAAGCGCTATGGCGATCTTCCGCAGGCTTTTTCGCGCCTGCCGGTCCAACAGGCGATCATCGACGGCGAGATCATGGTGCTCGACGATAAGGGCATCTCGCGCTTCGCGCTGCTGCAGGACGCGCTGGCCGAAGGCGCCGGCTCCAAGCTGCATTTCTACGCTTTCGACCTGCTTCACCTCGACGGCTGGGACCTGCGCAAGGCCCCACTCAAAAAGCGCAAGGCCTTGCTCGCCGAACTGCTCGCAGGCCACGCCGCCAACGCCGCCATCCAGTACAGCGACCATGTCGAGGGCGACGGGCAGCGGCTCTACGACCAGGCCTCTGACCTTGGTCTGGAAGGCGTCGTCTCCAAGCGCGCCGACGCCATCTACCAGAGCGGCCGCACCAAAAGCTGGACCAAGGTGAAAGCGCAGAAGACGGACGATTTCGTCATCGCCGGCTACACCGTCTCCGACCGTGCGGAAGGTCTGGCGGCGCTCGGCATGGCGGAGTTCGTCGAGGGCGAATTGCACTATCGCGGCAAGGTAGGCACCGGCTTCGACAGCGAGATGGCGCGGGAGCTGCTCGCCCGGCTGGAACGGCTGACCGCCGGCGCCAGTCCCCCCGAAGGCGCGCCGCGCGAGATCATGCGCGAGATGCACTGGGTGAAGCCGCTGCTGTCGGCCCGCATCCGCTATTCGAACCGCACCGCCGACAATGCGATCCGCCACGGCGTCTTCCGCGGTCTGCGCGATGTCGGCGGGCTGACCACCCCTATTGCTGTCAAGCGCAAGCGCCTGATCGCCGAATCCGACCTCGCCACGATCTGGGTCACCAATCCGGAGCGCCGACTGTTCGGCAAGACCGGGCCGACCAAGCTCGACATCGCCGTCTATTACGCGCTGGTCGGCGATTTCATGCTGCCGCACATCACTGGCCGTCCGGTGTCGCTGGTGCGCTGCCCGACAGGGCGGCCGCAAGATTGCTTCTTCCAGCGCCACGCCTTCACCGGCATGCCGCCTTCGGTGGCGGTGTTCGAGAGCACCAATTCGGAAGGCGAGACGAAAACCTACCTCTCAGTCGAGGACGCCAAGGGCTATCTGGCGCTGGCACAATTCGGCGTCGTCGAGTTCCACACCTGGGGCACGCATCGCACAAAACTCGACAAGCCCGACCAGATCGTCTTCGACCTCGATCCGGGCGAGGGGATTTCCTGGCGCGAGGTGGTGGAGGCGGCGGTCCACATCAAGGGCGGGCTGGAGAGCCTCGGCCTAGTGCCATTCGCCAAGACCTCCGGCGGCAAGGGCATCCACATAACCGTGCCGGTGACCAGAAAGCAGAACTGGAGGAAACTGCACCAGGTGAGCAGCGCCATTTCGACTTTGCTGGCCGCGAGCGCGCCCGACACCTTCACCACCACGATGGGCAAGGAAAACCGCAAGAAACGCATCTTCATCGACTTCCACCGCAACGCCCGCGGCCATACGTTCGCCGCGCCTTATTCGCTGCGCGCCCGCACCAACCTGCCGGCCTCGACGCCGGTAAGCTGGACCGACCTGGAGACGATCGACGCGCCGGAGGACCTGAACTACGCCTCGCTGCCGGGGCTGCTGGAGACGTCCGGCGATCCCTGGGCGGAGATCGATGAGGCGGCCAGGGATTTGCCGGTGGTGGAGCGCTAGTTCCTCCTCCCATAAAGTGGGAGAGGCGGCCGCGCCGCGGCCGGAGAGCGGGGCGGCGCCAGCGTATGTGGTCAAGGCGCCAAACGATATTCAGCTCTGCGCCATTTCCCCTCTCCGTCTCGGCTTCGCCGAGCCACGTCTCCCCGCCTTCGCGGGGCGAGGAAAAGGGCGGCGCTCTCTCCATCGACGCTTTCTACAATTTGAACTATTCTCATGCCAACCCGCCCCAGAAAACACTTCGTCAGGAATTCGGCAGTACAATCAGGGTCGGTGTAGGATTTCCGCAGCCTCAATCGTCCTCCGGACGAAGCGCTGCAAAGAGCATGGTACCAAAAAGGCGGGAACCGGTTTTTGGACAAGACCATGCTCCAACATAGTGTCAGTGCATGGCCGCGTAGGAGTTCATCATGGCGCCCAGGGCAAGTTGGAAAGGTTACCTCAAGCTCAGTCTCGTCAGCTGTCCGGTCCGGCTCTATCCGGCCACCAGCGCGAGCGAGCGCATCTCGTTCAACCAGTTGCACAAGAAGACCCACAACCGCATCAACATGAAGCCGGTCGATCCCGAGCTCGGCCTCGTCGAGCGCTCGGATTTGGTGCGCGGCTACGAATATGAGGACAAGCAGTACATCATCATCGACGACGCCGACCTCGATGCGGTGAGGATCGAATCCAATCACACGATGAACATCGAGGCCTTCGTCGACGAGGGCGAGGTCGACGTCATCTACCAGGACGCGCCCTATTATCTGGCGCCCGACGGCGCCATGGCCGAGGAAACCTTCGCGGTGCTGCGCGAGGCCATGCGCAAGTCCGGCAAGGTCGCCATCGCCCGCCTGGTGCTTTCCAGCCGCGAGCGCGTGGTGACGATAGGCGCGCGCGAGAACGGCATGTTCGTCTGCACGTTGAGGAACCCCAACGAAGTGCGCGGCACCACTGAATATTTCGGCAACATCCCGGATGCGAAGCCCGACGCGGAAATGCTGCAACTGGCCGAGGCCCTGATCAAGCAGAAGGAAACCCACTTCGATCCGAAGAATTACGAGGATCGCTACGAAGTGGCGCTGATGGCGATGATCCGCGAGAAGCTCAAAGGGCACAAGCCGATCATCGCGGCGGCGCCCGAGCGCGGCAATGTCATCAACCTGATGGATGCGCTGAAAGCCAGCCTGTCGCAGCAGGCGAAGCCCCCGGCCAAGTCGAAGAGCAAGGCCGAGGAAGCGCCCGCAAAACCCGCCAGGAAGGCGGCCGCCGGCGGCGCCGCGCCTCAGAACCCGCTGAAGGCGAACCTGTTGAAGGCCGTCGGCAAGAGCAAGAAGTGACGGGAAATGCGGGGCCAGTGATCGTTCCCGGCGCCGTCTTCGGCGTCGTCGGCGCGCTGGCCGCCTTTCCGCTGCGGCTTGCCGCGCGCGAGGTCGAGCGCCGTCACGCGGAGTTGAGGCGCGGCGTCACCCGCCGCACCTCTCATGTCGTCGTCGGCCGCACGCTCCTCGCCAAGGCGACGAAAGTCGGCGATGCCGAGATCGAGCGCCGCGCTAGGGCCGAGCGCGAAGCCGGCCGCGCTCTGGTCAGCGAGAACGGTTTCCTGCGCCTGCTTGGGCTGATGAAGGCGCCCGACGCCTCGTCGCTGTCCAGGCAATCGCTGATCGATCAGTCGCGGCTATCCGGCGGCGATCTCGACATGCTGTCGCTGTTCGACGCGTTCGAGCATGACGCCGAGCCTTATTCCTTCCGCGACCTGATCCTGGCGAGGAAATATGCCGGCCTGATCGCCAGCGGCGCGTCCTGGGGCGCGATTGCGCGCTCTGTCCACCGCTCCGGCCCGGTCGCCTCGCTCACCGCCAAGTCGCTCAATCTCGGCTCGCAGCATGGCCGGCCCGACGCGATCTATCTCGACGAAGGCCGAAGCGAGCTCGACGGCCAATTGCTGTTCGACCTCGGCAGCCCGGAAGACGATACGCTGGAGGAACTCTTTGCCGAGGCGGAGATGGCGGAAGAGGGGGGCCGCCACGACGATGCCGCGGTCCTTTACCAGCGCTGCCTGGCGATCGATCCCAAGGATGCAATCGCCGCCTTCAACCGCGCCAATTGCCTGCGCGGCGCCGGCCGGATTGCCGAGGCGGCGCATGATTATGCCCGCACCATAAAACTCGATCCGGGCTTCGTCGAAGCCTGGTTCAATCTTGCCGGGCTGATGAGCGACGAGGGCAAGGTTGCCTCGGCGCGGCGGCATTTGCAGAAGGCGATGGCGCTCGACAAAACTTACGCCGACCCGGTGTTCAACCTGGCGCGGCTGGAGTTCGACGCGGGCAATCTGGCGGAAGCGCGGCGGCTCTGGGTACGGTACCTGGAGTTGGACGCAGAGTCTGAATGGGCGCGAACTGCGCAGAAGGGCATCCAGTTCGTCGATCTGCACATGGCGCGCACGGCGGGGTGAGGATGATGAGCGAAGGCCGGCGCGACAGCCAACCTCCCCCCTTGTGTGCAAGATGTCCGGCAGGACAGAGGGGGGCGCTGTCCCGCCTGCCTCTCGGCCGTTTGCGGCCGCGACCTCTGGAGTTTTCGTTCAATAAGCGACGACAGCAGAGTTCCTTCGGCAGCGTCGCCGTCGCGCGAAAGCACACCCCATGACCTCTTTCCTCTTCGACGGCGATGACATCGCCCCCGTCACCATCCTTCTCGCCCATGGCGCCGGCGCGTCGATGGATTCGCCTTCGATGACCGCCACCGCCAAGGCGCTCGCAGCGGCCGGTTTCCAGGTCGCGCGCTTCGAGTTCCACTACATGGCGGCGCGCCGTTACGGTCACCGCAAGCCGCCGCCGCGCGCCGAGACGGTGAACCCGGAATATATGAAGGCGATCCTCGACCTGCGCGCCAAGGGCGTGACCGGCAAGCTGATCATCGGCGGCAAGTCGATGGGCGGCCGCGTCGCTTCGATGGTCGCCGACGAGATGTACGCCAAGGGCGAGATCGCCGGTTTGGTTTGTCTTGGGTATCCGTTCCATCCGCCGGGCAGGCCGGAGCAACTACGGACAAAGCATCTCCTTGATCTGAAGACGCCGACGCTGATCTTTCAAGGCACGCGCGACGAGTTCGGCACCAAGGAGGAAGTCGCGACCTACGGCCTTTCCTCGGCAATAGAGGTGATCTGGCTGGAGGACGGCGACCACGACCTCAAGCCGCGAAAGGCGATCTCGGGATTTTCGACGGGGGATCACCTGAAGACGGTGGCGGAGACGACAAAGGCGTGGGCGGAACGTCCACATCGGTCGTCATCCTAGGGCGAAGCAAGGAGCGAAGCGACGCGCGCAGACCCTAGGATCCATGCCGTGACGTTAAAGCGTTGCAACGGTTCAGGATTTTGCTCCGCCGCGCTCCACGGCGAACGTAACGGAATGGATCCTCGGGTCAAGCCCGAGGATGACGAGGCGAGAGGCGCCTTCGGCATTCAAAAATGAAACTCGCCACCTTCAACGTCAACAACATCAACAGCAGGCTGGAGAACCTCCTGGCTTGGCTCGCGCGCGCCGAACCCGACGTCGTCTGCCTGCAGGAGTTGAAGGCGCGCGACACCCAATTCCCGCTGACCCGCCTGGCCAAAGCCGGCTATGGCGCGGTGTGGAAGGGCGAGCCGACCTGGAACGGCGTGGCGATCCTCGCGCGCGGCGCCGAGCCTGTGCTGACACGCGATGCGCTGCCCGGCGACGATGCCGATCGCCAGGCCCGCTACATCGAGGCGGCGGTCGACGGCGTCGTCATCGCCTGCCTCTATGCCCCCAACGGCAACCCGCGGCCGGGGCCGAAATTCGACTACAAGCTCGCCTGGCATGAGCGCTTCGCGGCGCATGCGGAGCAACTGCTCGACACTGGCCTGCCGGTGGTGCTGGCCGGCGACTTCAACATCGTGCCAGAGCCGCGCGACATCTATGCCACCCGCTCTTATGATGACAATGCGCTGGTGCAGCCCGAAAGCCGCGCCGCCTTTGCCGCGCTGATCGAGCAGGGCTGGACCGACGCCCTGCGCAAGGTTTTTCCCAGGCAAGAAAAACTCTACACCTTCTGGGATTATCGACGGAACCGCTGGCCGCGCGACGCGGGCCTGCGTCTCGACCACATATTGCTGTCGAAGAAGCTGGCGCGGAAACTGAAAGCGGCCGGCATCGACCGCGACGTGCGGGGAGGCGACAATCCCAGCGATCATGCGCCGGTTTGGGTGGAGTTGGGGTGAGAAAAAATCCCCGCCGTAGCGAGGATCGTTGAGAATCAAATCCTGGATGCCCGATCACGGGGGCGGAGCGGGCGGAGGCGAGCCCGCCACAATCGCGGAAAGCTTGCCTCTACGGATCAAAACCGGCTTCTCGTAAGTCTTCTTCATGGGTTGCCCTCCAATACTCCAGTAAATGATCTCAAGTGAGTGGTTTCTGTCAAGCATTCGACCAGAGCGGCCCGTCGACACCTGGGGAAGCCTTCTGCTGGTAAAACCGTGGTCCAATAGTTCCGATAGCGCTGGCGTTCCCGCCGGCGTCTCAATCATGCGCCTTCCACAGCAACGACTTGCGGTGTTGATGTCCAACGCTAATCTGCTGAAGAGTTGGAGGGGGTAAAATTTCATGCTCGTGGTCTTGAACACGTGTCTCCAGCCGTTGCCGCCTCGCAATGGCTGATACCATCCTCGTCGCCCTCCTCTCGGCCCTCGTCCTTGCCGGCGCTGTAGCCCTCGTCGCGATCGTGCTGCGCTGGCGCCGCAAGCGCCGCAGGGCGCGCGGCAACTCCAATCCGGCGGGCGACTATGCGCCGCGAGCTGGCTGGGGCGGTAGCCGCGGAGCGCTCAACTATTCGTCCTTCGTCTTCATGGATGTCGACGGCGACGGCAAGTTCGGGCAGGCCGACCGGCCGATCGCCGGCATTGTGGTAAGGGCCTATGACGAAAAGGGCGCGTTCCTCGCGGCGGTGCGAACCAACAATGGCGGCTTCGCCAATTTCGTCATGTCGGCGAAGAAACATCGGGCCGTCCTGCGCGCGCCCGGAACCTACCGGTTTTCGGTCTCGGTGCCGAAAGGCTGGCGCGTGAGCACCGGCAATGAGGATCAGTCGCTGCGCCTCGACACCATGCCCGGCGCGCCGTCAGGTCTCGCCGGCGAGGACTTGCCGAAGGCGGTCGGTCTCTCGCCAGGACGCTTCATTCGCGGCAGGACCGTGACCGAAGCGGCACTTCGGGTCATCGGCAAGGGCAGGGTGCTGGAAACCAGAGCGCTCCAGCCTGGCGACTTCCTTGTCGGTCTCTCCTCCGACGCCGACACGCTGACGATCTCTGGATCGGGTCTCGATCGTCGCCTGGCGCTTACGCCCTATCCGGCCGATCTCGGACTTTTGCGATCGGACGCGATCGCAGCCGATGCGGCACTCGAAACGATCGACTTCGACGCTGTCACCACCCTGCCTTTTCAGAAAATCCCCTGCGGCCATGCCGGTCTCGACTGGCGCAACCTGAACGCCCTGACGAGCCAGTACGTCAAGGACAGCGAGGGCTATCTGAACGGCAATCTCTCACGCGGCCGCGTCGCCTATACCAGCAGCGGCCATCCGGCGGAGTTTGCCGGCACGACACCCTTCGGCTTTCATTCGATTATGCTCACCGCCGCATGGCTGGCTTCGGAAGGTGAGGTCGCATTGGTCGAAAGCTGGCTCCATGACGAACTGGTCGCCAGCGACGAGATCGCGCTCTCGGCGTTGGCTCCGGTCCACTACGCGCCGATGCTGAAGGCGGTGACGCGCGTACGCATCTCCACGAAGCACTATTGGCAAGCAGTGCTGGACGGTTTGGTGCTGGTGCGCTGAAGTAGCCGAAATTGCTCGATGCTGATCAAGTTGTGCGATCGTCAAGTCGAGATTGCCGGCGTCGGCCGTCGCGTATTATCAAGAAGCGCGGGGAGAACCGGTCAGATCACCGGCCCGGTTCCATTGATGGGACCTGAACCGGCGCCGTTGAGTGCCGTGATGGCCGAAAGCTTGCCCTTTCTGGCGAAGGTTGGCTTCTCATAGACTTTCTTCATGTTCCGAAGTCCTCGATTCACCCAAAACAACCGGCCGACAAGTTGTCGGTCCAACATGCCACGCCTGCATGCAGGCGTGTTCGATCGTAGGCCGATCAGTCCGTCGAAACCGGAGCGTTCGCCGTAACTGCCGAAAGCCTGCCCTTCCGGATGAGGCTGGGCTTCTCGTAGACCTTCTTCATGAAAAACCTCTCCAAACGCTCGCCCCAACCTGAGCAGCGCCTATAGCTGCTTCCTAGTCGGGCCTACCGATCGCTATTCCCGATGGTCAACCCGGGAGGGGGTTGGAAGGGCTGTTCAATGCCGTGACTGTCGAAAGCTTGCCTTTGCGGACGAAGATAGGCTTCTCGTAAATCTTCTTCATGCTAATGGCTCTCCTGAAAATCCCCGCCGGATAATGTCATAAGAGCGTTTCCTGTCAACCAATGCGAGTGGTTGAGTTCTTTATTCTTGGGGAGTGTGGCTTTCTGCTCACGCGACCGGCGTTCAACGAAGAGAAAGACCTCAACGCCTCAAGCTAGTCGGCGGGATATTGGTCCGCCGGTCGAGTAAAGTTGAAAAGCCGGGCAGTCGTTGGGCGGAAGAACGCGCCTGGAGGCCGAGGCAGATTAATCTTTCCTCGTGTGATGTCTTGCACTTAGCCTGGCAAGAAAGCTCGGCTAGGATGGCTGATGCGCCTTCCGCATTCAGGCGGGAGGAACGGGGGGTGGATGAAAAGATCGACCGACAGGCTGCTGGCGCTGGCGATGCTGATCGTCGGCATTGCCTGTTTCGCCAAGCTCTATCCGACGCTGGGCGGCAAGCCGCCGGCGACGTTGCGCTTGGAAGTCTTCGGCGTGGCCGGCGTGCTTTCGGTCCTTGCCGGGCTGCTTTTCCTCGCCGGCCTGCTGCCGGGCGCCGCCAGGCACGATCCGGCCGCCCCCTTGTTCGGCCGCGATGCCGAGATCGCGCCGGCCGGCCATCCACGGCTGCGCCGCGCGGCACTCGCTTTGCCGTTTTTGGCGCTGCTCGTCATCGTCGCCGACCAGTTCGGCCCGTGGCGGACGCAGCGGCCGGATGGCGAACCGGCGAAGGAGGTCGCCACCGCGCCGGCGGAGCCGGCGCCTCGGCCATCCGAGCCGAAGCCCGAGCCGGAGGCGAGCACAAAACCAACCACGCCGGAGGCGAGCACAAAACCGACCATGCCGGAGGCGAGCACGAAGCCAACCGCGCCCGCACCCACGCAGGAAGAAGTCGCGAAACCCGCGCCGCCGGCCGAGTCCGCGCCGCGGCCTGCCCAACCGGCACAGCCCGTTCAGCCAACCGAGCAGACGGCACTCGCGCCCGCAACGCCACCGCAGACGGAGGCGCCGCCTCCACCGGCACTTCCGGCCCAGCCGACCGCGCTGGAAGGCCACAGCGACGCCGTCGTCTGGCTGGCGGTGTCTGCCGACGGCCGCGAGATCTTGAGCGCCAGCACCGACCGCATGATCAAGCTCTGGGACATCGATGGCAAGCGGCTGATCCGCGATCTTGGTCAGCACAAGGACATGGCACGCACCGCGCTTTTCATGCCCGACGGCAAGACCGCGCTGACCGCCGGCGACGACGGCGAGATCGTGCTGCGGCAGCTGTCTGACGGCGCGGCGCTGCACGTCTTCTCCTCAGGGGCGAACGGCGCCGTCCGGCAACTGAAGATCAGCCCGGACGGCACGCGCGCCGTCAGCGGTCACGACACCGGTTCCGTCGTGGTTTGGGACCTGGGGAAGGGGGCGGTGCTGCACGTGCTGCCGGGCCACGACTGGTCGGTGAGCTCCGTCGCCATCTCGCCCGACGGCACCAGGGCGCTCACGGGCAGCATCGACGGCGAGCTGAAGCTCTGGGATATCGTTTCGGGCAAGCAACTGCGCAGCTGGCACGGCCACGACCGCGGCGCCTATGGCGCGGTCTTCCTGGCCGACGGTCACCACGCGGTGACCGGCAGCGGCGACTACACGATAAAACTCTGGGACCTCGATAGCTTCAAGGAAGTGCGACGTTTCGAGGGCCATTCCGGCACGGTCTACGCGCTGGCCCTGTCGGCCGACGGCAGGCGGCTCGGCTCCGTCTCGCTCGACGGCACGGCGCGTATCTGGAACTTGGACACCGGCGCCGAGATCGCCGAGTTCGATCCCGGCACCGGTCCCATGTATTCGGTCGCCTTCGCCGCCGACGGCACGCTTTTGACCGGCGGCATCGACCGCACCATCCGCGACTGGCCGGCCGCAGGAGGCGATGGCAAGGTGCTGTTCGCGGGGGCGCCGGAATAGCGTTGCCGATTGGCGAAAGCCCGCGTGATAGCCGATCTCCCCCACAAAGGAGGGAGATCGGCTGACATTGACGCCCCGCGGCTCGAACCTAGTTCTCCTCGCATGGCGCCACGCCTGCGACGCGTGCCCGCCCGCCTCACGCAAGGAGTAACTCCTTGAAACACTTCTGGATCGGCGTTCTCATCCTCATTGTCGTCTGCCTGGGGGGCTTTGCCGCCTATGGCTGGAAGCCGGCGATCGATCCGGTCGAACCGCCGCAGCGCGCCTCCTTCGACCAGGCGCTGATCGAGAAGGGGGCGCTGCTCGCTTCGGTCGGCAACTGCACGGCCTGCCATACCAAGCCCGGCGGAAAGTCCTTCGCCGGCGGGCTGGCGGTGCCGACGCCATTCGGCACCATCTATTCCACCAACATCACGCCGGATCCCGAGACCGGTATCGGCCGCTGGTCGGAAGCTGCCTTCAGCCGGGCGATGCGGGAAGGCGTCGAGCGCGACGGCGATCACCTTTATCCGGCCTTCCCGTTCGACCATTTCACGCTGGTCTCCGACGAGGACAACCAGGCGCTCTACGCCTATCTGATGACGCGGCACGCCGTGGAGAACCGGCCTCCCGCCAATGAGCTGCCGTTCCCGCTCAACCTGCGCTTCGTGCTGACCGGCTGGAAGCTGCTCTTCTTCGACAAGGGCGCCTATCGCGAGGATGCCGCGCAGAGCGCCGAGTGGAACCGCGGCGCCTATCTCGTCGAAGGGCTTGGCCATTGCGGCGCCTGCCACACGCCGCGCAATGCCCTGGGCGCCGAGCGGAAAGGCGCGCATCTGGCAGGCGGCGAAGCGGAGGGCTGGGATGCCTTCGCGCTCGATGCATCGTCCTCGGCGCCGATCCCGTGGACGCATGACAGCCTCTTTGCTTATCTGCGCCAAGGCTGGCACGCCGATCACGGCGTGGCCAATGGACCGATGGCCGAGGTCACCGGCAATCTCGGCCGGCTTCCCGATACCGATATCAGCGCCGTCGCCACTTACCTGATCTCGCGGATGGGCAAGCCGACGCCGGAGCGCGCGGCGGCAGCCGAGGACATCCGCAAGAAGCTTTTGGCCGACCAGGGTGGCACGCCGATACCGGCCAGCGCCACCACCGGCAGTCCGACAAGCCGCGGCGGCGCGATCTACCAGGCGGCCTGCGCCACCTGCCATGACGGCAGCCGCCCGCAGCCTTTCGGCGGCATCGATTTCCATCTCTCCAGCACGATCGCCGCGCGCGATCCGCAAAATGCAATCAACGTCGTGCTCTTTGGCCTGCCGGCGGCGAGCGGCCAGGAGAGCCCGATCATGCCGGGCTTCGCCGCGACGCTGACCGACGATCAGGTGGCGGACCTGCTCGGCTATCTGCGCGAGGCCTATGCCCAGAAGCCGGCATGGGCGGACGCGAAAGCGAAGACCGCCGACACCAGGAGCGGCAAATACCGGGTCAGCGTCCGGCCTTCGGACGGCATCGAGCGCAGCCCGGACAATGTGGGAGCCAAGGACTGATGGTCAAGCTCAACGTCAACGGCAGGTCACATGACGTCGACGTCGATCCGGCGACGCCGCTGCTCTATGTGCTGCGCAACGATCTGAAGCTCAGCGGCGCCAAGTTCGGCTGCGGCCTCGGCCAGTGCGGCGCCTGCACGGTGATGGTCGACGGCAAGGCGGTCTTTTCCTGCCTGACGCCTGCCATGCTGGTCGAGGGGCGCGCGATCAAGACGGTCGAGGGCCTTGGCACCATCGACGATCCCGGACCGATGCAAAAAGCTTTCATCGAACAACAGGCGGCGCAATGCGGCTATTGCATCGCCGGCATGATGATGCGGGCGCAGGCGCTGCTCGAGGCAAAGCCCGATGCCGCCGACGTCGACATCAGGCAGGCGCTGGAGCCCAATCTCTGTCGCTGCGGCACGCATATGCGCATCCTTCGGGCCGTGGCCCGCGCCCGCGACCTGATGCAGGGCAAGTCCGCCGGCAACATGGCGCCGGCAGCCGCCACCGGGAGGGGATGATGAACGCACCGAACCTGCTTCCCGATGTCACCCGCCGCGGCTTCCTGGCGGGAGCCGGCGCGCTGGTCGTATCCTTCGCCATTCCGGCCAAGGCGCAGCAGGGCGAGGTACCGAGCGCGCCGGGCGCCCAGACGGCGAAACCCGAATTGCCCGGCAGTCTGGCTGACACGCCCTCGCTCGACGCCTGGATCCGCATCGACGCCGACGGTTCGATCACCGTCTTCACCGGCAAGGCCGAGCTTGGCCAAGGCATCAAGACGTCGCTGCGCCAGGTTGCCGCCGAGGAGCTGGAGGTCGAGCCGGCGGCGATCAAACTGATCACCGCCGACACCGCGCTGACGCCGAATGAAGGCTACACCGCCGGCAGCCAGACGATCCAGAATTCAGGCACCGCCATCCGCTATGCCTCGGCGCAGGCGCGGCAGATCCTGATCGCCAAGGCCAGCAAAAAGCTTGGCGCGCCGGTCGAGGCGCTGAAGGCTGAGGCGGGAGCGGTCGTCGGCCCGAACGGCGCCAAGGCCGGTTATGGCGAACTGGTCTCGGCCGATTTCCTTCATGTCGATGCGGCGGCGGATACCAGGCTCAAGCCGCCGGCAGCCTATCGCGCGATCGGCAAGCCTTTCGCGCGGGTCGACATCCCGGCCAAGGTCACCGGCGGCGAGGCCTATGTCCAGGACATGCGCCCGCCGGGCATGGTTCATGCCCGCGTCGTGCGGCCGCCGAGCTACGGCGCGAAGCTCACCGACTTCGCCGATGTCGCGGTCAAGGCGATGCCTGGCGTGATCGCCGTGGTGCGCGACGGCGATTTCCTGGCCGTGGTCGCCGAGCAGGAGTTCCAGGCCGTGAAGGCTATGCGCGCCATGGCCGCCGTCGCGAAGTGGCAGGAGCAGCCCGCGCTTCCCGACCCGAACGATATTTCGGCTTTCCTGGAAAAGGCCGTGTCGAAAGTCGGCACGGTGACCTCCGTCGGCGCCGACAGCGCGCCGGGCGCCAGGACGCTCCAGGCGCAATTCACGCGCGCCTACCAGATGCACGGCTCTATCGGTCCATCGAGCGCGGTGGCCATGCTCGACAATGGCCTGACGACGGTCTGGACGCATACGCAAGGCGTCTATCCCGATCGCAAGGCGATCGCCCAGATGCTCGGTGTGCCGCAGGAGAAGGTGCGCTGCATCCACACCGAGGGCTCGGGCTGCTACGGCCACAACGGCGCCGACGATGCGGCGGCCGACGCCGCGCTGGTCGCGCAGAAAGTGCCGGGCAAGCCGGTGCGCGTGCAATGGATGCGCGACCAGGAGCATCTATGGGAGCCATACGGACCGGCGATGCTGACCAGGGCGAGTGCCACGCTCGACCAGAACGGCAACATCGTGAACTGGCACTACGACCTGTGGAGCAACAACCATGGCACGCGGCCGGGTTCCGCCGGATCGCTGATCGCCGGCAGGCTGATGGAACGGCATTTCCCGCCCGATCCCGCCGAGCTGCAAATCTCTCCGCTCGGCAATGGCGACCGCAACGCGATCCCGCTCTATGACGTGCCCAACCAGCGCGTGAACTGGCACTTCGTCGCCGACATGCCGGTGCGCGTGTCCGCGCTGCGCGGCTTGGGGGCCTATTGCAACGTCTTCTCCATCGAAAGCTTCATGGACGAACTGGCGCTGGCGGCGAACGCCTATCCGGTCGAATACCGCCTGCGCCACCTGAAGGACCCGCGCGCCAAAAAGGTGATCGAGGTGGCGGCCGGAAAGTTCGGCTGGTCGAAGACTCCCCTGCCGGAAGGCCGGGGCAGAGGCTTTGCCTTCGCCAAATACAAGAACCACGCCGCTTATCTGGCCATCGCGCTGGAGGCCGATGTCGACAGCGACAGCGGCGCGATCAAGGTGTCGCGCGTCGTTGCGGCGGTCGATTGCGGCGAGGCCGTCGCCCCGGATTCGATTATCAACCAGACCGAAGGCGGCATATTGCAGTCGATGAGCTGGACTCTTTACGAGGCCGTGCATTTCGATCGAACGCGCATCTTGAGTCCGGACTGGTCGACCTATCCGATCCTGCGCTTCAGCGCGGTGCCCGACAGCATCGAGGTGCAGGTCGTCGATAACCCCGGCACGCCTTATCTCGGCGTCGCCGAAGCCGCCCAAGGCCCTACCGCCGGCGCCATCGCCAATGCGTTCCGGAGTGCGACCGGCAAGCGTATCTACGATCTGCCTTACACGCGCGAGCGGGTAAAGGGCGTGCTGGGGGTTTAGGGCGCTTGATCTCCCGTCCTCGAGGAAGATGTCGCCGAAGGGGGCGGGGGAGTTCACTGTACAAGTCACGCGCGCGCCGTCATCCTAGGTGGATAGACAAACCTAGCAGTCAGCGTCCCGTCCCATCATGCTCAACCTCCACCTCGTCGAAGCCTCGATCGCCAACCTGCGCCGCGGGCTGGAAGATGGCACCGTCACCAGCGTCGAACTGGTCGGTGCCTATCTCAACCGCATTGCGCATTTCGACCGCCGCGGCATCGCGCTCAACGCGGTCCCCATCCTCAACCCGAACATGTTCGAGGAGGCGGAAGCTTCGGACCGCCGCCGTCGCGAGGGCAAAACCCTCGGCCCGCTCGACGGCATCCCTTACACTGCCAAGGACAGCTACAAGGCCAAGGGGCTGACGGTAGCGGCCGGCTCGCCGGCCTTCCAGCATCTCACGGCGAACGAGGACGCCTTCACCATCGCCAGGCTGCGCGCCGCCGGCGCGGTATTGATCGGCCTCACCAACATGCCGCCTATGGCCAATGGCGGCATGCAGCGCGGCGTCTATGGCCGCGCCGAGAGCCCGTACAACAAGGACTTTCTCACCGCTGCCTTCGCTTCCGGCTCGTCCAACGGCTCGGGGACGGCGACCGCCGCGTCCTTTGCGGCCTTCGGGCTCGGCGAAGAAACCTGGTCGTCCGGTCGCGCGCCCGCCTCCAACAACGCGCTGGTGGCCTACACGCCATCGCGCGGCGTGATCTCGGTGCGCGGCAACTGGCCTCTCGTGCCGACCATGGATGTGGTGGTGCCGCACACGCGGACCGTTCCCGACCTCTTGGAACTGCTTGATGTCATCGTCGCCGACGATGCCGAGACGCGCGGCGATTTCTGGCGCGTGCAGCCCTGGGTTCATATCCCGAAAGCCTCGGCGCTGCGGCCGGCGAGCTACGCCGCGCTCCCGCTGCAAGGCGCGCTGAAGGGCAAACGGCTCGGCGTGCCGAAAATGTATGTCGGCAACGACGAAGGCGCCGACCGCCCGATCGAGACCCGCGCCTCGGTGCTGGATCTGTGGCGTCAGGCGGCGCGCGATCTGGAAGCGCTCGGGGCCAAGGTGGTCGAGGTCGATTTCCCCGTCGTCTCCAATTACGAGCGCGACCGCCCTGGCGCGCGTACCATGGTCGATCGCGGGCTGGTGCCGGCTGAATTCGCCGAGCGCGAGATCTGGGACCTGTCCATCTGGTCCTGGGACGACTTCCTGCGCGCCAATGCCGATCCTGCGATCCCCGATCTTGCTTCGGTCGACGGCGCAAAGATCTTCCCGCAGCCGCCGGGCGCGTTGCGCGACCGCTATGGCGATGCCGATTTCGATCTGGCGCAATATGTCGAGCGGGCGAAGCAGGGCGTGGCGCCGCTCGCGGACATTCCCGCCATCGAGGCGGGACTGAAAGGCCTGGAGGCAACGCGCCGTATCGATTTCGAGGACTGGCTCGATGCCAACCGCCTCGATGCCGTGGTGCTGCCAGCGGTCGCCGATGTCGGCCCGGCCGATGCCGATGTCGACGAGGCCTCGGCCATGCTCGCCTGGCGCAACGGCACCTGGGTCGCCAACGGCAATCTGGTCTGGCGCCATCTCGGCATCCCGACCGTGACGGTGCCGATGGGAACGATGGCCGATATCGGCATGCCGGTCGGCCTCACCTTCGCCGGCAGGGCCTATGACGACGTGGCTTTGCTGACCATCGCCGGCGACTATGAGCGGGCCACCAGGCGGCGCACCGTTCCGCCGCGCACGCCGGCGCTTGCCGACGATGTGTTCGAGGGCAGGGGCGCGGCAAGTCGTGTTGGTGATGCCCCCCTCACGCTGGCGCTTACGGCTGAGACGACGCGCTCCGGCGCCACCGATGAGATCGCGATCGCGCTGGAGACCGGCGATGCGGCGGTGGTGAAAGTCCACGTCAACGGCGAGCCGGTTTCCCTGCAAGGCAACGGTAACCGATTCACCGGTCGCGTGATCGTACCGGCCACAACCCATCAAGGCTTCCATAGCGTCTGGCGCGGTTCCTATGGTTCGATCGTCACGGCCATTGTGACGTCGCCGGATGGGCGCGTCGGCGGGGCATATACGGTGACAGGTGGGATTGGGTAGCTTCCTTTCCCCCGCAAGCGGAGAAGCGAAGATCGCGCTACCCGGTCCAATCCACGCCAGCGCCACCAACCCGAACACCGCGCCCGTGGCCCACACCGCGTTCCAGCCGCCCCAGGCCCAGGCAATGCCCGATCGCGGTCTTCCGCGACGCGCTGGCGGAGGCGCTGAAGGACCGATGTATGATGGTTCCTGCCGGTAGCTACGGTTCCGGCTCTGCCTCCTCCTTGACCCATCCCTCACCCACGCTATCTTCGCGCCATGCCAGCTACCGCCCCCTCCGCCGCCGCGCCGCTGATCGTCATCGACCTGCAGACCGGCATGTTCGATGGCCGTTTCGATCCCCCGATCCACGACGCCGACACGATCGCTGAGCGCGCCCGCAGGCTGATTGACTGGGCGCGGCACACGGGCCGCAAGGTGGCCTTCATCCGCCATGACGGGCCGGAGGGCGATCCGCTGGCGCCGGGCGCCTCCGGGTGGCCGGTATGGCCGCTGCTCGGCCAGGCCGCCGACGAGCCGACCTTCGGCAAAAGCGTCGGCAACGCCTTCTCCAACCCCGACCTGGCCGAATGGGTAGCGGGGCAGGGCGCGAAGGATGTCGTGCTCATCGGCGCCCAGACCGATTTCTGCGTCGCCGCCACCGTGAAGGGAGCCTTCGCCGAAGGCCTGGGCGTCACCTTGATCTCCGACGCGCATTCGACGCTGGATTCACTGGAGGAGAAGGCGCCCGACATCATCGCCCGCCACAACGAGGCCTTCGAGGGGCAGGGCGTGCGGATGGCGACCACGGCAGAGCTGACGGAAGGCTGAGCGCATTCTTCCTTCTCCCACAAGGGAGAAGAGAAGCCCCCCAACTCAAGGAGCTATTTTTGCCCACCCTCACTCTCCCCGCCGAAGGCGGCTGCCGCTGCGGCCGCGTGCGCCTTAAGATTTCGGCAAAGCCGCTGCTCACCATGGCCTGCCATTGCACCGGCTGCCAGTCGATGTCGTCCAGCGCCTATTCGCTGAGCGCGGCGATCCCCTCGGAAGGCTTCGAGGTGACCAAGGGCGAGCCTGTGGTCGGCGGCCTGCACGGCGCGTCGAAACACTATTTCTGCGGCTACTGCATGACCTGGATGTTCACGCGACCAGAGGGGATCGACTGGTTCGTCAATCTGCGCCCGACCATGCTCGACGAGCATGCCTGGTTCGCGCCCTTCATCGAGACCTGGACGTCTGAGAAATTGCCCTGGGCCACGACATCAGCCGCGCACAGCTACGAAGCGCTGCCGTCCTTCGAGGAATATGAGCCGCTGGTCGCCGAATACGCGGGCACGCAACGCTGACCAAAAGCGGGGCCGGCCAAAAAAGCGGCGACCTAGGGCAAGGTCGCCGCTGCCATTTCCGTTCATGGTCGACGCGGCCGTTGGGGGCGCATTGTTGGGGATGTGCTTGGGCGTCCGCGTCGACCACGGCGGCCTCATACCGCAGACTGCATCATGGCACATTTGCCGCCCGCTGAAACTTCCGCGAAAACGGTATATGGCGGGCTCTTCCCTTCTCCCCTTTGTGGGAGAAGGTGGCCGAGCGAAGCTCGGATGGATGAGGGGTGTTCCAGCTTGGCGATACCACTTGCTCAGCCGTGGCCGTGCGGCCCTCACCGACGCCTCCCTTTCAGTAGCCGTCTCGGCGCTGCGCGCCGTTCCGCCTTCTCCCACAAACACTTTCTCCCTCGATCCGCATTGACCTGGTCCGCCCGACCGGCGACGACTGAGGCTTCCTTTTCAATGGATTGCATCGTGGACCAGATTCATTTTCTCAACGCCAGGCTTGCCGATGGCACGGTCGCTGATCTCGCCGTCGCCGGCGGCCGTTTCAGCGCCATCGTGCCTGCAGCCAATGCGACGACGCCGCCGGCTGGCGCCACCGACCTTGACGGCCAGCTCGTGCTGCCGGCTTTCGTCGAGGGTCATATCCATCTCGACACCTCCTTCTATGGCGATGCCTGGCGCCCGCACGTTCCCTGCACCAATGGGTTTGACGTGCGCGAGCGGGTCGCGTTCCAGATGCGCAACCTCGAGCAGGCCGCGCCGATGGAAGAGCGCGCGAAAAGCCAGCTCGAGCTCTGCGTCGGCAATGGCAGCCTTACCATGCGCAGCCATGTCATGGTCGACACCGCGGTCGGGCTGAAGCATGTCGAGACGATCCTTGGCGTGCGGGAGAAATACCGCGACTTGATCGACATCCAGCTCGTCGCCTTCCCGCAGAGCGGCATTCTGTCCTCGCCAGGCACCGCGGAGCTGCTCGACGAGGCGCTCAAGCTCGGCTGCGACCTGATCGGCGGGCTCGATCCCGCAAGCTTCGACCGCGACGTGAAAGGCCATCTCGATGTCGTCTTCGGCCTTGCCGAAAAGCACGGCGCCGGCGTCGACATCCACCTGCATGACCGCGGCACGCTCGGCCTGTTCGAGATCGAGGAAATAGTCGCCCGGACCGCGGCACTGGGCATGCAGGGAAAAGTCGCCGTCAGCCACGCCTACGGGCTGGGCGACATCTCCGCCGATGCGTTGGCCGGAGCCGGCGAGCGGATCGCCGCCGCCGGCGTCGCCATCATGACCAACGCGCCCGGCGATCATCCTTTCCCGCCGGTGGCGGCGCTGCGCAAGGCGGGCGTCACGGTCTTCGCCGGCTCCGACAACATCCGCGATTCCTGGTGGCCCTACGGCGATGGCGACATGCTCAACCGCGCCAACATGATCGGCTACCGCTCCGGCTTCTACGAGGACTGGGAACTGGAAGCCGCTTACGACGTGGTGAGCCATGCCGGCGCCAAGGCGCTCGGGCTTGAGGGCTACAGCATCGCCGTCGGCGCCAAGGCGGATTTCGTCGCGCTGAAGGCCGAGCATGTCCCGGAAGCGGTGGTGGCGGTGCCGAGGGAGCGCACCGTCTATCGCGCGGGCGGGGAAG
>NZ_VFVI01000030.1:0-6536 GCF_006442775.1 Mesorhizobium sp. B2-4-6
CAGCCATCGCATCAAGAAATGCGCCTGGAACGACGACTATCTCATCAATGCGATCACTCATATGCGATAGCCCTGCCGTGAACGGGGAGAAGGGAGCTGACATCGCCGATTTCGCCAATTTCGACGTTGCAGAGCAGGTGCGAGGCCGCGGCCAACTTCTTTCTCCCCGTTCACGGGGAGAAATGCCCGAGAGGGCAATGAGGGGCGGCGCTACGGTCGGAAAACCTTGGCAGGGCAGCGAATTCGCCGCTTATCCCACCGCTACATATCGCCGAACCGCCGACGGATCCGCCCGCAATGCCTCGACATCGACCGTCTCGCGGTTGCGGCCGTTCTCGATGAATGAGACGCGGTCGGCGACCGAGAGCACCGCGTCGACGCGCTGCTCGACCAGGATTGTCGAGACGCCAAGATCGCGCAGCTTCGCCACCGTCTCGCGGATCTTGGCGATCATCGACGGCATCAGCCCTTCGGTCGGCTCGTCGAGCAAAAGCACCTGCGGTTCGAGGCAGAGCGCCCGGGCCATCGCCAGCATCTGCTGCTCGCCGCCGGAGAGCGTGCCGGAGCGCTGCCTCAGCCGCTCCCTGAGCAACGGGAAGAGATCGAGCACACTCTCGCGGGTTTGCTTGCCCTTGCCGCGCGCCATCAGGCCGATCTCGATGTTTTCCGCCACCGTCATCTCGGCGAACAATCGCCTACCCTGCGGCACATAGGCGACGCCGGCCTTCGGCACGTCATGCGCGGCGAGCCCGGTCAATTCCTTGCCGTCCAGTTTGATCGAGCCGCCGGCCGCCGGGACCAGGCCCATGATCGCCTTCAGCGTCGTCGTCTTGCCGGCGCCGTTGCGGCCGAACAGGCAAAGCACCTCACCCTTGTTGAGAGCGAGATCGAGGCCGTAGAGCACCTGCACCTCGCCATAGAAGCAGTCGAGGCCGGAAATGGTGAGCAATCCCGTGTCAGCCATGGGTCGCTCCGAGATAGGCGTCCTGGACCTCGGCGTTGGCGCGGATCTGCTCCGGCGTGCCTTCGGCGAGGATCTTTCCCGAATTGAAGACGGTGATGCGGTCGGCAAGCTGCATGACGACCGGCATGTTGTGCTCGATCAGAAGCACCGTTGCGTCCTTGGCGATCTCGCGCACCAGCGTGATGAAATTGTCGATCTCGGCGTCGGCCAGGCCTTGCGTCGGCTCGTCGAGGATGAGCAGGCGCGGCTTCAGCGCCAGGCCCATCGCGACTTCGAGCAGACGCTGGTGGCCATAGGAAAGCTGTCCGGCCGGCGTGCCGGCGCGGTCGGCCAGGCCGGTGCGTTCAAGCGCCGCCATCACGCCCGTCCTGACCTGCCCCTTCGTGCGGCCGTCCGTCAGCGTGCGCTGCACCGGCAGCGCGACATTGTCGAAGGCGGTGAGGTTGGCGAAGACGCTGGTGATCTGGAAGGTATAGGCGACGCCGAGGCGAACCCGCTTGTAAGCCGGCATGGCGGTGATGTCGGCGCCGTCGAAGACGACCATGCCGGAGGATGGCCGGATGCGGCCCGAGAGCAGGCTGACGAAGGTGGTCTTGCCGGCGCCGTTGGGTCCGATGATGGCGCGGATCTCGCCCGGCATCAGCGCGAAGTCGACGCCATCGACGGCGCGAAGACCGCCGAAGTTGCGCGACAGGCCCTTGGCGGTGAGCAGCGGCATCACGGCAGCCACCCCAGCCAGCGCTCGCGGATACTGCCCATAATGCCCTTCGGAGCAAACAGGACGAGCAGAATGAGCGCCACGCCGACGATCAGGAGATAGGCGGAGGTGAAACCGCTGGTGATGTCGGTGACGTAATACATGAACAGCGTGCCGATGAGCGGGCCGAGCGCGGTCGCGGCACCTCCCAGCAGCACCCAGAGCAGCGGCAGGATCGAATATTGAACGCCGGCGAAGCTCGATCCGACATAGCCGAACAGCAGCGCATACGCGGCGCCCGACGCCGCGCAGATGGCGCCGGAGGTCACGACGGCGGCGAGCTTGTTGGCGACCGTGTCGTAGCCAAGCATCTTTGTCCGCTCCTCGTTCTCGCGGATGGCGACCAGCACGCGGCCGAAGCGGGAGCGGACGATGGCAAGGGTGATGAGCAGCACGACCGCGAACAGCGCCAGCGCGCTCATATAACGAACGGTCGGATCGGTCAGGTCGAGCGAGGCGTCGCCGATCGCGATCACCCGCGATGCCTGCTGGATGACAAGGCCCTGGTCGCCGCCGGTCCAGGCGGCGAAATAGAGGATGAGCAGGTAGAAGACCTGGGCGAACATCATGGTGACGATCATGAAGGCGACGCCCGAGGTGCGCAGCGCCAGCAGGCCGATGACCAGAGCGAGCAGCGCGCCGCAAACGATCCCGGCAACGAAGGCTTCGGGCACGCCCCAGCCGAGATGATGGACCGTCAAGCCCGCGCCGTAGAGGCCGGCCGAGAAGAACATGGCGTGGCCGAGGCTGAGCAGGCCGACATAGCCGAAGAGCAGATTGTAGCCCATGGCGAAGACGGCCAGCGCCATGATGCGGGCGAACAGGCCCTGGTGATAGTCCGGCAGGACGAAGTTCAGCGCGAACAGAAGCGCGATGACGCCGATATGCAGGGTGTAGGCCTTTGCCGGCGAAGCATCCCTCATCGCGGCGTGGTCCCGAACAGGCCCTGCGGCCGGAACACCAGCACCATGGCGACCACCAGTGTGGCGATGATCTTGGCGAGCGTCGGCGAGAAGAACATCGAGATGATGCCGTCGGAAAGGCCGATCAGGACGGCGGCGACCACGGTGCCGCGCAGGGAGCCCAGGCCGCCGATGATGACGACGATGAAGGAAAGCAGCAGCGGGTCCTGCCCCATCAGGTAATGCGCCTGGCTGATCGGCACGATCAGCACCGCGGCGATCGCCGCCAGCATGGCGCCGACGGCAAAGACGCCGGCATAGACGCGTTCGACCGGAATGCCGAAGGCCTGCGCCGTCTCGCGGTCATACTGCGTGGCGCGCATGATCAGGCCGATTTTCGTGCGCGTCAGCACCAGCCAGGTGATCACCAGCAGAATGGCGGAAGCGGCGACGACCGACAGCTTGTAGCCGGAATAGCCGAACCACGGCAAAAGGATGCGGTAGCTGAAGGGCGGCTCGACGGGCCGGGCCTCGGGGCCATAGAAGGTCAACGCCAGCTGCTGGATGATGTAGAGCATGCCGATGGTAGCGACGATGGTGGCTTCCGGATTGTAGTTCAGCCGGCGCAGCACCAGGCGTTCGGCGACGAGCGCAACCAGCCCGACCAGCACGGGCGCGATCACCAGCGCGGCCACGAAACCGATCGCCGGGTGGCCCGAGATCGCCGTCGAGACCGCCCAGGCCAGCACCGCGCCCAGCATGAAGAACTCGCCATGGGCGACGTTGACGACGCGCATGACGCCGAATACCAGCGAAAGGCCGAGCGCCGTCAGCGCCAATACGGCGGAGGTGACGAGGCCTTCGAGGGCGGCGAGGAGGAGATGGGGTCCGAAGTGCATTTGCTAAGCACCAACGGATGCGCGAGGCACCCCCCTCTGCCCTGCCGGGCATCTCCCCCTCAAGGGGGGAGATCGGACATCGCCACAGATTTCGCCAATCGCTAACGCTGACAAACAATTGCCGTCGCCAAAGCTGCCAATCTCCCCCCTTGAGGGGGAGATTGGCGGCAGGCCAGAGAGGGGGGCCTGGGCGCTCACGCTGGCCGGAATGGGCCTAAAGCGCCTGCGTCGTGTAATCCCCTTCGGGCTCGTAGAGGCCGTCCTCGATCTTGGTCTTGTGCACGACCTTGAGCTTGCCGCCTTCGACCTTGGAGATGTTCTGGATGCCGAAGCACTGATGGATCTTGCCGTTGAAGGTCTTTGCCCCTTGCGGATGCTCAGGCCCCTCTGCGAATTCCTTCAGGGCCTCGGTCGCCTCGACCAGCTTGGCGCGGTCTTCCGGCCCCTTGTAGCCGGCATCCTCCATCGCCTTCTTGACGACATAAAGCGTTTCCCAGCAGCCGAACATGTGGGCGGCGGTGGAGACGTCCTTGGGGTCGCCGACGGCGGCGCCATTGTCGTCGATGCCGACGGCGGCGCGGTAGGCTTTCTGCGCGGCCGAGTCATCGGCCTGGGCGTAGCGCGGCGAGCCTTCCCAGAAATGGCTGCCGTCGAGGAATTCGAGGCCGGGGCTGTTGATGTCGACGGCTTCGAGCGAATCGATGAAGCCGAAGAGCTGCGGCCGCTGCGAACCGTAGAACTCGCCGAGTTCCTTGACGAAGGTAAGCACGGCCGGCCCGACCATGACATGGTAGATCACCTCGGTCTCGGCCGGGATCTGCGGGAAGTATTTCGTGAAGGAGCTCTCCGTCGGCGGGATGGCGATCTGCGCGATCACGTCGGCGCCCTGCGCCTTCAACGCCGGCGGCAGGTAGTCGCGATGGTCGTAGCCGAAGGCGAAGTCGGGGAAGATCTGCGTCACCTTCTTGCCGGCATTGGCGGCGATCCACGGCGCCATCGACTGGATCTGGCTCTTCACGTCGGTGATGCCGGGCTGGAAGACGTAGCGGTTGAGCTTGGTGGAGGCCACGTGATGGCCTTCACTGACCACGAAATAGGGGATCTTGTTTTCCCCGGCGGCGGGCGCGGAGCCGATCACGACATGCGAGAACAAGGTGCCGAAGACGATGTCGGTCTTGTGCTGCTTGGCGAACTTGGCCACCACCTCGGCGCCGCGGGCGGGATCGGTGCCGTCATCCTCGATGACCAGCTCGACCTGGCGGCCGCCGATGCCGCCGGCGTCGTTGATCGCCTTAACGGCGGCGGCGCTGGTCTTCTCGTACCAGCGGCCATAGGCGGCGCCGATGCCGGTGCGGTGCGACTGGAAGCCTATTCTGATCGGCGCCGAGCTCTGCGCCTGGCTGTAGCGGACGAAGCCAGGCGCCAGTGCCAGGCCGGCGCCGGCGGCTATCCCCTTCAGCGCGGTGCGGCGCGACAGCGTCGTCTTGGAGAGGTCGAAAAATCCGTTCTTGTCAGCCATGTCCGTTCCCCTGTTTTTTCAGTCCTGACCAGCGATAAGGCGGCTAAACCACCCCCTTCCGGAGGATGGGAAAATTGCATGTGTACAAACTAAATCACCAAAGCTTTGGCCTGGCAAGCGAGCTTTACCCCGCGGCATCGGAGCGCGCTCCTTGTGTCATCCGGCGGTCGGCGTGGCAAGCAACCACAGGCCGAAGATCGTGTAGGCGATCATCATTAGGGTGAGCGGCAGCTGGCTGAGCGCGGCACGCGACGGCTGCGGGTGGAGACGCCAGGCAAGGCCATGCGCGACGAGCACGGCCAGCACATGGCCAGCGATGATGACGCCTGCCTGCAGATTCCACAGCCACCAGGCCGACTGAGCGCCGGCGACGACGCCTGCCTCGACCATCATGTCGGCGGTGCCGAACAGATTCCAGCCGAGCGCGAAGGGATCGGAGAGAGCGACCAGGGCGTACTGGCCGTCAACCAGCAGCACGGTGAGGTAATGCGCGATGTGGTAGGCAAGTGCGATCGGCACGATCGACCAGACCAGCAGGCCGGCGGCTTTTCCGAACGACTGCGCGTCGCCGGCGAGGCGTTGGCCGAGAAAGACGGCCAGCGCGAACGCCGCCGCAAGCAGGATGAACGTCAGGACGAGGCCGTAGCTGCCGATGCCGATCAACGCGGTGCGGCCGGGAAATTCCAGCGGGTTGATGCCGAACCGAGCGAGCCAGAAGAAGGTTTTCGACAGGCCGTCAAAGGATACCGAGGACAGGGCCAGCAGGAGAAAGGCGGTGCCACTCAGTGGCAGCGGCTCAGCCGCGAGCAGCTTGGCGCCGGGCCAGCAGAGCGAGAGCCGGCCTTCGTCATGCTCGAAAGGTGCGAAGCGGGCGACCATGGAGAAGAAGACGGTCAGGAATTCGCCCCGCCTGCTCCAGGTGCCGTAGCCGAAGATGAGCATAGCGGCGAAGCTGGCCAGCCAGTAGAGGCCGGCGGCCAAGGCAAGGCGAGCCGGATCGTCGGGCGCGGGATCGATCAGCTCGAACCAGGCGAAGGCAAAGAACAGCACGAAGGCCGGCCAGTAGCCGAGCCATGACGGCAGGCCTGACTGCTTTGCATCGCCCGCATGAATGCCGAGGACACGAGAGGCGACGCGCCACGGCCCGTACCACGGGTTGAGCCATGACCAGAGGTTGCCGACTATGCCCTGCAGTAGCGTGAAACCGGCCCAAAGCAGCGTCCAGACCACCAGCGGCAGCGGGTTGGAGAGCGGGTCGCGGCTGCCGAAAAGGCCGGCGGCGATGAGAAGCGCGAAGCCGGCGAATGAAATCAGGCTGACGATGGTGCGAGGGTGGTCGCCGAAGGTGAGGAGCGACAGGCGCTTGCGCCAGAAATTGTCGAGGGCGGCGGGCGGCAGCAATGCCAGGACGAGGAAGCTGACGGCCACCGCCAGCGCGCCGCCGGCGAGGTAGTAGCCGGTGGGCAGAAGCAGGACGTGGCCACGGTCGGAAGCG
>NZ_VFVI01000031.1:0-6261 GCF_006442775.1 Mesorhizobium sp. B2-4-6
CCACTTTGACGTAAGCCCGAACCGGCCGCAAACGAATATGACTTTCGTCATCATCGCCCCTGACTTTCGGCAGATGTGCTCTTCAACGCGAAAAGCTAGATTGAAACAGATCAATATTGGTTTAATGCTTTAAAATGACACGGCCTTCTCATTTTACGGCGACCCTTACGGCTTCCAGAGCCGATTTGCGGCGATTGCTGCGAAGGGAGAATATGGCAGCGACTTCGTCGTCAATCGACTTTCCGATATTGGCGATCTTCGTCGCCTCAGTCGTATTAGCGACAGTCTCGCTGATCTTTGTGCTGCTGATGATCACGTAGGGACCGTTTTGAGATCGGCTTTGCCCGGTTTCGTCTGAGGCTGGGTACCCCAAGGGTATTTTGCGAGCGCAATTGAAGGGAAACGGACATGGCGCGGCCGCGCATCAATGGTCCGCAGCGTGCGGCAAACGACCCCAACTATCCCGACGATTGTCGGCAAGCTTTGGAGCCGCATTTCCAAAGCCTTCTCATGGCTGCCGCAAGGGCGGGCTGGGCGCCGGCCGAAATCACTCGCGCGTTGTTGGTGATGGCCGCCGATAGTTACTATGCCCATGCGCCCGAAGATGATCCCCTAGCGTTTCGCATAGCTAGCGAAAGGGAAACGGGTGCCGTCAAAGCGCCCTTGGGATAGGACATGAGATTCGTGAGCGGGAGAATTCCGGGCAGTCACGCTTTTGGCAGGCTGTGAATAACCTGCACGTCTTGATTGCACGACGCGGCACTTGGCGCAAAGTGCATTCATGGCGGCGGCTGAATCGGTTCTGTTTGAAATGGCGGTCGGAAATGTCCGATCGCTGCCGTTGGGCTTTGCAGAAAAAGCAACCGAAATCGCCCGTCAGACATCAGGTCGGCTGCTGTTCGAAATCCGCCTGGACGGTGATGCGCACTATCAGCGGGTTGCCGCCATAAGCTATGCGCGTGGAGAGATAGGCATACTCGTCTTGGACAAGGACGGCGCGTCCGTCAGGTCCAGTATCGCCGGTGGCGGCTTCGCCAGCTTTATCGAACCATTGGAATGCTGGAGTAACCTGCCGCTTCGGGACCAGGCAAACAATGATATCCGGGGACACGCAATCCTTTTCATAGCAGCCCTGCGCAATGCCGGCTGTGCGCCTCTCCGCTAGGCTTTGAATGAAAGTTGCCTGTGGGTATTGCCGATCCGTTTGGGGCTCGTGTCAGCATATTCCGGGCGCCGACGATGCGACAGCATTGTACAGCGATTTTCCAGCCGTACGGCTGCCTCTCGACAGAACCTATCGGTATCTGCGCGGGACTGACGAAACGAGCCGGGCGACGGCCAGCCCGCATTATTGCGCACGCAGTTGTTTGATCTCTTCCTTCGATACTTTCGACTCCTGATCGCCCCAGGTTTCGCGCATCCAGTTCACGAGGTCAGCCAACTGGCGGTCATCCAGTTGGTCAGCGAAACCCGGCATCGGCTGCATGCGTTGCAGCCCGGGAAAGCGCTGGGCCGGGATCCCATCGGCTATAGCACGCACCAAGTTTCGAGCGCTGGTCAATCTCAGCGATGCATTGGTGGCAAGTGGTACTACAACATGCGGGATGCCCTGGCCGTCGATGCCATGGCAACCGGAGCATAGCGCGAGATAGGTGGGTCTTGCCGACGCCACGAGTTCGGGGGCGACCTCGACCGGCGGCGATGGAGCCGGCGCCTGTCCCTTCGACACGTCGTCGAGATCGAACAGATAGGCCGACAGGGCGTTGAGATCGCCGGGGGTCATATATTGCGTCGAGAAATGCACGACCTCGAACATCTGGCCCGTCATCGCGCCCTGGGCCGAAATGCCCGACTTCATGAAAGCCGCCAGCACCGAAGGACCGAAGCCCATCCGCATCAATCCATCCTTGGTGATGTCAGGCGCGTGAGCGCCCTCGAACTCTGAACCCTGGAGATAGGCGTTTTGCCTCATTCCTTGCATAACATTGCGCGGCGTATGGCATTCGCCGCAATGGGCGAGCGCGTCCGTCAGATAGCGCCCGCGATTCCAGTCGGCCGAGCGCGCCGGCACCTCGAGCGTGACATCGGAGGACAGGTTGACGAGATTCCAGAATGTGAGGCTCTGGCGGATGTTGAACGGAAAGCCGAGCTCGTTTTGCCTGTTCGCGACCTTCATCGGTTCGCGCGTCATCAGATAGGCATAGACAGCATCGACATCCTCTGGCGTCATCTTGCGGTAAGAGGCGTAAGGCATGGCCGGGTAGAGATGGCCGTGCTTGCCCACGCCGTCACGCACGGCCCGATGGAATTCGGCGCGGGTCCAACCGCCGATGCCGCCGTCCTTGTCCGGCGAAATGTTGGTCGAATAGATGGTGCCGAAGGGCGTCTCGAATGGCAGGCCGCCAGCCCAGGGCGCGCCGCCCTTGGCGGTGTGGCAGGCATAGCAGTCGGCCGCCACGGCGACATAGGCACCACGCTTGGCGAGCGTCTTGATCTGGTCGGCAGTCAACGGCTGGTCAATGTCCTTCCCGACGACGCTTTTCTCGAACAGGCCAGCGAAAATCACGCCCGCAACGACCGCGCCCAGCACGATCGCGCCCGCCATGGTCCAGAGCAGTTTTTTCATCATGGCCGCGCTACGCTTTCACCAAACCGGGTGTTTTGAGCGCGAGATCTCGCACCGCCTCGAAGTAGCGCACATAGCCGGTGCAGCGGCAGATGTGCTTGCCGAGCCCATCCGTGATGGCCTGATCGAGTTCGGCGCGGGGCACCGGCTTGCGCTTGAGCTGGTCC
The DNA here is from genome assembly GCF_006442775.1 of Mesorhizobium sp. B2-4-6. Classification (NCBI taxonomy): domain Bacteria; kingdom Pseudomonadati; phylum Pseudomonadota; class Alphaproteobacteria; order Hyphomicrobiales; family Phyllobacteriaceae; genus Mesorhizobium; species Mesorhizobium sp. B2-4-6. The sequence goes on from NZ_VFVI01000031.1 coordinate 2,794, forward strand.
ATGAGAACGGTCGCTGCGGTCACGAAACCGGGCGTGCAATAGCCGCACTGGAAGGCAAAATGCTCGATGAAGGACTGCTGGACCGGCGACAGTTCCATGATCGCGCCGCTCGCGTCGCGCCTGGCATGACCTTCGACCGTGCGCAATCTCTTGTCCGCGAACCAATGCGCACCGGTGATGCAGGTGCGCATTTCACCGAGCGAGCCGTCCTCCTGCTCCACGATCACGGTGCAGGCGTGGCAGATGCCCTGGCCGCAGCCCATGCGCGAGCCCGTCAGGTTGAGATATTCGTGGAGGAAGTCCTGCATCATCATCGCTTCGGGCACGTCGATCGGGCCGACGGGCTTGTCGTTGATGGTGAGCGAGAGCTGCTTTGACACCAGTGTCATGCCAGCGCCTCCAGGATCTTGTCCGCAGTGATCGGCAGGCTGTAGAACCGCTTGCCGGTGGCGTGTGCGACGGCGTTGGCGATGGCTGGGACGACCGCGATCATCACCACCTCCGCCATGCCCCTTGGCGGGTCCGTCTCGGACAGTGCCGGCAGGATATCGACGGTCTGCGACCACACGGCGACATCCTCTGCCATGGGAAGCTCGTAGCGGTTCCAGTTCCAGGTCCCGTCGCCGGGGCCGTCCTCGTAGAGTGGCAGATACTCCTTGAGCGCATGGCCGATGCCCATGGCAAGGCCGCCTTGGATCTGGCCGGATACCAGTTCCGGTACGATCTGCCTGCCGCAGTCCATGATGGAATGATGCGAAAGCAGAGTGACGTCGCCGGTCGCGGTGTCGACGACCACCTCGGCAAGGGTGGCCATGGGCGTATAATAGGTCACGCCGGCATTGTTGCGCTGAACAGGCGGGTAGAAAACCGTTTTGCGGTCCACGAACTGCCAGCCGTCCAGTGTCATGAGCGCTTTGCGTTCGTCGGGCGCACCCTCGCCATATCGGACTGCCAGCGCGTCGATGGCGAAGCGATATTGTCCGGCTGAGCCGAGATCGAACTCCGCTTCGGCCCATTGCCAACGATTGAAGGTGTGGACGGTCACACCCGTGACGAACCCCTGCCGATGCGCCTCCGCCGCGATCTCCGCAAGGGAGAGGGGCTGCAGGCCCGCGGCGTTGACCATCCCGCCGGCGAGCCGCAGGTCGTCGCGCCGCACCGTCTCCGGCGCCATCTGGCCACCGCCGATGCCGCGCGACCACAGCGCCTGTGCCGCCGGCCAGATGGCAAGGTCGATCAAAGCTCGCGCCGCCTCGCGCGTGGCGTGGCCGAGATAATAGACGCTGTTGGAAGCGCTCATCGGCGAAGTGAACGAGGGAGTCCATCGCGGATTGAGCTTTCGCTGGTCTTCCTCCGACTGCGACAAGGTATAGGGCTGCTCGGTGGTTTCGAGCGGCATCTGCGCCCACCGGACCTTGCCGTATTCGGTCTCGTCCGGCGCCACGCCGAGGATATCGGCCACCATGATGGCCTGCGAGGTGGTCGCGCCGGTGCCGATCTCGTGCGCGACATGTGCGAGCTTCACGCGTCCTTCGGCATCGAACTCGATCGTGGCGAGCGCAGCCTCCGCTCCCGTGCCGTAGTCCTTGTGCACATGACCGTAGCCGACGCCGTATTTCTTGCCGGGATTGGACGCTTCGAAAGTCGTCTTCTTCTTCGCGCGCTCGCTCCACAGCGGATGTTCGCGCGCCCTGGCAATGATCTCCTCATGGCGCATCGCGCCGGCCGGTATGGCGCCTTGCGTGTTCTTCATGCCCGAGCGCAACACATTCCTCAGCCGCAGATCCATCACATCCATGCCGAGCAACTCGGCAATCTCGTCGACCATCATCTCCGTGGCCGACATGGTTTGCAGCGTGCCATAACCGCGTGTCGAACCGGCATCCACGGCGCGCGAGGCTACCGTTGCCGCCGAGAAGTCGCTCTTCGGCAGGTAGTAGATCGATTGCGCCGCAGTCGCCCCGACAGCACCAACGGAGGCCGAGAAATTCTCGCGTCCGCCGCCGTCGTTCTTGTAGGTGCCGGTCATGGCGCGGAACTGCCCCGTCTTGCGGTCGACCACCAGCACGTTGTCCATCCAGAAGGCGTGGCGCTTCAATCCCATCTGGAATTGCTCGTAGCGGTCGTTGGCAAGCCGCACCGGCCGACCCTCGCCGTAGAGGCCCGCCAGCACGCAGTAGAAGGGAAAGATGGCGTGGTCCTTCGTACCGTAGCCGACAGTATAGCCGACCTGGAGATCGACTTCCTTGAGAGGGTACTTCGACTTCGACACCATGTGAGCCGCAACCTCGGCGACTTCGTAGGGCGACTGTGTCGCGATCATCGCATGCAGGACACGGGTCGCCGGATCGTACCAGACATTGCCGTTGTCGGCCTCCATGGCCGAGGCATCGGTCGACTGGGAGAAGAAGCTGCGCTTCAATACCAGCACATCGTCGCCGGCGGTTGCAATCTCCCGTTCGATTTCGAGCGCGGCGGCCATCCCGCGCGCCATTGCGTCGCCATTACCAGCTGCCGGCCATTGCGGATCATCGCCTTTGAAGCCTGCGCGAATGACCGTGTCCTTCAGTGATGAAAATCGATCCTCGGCATAGGGATCGCCACTGTCGATGCGGATATAGCGCGTCGCGGAATAATTGGCCGGCGTGGTGGAGGCTGCCTTTCCGCCATAGCGCACGACCGTGTCGTCGAAGCGCACCATACGCTTGGCCGCGTCGTAGCGAGCGAAGTCGTGATAGATCAGCAGGGCCACAGGCTGGCCGAGCAGGCGCGCCGTCTGCTCCTTCGGCACCAGGAAAACGTCGCCGTAGAAACCTGGCACCGGAATCTCGACGCCATCCGCGACGAGGTCCTCATGCATCACCACCCGGTCCGGCTTGAGGTCGTCGCCCAGCACCTTGAGATCGATCCTGGCGAATGCCTGGTCCGTTCTGGTCGCATGCAACAGAAAGGCATGCGATTGTTCCTTCGGCCATCCTTCGAGATCGCGGGCGCGGTAGTCGCGCGTGAACGCCTTTTCGCCAGTAACTTTGGCCATGGCGTCGAGGCGGTATTTCGGCTTGGCGTGGCCGTTCAGCCAATCAGGACCCGGTCGTGGCGGCGTCTCGATCAACTGCGCCTCGGCCCTGGAAGGGAGGAATGAAATATTGATCGCAACGCCGGCGACGGCGCTCGCCTTCAGGAAATCCCTGCGCGAAAGGGCCGCTTTCATGACACTGCCTCCGTAAAGTTCTCGGGTCGCCCCATAAATTGCCTTCTACATCATGGCCCGTCCTACGGCATGGCCCGTCGCGAGCAACCGCGCTCTCCGAGAGTTACCAAGATGCATGGACGACGATCCATCAACTTTCAACATCAATCCGCGCCACCTCTTTCCGGGATCGAACAGTTGAGGTTGCCAGCTTGTTGATCATGTCCTGGGTGATGAGGCAGATGCCTTTCTCCGACACGCGAAAACGCTTGGCGTCG
>NZ_VFVI01000032.1:0-2500 GCF_006442775.1 Mesorhizobium sp. B2-4-6
GTTTTGCGTTTGGTTGCGGGGACAGGATTTGAACCTGTGACCTTCAGGTTATGAGCCTGACGAGCTACCGGGCTGCTCCACCCCGCGTCAACTATGAGCAAGCGTTTGCTTGCGTCCTTTGAGGTAAGGTTTAACTTACCGGAATCAAGAGACCACCAAATGAAAGGGCCGCTTGCGCGGCCCGTGATCCCGTTTGGCGGGCCTAAAAATCGTAGGGAGAAGATTGTCTTTCATCCGGATTTATCCGGATGTGAGATGAACGTGCGCTTGGCAGACCTGGCAGCGACCTACTCTCCCGCGTCTTGAGACGAAGTACCATCAGCGCTGGAGCGTTTCACGGCCGAGTTCGGAATGGGATCGGGTGCAGCCGCTCCGCCATAACCACCAGGTCGGCAAAACGCACGTTCAAATCGAGAAGCTGTTTTCTGTGCCGGCGACAATCCTTCGGATTGCGCCTTGATGGATATAAGTAATGAGAACGATCAAGCCTATCGAACTATTAGTACCGGTAAGCTTCAAGCGTTGCCGCTCTTCCACACCCGGCCTATCAACGTGGTCGTCTTCCACGGTTCTCAGGGAATACTCGTTTCAAGGTGGGTTTCCCGCTTAGATGCCTTCAGCGGTTATCCCGTCCGGATATAGCTACCCTGCAATGCGGCTGGCGCCACAACAGGTCCACCAGAGATCCGTCCATCCCGGTCCTCTCGTACTAGGGACAGATCCTTTCAATATTCCTACACCCACGGCAGATAGGGACCGAACTGTCTCACGACGTTCTGAACCCAACTCACGTACCGCTTTAAATGGCGAACAGCCATACCCTTGGGACCTGCTCCAGCCCCAGGATGCGATGAGTCGACATCGAGGTGCCAAACAACCCCGTCGATATGGACTCTTGGGGGTCATCAGCCTGTTATCCCCGGCGTACCTTTTATCCGTTGAGCGATGGCCCTTCCACGCGGGACCACCGGATCACTATGACCGACTTTCGTCTCTGCTCGACTTGTCAGTCTCGCAGTCAGGCAGGCTTATGCCATTGCACTCAGCGAACGATTTCCGACCGTTCTGAGCCCACCATCGCGCGCCTCCGTTACTCTTTAGGAGGCGACCGCCCCAGTCAAACTACCCACCATACATTGTCCCGGACCCGGATGACGGGCCGCGGTTAGACATCCATAGTAATAAGGGTGGTATTTCAAGGGTGGCTCCACCTGAGCTGGCGCCCAGGTTTCAAAGCCTACCACCTATCCTACACATGCCACTACGAATGCCAATGTAAAGCTATAGTAAAGGTGCACGGGGTCTTTCCGTCTAACCGCAGGAACCCCGCATCTTCACGGGGAATTCAATTTCACTGAGTCTATGCTGGAGACAGCGGGGAAGTCGTTACGCCATTCGTGCAGGTCGGAACTTACCCGACAAGGAATTTCGCTACCTTAGGACCGTTATAGTTACGGCCGCCGTTTACTGGGGCTTCGATTCAGAGCTTGCACCCCTCCTCTTAACCTTCCAGCACCGGGCAGGCGTCAGACCCTATACGTCGCCTTGCGGCTTCGCAGAGCCCTGTGTTTTTGATAAACAGTCGCTACCCCCTGGTCTGTGCCACCCTCCTCTGCTTGCGCAGAAAAGGGTCACGCTTCTTCCGAAGTTACGCGTGCAATTTGCCGAGTTCCTTCAGCATAGTTCTCTCAAGCGCCTTGGTATACTCTACCTGACCACCAGTGTCGGTTTCGGGTACGGTCTATAAGGAGGAGCTATTTCCTGGAACCGCTCCGCTGCCCGTTCAATCCGATAAGATTGGACAACTTGTGCGATCCGTCACTACCTCCAGGCCCACGAATATTAACGTGGTTCCCATCGACTACGCGTTTCCGCCTCGTCTTAGGGGCCGGCTAACCCTGCTCAGATTAACTTTAAGCAGGAACCCTTGGTCTTTCGGCGGGGGAGTCTCTCACTCCCCTTACGTTACTCATGTCAGCATTCGCACTTCTGATACCTCCACCGCCCCTCACGGGTACGGCTTCATCAGCTTACAGAACGCTCCGCTACCGCTCGCATTACTGCGAACCCTAAGCTTCGGTGTATGGCTTTAGCCCCGTTACATTTTCGGCGCAAAGACCCTTATTTAGACCAGTGAGCTGTTACGCTTTCTTTAAATGATGGCTGCTTCTAAGCCAACATCCTGGTTGTTTTGGGATCCTCACATCCTTTCCCACTTAGCCATAACTTGGGGACCTTAGCTGTAGGTCAGGGTTGTTTCCCTTTTCACGACGGACGTTAGCACCCGCCGTGTGTCTGCCGACTAGTACTCCCAGGTATTCGGAGTTTGGTTAGGTTTGGTAATCCGGTGAGGACCCCTAGCCCATCCAGTGCTCTACCCCCTGGGGTATTCGGTCGACGCTCTACCTAAATAGATTTCGCGGAGAACCAGCTATTTCCGAGTTTGATTGGCCTTTCACCCCTAGCCACAAGTCATCCCGAACTATTGCAACAGTTATGG
>NZ_VFVI01000033.1:0-5172 GCF_006442775.1 Mesorhizobium sp. B2-4-6
GGTGGAGCTGGCGGTGCCGGTGGCACGCTCGGTGGCGCTGTTGGTGCCCTGGGTAGCGCCGTGAACGGTGCGGTCGGCGGAGCCGGCGGTGCCGGCGGTACGCTCGGTGGTGCTGTCGGCGCCCTGGGTACTGCGCTCAATGGAGCAGTCGGCGGTGCCGGTGGCATCGGTGGCTCGCTTGGTGGCACGGTCGGCTTGCTTGGCGGTGCTGCCAACGGCGCGGTTGGCTCGTTGGCCAGCGCCGTCAACGGCGCGATCGGTGGTGCCGGTGGCATCGGCGGTTCGCTCGGCTCGCTTGGTGGCGCTGCCAATGGCGCGGTCGGCTCGCTGGGTACTGCGCTGAACGGAGCAGTTGGTGGAGCCGGTGGTGCCGGCGGTACGCTCGGTGGCGCGGTCGGCTCGCTTGGCGGTGCCGCGAGCGGCGCGGTTGGCTCGTTGGGTACAGCGCTGAACGGCGCGATCGGCGGAGCTGGCGGTGCCGGCGGTACGCTCGGTGGCACCGTTGGCGCCCTGGGTAATGCGCTCAATGGAGCAGTCGGTGGTGCCGGTGGCATCGGCGGTTCGCTCGGCGGAACGGTCGGCTCGCTTGGTGGCGCTGCCAATGGCGCGGTCGGCTCGCTGGGTACTGCGCTGAACGGAGCAGTTGGTGGAGCCGGTGGTACCGGAGGCACGCTCGGTGGCACGGTCGGCTCACTCGGGAACGCCGTGAACGGCGCGATCAGCGGAGCCGGTGGTGCCGGCGGCACGCTCGGCGGCGCCGTTGGTGCCCTGGCCAACGCCCTGAATGTTGCGACGGGCGGTGCTGGCGATGCCGGCGGTACGCTCGGCTCACTCGCCAATGCCCTGAATGTTGCGACGGGCGGTGCTGGCGATGCCGGCGGTACGCTCGGCAGCGCGATTGGCTCGCTGGGCACTGCCCTGAACGGCGCGGCCGGTGGTGCTGGCGGTGCAGGTGATGCCGGCGGTACGCTTGGCAGCGCGATTGGCTCGCTGGGCACTGCCCTGAACGGCGCGGCCGGTGGTGCTGGCGGTACAGGTGATGCCGGCGGTACGCTTGGCAGCGCGATTGGCTCGCTGGGCACTGCCCTGAACGGCGCGGCCGGTGGTGCTGGCGGTACAGGTGATGCCGGCGGTACGCTCGGCAGCGCGATTGGCTCGCTGGGCACTGCCCTGAACGGCGCAGGTGGTGCTGGCGGCACGCTCGGTGGCACAGTCGGCTCGCTGGGCAGCACAGCTAATGGCACAGCCGGCTCGCTAACCAATGCCGCAAATGGCGCGGTCGGCTCGATCGGCGGTGCCGTCGGCGCACTGGCCAGCGCCGTGAACGGTTTGATCGGGAGCGCTAACGGCCTAGTCGGCGGGATTATCGGCTCGATCGGCGGTGGCCTCGGCGGAGGTGGCACTGGCGGAGGTGGCACTGGCGGTGGCGGCACTGGTGGTGGTGGCGGCACTGGCGGCGGCACTGGCGGCGGCGGCACTGGTGGGGGCGGCACTGGTGGTGGCGGCACCGGCGATGGAGTCATCGGGAGCGTCCTGGGAAACATCGACTGCGACACTTCAACCCAGGGCGGCGCTCACTGCGGCAATTCGCTCGCTGGTTTGGTCGTCCTCTCGGACAGCCGCAGCCCTGCCAGGTCCCTCGTCGACGCTGACTCGACCAGCAGTATCTCCAACGGTGCGACCGGCGGTGCCGGCTCAACTCGCCTGCTTGCTAATGCGGCTGGAGGTGCTCCGAACGGTGGCATCGGCGGCGGCTCAAATGGCCTGCTTGCCAACGTGGCTGGCAATCCGGCTGGCGATGCCTCCAATGGTGCGACCGGTGGCAGCGGCGCTGGCTCGAACGGCCTGCTTGCCAACACGGCTGGTGGTGCCTCCAATGGTACGGCGGGCGGCTCAGGCGGCTTGCTTGCCTATGGTGGCCTGCTTGCCTATGCGGACGGCAATCCGGCTGGCGGTGCCTCCAAGAGTGCGGCCGCTGGCGTCGGTACCGGCTCGGCTGGCATGCTTGCCAACGCGGCCAGCAATCCAACTGGCGGTGCCTCCAAAGCTGGCTCAGGTGAACAGCTTGCCAACACGGCATGCAGTTCGGCTGGCGGTGCCTCCAAGGATTGCGGTGCAGCCGCCAGTACCCTTGCGGCCGATATCGCAGGCACGGCTCAGTTGAATCGCGAGGTTGTTCCGGCGATCGATATCAAGGACTTCGCCAACATCAAGATAACGCGCCCGGTCTATGATGTGCCGGCATCCGAGATCGACGAGCAGGTCAAGCGTGTCGCCGAAGCGGCTCGCACCTACAAGCCTGCCGCCAGCAGGGCCGCCGAAGGCGACCGCGTGACGATCAACTATGTCGGCAAGATCGAAGAAGCCTTTTCCGGCGGGACTGGCGCCAACCAGCCGCTGGTACTCGGCGCCCAGGATTTCATCCCGGGCTTCGAGGGCCAGTTGATCGGCGCCAAGGCAGGCGATGAGAAGAAGATCACCGTGACCTTCCCAGAGAACTACCAGATCGCCAGTCTGGCCGGCAAGCAAGCGACCTTCGACGTCACCGTCAAGGAAGTGGCGAAGCCCGGCAAGCTGGAGATCAACGACGGGACCGCCAAGGCGCTTGGCCTGGAGTCGCTGGGGCGCCTGCGTGAAGTCGTGCGCGGCCAGATCGAGAACCAGTTCGGCTCGATAGCGCGCCAGAAGGTCAAGCGGCAATTGCTGGACCAGCTCGCCGCTTCCTATCAATTCGAGGTGCCCTCGCAGTTGGTAGAGGCTGAGTTCAACACCATCTGGGCACAGGTCAGCCGGGATCTCAAGGCGACAGGTCGCACCTTCGCCGACGAGGGCACGACCGAGGAGAAAGCGCGTGCCGACGCCATGCATCTTGCCGAACGTCGCATTCGCCTCGGCCTGATCCTAGTCGAGGTCGGTAAGAAGGAGAGCATCTCGGTATCGGACGAGGAGCTGCAGCGCGGCGTGCTCGAGCAGGTGCATCGCTTCCCGGCCAACCAGCAGCAGGCGGCGCTTGGCTTCTACAACTCCAATCCCGAGGCGCTGCGAACGCTGCGTGCGTCGATGTTCGAGGACAAGGTGGTCGACCGCCTGCTCGGCCAGATTTCCGTCACCGACAAGAAGGTGAGCAAGGAAGAACTGATGGCCGAGGACAACGGGCTCGAAACCACCGCTTCGCCGAAGGCGACTGTAAAGAAGGACGCCAAGTAGTTCGGTCCAGCTTTGCCCCTTCAAGGAAAGGCCGCTTTCGGGCGGCCTTTTCATTGTGCCTATTTTCCGCCCTTAGCGTCGCTCGTGATCGCTGCAATCGCCCAAGAGCCAACCCAGATGTCGGCCCGTCCCACCGATCGGAACGTCCTGGTGGGCGGCCGGATCCGGTTGTCCGGCCGCCCAACCGCATTTGACCCCCAGTCTGCACTGCAAAGGCGCTCGGGGCGCCTCATGCGATGCATTCACCGTCTGCAATGGGTTCGTATTTTCCGCCTGGAGGGCCGCAATTTAGCTCCACCGGATCCTTCGGTTCCGAGCGTTCATCGATGTTGCGGGCGACTGCCCGCATATCGCGCAGATCGAACGAGTTGGAAGGCGCTTTAGCTGACTGAAGCTTTACGGAATGCACCTGGCGGCTGGCCGACAACTTTCGAGAAGGCTCTGCTAAAATGCACTTGGTCGGCAAATCCGCATTCCGTGGCTATCTGCACGATCGGCATTGAAGTTCTCGCCAGCAGGTAGCGTGCGCGCTGAATCCGACTCTCCAGAAGATATTGATATGGCGTCTTGCCGGTAGCGTTCTTGAAAAGATGAGCAAAGTGACTCGTCGACAACCCACTCCCTTCCGCCAAATCGGATAGAGAAAGCTTCTGCTGCATTCTGGCTTCGATAATTTGATGAAAGGACGAAAGCTGCCTTTTGCCAAGCTTTTTGTCTGAAAATTCACCTGCCTGATAGAGATATAAATTCGAATACCTGCACAAAACCCGGCCCACCGCGGCCCGTGCGAGATGTATCACGTAAGGATACAATCCTTCGGCGTCGAGCTCCAGCGCCTGGTCGATCTCGGTAGCGAGCCACTCGAGCAGCGGATCCGTCAATGCCAACCCGCTCAGGATCCCGATGGGCTGGCCATGGCTTTCGAAATCAGCACTAATTTCGGCCAGAAGGGAGGCATGCAGATAAAGATGCGTCGTGTGGACGCGTCTATCCCATCCCAGTTGGATTGGCTGGCCGGGGGCGACAACATCCAACTGCCCGGGGCGGCTGTTCGCACTGTATTCGCGTCCGCCGATGTTGGAGACGATTTTGGCGGATCCGGATGTTGTCAGCCTGATGAAAAGATGCGGGCTGGCCGGAAAGGCCACGCCATTGGGATCTTCAATCTGTGTGGACAGGTACACTTTTTCCCAGCTGCGGCCAGCGCTCGTCCGGAGAGTCCTGCAGGAAGCGAGTGCGCCAAAACCGTGGATTTCTTCAACCGGAAAACCGGCGCTAGTCGACACTCCAGCGCCAGCAGTTTGCTCCCTGGATGGAGCCGGCGTTTGCACGCTCTGGTGCCGAGCATGCGAGTCCCTGGGCCAGCTTGTTCGAATGTTCATCGCAGCTACCCGACCGTTCTGCGTAGCTCAGCGCCCGACCAAAACTCCCGGCCTGCCAGATAGCTACTCTCACAGCGATAGAACGGTTGGGGAGATGACGACACCTATCGAAAGTCATGAGCGATGATGACGAAAGTCATACCGATTACGATCATTTCTTGGATACGACCGCTGACCAAGTACTTGGTGGTGGTTATTGGAACTGTTGGACAAGTCGATGAAATTTCTGGTGGACCTAGAGGTTTGAGACTGTCGCGCCACCCAGCGCTCTATGAATGGGCTCCGAGAGGATTTCCATCAGCTTCATCTCGATCCATAAGGCCGTCAGATTTTTCCAGGAGTAGCCGCAGGCAGATCGCCGCGCCTTTTTTCGGACGCTGATCCTTACAGAGCTGGTACACGTGGCGATTATGCCATTTCGGCGCGCGGTCGACCGCCCGCCGTGAAACTGACTGGTACGGAGCGGGTGTCGGAGTTAAGTCCTCGCGGCTGCACTTCGCCTAAATCTGCCGACGCCGTATTGTTTCGGCGAGTTCGGCAAAGGCATCGACGATTCCCTCACCGTTCTTGGCGCTCACGAACT
>NZ_VFVI01000034.1:0-3629 GCF_006442775.1 Mesorhizobium sp. B2-4-6
GGTGCCGGCGGTTCGCTCGGCGGCACGGTCGGTTCTCTCGGGAATGCCGTGAACGGCGCGATCGGAGGAGCCGGTGGCATCGGCGGTTCGGTCGGCGGAACGGTCGGCTCGCTTGGCGGTGCCGCGAACGGCGCGGTGGGCTCGCTGGGTACCGCGCTGAATGGCGCGATCGGCGGTGCCGGCGGTGCCGGCGGTTCGCTCGGCGGCACGGTCGGTTCTCTCGGGAATGCCGTGAACGGCGCGATCGGAGGAGCCGGTGGTGCCGGCGGCACGCTCGGTGGCGCCGTCGGCGCCCTGGGCAATGCCGTCAACGGCGCGGTCGGCGGAGCCGGTGGTGCCGGCGGTACGCTCGGTGGCACCGTTGGTGCCTTGGGTAATGCCCTCAATGGTGCAGTCGGTGGAGCCGGTGGCATCGGCGGTTCGCTCGGCGGCACGGTCGGCTCGCTTGGCGGTGCCGCGAACGGCGCGGTTGGCTCGTTGGCCGGCGCCGTCAACGGCGCGATCGATGGAGCCGGCGGTGCCGGCAGCACGCTCGGTGGTGCTGTTGGCGCCCTGGGTAATGCACTCAATGGAGCAGTCGGTGGTGCCGGTGGTGCCGGCGGTACGCTCGGTGGTGCCGTAGGCGCCCTGGGTAATGCGCTCAATGGATCAGTCGGTGGAGCCGGTGGCATCGGCGGAACGGTCGGCGGCACGGTCGGTTCTCTCGGGAATGCCGTGAACGGCGCGATCGGTGGAACCGGGGGTGCCGGCGGCGCGCTCGGTGGCGCTGTCGGCGCCCTGGGTAGCGCCGTGAACGGTGCAATCGGTGGAGCTGGCGGTGCCGGCGGTACGCTCGGTGGCGCTGTCGGCGCCCTGGGCAATGCCCTCAATGGTGCGGTCGGTGGTGCTGGCGGTGCCGGCGGTACGCTCGGCGGCGCCGTTGGTGCCTTGGGTAATGCGCTCAATGGAGCAGTCGGAGGTGCCGGCGGCATCGGTGGTTCGCTCGGTGGCACGGTTGGCTCATTGGCCAGCGCCGTCAACGGCGCGATCGGTGGAGCCGGCGGTGCAGGCGGCACGCTCGGTGGCGCAGTCGGCGCCCTGGGCAATGCGCTCAACGGAGCAGTCGGTGGTGCTGGCGGTGCCGGTGGTACGCTCGGTGGCGCAGTCGGCTCGCTTGGTGGCGCTGCCAATGGTGCCATCGGCGCCTTGGGTAGCGCCCTGAATGGAGCAGTCGGCGAAGCTGGTGGCATCGGTGGCTCGCTCGGCGGAACGGTCGGCTCGCTTGGTGGCACTGCCAATGGTGCCGTCGGCGCCCTGGGTGGCGCCCTCAATGGAGCAGTCGGTGGTGCCGGTGGCATCGGCGGTTCGCTCGGCGGCACGGTCGGCTCGCTTGGTGGCGCTGCCAACGGCGCGGTTGGCTCGTTGGCCAGCGCCGTCAACGGCACGATCGGTGGAGCTGGCGGTGCCGGTGGTACGCTCGGTGGCGCTGTTGGTGCCCTGGGTAGCGCCGTGAACGGTGCGGTCGGTGGAGCCGGCGGCTCGCTCGGTGGTGCCGTTGGTGCCCTGGGCAATGCCCTCAATGGAGCAGTCGGCGGTGCTGGTGGCATCGGCGGTTCGCTCGGTGGCACGGTCGGCTCGCTTGGCGGTGCCGCGAACGGCGCGGTTGGCTCGCTGGGTACAGCGCTGAATGGTGCGATCGGTGGAGCTGGCGGTGCCGGAGGCGCGCTCGGTGGCGCAGTCGGCGCCTTGGGTAATGCGCTCAATGGAGCAGTCGGCGGTGCCGGTGGCATCGGTGGCTCGCTTGGCGGTGCCGCGAACGGCGCGGTTGGCTCGCTGGGTACCGCGCTGAATGGCGCGATCGGCGGTGCCGGTGGTGCGGGCGGCACGCTCGGTGGTGCCGTTGGCGCCCTGGGCAATGCCCTCAATGGAGCAGTCGGCGGTGCTGGTGGTGCCGGCGGCACGCTCGGTGGCGCCGTCGGCGCCCTGGGTAATGCCCTCAATGGTGCAGTCGGTGGTGCCGGTGGCATCGGCGGTTCGCTCGGTGGCACGGTCGGCTCGCTTGGTGGCGCTGCCAACGGCGCGGTCGGCGCCTTGGGTAGCGCCCTGAATGGAGCAGTCGGAGGTGCCGGTGGCATCGGTGGCTCGCTCGGCGGAACGGTCGGCTCCCTTGGCGGTGCCGCGAACGGCGCGGTTGGCTCGTTAGCCAGCGCCGTCAACGGCGCGGTCGGCGGAGCCGGTGGTGCCGGTGGCATCGGCGGTTCGCTCGGTGGCACGGTCGGCTCGCTTGGCGGTGCCGCGAACGGCGCAGTTGGCTCGTTGGCCAGCGCCGTGAACGGTGCGGTCGGTGGAGCCGGTGGTGCCGGCGGCGCGCTCGGTGGCGCAGTCGGCGCCCTGGGTAACGCGCTCAATGGAGCAGTCGGTGGTGCCGGTGGCATCGGCGGTTCGCTCGGCGGAACGGTCGGCTCGCTTGGTGGTGCCGCGAACGGCGCGGTCGGCTCGCTGGGTACCGCGCTGAATGGCGCGATCGGCGGTGCCGGTGGCATCGGCGGCTCGCTTGGTGGCACGGTCGGCTCGCTTGGTGGCGCTGCCAACGGCGCGGTTGGCTCGTTGGCCAGCGCCGTCAACGGCGCGATCGGTGGTGCCGGTGGTACGCTCGGTGGCGCCGTTGGTGCCTTGGGTAATGCGCTCAATGGAGCAGTCGGCGGTGCTGGTGGCATCGGTGGCTCGCTCGGCGGAACGGTCGGCTCGCTTGGCGGTGCCGCCAACGGCGCGGTTGGCTCGCTGGGTACCGCGCTGAATGGCGCGATCGGCGGTGCCGGTGGTGCCGGCGGCACGCTCGGTGGTGCCGTTGGCTCGTTGGCCAGCGCCGTCAACGGCGCGATCGGTGGAGCTGGCGGTGCCGGTGGTACGCTCGGTGGTGCCGTTGGTGCCCTGGGCAATGCCCTCAATGGAGCAGTCGGTGGGGCCGGCGGCATCGGTGGCTCGCTTGGTGGCGCTGCCAACGGCGCGGTTGGCTCGTTGGCCAGCGCCGTCAACGGTGCGATCGGTGGAGCTGGCGGTGCCGGTGGTACGCTCGGTGGCACCGTTGGCGCCCTGGGTAATGCGCTCAATGGAGCAGTCGGCGGTGCCGGTGGCATCGGTGACTCGCTCGGCGGAACGGTCGGCTCACTCGGGAACGCCGTGAATGGCGCGATCGGCGGAGCCGGTGGTGCCGGCGGTACGCTCGGTGGTGCTGTCGGCGCCCTGGGTAATGCGCTCAATGGAGCAGTCGGTGGTGCCGGTGGCATCGGCGGTTCGCTCGGCGGCACGGTCGGCTCGCTTGGTGGCGCTGCCAATGGTGCCGTCGGCGCCCTGGGTGGCGCCCTGAATGGAGCAGTCGGTGGTGCTGGCGGTGCCGGCGGTTCGCTCGGTGGCACGGTCGGCTCGCTTGGTGGCGCTGCCAATGGTGCCGTCGGCGCCTTGGGTAGCGCCCTGAATGGAGCAGTCGGCGATGCTGGTGGCATCGGTGGCTCGCTCGGCGGAACGGTCGGCTCACTCGGGAACGCCGTGAACGGCGCGATCGGCGGAGCCGGTGGTGCCGGCGGTTCGCTCGGCGGCACGGTCGGTTCTCTCGGGAATGCCGTGAACGGCGCGATCGGAGGAGCCGGTGG
>NZ_VFVI01000035.1:0-3604 GCF_006442775.1 Mesorhizobium sp. B2-4-6
GCAAGGCGTGGGTCTCACAACCGGAACGTTTCAAACTCAATCCGCTCCAGCAAATGCCGGGACCAAACAACTAGGCGCTCGAGGGCAGCAATCCGCGCCTCGTATTCCTGGACAAGGTCGGCGGCCTGAGCCTCATCGTCGAACGCGCCTTGCTCATACTTGCGTACCCAAATCCGCAGCAAGGTGCGTGACACGTCATGGCGCTTTGCCAGACTGTAGAGCGTCTCGCCCGAGAGAAACTCCTGCGCGACCTGCCGTTTGAATTCCATACTGTGAGTGCGATGTTTTGCCATGGGCTCCACTTTCGGAAACCCGGCAAGCCTGGTCAATTCATCAAGCCGATCTGTCCACCCCCAGGGGCGCACTCCAGATTTAGAGAGAAAGCCCCTCTGTTTGACCCTGTAGGCAGGGCTCATCCAGCTCAAACAAAGTCCCGACATCGACGCGCCTTGCTCATCGAACCTTTTCGGCCTCCCCCAATTGGGTGAGGCCAACGGGGATGACATCGTGTACCTCGGGTTAGCGGGTACTTAAAAACCCCTGCGCCGGATTGTAGGTGGGAACAATTCGACCGGGAGGGTTTGTTGGTTCAGGCAAGGCAAACGTCTGGCCCATCATCGGCGCCTTTCGCCGTTTTTAGTTTGCTTGGGGGATGACATGACCACTGTTTACGGCACGTCACTGCGTGACAAGATCAACCTATTTGGTACCTTCGTGTGGAATGGCAGCGACTGGGTTCGCGTGGGGCCTGCGCGAGTATCCGCGACCGCTGACCTGGTCTACGCTGGCGATGCGGCCGACGAGGTCGACGGCGGAGGTGGCAACGACAAAATTCGAGGTGAACGCGGCAACGACCTTCTGATAGGCGGCGCAGGCCACGACTTGGTCGACGGCGGTGATGACGACGACACAGTCTACGGCGGTTTGGCAATCCCGAACGCCTTTGGTTCGGGCAACGACGATCTTCGTGGCGGCAACGGCAGGGACACGCTTTACGGCGGCGACGGCGACGACAGCCTGAGAGGCGACGCCGGCAACGACAACCTGCTCGGCGAGGCCGGAAACGACGTTGCCTACGGTGGCGATGGCGACGACATCATCTTTGGTGGCGCCGCGCTCACCAATTCCACCAACTCTGGCAACGACGTCCTTCGCGGCGGAAACGGAAATGACACAATCTATGGCGGCGACGGCAATGACAGGCTGAGCGGCGATGCGGGCGCCGATCGACTGTTCGGCGAGGCGGGCGCTGACAATCTGGACGGAGGCGATGGCGCCGACAGTCTTGATGGCGGTGCGGGCGCGGACACTCTGAGAGGCGGAAAAGGCAACGACAGCTTCGTCTACAATGCCGTAAGCGATTCCCAGGCCACTGCCTCGCACCTCTTCAGCAGCACGACAGGCGATACGCTGGTCGAGTTCACCTCCACGGCAGAATCATCCAATCCTCTCCTTCAGGACAAGATCGATCTTCGCGGCCTGGTGGCGAGCATTGGCCATTCCCTGGGTTGGGCTGGGTCCACGCCGGCTGCTTATGGCGTCTGGTTTACCACCACCTCCTCGCAGACTCTTGTGAACATCGACACGTCTGGCGACGGCCAGGCGGATATGGTCATCAAGATCCAGTCGAAGGAGCGGCTCGGGGCGAACGACTTCCTGGGCCTTGGAAGCCTCGATAGCACCGCGCCTGTCGTGTCCGGAGCAACCTACGGGTCGAATGATGGCACGTTGATGGCCGGAGAATTCGTCACACTGGCGGTTGGTTTCTCGGAGGCAGTGACGGTCGCTGGTGGTCAGCCCAGTCTGTCGCTGAACAGCGGTGGTTTAGCCACTTATCTCAGCGGCTCCGGATCTTCCACGCTGGTGTTCGGCTACACCGTCGGCACTGGACAGAATGCCGCCGATCTGTCGATCGCCGCGGTCAATCTGAATTCTGCCACGATCCGGGACGGGGCCGGGAACAACGCCATCCTTTCGGGCGCGATACTAAATCCCGGCGGTATATTGGCCATCGACACGATTGCGCCAGCGGCCTCGATCGCGCTCGATGCGATTACGGCCGACAATGCACTGAACGAGGCCGAAGCCGGCGGCAGCGTCGCGGTCACGGGCACGGTCGGCGGCAACGTCCACGACGGCGACACTGTCACGCTGACGGTGAACGGCCAGACCTATACCGGTGCCGTTGCCTCCGGCGCCTTTTCCATCGGCGTCCCCGGGTCCGCCCTTGCCAACGACGGCGACTTGACAGTCGCGGCACGCGTAGCCACGAGCGACGTGGCCGGCAACGTGACGACGGCGACCGATACCCAAACCTTTACGCTGGCGCACAAACCAGTCGCCATCGCCGACAGCCTGACGACGGCCGAGGACACGCCGCTGGTGCTTGCGGCATCCGACCTTGCCGCCAACGACAGCGATCTCGACGGCGACAGCCTGACCGTCGCGGCGGTTGGCGGCGCCAGCCATGGCACGGTCTCGCTCGACGCCGGCCAGGTCACTTTCACGCCGGACGCGGATTACAATGGCGATGACGCCGGCTTCAGCTATACCGTCTCCGACGGCCACGGCGGCACGGCGACCGGCACCGTGTCGGTGAGCGTGACGGCGGTGAACGATGCGCCCGTCACGGGCGCCGACAGCCTGACGACGGCGGAGGACACGCCGCTGGTGCTTGCGGCATCCGACCTTGCGGCCAACGACAGCGATCTCGACAGCGACAGCCTGACCGTCACGGCGGTCGGCGGCGCCAGCCATGGCACGGTCTCGCTCGACGCCGGCCAGGTCACCTTCACGCCGGACGCTGACTACAACGGCAATGATGCCGGCTTTACCTACACCGTCTCCGACGGCCACGGCGGCATGGCGAGCGGCAGCGTGGCGGTGAGCGTGACGGCGGCGAATGCAGATCCCGTGTTCCTCGATTGCGTCGATCTTGGAGGAAGTGGCCCCATCGCCCGCGTCTCGACCGATGCGGCGGGAGCAGAGGGTAATAGCGTCAGCTATAATCAGGTATTTTCGCCCGATGGCACGAAGGTGGCGTTTTACAGCGCTGCCAGCAATCTCGTCGGCGGCGACACCAACGGTGCGCCTGATATCTTCGTCAAGGACCTGGCGACCGGGGCTATCACGCGCGTGTCAACCGACGCGGCGAGCCTTCAGGGTGATAACAGCAGCTACAATCCGATATTCTCACCTGATGGCACGAAGGTGGCGTTTGTTAGCGACGCCAGCAATCTCGTCGGCGGCGACACGAACAGTGCGCCTGATATTTTCGTCAAGGACCTGGCGACCGGCGCTGTCACGCGCGTGTCAACCGACGCGGCGGGCCTCCAGGGTGATAGCGGCAGCGTCGGTCCGGTGTTTTCGCCCGATGGCACGAAGGTGGCGTTCTACAGCTACGCCAGCAATCTCGTCGGCGGCGACACCAACGGTGCGCCTGATATCTTCATCAAGGACCTGGCGACCGGCGCTGTCGCGCGCGTGTCAACCGACGCGGCAGCCCTCCAGGGTGATAACGGCAGCGCCGGTCCGGTGTTTTCGCCCGATGGCACGAAGGTGGCGTTCTACAGCTACGCCAGCAATCTCGTCGGCGGCGACACCA
>NZ_VFVI01000036.1:0-3411 GCF_006442775.1 Mesorhizobium sp. B2-4-6
GTCGAAGAAAAGCGAATTGATCCTGTCATTGTCGGCGGGGCGAAGGGGGCCGATGCATTCCGCGGCCAGGATGAACCTAGGCGAGGCGCGAAGCACGATCTCGCGTCCGCCGAAATCGAGCTGCTGCAGGTTGCCTTCTCCTGCCAGGGCCTGGACGGAAAATTCCAGGATCGCCGCGACCATCGCGCTCAGCAGGTCGGCCCGCTCGTCGGAGGTCTCTTCGCGCTTCCAGTCGGCGACGAGGCGGCCGTTGCCGCGCTCGATCATCAACAGCCGGTTGACGCGCGGCGGGCTGGCGTTTGCCAGAACGAACTCGCTGATCGGCCGGCCGGTCGCCAGCGACTTGACGCGCCCGATCCACAGCTCCGTCGATGTCAGGGCGTTGAGGCGCTGCTCCAGCCGCGCCACGAGTTCCTTGAAGGCATTTGCCACGGCCGCGCTGACCAGCCTGCCCGTGATCGGGTAGAGCGCATCGACCATGAGGTCGCGCGAGTTCCTGATCTCGCTGCGGATCGCTGAAACCACCGATGGCGCGATGACGTTCGCCAGCTCGCGCGGCCGAACGACTTCGGCGCGCTCCAGGGCGGCGACCAAGATGTCGGCCGTCGCCGTTTCGAGACGGTCGGGACCGCCTATATATTGCTGAAGGAGAGCGACGTCCGCGCCCAGCGCCTCGAGACGCGCCGCCTCCGTTTGAAAGAGCAGTTTTCTAAGCTGCTCGATCTCACGGTTCTGGCCGGCGGCGGACGTCATGCTACTTTCCCGCGCGGCCGGACCCTAGCCCGCTGATGGTTGCTCCAAGGTCCGAAATCGCGGCGCCGATGTCCCTCTGCGAGGCGAGCCGCTTCTGTTCGGTCTCCCGCTCCAGTTCCAGGACGTGCGCCTGGAGCGTCGCGAGCTCCTTCGCGAAGTCCGCCTGGAGCTGCTTGATGGTGGCCTGCATCTCCTCGCGCAGGCCGGCAAGGCTGCTCTCGAGCGACCGCTGCGCGCCTCCGAACAGCAGATTGCGAACCTGGTCGATCGTCGCGTCGGGATGGATTGTGGCTTCGGATCCGTTCGCGGATGCGGCTCCATCCGCGGCTTTTGCAGCTTGCTCGGCGCCTTTCATGTTCTTTCCTCGGTTTTCCACGCTCACTGACACTGTGACGATCGTTATATCAAATCCTAATTCCCGCGACAGGCAATCGACTTATTGCCTTCGCGGGAGCTATCTCGCGTCGAGCGTGGCAATTGCGCCGCCATGTCCATCGACACCTACCGCAATGACCGCTCGCACGCCAGTCGCCCTTCGGGCGGAATCGGATCCGAGCTGAATCGAATGCGGGCCGAGCAGCCCTGCACCGGGAAAGACGCGAAGCCGCCTTGCCAGGAGCGATGCCCGGTTCAAGTGCGATCCGGCTGCTGCCGAATGTGACCTTCGTCATCTCCGGTCCTGACCTTCGTCAGGTGTCGCAACCCCTTGAAACGGCCTAGATCAGCACGCCTGAACGCTGTGCGACGGCGGACGTGATTTTTCGACGGGAGGTTTCCGGATGGGATTTTTGGACAGTTTGCAAAGCGCCTTGCAGGGCGAACAGCAGGGCGGAGGCTCGTCACTCCTGGCCGACGCGCTGACCGGCGTTGGCGGTTATCAGGGCGTGCTTGCCATGCTGCAGAAGTCGGGTCTCGGCGACCGCGTCGAATCCTGGCTCAGCACCAACGCCGCAAATCTTCCGATCGCGCCCGACGAGATCAAGGCGGCGCTTGGCGACCAGCGTCTTCAGCAACTGGCGGGCCAGTTCGGGATTCCGCTGGATCAGGTGGCCGCCGCCCTGGCGCAGCATCTCCCAGCCGCCGTCGACCAGGCGAGCCCCGATGGTGCGCTGGCGACGCGCAGCGGCTGACACTTACGGGCAGCGGTCAAATCCGGACATAGCTTTGCGGCGACCAGGCCGCGCGGTTCGACGGCAGTCGCTGTCTGGCCGGAAACGAGAGGGCAAGCGTGTGAGCAAGCAGGACGAACTGATCAGCAAATATGCGGCGGACCTGAGGGTCAAATGCGGCCTTACGGCGGATTTGGATCTCTTGACGAAGGTGACGAAGGGCTGCGGTCCGGCGATCTACGACAAGGATGCATCCACCGTTTCGGCCTCGGACAAGGAGGAACTGGAACGGGTCAAGAAGAACTTTCTCATCAAAAGACTGGGGCTGACGGCCGATGCCGGCCTGGACGCGGGGCTCGCCAGGGTCATCGACCAGTACGGCCGCACCAACCGCAACAAACACCGCCCGGTCTTCTACTACCTGCTCGTCAAGCATTTCAGGCGCGAGAACGTCTTCGCCTGACGGCGCAAACAGGCAAATGGGCTAAGAGGAGATGGGGATGCTCAAAGAATTCCAGGAATTCATTTCCAAGGGCAATGTGATGGACTTGGCCGTCGGTGTCATCATCGGCGCCGCCTTCTCCAAGATCGTCGATTCGCTCGTCAACGACATCATCATGCCGATCGTCGGCGCGATCTTCGGCGGGCTGGACTTCAACAATTACTTCTTCGGGCTGTCCTCGAACGTCCATTCGAGCGCGCTGGCCGATGCCAAGAAAGAGGGCGCCGTCTTTGCCTATGGCAGCTTCATCACGGTCGTGCTGAACTTCCTGATCCTTGCCTTCATCATCTTCCTGATGGTCAAGGCCGTGAACAATATGCGTAAGCGTCTGGAGCGCGAAAAGCCCGCCCCTGCCGCTGCCCCGCCGCCGGCCGACGTGCAGCTTCTGACCGAAATCCGCGACCTGCTCGCGAGAAAATAGCGGATTTGTTCGAGGCGGCCGGACCCCCGGTCCGGCCGCCACCATTCCGCTCCAGCCTGCATCGTTTCTCGATCTCTAGCCACCCAGGCATCAGCGGAAATCTCCAGCACTGCCTTCCGCTTTCAACAAGGTCGCCCACGCGCACCATGGGCAAGGCTTCGGACATGACGATCGTTGCGGAATTGCTGGCGAAGCTCGACGAGACCATGCGGACCGTGAAACGCCATTTGGCTGAAATGGATGCCGAGCAGATCACGCGCTCATACGCCTGCTTGCGGCTCGACCGTCGATCGGCAGCGTGACCATGGGGCTGCAGCGAGGGCGTCGACCGGCGCCTCCCTCGACCTGCCACCAAGAGCGGGAACTCAGGCAACCGGACTTGCCCGTGGCTTTTCCCCCCAAACCCCGAAGCCGCGGGCCTTTTGAGCGTTCGATCGCCGCGTCGTTCCGGTGGGTGACGAAACCCAGGGGCGCGCAAATGCGCGTTCATTGCGGACAGTCCTTCAGCCTATCGTTTTTATGGCCAATTCGGTCCGGTTCTTGGCTCCGCACTTCTCGAGGATCGTGCTGACGTAGTTCTTGATCGTCCCCTCGGCCAAATGCAGTTGGGCGCCGATTTCGCCATT
>NZ_VFVI01000037.1:0-3333 GCF_006442775.1 Mesorhizobium sp. B2-4-6
GCTCTCGCGCCGCGACGATGCCGGCTTCTTCGAGGGCAAGGTCTCGATCCGCAAGCGCCAGCCGCTGCGCTATCACGCCGGCAACGCCGGCGGCGACTGGTGGCTGACCGATCCCTATTCCTTCGGCCCGGTGCTCGGTCCGATGGATGATTATTACATGGCCGAAGGCTCGCATCTGAGGCTGTTCGACAAGCTCGGCGCCCACATCGTCGAACACGAGGGCGCCACCGGCGTGCATTTCGCCGTCTGGGCGCCCAATGCCAGGCGCGTCTCCGTGGTCGGCGCCTTCAACGACTGGGACGGCCGCCGGCACACGATGCGCGACCGCAGGGATACCGGCATTTGGGAATTGTTCATCCCCGATCTCGGCGCGGGCCAGCCCTACAAGTTCGAGATCATCGGGCCCGACGGCGTGCGCCTGCCGCTGAAGGCCGATCCGTTCGCCTTCGAGTCGGAGCTGCGCCCGGCGACCGCCTCGGTGACGGCGCCGCCGATCGCGCATCAGTGGGGCGACGAGGCGCATCGCGGCTATTGGCAGAAGGCCGATCCCCGGCGCGAGGCGATCTCGATCTACGAGGTCCATGCCGGTTCCTGGCAGCGCCGCGACGACGGCACGTTCCTGTCCTGGGACGAGCTGGCCGCGCGGCTCATCCCATACGTGGTCGACACCGGCTTCACCCATATCGAGTTCCTGCCGATCTCGGAGCACCCTTACGATCCGTCCTGGGGCTACCAGACCACCGGCCTTTACGCGCCGTCGGCTCGCTTCGGCGACCCCGACGGCTTCGCCCGCTTCGTCGACGGCGCGCACCGCGCCGGCGTCGGCGTCATCCTCGACTGGGTGCCGGCGCATTTCCCGGTCGACGAGCACGGGCTGGTGAAGTTCGACGGCACCGCGCTCTACGAGCATGCCGATCCGCGCCAGGGTTTCCATCCCGACTGGAACACGGCCATCTACAATTTCGGCCGCCGCGAGGTGGTGTCGTTCCTGGTCAACAACGCGCTGTTCTGGGCCGAGAAGTACCATGTCGACGGCCTGCGCGTCGACGCGGTCGCCTCGATGCTCTACCTCGATTATTCGCGCAAGGCCGGCGAGTGGATCCCCAACGAGAAGGGCGGGCGCGAGAACCTGCAGGCTGTCTCCTTCCTGCAGAAGATGAACAAGGAGGTCTACGGCCACCACCCCGGCGTGATGACGATCGCCGAGGAATCGACCTCATGGCCGAAAGTGTCGCGTCCCGTGCATGAAGGCGGGCTGGGCTTCGGCTTCAAATGGAACATGGGCTTCATGCACGACACGCTGGAGTATCTTTCCAAGGAGCCGATCTTCCGCAAGCACCACCACAACGACATCACCTTCGGCCTGGTCTACGCTTTCTCGGAAAACTTCGTGCTGCCGCTTTCGCATGACGAGGTCGTGCACGGCAAAGGCACGCTGCTCAACAAGATGGCCGGCGACGACTGGCAGAAGTTCGCCACGCTGCGCGCCTATTACGCCTTCATGTGGGGCTATCCCGGCAAGAAGCTCCTGTTCATGGGCCAGGAATTCGCCCAGCGCCGCGAGTGGAGCGAGGAACGCGCGCTCGACTGGAACCTGCTCGAGTTCGCGCCGCATCGCGGCGTCTGGCAGGCGGTGCGGGATTTGAACTACCTCTACCGTTCGCGCCCGGCGCTGCATGCGCGCGATTGCGAGCCGGAGGGCTTCTCCTGGCTGATCGTCGACGACCGCGACAATTCGGTCTTCGCCTGGCTGCGCAGCGCGCCGGACGGCAATTCGGTCGCCGTCGTCGCCAATTTCACGCCGGTGCCGCGCGAGAACTATCGCGTGCCGCTGCCGAAGGCGGGAAAATGGCGCGAAATCATCAATACCGACGCCGAGGCCTATGGCGGCTCCGGCATGGGCAATGGCGGCGTGGTCGAGGCGAGCGGGGAAGGGGGAGGCATATCGGCGACGATGCTCTTGCCGCCGCTGTCGACGATCATGCTGGAATTCGTCGCGGATTGAAGCAGGATGGTGTCTCATCCTGCTCTTGCAACGGTCCGGGCAGCTTGTTTGGGAGGGTAACAAAATGGCAGAGATCAAGAGAACCCAGCCGCTGGCGCGCGATGCCATGGCCTATGTGCTGGCCGGCGGCCGCGGCAGCCGCCTCAGGGAGCTGACCGACCGGCGCGCCAAGCCCGCCGTCTATTTCGGCGGCAAGACGCGCATCATCGATTTCGCCCTCTCCAATGCGCTCAACTCCGGCATCCGCCGCCTCGGCGTCGCCACCCAGTACAAGGCGCATTCGCTGATCCGCCATCTGCAGCGCGGCTGGAACTTCCTGCGGCCCGAGCGAAACGAAAGCTTCGACATCCTGCCGGCATCGCAGCGCGTGTCCGAAACCCAGTGGTATGAAGGCACCGCCGACGCCGTCTACCAGAACATCGACATCATCGAGGCCTACGGCCCCGAATACATGGTCATCCTCGCCGGCGACCACATCTACAAGATGGATTACGAGCTGATGCTGCGCCAGCATGTCGATGCCGGCGCCGACGTCACCGTCGGCTGCCTGGAAGTGCCGCGCATGGAGGCGACCGGCTTCGGCGTCATGCATGTCGACAAGAAGGACAACATCATCGCCTTCGTCGAGAAGCCGGCCGATCCGCCCGGTATCCCCGACAAGCCGGAGTTCGCCCTGGCCTCGATGGGCATCTACGTCTTCAAGACCAAGTTCCTGATGGAGCAGCTGCGCCGCGACGCCGCCGAGCCCGGCTCCAGCCGCGACTTCGGCAAGGACATCATCCCTTACATCGTCCAGCACGGCAAGGCGATCGCTCACCGTTTCGCCAAATCCTGCGTGCGTTCCTCGCACGAGTCCGAGCCCTACTGGCGCGACGTCGGCACGGTGGACGCCTATTGGGAGGCCAATATCGACCTCACCGACATCACGCCCGAGCTCGACCTCTACGACCGCGACTGGCCGATCTGGACCTATGCCGAATTGAAGCCGCCGGCAAAGTTCGTGCATGACGAGGACGGCCGCCGCGGCGAGGCGATCTCCTCGCTGGTCTCCGGCGACTGCATCGTCTCCGGCGCCTCGCTGCGCCGCAGCCTGATCTTCACCGGCGCCCGCATCAATTCCTATTCCAAGCTCGAGGAAGTGGTGATGCTGCCCGACGTCACCGTCGGCCGCAACGCGCACCTCAAGCGCGTCGTCATCGACCATGGCGTCCAGATTCCGGAGGGCCTGGTGGTGGGCGAGGATCCCGCACTCGACGCCAAGCGTTTTCGCGTGTCGGAGAAAGGCATCTGCCTCATCACCCAGGACATGATCAACAAGCTGGCAACCT
>NZ_VFVI01000038.1:0-1889 GCF_006442775.1 Mesorhizobium sp. B2-4-6
TGGCGCCAGTCCGTCCGGCCCGCTTGTCGCAGCGGTCGCGCGCGGCTTCCTCATCAGGCGGTGTTCCCTCCCCGGGCACCAGGTGTTTGTTTCTGATGATGCGGATCGACATTCAACCCACGTCACCGGACCACGTTGTTCGTGGCCTCATGGATGCTACGAGCGGACGATGACCAGCCGGCGCAGCGGAGTTTTTTTCAAGATAATTTACACATGTAAATTTATGCAGGAACGACTTACTGACCATAATATCCGTCTCGGGAGTAGTCAACATCTTGACTTAATGAGCTGGATTTATTGCCATTTCTAAAGAACCGCCTCTTTCAGGATTATGACCTGCTTGACAAGTTGAAACGCGCATCGCTAAGCTAACTTTACGCGCGTACATATTAGCTGGGTACGTTCGTAAGGGAGGAATGCAATGCGAGTTGGTATACGCATTGGGGCGCTTGCGTCCCTGACGTCGGCTGCCGTCATCTCGGCGGGCGCCACATTTGCTGAAGAAATCACTGTGGCGACGGTGAACAATGGCGACATGATCATCATGCAGAAGCTGTCGCCGGAGTGGGAGAAGAAAACCGGCAACAAGGTCAATTGGGTGGTGTTGGAAGAAAACGTGCTGCGCGAGCGCGTGACCACCGACATCGCCACCAAGGGCGGCCAGTACGACGTCATGACCATTGGTAGCTACGAGACGCCGATCTGGGGCAAGCAGGGCTGGCTTTTGCCTCTCGGCGATTTCGGTAAGGATTATGACTATGACGACTTGATCGCGCCAGTGCGGGCCGGTCTCACGGTCGATGGAAAGCTCTATGCAGCTCCGTTCTATGCCGAAAGCTCCTTCACGCTCTACCGCAAGGATCTGTTCGATGCCGCAGGGCTAAAGATGCCGGAGCAGCCTACTTACGATCAGATCAAGGAGTTCGCAGCCAAACTCACCGACAAGGCAAAAAGCCAGTACGGCATCTGCCTGCGTGGAAAGCCGGGCTGGGGCGAGAACATGGCCTATCTCGGGACCTTGGTGAACACTTCGGGCGGGCGCTGGTTCGACATGGACTGGAAGCCGCAACTAGATCAGCCTGCGTGGAAAAACGCTCTTACCTGGTACGTCGATGCCATGAAGCAGTATGGGCCGCCCGGCGCGAGCAGCAACGGGTTCAATGAAAATCAGGCCCTGTTTGCTTCAGGCAAGTGCGCCATGTGGATCGATGCAACGTCGGCTGCTGGTCGCGTCTACGATTCTAGCCAAAGCAAGGTTGCCGATAAAGTCAGTGTCACAAAGGCTCCTGTTGCCGTAACGCCAGCAGGGTCGGCTTGGGCATGGGCCTGGAGCCTTGCGGTTCCCGCCAGCACCAAGAAGGCAGACACGGCAAAGTCTTTTATCGAATGGGCGACTTCAAAGGCGTACGTCCAGCGCGTCGGTGAAACTGCAGGATGGGTCGCAGCACCCCCCGGGACCCGGAAATCGACCTACGCCAGCCCGGATTATCAGAAGGCTGCGCCGTTCGCACCAACCGTGCTTGCAGCGATCGAGGCGGCGGATCCTACCAAGGCGACCAAAGATCCGGTCCCCTACACCGGCATACAATTCGTCGCGATCCCCGAATTCCAGGGTCTAGGGACGACCGTCGGCCAGCTCTTTGCGGCCGCTCTTGAGGGCCAGATGAGCGTTGATGATGCGTTGACGCAGGCGCAAGCGGCCGCGACCTCGGTCATGCAGGAAGGCGGCTATCTGAAATAGGGCATCCTCCCGGTGCCTGGCCGCCCGGCTTTCGGTCCGGGCGGCCGCTGGCCGGCTCTGCTCGATCTTGTGGCTGACCTTTGGAGGGTGACCGTCATGGCTACTCAGCAAACCCGTTCGCTTGCGCGTTTCATGATGGCGCCATCGG
>NZ_VFVI01000039.1:0-1693 GCF_006442775.1 Mesorhizobium sp. B2-4-6
CTGCCGACGCCGTATTGTTTCGGCGAGTTCGGCAAAGGCATCGACGATTCCCTCACCGTTCTTGGCGCTCACGAACTTGACGCTCGATCGCGGCAGCTGGCCGATCTCTTCGGCGCTGCCGGGGGCTTCGGCGAGATCGATCTTGTTCACGAGGGCCCGGTATGGCCTGCCTGGAAATCGCGCCTCGAAGCTGCGGACCAGCTCGACCATGCGCGTCACGGTTTGCGGGCGCGTCACGTCCGACACGACGATCGCGGCCGACGCGCCGGTAACGTAAACGGTGTCGAAAATACGCGTCCCGAAATCGCCGTCGGTGTCCCACAGCACAAGCCGCGCCGCGTCGCCTCCGCGAACCGGATCGGCCGGAACATCGTAGCTCAGCACCTCGACGCCGAGCGTCGATTTGTATTCGCCGTCGAAACGATCGTGCACGAGACGGTACATGATGGACGTCTTGCCCACACCCATGTCGCCAAGCAGCATGACCTTTGCGCTGAGCATCATTGAGGGCGCTCGGCGCGGAACACGGTTTCGAAGGTGACGCGGCGGTTGCCTTCGCTCGGCACGTCGGAAATCGGAAGCGACGACGAGCGCGAAACCACAAACAAGCGCGACGGCTCGATCCCGAGCGCGGTCAATCTTCGCACCACCTGGTCGGCCCTCTTGCGGGCAACCGTCCGGTTGGCCACATCCGTTCCGGTATCGTCCGCGTGCCCTACGACACGGATTCTCAGATCGTTGCCCGCAAGCAGCCCTGCCAGATCGCGAAACTGCTGGTCCGCCGCCTTGTCATCGGCAAAAGTGTCGGCGTTGCCAAAGAAAATCGCCGTCGAGGCCATGAAGCGGTTGAGCCGCTCGGCCGGGCTGTCGGCTATCGATTGCAGGGCGTCGTACTGCTGGTTCCTGGATTTTGTCTCCCCGGCGATCGCCGCGCGTGTTTCATCGATGCCCGCCCGCAGGCCGGCAAGGGATTGCAGCGCTTCTTCGCTCAGCCCGCGCGTCTGATCGATGCGGGCCTGCAAACCTGCGAGAGCCTGCCGCTGACCGGCAACCGCTTTGCCGGTTTCGCCCGCGGATGTCTGCACATCGGCAAGAGATTGCCGCAGTTCGGCGATCGCCTGGCGGTTTTCGTCGATGCCCGCCTGGAGGCCGGTCACCGATTGCCGCAGGGCGTCGATGTCGGCGCTGAGCGCTGCCAATTGTTCCGTGCCCGGCACGACGCCGATCCGGCCGACGACCCGATAGGGCGCCGCGGCCTTGGCCAGGGCGTCGACCAGCGGAGCCGTCTGCACCTGGCTTGGCTCTATGCCGGAGACCGAGACGCTGCGATTGCGGTGGTCGAAATCCAGCCGCAACGGGAAAGATTCCAGCAGCGGTTCCTTGCCGGCCAGTTCCTGGAGCGCATCGTTGGCGCGCCGCTCCAGCACCGTGCGGGTCAAATAGACGCTCGCCAGCCATGCCAGCCCGGCGGCGACGAGAGCCGCGAGCACGAACAGGACGACCTTTGCGCCCCGACGCGGTTCGGGTTCGGCAGCCGGACCGGCTTCGATGGAGGCGGCCAGCGCAGCCAGCATGGCGGCGTCGCAGTCGAGGCCGCGATCCATGCTCTCGATCGTGTCGAAGAAAAGCGAATTGATCCTGTCATTGTCGGCGGGGCGAAGGGGGCCGATGCATTCCGCGGCCAGGATGAACC
>NZ_VFVI01000004.1:0-380393 GCF_006442775.1 Mesorhizobium sp. B2-4-6
CAGCCATCGCATCAAGAAATGCGCCTGGAACGACGACTATCTCATCAATGCGATCACTCATATGCGATAGCCCTGCCCTCCGGAGGGAGAGGAAAGAAACTCCGCCTACTTCAACACCTTCCCACCCGCCCCGAACCGATACGTCTTCGCCGCATCCGGCGTCGCATAGAGCGTCGCGCCCGGCTCGGCGTTGTAGACGCCGAAGATGCGCACCGTGATCAGCCCGGCCTTCTCGCAGTCGAGATAGAGGTTGGTGTCGGCGCCGAGATGCTCGGCATGCACGACCGTGCCTTTCCAGGCGCCGGACTTCGTATCGACCGTCAGATGCTCCGGCCGCACGCCGACGGTCTTGGCCGTCTCGCCGAGCCTGGCGCCGTCGATGAAATTCATCTTCGGCGAGCCGATGAAGCCGGCGACGAATTCGTTGGCCGGCGAATTGTAGAGCTCCATCGGGCTGCCGATCTGCTCGATGCGGCCGGCATTGAGCACGACGATCTTGTCGGCCAGCGTCATCGCCTCGACCTGGTCGTGGGTGACGTAGATCATCGTCGCCTTCAGCCGCCGGTGCAGCTGCGCGATCTCCAGGCGGGTGTTGACGCGAAGCGCGGCGTCGAGGTTCGACAGCGGCTCGTCGAAGAGAAAAAGCTTCGGCTCGCGCACCACGGCGCGGCCGATGGCGACGCGCTGGCGCTGGCCGCCCGACAGTTCCGCCGGCCGGCGCTCGAGATAGGGCTCTAGCGACAGCATCGCGGAAGCGATCTTGATGCGCCGCTCGATCTCGGCCGCCGGCGTGCCGGCCTGCTTCAGGCCCAGCGCCATGTTGTTCTTCACCGTCAGATGCGGGTAGAGCGCGTAGGTCTGGAACACCATGGCGATGCCGCGTTTCGCGGGCGGCGTGACGGAAACGTCCGCGCCGTCGATCAGCACACGGCCGGAGGTCGAGTCCTCGAGCCCGGCGATGACGCGCAACAGCGTCGATTTTCCGCACCCGGACGGGCCGACGAAGACGACGAACTCGCCGTCCGTCACCTCGAGGTCGATGCCCTTCAGAACCTCGACCGGCCCGAAAGCCTTCTTCACATTCTCGATCTTCAGCGAGCCCACGGCTTCGTTCCTGTTCTAGAGTTTGACGACGTTGCCGCTGCGCACGCTCTCGTCGGCGGCGAGGCAGACGGCGAGCGATTTCACGGCATCATCCATGTGGCGGGTGAGGTCGATATTTTCGCGGATGGCCTTGAGCAGGAAGGCTTGCTCCAGATCGCAGAGCTCCTGATGCCCCGGCTCGCCTTCCATCGACAGCAGCTGGTCTTCCCTGGCGAATTTACCGTCCGGTCCGGTCTCGGCGCTGTGCAGCCGGATCGTCGAGGTCTTGGTGTGGGTGTCGATGTCGTCGGACTTGACGCCCTCCTTCATCACGATCGACACACAGCCCTTGGGCGACATCACGTCCTTCACGAAGAAGGCCGTCTCCGAGACCATCGGGCCCCAGCCGGCCTCGTACCAGCCGACCGAGCCGTCCTCGAACAGAACCTGCAGGTGGCCGTAATTGTACATCGACGGCGCCACCTCGTCGCTCAGCCGCACCCCCATGCCGCGCACTTCGACGGGCTTCGCATCGGCGATCTGCAGCATCACGTCGAGATAGTGCACGCCGCAGTCGACGATCGGCGAGGTCGTCTGCATCAATTGCTTGTGCGTCCCCCAGGTATGGCCGGAGGATTGCTGGTTGAGGTTCATGCGGAAGACATATGGCCCGCCGAGCTTGCGCGCCTCGGCGATCAGCCGCACCCAGGACGGATGGTGACGCAGGATATAGCCGATCACCAGTTTCCTGCCGTTGGCCTTGGCGGCGTCGACGACGCGCTTCGCGTCGGCAACCGTCGTCGCCAGCGGCTTCTCGACGAAGACATGGCAGCCGGCCTCGAAGGCCCTGACCGCATAATCGGCATGGCTGTCGGAATAGGTGGCGATCGCCGCGACGTCTGGCTTCTCGTCGCGCAGCGCGTCCACGAAGGAGCGTCTGATGCCGTAGCTCCCGAGCCCCTCCGGCAGCGGCACGTCGGAACGGTTGACGAGTGCGGCGATCTGGAAGCCTGGATTGGTGTGGTAGGCGAGCGCATGGCTGCGGCCCATATTGCCGAGTCCGGCGACGACGACGCGAAGGGGTTCTTCCGAGCTCACTTGACGGCCCCCGACGTGATGCCGCGGATCAGCTGCCGCGAGAAGATGACATAGAGGATCAGCACCGGCAGGATCGCCAGCGACAGCGCCGCCAGGATCGCGTTCCAGTTGGTGACGAACTGGCCGAGAAAGAGCTGCGCGCCGAGCGTCACGGTCTTGGTCTCTTCCGAAGGTGCCAGGATCAGCGGGAACCACAGATCGTTCCAGATCGGGATCATTGTGAAGACGGCGACGGTCGCCATCGCCGGCCGCACCAGCGGCAGCACAAGGCGGAAGAAGATCGTGTATTCCGAGAGCCCGTCTATGCGGCCTGCGTTCTTCAGGTCGCTGGACACCTGCTTCATGAATTCGGACAGGATGAAGATCGCCAGCGGCAGCCCTTGCGCCGTGTAGACCAGGATCAGCGCCGTCAGCGTGTTGACCAGCCCGCTCGCCACCATCAATTGCAGGATGGCGACGGTGCCGAGCCTGATCGGGATCATGATGCCGAGCGCCAGGTAAAGACCCATCAGCGTGTTGCCGCGGAAGCGGTATTCCGACAGCGCGAAGGCGGCCATCGCCCCGAACAGCAGCACGAAAAACAGCGAGGCGACGGTGACGATGAGGCTGTTCTGGAAATAGTGGAAGAAATCGCCCTGGCCGAACACCGTGGTGTAGCCGATCAGGTCGAAGGTCTTCGTCGTCGGCGGCGTCAGCGGCGCGCCGAAAATGCCCGCGCGAGACTTGAACGAATTCATCACCACCAGGATCACCGGGAACAGCGCGATCGCCGTGTAGGTCAGCAGGATCGCATGCGCGCCGATGGTGCGGGGAAGCGAACGGGTGGCTGTGCTCATGGCGCGCCTCAGAACTGGTAGCGACGCAGGCGCGTCTGCACGAGGAACAGGTAGACGCAGACGCCGGCGAGGATGATCAGGAACATGATCGTGGCGATCGCGGCGCCCATGTTGGGGTCGCCGACCTGCAGCTGGAAGCCGAAGAAGGCGCGGTAGAGGAAGGTGCCGAGGATGTCGGTCGAATAGTTCGGTCCGGCGAGCGCGCCTTGCGCGGTGTAGATCAGGTCGAAGGCGTTGAAATTGCCGACGAAGGTCAGGATCGAAATGATGCCGATCGAGGGCAGGATCAGCGGCAGCTTGATCTTCCAGAACTGCGCCATGCCGGTGACGCCGTCGCATTCGGCCGCCTCGATCACCTCTTCGGGGATCGACAGCAGCGCCGCGTAGATCAGCATCATCGGGATGCCGACAAATTGCCAGACCGACACCAGGCTGAGCGCGGTAAGCGCATATTGCTCCTTGCCGAGCCATGGCGTGAACAGGCTCTTCAGGCCGACGAAATCGAGCAGATGCGGCGCCACGCCCCACAGCGGCGACAGGATCAGCTTCCAGGCGAAGCCGACGATGACGAAGGACAGGATCGTCGGCACGAAGATCGCCGTGCGGTAGAAGGCGGTGAAGCGCAGCCTGGGGCTGGAAAGCAGCGCCGCGAGCAGGATGCCGATCGGGTTCTGCACCAGCATGTGGATGATGAAGAACCAGACATTGTTCCGCAGCGCGTTCCAGAAATTCACCGACCAGTTCGGATCGCCGAACAGCGTGCGGAAGTTGCCCAGTCCGACAAAGACCTGGGACTGGTCTATGTTGCGGAATAGCGAGAGCTGCAGCGTGCCGAACAGCGGCAGGATCATGAATGCGGTGTAGACCAGCACCGCCGGCGCCAGGAAGACGCCGACATGCCAGCGGATCGGTCTTTTCGGTCGCGTTTCTGCAGCCATGAGTTCGGTAGCCATGAGTTCGGTTCCCCGCCGTCTCTGGGTTCCAGTTCAGGTGATGCTAGCTGATGCCCCGATGCACGGCTTGGCTGTCCCCTTCGAGGAGAAAGACAAGGCCAGCGACAGATCGGCTCCGTCTTCCCCGCAAGGTGAGGGTAAGACCGGGAGGCTGCGCCGACAATCGCTATCTGGAACTGTTTGAATGCCGGCCGGGCTCGCGCCCGGCCGGCATCGCAATCGATGCTCCTACTTCGCCGGCTTGTACCAGCTGTCGAGGCCGTCCTGCAGCTTCTTGGCCGCGGCTTCCGGCGTGTCGGTGCCGTTGATCACATTGGCCGATTCCACCCAGGTCTCGTTCTCGAGGTTCGGCGTGCCGCGCGACAGGATCTGGTAGGTCGAGCGGATCGTCGACTTGCACTTGTCGCGCCAGGAAACGAACTCCTGCGCCAGCGGGTCTTCCATCTTCACCGGCGAGGAGTTCAGGCTGAAGAAGCCCGGCAGCGCGTTGGCGTAGATGGTGGCGAAATCCGGCGAGGCCACCCAGGACAGGAACGTCTTTGCCGCGTCCGCGTGCTTGGAAGCAGCGTTCAGGCCCATGCCGATGTCGGTATGGTCGGAGATGTAGCAGGTGTCGCCGGCCTTCTCGACCGGCGGCGGGAAGGCACCCATCTTGAACTGAGCCTGGGTGTTGAACAGGCCGATTTCCCAGGATCCGGCCGGGTAGATGGCTGCGCGGCCGAGCGTGAACAGGTTCTGGCTGTCCGGATAGGTCTGCGCCTCGAAGCCGTCGCCGAGATACGGCTTCCACTTGGCCAGTTCCTCATACGGCGCGACCCAGTCCTTGTCGGTCAGCTTCTGCTCGCCCTTGATCAGGGCCGCGCGGCCGTCCTCGCCCTTCCAGTAGTTCGGGCCGATGTTCTGGTAGCCCATGGTCGCGGCTTCCCAGAGGTCCTTGGTGCCCATCGCCATCGGGATGTAGGTGCCGTCGGCCTTGATCTTGTCGAGCACGGCGAAGAACTCGTCGCGGGTCGTCGGCACCTTGAGGCCGAGCTTTTCGAAGGCGTCCTTGTTGTAGATGAAGCCGTGGATGACCGAGGCCATCGGCACGCAGAAGCTCGACTTGCCGTCGTCGGTCTGCCAGGCGGACTTGGCGACGGGCGAGAAGTTCTCCATGCCCGGCAACGAGCTAAGGTCGGCGAGGTTGCCCTTCTTGAACAGCTCGAGCGACTTGTCGAAGGGGCGGCAGGTGATCAGGTCGCCCGCCGAGCCGGCGGCGAGCTTGGCGCCGAGGGCCGCGTCATACTCGGTCGGGGCCGAAGGCGCAAACACCACCTTGATGCCGGGGTTCTTGGCCTCGAACGCCGGGATCAGCTTGTCCTTCCAGATGGTCAGGTCGTCGCCGCGCCAGCTTTCGATGTTGAGCGTCACGTCCTCGGCCAGCGCCATCCCGGTCGTGCCGAGGATGCTTGTGCCGAGCAGAAGGGCTGTCAGTAGTTTGGTCTTCATCTTCAGTCTCCCTGTTGACCTTTTTCAGGTTCCGTTTTGATGAGAACAGAGGCTCAGCGCCCCTTGCTCCCCTCGCAAGCCCGTTTCACCCCGATGGAAATCGGGATGAAACAGGCCCTACTTCTTTGTTAGGGCATGATCTTTTCCGAAAAGCGGGTTCCACTTTTCGGGATCATGCCCCAGCGCGGAAAGCGCCGGCCGAAGTTTCTGGCCGGTTCCTTCCAGTATCTTCTCGGCCGCGTCGGCGTTGGCGGCGCCGGCGGCGAGCAGAATGGCGGTCTTGACGACGCCACCGCTTTCCTCGAGCAGGCGGGCCGCGTCGTCGCGGCTCTTGCCGCTGATGGCGGCGACCATGCGCACGGCGCGGTCGCGCAGCTTGATGTTGTCGGCGGTCAGGTTGACCATGTAGCCGTCATGGACATGGCCGAGATGGATGGCGGTCAGAGTCGACAGCATGTTGAGCGCGATCTTCTGCGCGGTGCCCGCGCCCATGCGCGTCGAGCCGGCGATCAGCTCCGGAGGCGTTTCGAGCAGGATGGCGACGTCGGCTTGCTTGAACAGCGCGGCGCCCCGGTTGTTGGCGATGGCGATGGTGGCAGCGCCCCGGCGCCGCGCGTCCTGCAGCGCCTGGACTGCATAAGGGGTCGAGCCGCTGGCGGAAATGGCGATCAGGCAGTCGCCCTTGCCAATATCGGCCGCTGCGACGGCCGCCGCCGCTTCCCCGGTGTCGTCCTCCGGGCCGCCGGCCAGCGTGCGGAAGGCCTCGTCGCCGCCGGCGATCAGGATGGCGATGCGGTCGCGCGCAATGCCGAACGTGCCGGGCAGTTCCAGCGCATCGGCCAGCGCCATAAGGCCAGAGCTGCCGGCCGCCGCATAGGCGAGCCTGCCGCCGCTCTTCAACTGCTTCGCGATGAGTTCGGCGGCAACGGCGATTGCCGGAATGGCGCCGTGCACGGCCTTGCTGGCCTCGATCTGGGCATTGGCCAGGAACGCCAGAATGGCTTCCGGAGCCTGGACATCCAGCCCCTCGGCATTCTGGTGGAGCGCTTCCGTGCGCGTCTCGGCCATCCGTTTTCCTCCCAACTGAGCGAACAATACCAAAAAAATACCACTTGTCCACACGCATTAACGAATTTCAGGCAAAGGAAGTCGCTTGCCGGCAAATTACCGTGGGTTTTCAATAAAATACGCCTTAATCTTTTTGAACCGAAATTAACTCTTGGCTATTGGTATTTTATTGGTATTATCCCGGCCGAGGAGAAAATCGCGTGAAATTCGTGCTTGGCATCGATGGCGGCGGCACCAGCTGTAGGGCTGCCCTTGCGACCGTCGACGGCGCTGTCGTCGGCCGCGCCAAAAGCGGCGCCGCCAACATCCGCACCGACCTCACCGGCGCCCGCGCCAACATCGTCGAGGCGGCCAGGCAGGCTTTCCTCGCCGCTGGCCACGATCCGGAGCTGATCCCGCGGACACCTGCCATCCTTGGTCTGGCCGG
Source organism: Mesorhizobium sp. B2-4-6 (assembly GCF_006442775.1). NCBI lineage: Bacteria > Pseudomonadati > Pseudomonadota > Alphaproteobacteria > Hyphomicrobiales > Phyllobacteriaceae > Mesorhizobium > Mesorhizobium sp. B2-4-6. Next base: position 6,954 of record NZ_VFVI01000004.1, read on the forward strand.
CGCCAATGTCGGCACCTACCGGCAGCAGCTCGAGGCGATCCTGCCTTTCAGCCAAAGCCGTGTCGAAACCGATGCCGAGATCGCGCTCGAAGGCGCGGTCGGTTCCGGCGACGGCGCCATGGCCATCCTGGGCACCGGCACAGCCTATATGGCGCGTAAGGGCGGAAAATCGCGCGCCATCGGCGGCTGGGGTTTCCAGGTCGGCGACCAGGGCAGCGGCGCCCGCATCGGCCGCGACCTGCTGGAGCAGACGCTGCTTGCCTATGACGGCATTCGTCCCGGCTCGCCCTTGACGGACGCCATGCTCGCCGTCTTTCGCAACAATCCGGAAGACGTGGTCGAATTCACCACCAACGCCAAGCCGGGCGATTTCGGCGGCTTCGCGCCAAAGGTCTTCGACCATGCCGAAAAGGGCGATCTCGTCGCCAACTGGATCCTCGGCAAGGCGGTGGCCGATGTCGAGGCTTCGCTCGGCGCGCTCGATCTCGCCGAAGATGCCCCGCTCTGCCTGCTCGGTGGCCTCGCGCCGCTTTACGCGCCGCGACTGTCGGCGCGCTATCAGGCGCTGCTGAAAGCTCCGCTCGACGACGCGCTCGGCGGCGCCGTGCAGATGGCCTTGCGCGTCTTCGCCAAGGGTTCGGAGGTCGGCCGATGAGCGCCGCCGACCAGATCTTCGCCATGCTGCCGGAGGCGCCGCGATGAGCGCCGCCGACCAGATCTTCGCCATGCTGAAAGAATCCTCGCAGAGCGGTGCGCCGCTTTACCTGCAGCTCAGGCGCAGCATCGAGGAAGCGGTCAATCGCGGCCTGATCGGTCCTGGCGATGCGCTGCCGTCCGAGCGTGACATCGCCAGCAAGGCCGATATCTCGCGCGTCACCGTGCGCAAGGCTGTGCAGGACCTGGTAAAGGGTGGCATCCTCGTGCAGCGTCATGGCTCGGGCACCTTCGTCGCTCCGCGCATGGAGCGCGTCGAGCAATCCCTGTCGCGGCTCACCTCCTTCACCGAGGACATGGCGCGCCGCGGCATGAACGTGCGCTCCGTCTGGCTCGACCGCGGCCTCTATGCGCCGTCGCCGGATGAGATGATGGTGCTGGGCCTGTCCTCGACCGAGCTGGTGGCGCGCGTCGCGCGCCTGCGCATCGCCAACGACACGCCGCTGGCGATCGAGCGCGCCGCGCTCTCGGCCAGCGTCCTGCCCGACCCCGAGGCGATCGGCTCCTCGCTCTATGCGGCGCTGGGCACGACCGGCAATCGCCCGGTACGCGCCGTGCAGCGCATCTCGGCCACTAATCTCGGCGACGCCGATGCGCGCCTGCTGGAAGTGCCGCCGGGGGTTGCCGGTCTGCAGATCGAGCGCATTTCCTATCTGGCGAGCGGCAAGGTGATCGAGTTCACCCGCTCGGTCTACAGGGGCGACGCCTATGATTTCGTCGCGGAACTCCGGCTGACTGGGCCGGGAGAGGAGATCCGGCCATGATGGCAAACACCACCCACATGCGGCGCGAGATCGATGAGATCCCTGAAGCCGCCGCCCGTCTTCTCGGCGGCTCGGCCTCGGCGCTGGCCGAGGCCGGTCGTGGCCTGCGCGAGCGCGACCCGCATTTCGTCGTCACCGTGGCGCGCGGCTCATCCGACCATGCGGCGACCTTCATGAAATATGCCGTCGAATTGACGGCGGGTCTTGCGGTCGCCTCGGTGGGGCCGTCGATCGCGTCCATTTATGGCGCGAAGCTCAGGCTGCGCGGCTCCGCATGCCTGGCGATCTCGCAGTCGGGCAAAAGCCCCGATATCGTCGCCATGGCCGAAACGGCAAGAGCCGGAGGAGCGCTCACTGTCGCCATCACCAACACGGCCGACTCGCCGCTGGCGCGCGCCTCGGACTATGCCATCGACATTCTGGCGGGGCCGGAACGCTCCGTCGCGGCCACCAAGACCTTCGTCAATTCGGCCGTCGCCGGCCTTGCGCTGATGGCGCATGCGACCGACGACCAGCCGTTGCTGAAGGCGCTCGCCGGCCTGCCTGGCCATTTCGAGAAGGCGATCGCCTGCGACTGGATGGCGCTCGCCGGAGCGCTGGAAAATCCGCAGTCGCTGTTCATCCTCGGCCGCGGCCCATCCTTCGCGATCGCCAGCGAGGCGGCGCTGAAATTCAAGGAAACCTGCGCCATGCACGCCGAGGCCTACAGCGCCGCCGAGGTCATGCATGGGCCGTTGGCGCTGGTCGGACCCGGCTTCCCGGTTCTGGCGCTTGCCGCGCGCGATGCGTCCGAACCCTCGGTCGCCGAGGCGGCCGACGGGCTGACGGCCAAGGGCGCGGCCGCCTTCATCACCTCCGACAAGGCGAAGGCCGCGAAACTCCTGCCGCATGTCGCCACCGGCCACCCGCTGACCGACCCGCTGCCGCTGATCGTGTCCTTCTACGGCTTCGTCGAGGCGTTCGCGCGCCATCGCGGCCTCGACCCCGACACGCCGCGCAACCTGCGCAAAGTGACGGAAACCGTATGAGCGACCGTTTCGCACTCGCCGGCGCCCGCATCTTCGACGGCGCCGACTGGCATGACAACGCCGCCCTTGTCGTCAAGGGCGACGCGGTCGAGGCCATCCTGCCCGCAGGCGCGATTCCGTCCGGCGTTCCGGCGGTCGAGACCGGTGGTGGCCTGCTGGTTCCTGGTTTCGTCGACATCCAGGTCAATGGCGGCGGCGGCGTGATGCTCAACGACCATCCCGACGTCGCCTCGATCGAGACCATCTGCCGGGCGCACGCGCCCTTCGGCACCACAGCACTGCTGGTGACGCTGATCACCGACACGCCGGCGATCACCGCCGCCGCCATCGCCGCCGGCGCCGAGGCGGCGCGGGAAAAGGCGCCGGGCTTCCTCGGCCTGCATCTGGAAGGGCCGCATCTCTCCGTAGCCCGCAAGGGCGCGCATGATCCGGCGCTGATCCGGCCGATGACCGATACCGACCAGGCGGCGCTCATTGCGGCGTGCAAAGAGCTTCCGGTGCTGCTTACCACGATCGCCCCGGAATCGGTCGAACCGTCCCGTGTCACGGCGCTGGCCAAGGCCGGCGTCGTCGTCAGCCTCGGCCATAGCGATACCGATTATTCGACCGCCAGTGCCTTTGCCGGCGCCGGCGCCACGATGGTGACGCATCTGTTCAACGCCATGAGCCAGATCGGCAACCGCGAGCCGGGTCTGGCGGGCGCTGCGATCGACACCGGCGGTCTGTACGCCGGCATCATCGCCGACGGCATCCATGTCCATCCCGCGACGATGATCCTGGCGCTGCGCGGCAAGCAGGGGCCGGGCAAGATCGTGCTGGTCACCGACGCCATGGCAACGATCGGCACCGACATGACGTCGTTCACGCTGAACGGCCGCACCATCTACCGCAAGGACGGCAGCCTCAGGCTTGCCGACGGAACGCTTGCCGGCGCCGATCTCGACATGATTTCCGCCGTCCGCTTCGTCCACCGCGTCGTCGGCCTCGACCTCGACGAGGCCTTGCGCATGGCCTCGCTCTATCCGGCCGAGGCTATCGGCCAGGCGCATCGGCTCGGCCGTTTCGCCAACGGCACCGCCGCCGACATTGTTGGCCTGTCGGAGGGGCTGGATGTCAGGAACGTCTGGATCGGCGGCAAGAAGGTTTTTGGGGCGTAACCTCCGCGATTTTCGTCATCCTAGGGTCTGCGCGCGTCGCTCCGAGGCCTGCGGCTCGACAATCGTTAGCCGGCTACGCGCGCCGCATAGATATCCTTGTACATCTCGCGCAGCACGTTCTTCTGCACCTTGCCCATCGTGTTGCGCGGCAACTCGTCGACGAAGATCACCTGCTTCGGATGCTTGTATTTCGCCAGCCGGCCGGCGATGGCGCCGGCAATGTCGGCCGCGCTGATCGCCGATCCCGGCTTGCGCACCACGACCGCGGTGACGCCTTCGCCGAAATCCGGATGGGCGACGCCGATCACCGCGCTTTCCCCTACGCCATCAAGCGCGTCGATCTCGCTCTCGATCTCTTTCGGATAGACATTGTAGCCGCCCGAGATGATCAGGTCCTTGCCGCGCCCGACGATGTGGACATAGCCGTCGGCATCGATCAGGCCGAGGTCGCCGGTGATGAAGAAGCCGTCGTCGCGAAACTCGGCCCTGGTCTTTTCGGGCATGCGCCAATAGCCGGCAAAGACGTTCGGGCCCTTGACCTCGATCATGCCGATCTCACCCTGGGCCAGCGGCCTGGCCGTCTCGGGATCGGTGACGCGCAGCGAGACGCCGGGCAAGGGGAACCCGACCGTGCCGGCGCGCCGCTCGCCGTCATAGGGATTGGACGTGTTCATGTTGGTCTCGGTCATGCCGTAGCGCTCGAGGATGGCGTGGCCAGTGCGCTCGCGCCAGGCCTTGTGCGTCTCGGCGAGCAGCGGCGCCGAGCCGGAGATGAAGACCCGGATGGCGCTGGCCGCTTCGCGCGTCAGGCCGTGCTGCTGCAACAGCCGTACATAGAAGGTCGGCACGCCCATCAGCGCGGTCGCGCGCGGCATCAGCGACAGGATGCGCGCCGGGTCGAATTTCTGCTCGAAGAACATTGTCGCGCCGGCCATCAGGATGACGTTGGTGGCGACGAACAGGCCGTGCGTGTGGAAGATCGGCAGCGCATGGATCAGCACGTCGTCGGCGCCGAAGCGCCACTGCTCCACCAGCACGCGGGCATTGGAAGCAAGGTTCTCGTGGCTGAGCATCGCGCCCTTGGAACGGCCGGTCGTGCCGGACGTATAGAGGATAGCGGCAAGATCGTCCGGCCCGCGCGCGACATCGCTGAAATCCGTCGCCTGCCGCGAAGCCTGGCTGGCGAGCGTTCCCTGCCCGTCGCGGCCGAGCGTGAGCACCGTCGCGCCGATCGATGCGGCAAGCGGCTCGACGCCCGAAAGACGGTCCGGATCGCACACGATCAGCCTCGGCTCGGCGTCGCGGAAGAAATAGTCGAGCTCCGGCAGCGTGTATGCGGTGTTGAGCGGCAGGAAGACCGCGCCGGCGCGCAACGAGGCGAGATAGAGCAGCGCCGCCTCCGGGCTCTTCTCGACCTGGACGGCGACACGGTTTCCGGGCTCGACGCCTGCCTGCACCAGCGCATGCGCCAGTTGCGCCGACTCCGCCAGCATGTCGCCATAGGTGATCGAACGGCCGTCATCCGTCTCCATCAGCAGCCGGCCCGGCGCCGGCATATGGGAACGGAAAGCGCCGAAGAGATGATTGGTCATGAAAATGTCCTCTAGAACAATTCCAGGAAAAGTGTGTGCGGCTTTCCGTCCTGAATTGCGTCAAAACAGGAAATAGAGCGCACGCCGAATGGCCCAGGCGTTGCGCTGCCGAGCGAATACCAGATTTGGCGGCTGGAGCAAAAACGGCGCGGCAGTTATCTGCGGCGCCCTTTGCTTACGCCGGCCTTCGGATCATAACCCTGCGCGAGGCGTTCCATGCACATCGCCGCGGTGAGGCGGTAATGATTGAGAAGCGCCTCGACCGCGCCGTCGGCGTCGCCATCCAGCGTGCGCTCGGCAATTATCCGGTGCTCGCCAAGATCGTCGCGTCCCATGCCCGGCTCGTTTTGCGAAATCAGGCGGTAGCGCGAAGCCTGATCGGAAAGCTGATCGCAAAAGCCGATCAACCAATGCGACCGGCACGCCGCGATCAGCGCGCGATGGAAGGCGCGGTGCAGCTTCTCCCATTCCGGATTGTTGGTTGCCGGGTCTTCCGGCAGGCGGCGCTCGGCGCGCGCGAGGCGGTGCAGGGCCAGCACCAGCTGCTCTTCCCATTCGGCGGTGCGGTGCGCAATGGATTCGCGCAGCGCTTGCTCCTCCAGCCAGCAGCGCGTACGCGTCAACTCCTCCAGCTCCGCGGCGCTGACCGGCATCAGGAAGAAGCCGCGCTGGTCGTGACGTCCGAGCAGGCCCTCGGCGGCCAGGCGGTTGAGGGCCTCGCGCACCGGCGAGGCGCCGGCGCCATAGCGGGAAACGACCCATTCGACACGCAGTTTCGTCTCGGACTCCAGAGCTCCGCGCAGCAAGTCGTCGCGGAGTTGCTGGTAGACCGAACTGGCAAGCGTGCTTTTGGCGCTCTTGCTCTCGCCCGGCTCGGTGTTTCCGTTTGTCAATCGAACTCCTGTTGCTTTGCCCCTGGTTTGCCAGGGCCCCGCGGCGAAGCAATTCCCGTACATGTATCATACAGCCGGGCAACGGCGCCTCAAGCGGAAGATGACGATATTCGACTTTAAGACAAGGCAGGCCCTCTATTCATCGAATAAAGTAGAATCTCGGGGAAAAGCCGATATTCCCGCGTCGCCTCATATATCGAACAGTCGTTCAATTGTCGCGGTTATGCAACTCCGGCGAAAGGTGGGGCAGTTATACGTTTAACTGGCGGCCCTGTCGGCGGTCGTTCGAATTGCTTCGATATTTGCCCTGTAGGCTTCGACGCTGCCGCCCTTGAAGACAGCGGCGCCCGCCACCAGCACATTGGCGCCGGCTGCGGTCACCAGCGGCGCCGTTTCGGCCGAAACGCCGCCGTCGATCTCGATGTGGATTGGCCGGCTGCCGATCAGCGCCTTGACCCGTTTCACCTTGTCGACGATCGCCGGGATGAAGGCCTGTCCGCCGAAGCCCGGATTGACGGTCATGATCAGGATGAGGTCGAGCCGGTCGAGCACATACTCGATCGCCGTTTCCGGCGTCGCCGGGTTGAGCGAGACGCCGGCCTTCTTGCCAAGGCTCTTGATGGTCTGCAGCGAACGGTCGAGATGCGGGCCGGCCTCGGCGTGAACCGTCATGCCGTCGCAGCCGGCTTCGGCGAAGGCCGCCAGGTAAGGATCGGCCGGCGCAATCATCAGATGGCAGTCGAAGAAGGCCTTGGTGCGGTTGCGGATCGCCTTGATCACCGGCGGGCCGAAGGTGATGTTGGGCACAAAATGGCCGTCCATCACATCGAGATGGATCCAGTCGGCGCCGGCCGCCGCGACGGCCTCGACCTCATCGCCGAGCTTGGAGAAATCCGAAGCCAGCACCGATGGCGCGATCAGGGTCTTCTTGCTCATGGCGCAAATTCTCCCGGCAGTCCTGCGCGCGTGGCCGCGCCTGTCAGGGCGATTGCCTAGAGCAATTCCAGGAAAAGTGCGAGCGGTTTTCCGTCCGGAATCGCGTCAAAACAAGGAGATAGAGGGTTCGCCGTTTCCGTGAAACGGTGAAACGCGCTAATGCATGTCGCGCAGAAGTGTGCAGCGGCTTTGCGATAACCACATGCATGAAAACAAAGGCTTAAAGCGCGTCGCCTGAATCCGCTTCAGCGACGCGCTAGACCATGATCCGGCCAAGGGGAAGCATGTTTTCGACAGGCGCATCGGCCCGCTTGCCACAGGGCTGTCTTCGATGTGGAAAAGCAAACCCGCCGGATCGCTCCGGCGGGTCTGGGTTTCCGGCCGCAAGATTACGGCTTGAAGTTCTGGATGTTGGCGCCCGCCGGATCCTGCGGCACGCGCCGCGGCTGGCGCTGCGGCACCAGTTGCTGCAGCACGTTCGGGTTGAGCAGGATGCCGGGGTTGATCTCGATGCCCGGCCGCCTGCGGATCGGCGTGCAGTCCGGGAACCGTCCGGTCGTGCCGACCGGGCAGCGCCGCTTGGTCAGCACCGGCTGGCACTGGCCGTCGATGTAGCGCGAGCCCGGCGCGCATTCCTGTTGCGGCTTGCGGCAGGCGCCGTCGCGGATTTCGGTCCCGCGCGGGCAGACGCAGTCGCCCCGCTTGTTGTGGACCTGACCGCGAATGGTGCACTGCTCCTGCTTCGGCTTTGGCGGCCTGCAGGCTTTGCCCTGCACCTCCAGGCCATCCGGGCAGGCGCAGTTGCCGTTGGCGTCGCGCACCTGGCCGCGGATCGGGCATTGCCTCGACACGATCGGCCGGCAGGCGCCGTCACGGACTTCCGTGCGGCTCGGGCAGACACAATCGCCATCGGCATTGCGGGACTGGCCCCGGATGCGGCACTGGGCGGGCGGCTGCCTGTCGGGCACGCAGGCCTTGGCCACCCGGTCGAGATGTGTGCCGTCCGGGCAGGTGCAGCCATTGCCGTTCGAAGTCGGCACCGCGCCGCGCACCGTGCATTTCGGCGGGATGACCTGGCACACGCCGTTGACGAGTTCGCCGCGGCGGCAGACGCAATTGCCGTCCTGGTCGCGGTACTGGCCGGGACGCAGCGTGCATTCCGGCTCCTGCGGCTCTTCGCCCCGCACGCATTTGCCGTTTTCCAGCTCCGTGCCGCGCGGGCAGACGCAACGTCCGTCCGCTGTCCGGATCTGGCCCTGCAGCAGGACGCAGCGCGGCGGCACGGGCAGCGGCAAGAGCTTGGTGCCGCCGCCTGAGCACTGGCCATTGCGGAAGGTGGTGCCGTCCGGGCAGGCGCAACGGCCGGCCGAGTTCAGCACCAGCCCACCCGAGCACTGTTTCTTCACCTCATGCCTGATGGTGAAGGGGTGGCATGAATAGGCCTTGCCGCGGTCGCCCTGGCTGGTGGTCAGGTCGTGCGACAGCACGTCGCCGCCGCCTTGCACCGGCGTGTTCGGAGGAAGCACGCCGACGCAGTTCTGGCCGTTGACCGAACCCTGCAGATCGGCAAGACGCCCGTCCTCGGGAAGGATCACGGTGACGTGGTGGGTGCGGCTTTCGCCTGCCCCCAGCGTCAGGTCGGCGATGCAGGATAGAGGCAGCGTCGTCGGCTCCGGCGAGCAGCCGAAGGGCGGATCGATCGAGGTGATCTGAACGCCTTCCAGCCGGCCGAGCCCTTCCACGCCGATCGCATCGCCGATGCGGACCGGACCGGAGAAGGGGTTCGGCCCATCATTCGTGATGGTGATCTCGAACGAGCAGGGTTCTCCCGGCTGGCACTCGGCATCGCCGGTCTTCTCGACGCGGATGGCGGAAGTGCCGCCGCCCTTCGCGCAGGCCTGGCCGATCGGGTAGACGATGTCGTCGCCCGGCGCCGGCCCATAGGAGCCGCGCGCGCAGTTTTCGAACGCGCCATTGCCGCTCACCGTCACGTCGAAGTGCCTGGAGGTTCCGGGCGTCATCACGGCGCCGGGAATCTGGCACGACAGCGTGTTGGCAGGCACCGGTCCGCAGTTCCATTCCGGGCCGTCCGGGGCCACAGTCTGGATCTGCACCGGAGCGCCGCCCGACACCAGGGCCGCGGCATCGTTGACCCGCACCGGTCCGGTGGGAGCCGCGGTGCCGGCATTGCTGATGGTGATGCGGCAAGCGACCATTCCGGCGCGCACGAGCTGATCGCCGCCGCAGGTCTTGGTGATGCGCAGGCCAGGCTGGCGGCCATTCGGATGGCGGATGCGCTCGATGGCGCAGGCCTTGTTGTTGGCGAGGTCGACCTCGCCGGGAATGGCCTTCACCTCGGCGCAGTTCTCCACCGTGTCCGGCCGGTAGTTTGCCGGCATCACCGCCTTGACGACGATCGGCGTCGAGGCGCCCGGAGGCAGCGAGATGCCGGCATTGTCGCAGCGGAACTGTCCGGGCCCGTTCGGTCCGCAGCTCCAGGGCGGGCTCGGCCCGAAGGTCGACGAGGTGGGCGCACCGCCGGGGTAGGTGTCGATCACCGTCAGCGGCCCGTTATAGGTGTTGCTGCCGTTGTTGATGACGTCGATCACGAAGAAGCACACGCCGTCCGGCGTGCAGACCGGTACGCGGGCGCGCTTCTTCAGGATCAGGTCGACGTTCTTTTCGACCGGCGGATTGCACTGCGGATCGCGATCGCCACGGCGGCAGATCGGGATCGAAGCGCAGCCGCGGTCGTTCTGCTGGCTGCCGAACAGCGGCTTGCCGCTGGCTTGGTAGTCATAGGCGGCGCAGTTGCGCAGCACGCTGCCCTGCCACCCGCCCGCCGGCTTGAATCCAAGCTTGAGGTTGACGGAAGCGCCGGGGTTGAGCGTGGTCGGCGGATAGGTGCAGGTCATCGGCGTCGTGCCGGGCACGCAGACCCAGGGCGCGTTCGGCCCGGAGGCCAGCACGGAGCCTGCCGGCAGCGTCACCTCGTCGAGCACGATCTTGCCGTTATAGGGCGCGTCGCCGACATTGGTGACGGTGATGGTGAAGTCGCAGCCGCCGGCCATCGTGCAACGCGGCACGTCGGCATGCTTCTCGACCTTGAGGTCCGGCTCCTTGTCTTTCGGCGGGCATCTCAGATCACGCGGGATGACGATGTCGATGACCTGCGTGCAGCAGAGCCCCCAGCCTTCCTTCGGCCCGGCATAGGTTTCGATGCCGGTGACGACGAGATGGATGGCCTCGCCGGGCGAGGCGCCGATGATCTTCCAGTTCAGCACGCCGCCGCCGACCGGTACCTTTTGCGTGTCGGGAACGATGGTGATGCCGGGCGTCGTCGTCGACACCTGCACCCGCTTGCCGCCCATCTCCGGGCCGACCGGCATGTGGTAGATGAAGGCGCCGCCGCCGGGCACGCAGTCGACCGTGCCGTGCTCGACCTTGAAGCATTCCTTGCCGGGAGGTGGCGGCGGGTTGCACTTGGTGACGTCGATATGGATCGTTGTCTTGGCACCGGTCAGGAAGTCGCCGTCGTCCGGCTTGCTCGGGTCCTGCGACGGGATGACGGTCCCCGGGCCGCCTCCCATTGTCACCTTGATCTGACCCTGGTTGTCGACATTGGCCGGCGCGGGAAACGCCGCCAGGTCGATCTTGGCCAGGATGCGGAAGGTGATGGTGCGTTCGTTCGGCGCGCCCGAACCGTCGAGATCCTCGGCGGAAATCCGGAGATCGGAAACCGTCGCCGTATCGTCGGGGTTGGCCGAGCTGCTGATCGTGGCCGCCGGCAGCGCTCCGCCGCCGGCGTCCGTGCCGTCGCCGGTCACATTCACGTTGACGATCTTCAGGCCGTGCGCAAGCTGGTCCTTGAAGTCGATCCTGACGTTCTTCAGTGCGTTGGCCAAAGCCGGATTGGCGAAGGCTTGCCCATTGCCGCGCAGGCCGAAGGTCAGCGTATAGTAGACATAGTCGCAGCCGCGCTGGCCGCCCGTCTTGGTGAAGAAGGGCACGATGCGGCCGGGCTCGGGATTGACGATGCGCGGATTGTCCAGGTCGAGCCTGGGCTCCGGTCCGGCGACTTCAGTGAGCTTGGCCGGCGCGGTGTCTTCGGCAAGCGCCGGCAGCGCCGGCATCATGGCGACCGCGATACCGGCCGCCATCAGCCAGCGCGCGCCGCGCCTGGCGTATGACAGGGGTTTCATGATCGTCTCCATGACGGTTTTCGTGTTGCGCGAAGCGAGGTGGGAAAGGGCGAGATTTGTCATCTGTCCCTCCCTCAACGTTCGCAGCTGACGGCTGGCGTTCTGAGCGGCAGCGTCATCTTGCAGCAAGGGTAGTAGCCGCCCTTGTCCTGGTCGGACCTGCGATAGAAGCAGAGCCCGACATTGACGGTGTCGCCAGGATCATGGCCGGTGATGTCGACCGCGTAGGGCTTGCCCGGAACATGCGACATAGGGGTCGATACCCCGACACCGGGCGTCCTGGACTGCGCCTTGATCGAATCGCCGCCAAAGCCGGCATGGTCATGGAGATAGAGTTCGGCGCGAAGTCCGCGCGGCGTGCAATAATAGTGCACATCCTCGACGTCGACGCAGGGCGGCAGATTGCCGGGCGGCGGGAAGTCGGGCGGATAGAGCGGAGGCAGATAGCCGCCGGGGATTTCCTCGTAATAGCCGGCGCGGCCCTCGCAGGGGCGCCAGACCCTTATGTCGCCGACATGGCCTTCGACCTCCGGGTCTTCGAAATAGCCGTCGAAGTCGACGAACCACGAGCCGAAGGGCGGAACGTTCGCCGGCTTGACCAGCGCGCTCGGCGTCAACTGCACGCCGTGCACGGCAAGCGGCCCGCCGGCGGCGAGGCGCTCGGCAAGCTCGGGATTGTCGCGCAACTTGTCGCCGGTGTTGACGACGGTCTCGGTGCAGACGCTGGTGTCGATATTGCCGTCGGCGTCATAGCCATATTGCAGGTCGACGCCACCGGCCGACTGGCGGTTGCTTTGCGGAAAGCCGACCGCGTATTCCTGCGGCACCTCGACCCATGCCGATTCCGTCGCCGGATCGTCCGGGTCCTCGCGCCAGTAGCGGATCAGCTCGCCTTTGCCGGAATCGGCGAAGCGGCTGTAATCGTAACGGTTTTCGACCGGGCCGCGCTGGGCGAGGTACATGAAGCCCTTGTTGTCGAAGGCGATGTCGGTGACGGCGTAATCCTTCTCGGCACTGACCGTCAGTTCCCAACGCGGATCGCCGGCGAACGTGCCGTCGCGCGCGATGCCGACCGACCATATCTCGGATTTTTCGCCGACCGAATAATAGAGCCGGCCGCCATGATAGGAGACCGCCCAGACACGGCGCTCGTCCTGCGTATAGCCCCAGGTCTCGGGGTCTTCGGTATCGAAGGCCGCGCCCTGGATGTCCATAACCGCGCCATCGTCGGCGACGGGGCCAAGCCCATGCGCCGGGCGGCCGGCGACACCATGGTCGTACGTGTCGATCAGATGGCCGGTGGCGTCGATCCGATGGATCAGGCCGGTGTCGAGATCCGAGGCGAAGAACTGGCGGTGGATGGGATCGAAGGTGAGGTTGCCGATGCCCGGCCCGCTGTTGGTGTCGATGTCGGCGAATTTCGAGACGGCGCCGGTGATGCCGTCGATCTTCCAGATCGCGCCTGGTCCGCCGCCATTCTCGGTGCCGAACTGGCCGTCCATGAAGGTGGCGCCGACGGCGCCGCGACGCTGCCGCTCCGGACGCCCGTCGTCGTCGGCGTCCGGCGTGACGATCTCGACGCCATGCAGCGAGGTCGCGGCGGCATAAAGATTGGGAATGCCCGACGGAACGCCATCACGCACGCCATCGTCATAGGTCAGTCCGAACACCTCGCCGATCTGCCCAGCCGTCACCTCGAAGGGCGGCGGCGTGAAGACGAGCTGACCCGAGGCAGGCCCGCCGAGATGCGAGACGTCGAAAATGCGCAAGGACGCCCGCGAGGTGTCGATGAAGGTTTCGTCGACCGGGTCGGTGCCGGGCGGCAAGCCCTGATCGAAATCGGGGATTATGGTGCCGGGGAAGCCGGTGACCGCCATCGATCCGGGATAGATGATCTGCGTTTCCTGCGCCTTCGCAACGCCGCCGAGCCAGAGGCTGGCGGACAGCGCCACGGCAAGAATTCCACGGGTCGTTGCTATTGCGCGGCGCAGACGGCCGCCACGAGAACGCACGAACGAGCCGCGACCGCCAGACATTGAACTCCCCCCGAAGCCGCAGGAAGGAACATCCGGTCTTGTCGCGCCAACCAGGGCAAGGCGCGGCGTTGCGGCACGTTCTTCCCCGATCGAATTGTCTGCTTTCCTCCTGGTGAGGATACGCCTGCGCCTATGCATGGTCAACGGAATCAGCCGAAAGCCCAGCGCGTCGACCCCTTCCCGAGGGCGGTGATCGCGCTGGACTCCCGTTGTTCCCGGAGACCGCGGAGTCTCTGGGTTTCTGGTCATGGGGCTTTCCCTTTCCGGGCCGCAACATTGCGGCGCCTGGCCATCAGTCGCTGTCAGGCAGGGAAAGGTTCATTTGCGGATGGCGGAGCGGAAAGCGTTCCCGGGCCGCCGGGGCGTTACCAGATCCAGCTGCCCCGGCCGAGCGCCGATACCGCCTCGACAATGCGGGTGAAGCTCGTCCGTGCCCGGCCGACCATGTGCCGGGCTCGGAGATAGCCGTGCACAAGGCCAGGCTCCTCGAACCAGGTGGCGCGTCCGCCGGCCGCGACGATGCGGTCGCGATAGGCCTCGCCGTCGGAAGACAGCGGGTCGCACTGGGCGGTGATCAGCACCGTCGGCGGCAAATTGGCGAAATCGGCGTCGGCGAGCGGGTAGAGCGTGATATCGCCGGTCCGGTCCACGCCGCCGGTGCGGATATGCTTGTAGAAATCGAGGTCGCGCACCGTCAGCATAGGCGCCTCGGCATGGGTGACGTAGGAGCCGCGCGAATGGTCGCCGCCAAGGCCGGGATAGATCAGCATCTGGCCGGTCGGCTTCTTCGCATGGCCGCGCGTCGCATGCGCTGTCGCCGCGCAGAGATTGCCGCCGGCGCTGTCGCCGCAAAGCACGACAGGGCGGTCATAGGTCCTGGCGGCCCATTCGAAAGCGTCCATGGCGTCGTCGAAGGCGGCCGGATGCAGATTTTCCGGCGCCAGCCGGTAATCGACCGAGGCCACCTCGAAGCCGCTGCGGGCGCAAAGCTCGGCGCAGACGTCGTCATGGCTGTCCAGCCCGCCGAGAATGAAGCCGCCGCCATGGAGATAGAGCACCATGGCGGCATTGTTCGGCGTGGCGTTGCGATAGATGCGGATCGGTATGCTGTTGGCGATGCTTGTCGTCTCGGCGGTCACGCCTTGCGGATAGTCGGCAAAGAACTCCCGGCACATCCGGTCATAGATCGCACGCTGCTGGATGATCGTGTAGTCGATCGTGTCCGGCGGATAATAGGAATTGGTCTTCTCGATGAAGGCCCAGGTCTCGGCATCGATTAGGGTTTTGTAGTCGGTCATGTGAGACGACCAACTTTCGGTGATGGCGCCCAGGCCCCCCTCTCTGTCCTGCGGGACATCTCCCCCTCAAGAGGGGAGATTGGCAGCTTCAAGCCCTCGCGTCTCCTTGCAATGTTGGCGATTGGCGAAAGTCTTCGCGACACCCAATCTCCCCCCTTGCGGGGGAGATGCCCGGCAGGGCAGAGGGGGGTGCCTCGCGCCGTCATCTTTGACGTTATCGTCCCTTCCAAACCGGGTCGCGCTTTTCCGCGAACGCCCGGAACCCCTCCATATTGTCTTCGGAGCCATAGAGCGCGTCAACCGTCGGCAACTGCCGGCGTGTCACCTTGTTCATCGCGTCCTGGAAGGTCAGCGCCTCGGCCACGCGCGCCGTCTCCTTGATCGAGGCGAACACCAGCGGCGGGCCGCTGGCCAAGAGCCTTGCGATCTCCCAGACGCGCTCTTCGAGCTTGTCCTTGGGCAGCACTTCGTTGACCAGGCCCCAGCGATGCGCCTCGGCGACATCCATCCAGCGGCCGGTGAACAGGAGGTCCATGGCGATGTGGTAGGGGATGCGCTTCGGCAGCTTGATGGTGGCTGCGTCGGCCAGCGTGCCCGCACGGATCTCCGGCAGCGCGAAGGAGGAATGGTCCGAGGCGTAGATCAGGTCGCAGGACAGCGCCAGTTCGAAGCCGCCGCCCACCGCCATGCCGTTGACGCAGGCGATCACCGGCTTGTTGAGGTCGCGCAACTCCTGCAGCCCGGCAAAACCGCCGACGCCGTAATCGCCGTCGACCGCGTCGCCGGCGGCGGCCGCCTTCAGGTCCCAGCCGGCGCTGAAGAACTTGTCGCCTGCGGTCTTGACGATCGCGACGCGCAGGTCGGGATCGTCCCGGAACGCCCTGAAGGTCTCGCCCATCAGCCGCGATGTCTTCAGGTCGATGGCGTTGGCCTTCGGCCGGTCGAGCGTGACCTCGAGGATCGTGCCCTCGCGGCGGGTCGTAATGATTTCAGCCATTCTTCTTTTCTCCAAGCACCAGCAGGGCATCCGCGATCCAGGCGCCTTTGCCTTCGGCGCAGACGATCAGCGGGTTGATGTCGAGTTCCTCGATCTCGCCTTCGTTCTTCTGGACGAAGTCGGCAATGCCGGCGATGGCGTCGATGGCCGCCTGGACATCGGCCTTCGGCCGGCCGCGATAGCCTTCGAGGAGCGGATAGAGCTTCAATCCGCGCAGCGCCGCCTCGATGTCGTCGCGCGTCGCCGGCAGCATCAGGGTCACGCTGTCGCGCAGAAGCTCGACCAGCACGCCGCCCGTGCCGAGCGTCATCACCACGCCGAACATCGGATCGCGGGTGAAGCCGACGATCAGCTCGGCGACGCCGTCGCGCACCATGCGCTCGGCATAGAGCCCGGTGCCGAGCGGCAGAAGGTCATGCGCGGCGGCGCTGACGGACTCGGCGTCCTTGAGGTTCAGCCTGACGGCGCCGACTTCCGACTTGTGCGTGACGCCGAGCGCCTTCAGCGCCACCGGGAAGCCCAGCGTCATCGACGAGATCACCGCCTCGACCGCGTTGGAAGCGCGTTCGCCCTTCGGCACCGGCAGGCCGGCCTTGATCAGCCTTTCCTTGGCTTCGGCCTCGTCCGGCGTCACGTGTCTGGCTTCCGACGCGCCCGCCGCCGTGGTGTCGACCGGCTGCGCCTGCGGCTCGCGCCATGCCCAGCCGATGAAGGCGGCGGCCTGCGCGGCGTCCATGGCCTCCGAAATGCCGAACAACGGCACCATGCCGCGCGCCATCAGCCCGGCGGTGTATTCCTCCGGCAGGTTTTCCGGCAGCGACGAGACGATCGCGCCTTGCGCCTTGTTGGTCTTCAGCGCCGCCTCGAAGGCGCGCAGCGTCGCCCACCAGTCGACGTCCGAGCAACGGTCGGGGCGCGGGAAGTCCAGCACCAGCATGTTGAGGTCGAAACCGCCCGACACCATGGCGGTGAAGGTGGCCGTCATCGCCGGCTCGTTGTTCCAGATGAAGGTGTGGTAGTCGAGCGGATTGGCGACCGCGACCAGCGGTCCGAGCGTCGATTTGACATGGGCACGGTGCTCGGCCGCCAGGGCCGGGAAATGCACCCAGCGCCCCTCGGCGCTGTCGGCCATCACGGAAGCCTCGCCGCCTGAGCAGCTCATCGAGGACAGCTTGTAGCCGGGCAGCGGCCCGGTGATGTGCAGCAGCTTCAGCGCCTCGATGAAGGCCGGGATGGAATCGACACGCGCAATGCCGAGCCGCTTCAGGAACGCGCCGGATGCGGCGTCCGAGCCGGCCAGCGAGGCGGTATGCGAGACGGTCGCCTGCCGCGCCTGCTCCGAGCGGCCGACCTTCATGGCGATGATCGGCTTCTCCAGCTCGCGGGCGCGCGCCGCCAGCTTTTCGAAGCCGGCTACCGAGTCGAAAGCCTCGATATGCAGGCCGAGCGAGGTGACGCGCTCGTCCTCGATCAGGCCGAGCGCCATTTCCGACAGGCCGGTCTGCGCCTGGTTGCCAGCCGTCATCAGGAAGGCGATCGGCAGGCCACGCTTCTGCATCGTCATGTTGATGGCGATGTTGGACGACTGGGTGATGATGGCGACGCCCTTGCCGCCCTCGGCCAGGCGGATGCCGCCATGCTGGTCGGGCCACAACAACGCGCCGTCGGCATAGTTGATCAGGCCATAGCAGTTCGGGCCGATGATCGGCATCCGGCCGGCGGCGGCAACGAGCTCGGCCTGCAGCCGCTCGCCGTCCTCGTCATAGGCTTCGGTCTCGAGGAAGCCGGCAGCGAAGCAGACGGCGCCGCCGGCGCCGCGCTCGGCCAGCGCCTTGATCACCTCGATGGTGAGATGCCGGTTGACGCCGACGAAGGCGGCGTCCGGCGCGCCGGGCAGGTCGGCGACGGAGCGGTAGGCCTTGCGGCCGGCGACCTCGTCCTTGGTCGGATGCACCGGCCAGATTTCGCCGGCAAATCCCATCTTGATCGATTGCGCCACGACGGCGGCGGCCTGCGCCCCGCCGAACACGGCGATCGATTTCGGGCGCAGGAGACGTTCGAGTTTATGCATGGCCATCTTTTCGTTTGAGCGCGATCTTTCCCCAAAACCGTTCCCGGTTTGGGGTAATCATGCTCTAAGCTCCGAACGGACGCAGCAGCGCCCGCGAAATAATATGTCGCTGAATCTCCGACGTGCCTTCCCAGATGCGCTCGACGCGGGCATCGCGCCAGATGCGCTCCAGCGGCAGGTCGTCCATCAGACCCATGCCGCCATGGATCTGGATGGCTTCGTCGGCGACAAAGGCTAGCATCTCGGTGGCCTTCAGCTTGGCCATCGCCATGTCCTGGTCGGTGACGGTGCCCTGATCGTACTTCCAGCCGGCTTCGAAGACCATCAGGTCGGCCGCCTTTAGCTCCGTCGCCATGTCGGCGAGCTTGAAGGAGACACCCTGGAACTTGCCGATCTGCTGGCCGAACTGCTGGCGCTGCGCGGCATATTCGATGGCGTGCGACAGCGCGCGCTCGGCGCGGCCGAGGCAGGTTGCGCCGACCTGCAGGCGCGTGGCCCCCAGCCACGAATTCGCGACGTCGAAACCCTTGTGCACCTCGCCGAGCACTTGGGAAGCCGGCAGCCGGCAATCGTCGAATTCGAGGATCGAATTGGTGTAGCCGCGATGCGAGACGTTACGATAGCCGTCGCGCACCGAAAAACCCTTGGTGCCCTTGTCGACGAAGAAGGCGGTGATCTTCTTGCGCTTGCCGCGCGGCGAATCCTCTTCGCCCGAGGCCATGAAGACGATGGCGAAGTCGGCGATGTCGGCATGCGAGATGAAATGCTTGGTGCCGTTGAGCACCCAGTCCGAGCCGTCCTGCACCGCGGTCGCCTTCATGCCGCGCAGGTCGGAGCCGGCGCCCGGCTCGGTCATCGCCAAGCAGTCCCATTTCTCGCCGCGAATGCAGGGGAAGAGGTATTTCTCGCGCTGCTCCGGCGTGCCGGCGAGCAGGATGTTGGAGGGCCGCGCCACGCAGGTCCAGTGCAGCGCGTAGTTGGCGCGGCCGAGCTCCTTCTCGTAGAGCAGCCAGCTTACCGTGTCCAAGCCCGCGCCGCCGACATCGGCCGGCATGTTGGCGGCATAGAGCCCGGCCCCGATCGCCTTGGCCTTCAATTCGTCGATCAGCTCGCGGCGCAGCACGCCGGTGCGCTCCACCTCGCGCTCATGCGGATAAAGCTCGTTCTCGACGAAGGCCCGCGTCGTCTCGACGATAAGCTTCTGTTCTTCCGAAAGACCGAAATGCATCGCCTCAGCCCTTCTTCTTGCTCTTCTTCGCCTTGTCGGCCTTTGCGGGCTTCCCGGCTTTTGTCGGCTTTTCAGCCTTTGCCGGCTTCGCGGCTTTCTTCGCCGGCTTTGTCGCCTTGGCCTTTGCGATGGCCCCGGCTGGGGCCTTCTTCGCCGCCAGCTTGGCGAGCTGCTTTGTATAATCCTTGTGCAGCGCGCCGGCGCCCCAACCCTTGCCCTTGTTCTGTTTCGACAGCGCTTCCATGATCGCGACCAGATTGTCGTCGCGGATTTTCTCCAGCTCGCGGATCGACAGGCCATGCGCCTGCTCGTCCGACTGCGTGGCGATCAGCTCGACCAGCTCGTCGTTGAACTCCGGCACGTCCATCAGCTTGGTCCACGGCCATTTCAGGCAAGGTCCGAACTGCGCCATGAAGTGGCGCATGCCGGCCTCGCCGCCGGCGACCCGGTATACCTGGAACATGCCCATCTGCGCCCAGCGCAGGCCGAAGGAATAGCGCATGATGTCGTCGAGTTCCTCGACGGTGCAGATGCCGTCCTTGACCAGCCAAAGCGCCTCGCGCCAGGCGGCTTCAAGCAGGCGGTCGCCGACAAAGGCCTCGATCTCCTTGCGCACCACCACCGGCTTCATGCCGATCGAGGCGTAGAGCTCCTTGGCGACCTCGATCGCCTCCGGAAAGGTCTGCTCGCCGCCGACGATCTCGACCAGCGGCAACAGATAGACCGGGTTGAACGGATGGCCGACCACCAGCCGCTCCGGGTGCTTCTTCATCGCCACCTGCATGTCGGTCGGCTTGATGCCGGAGGTCGACGAGCCGACGATGGCGTTGGCCGGCGCATGCGCGTCGATCTCGGCCAGCACCTTGTGCTTGAGATCGAGCCGCTCCGGCACGCTTTCCTGGATGAAGTCGGCATCGGCCACGGCCTCGGCGATGGTCTTGGCGAAGGTCAGCTTGCCTTCCTTGGGCAGGCCGCCGGGCAGCATCTGCCTGTAGGCGCGGCGCGCGCCCTTCATCACCTCGCCCACTTTACGCGACGCTTCCGGATCGGGATCGAAGATCGACACGTCGATGCCGTTCAAGAGCAGCCGCGCCACCCAGCCGGCGCCGATGACACCGCCGCCGATGGCGGCCGCCTTGTTGATGATGCTCATGCTTGTCAGGCTCCGGTTCTCGTCTTGGCTGTATCGGGGTTGGTGAGGGCCACACGCTCGCCGGCGCGGATCACCGCCGGATCGTAGGCCTTGCGGGCGAAGACTTCGAGCACGAAGGGGCGGAAGAACTCGACCGGCAGCGTCTCGTAGTCGGGGTCGAAGCTCGACTGGTCCCAGCGCTCGCAGAACCGGTCGCAGTCGTCGAAATAGAGGTGTCCGGCGAAGCGGTCGCGGGCATGCCGGTTGCCGCCAAGGTGATGTGCGTAATAGAGCCGTTGGAAGTCGCCGTGCTTTTCCACCACCCAGGTGCATTGCTCGCGCACGAAGGGCTTCAGGATCGCAGCCGCATATTCGTCGTGGTTGTAGGGCGCGTAGATGTCGCCAATGTCGTGCAGCAGCGCGCAGACGATCCAGTCGGTGTCGGCGCCGTCCTGCCAGGCCCGCGTCGCGGCCTGCAGCGAATGGCCGAGCCGGGTGATCTTGTAACCGGAAAGCCCTTCGTCGAGCTGCACGAGCGCGTCGAGCAGCCGGTCGCCGGTCCTGGCGGCATAGTCGATCTCATGGGCGGTCAGGAATTCGTAGTCTTCCTTGTCGCCGTCCTTCATCGCGGTGAATTTGACGGTATCAGCCATGACCAACGCCCGCCTTACGCCGCGGCCGCGATCGGTGCCCGCTTGGTGAGATTGAGCTTCTTGCGCACTTCCTCAGGCCCGAGCACGCGCGCGCCGAGATTGGTGACGATGCTCGCCGCGCGTTCGACGAGCTGCGCGTTGGTCGCCAGAACGCCCTTGTCGAGCCACAGATTGTCTTCCAGGCCGACGCGGACATTGCCGCCGGCGAGCACCGCCGCCGCCGCATAGGCCATCTGGTTGCGGCCGATCGAGAAGGCCGACCAGTTCCAGGTCGAGGGCACGTTGTTGACCATCGCCATGAAGGTGTTGAGGTCGTCGGGCGCGCCCCACGGCACGCCCATGCACAGCTGCACCAGCGCATCCGGGTCGAGGACTTTTTCCTCGACCAACTGCTTGGCGAACCACAGATGCCCGGTATCGAAGGCCTCGATCTCCGGCTTAACGCCCAGCGCCGTCATCATGCCGCCCATGGCGCGCAGCATGCCGGGCGTGTTGGTCATGACGTAGTCGGCCTCGGCGAAATTCATCGTGCCGCAGTCCAGCGTGCAGATCTCCGGCAGGCACTGACGCACATGTTCCATGCGGTTGGTGGCGCCGCCCATGTCGGTGCCCTTCTCGTTGAGCGGCAGCGGCGCTTCCGGCGAGCCGAACACCATGTCGCCGCCCATGCCGGCGGTCAGGTTCAGCACCACGTCGACATTGGCCTCGCGGATGCGCTCCGTCACCTCGCGGTAGAGATGCACGTCGCGCCTGGGCTTGCCGGTCTCGGGGTCGCGCACATGGCAATGGACGATCGCAGCACCTGCCTTGGCCGCGTCGATCGCCGAATCGGCGATCTGCTTGGGCGAACGCGGCACGTGCGGGCTGCGGTCCTGCGTGCCGCCGGAACCGGTCACGGCACAGGTAATGAAGACCTCGCGGTTCATCGCAAGCGGCATCTTGATCCTCCCAGATTCGATCGGCCATGCATGCCACCCAAAAGCGGGAGCCGACAATGGCACGGCATGCACAGGAATTCATCAAGAATGCCCGACTTGCCGGAAACTGTTTTGCGTTTTACGAAGGTCTCATGATCAAAAGCGAAAAACCGACCATCTTTCGATCCGAACGCGAGCCACTCAAGGTGACGTTCCTGGTGTTCTCGGGCTCATCGATCATGTGCGTCGCCTCGGCGGTCGATCCGTTGCGCGCCGCCAACCGCATCTCGGGCGAGACGCTGTTCGATTTCAAGCTGGTCTCGGTCACCGGCGAGGCGCCGGTGACCACTTGCGGCCTGCCGGTTGCCGTCAGCGGCCGCTTCGACGCGGCCGAGCCGACCGACATGCTGGTCGTCGTCGCCGGCTTCGGCACCCAGAATTACGCCACCTCGGCATTGCTTGCCGGCCTGCGCAGGGCGGCGCGGGCGGCCCGCGCCTGCGGCGGCGTCGAGGCCGGCACCTGGCTGGTGGCGCGCGCCGGCCTGCTCGAGGGCCGCAGCGCCACCACGCATTGGGAGGACATGGAGGAGTTTTCGACCGCCTTTCCCGGCGTCGACGTGCGGCCGGACCGCTATGTCATCGACGGGCCGGTCTTCACCTCGGGCGGCGCCTCGCCGACCTTCGACCTGATGCTGCATCTGGTCCGCACCCGGCTCGGCATGGCCGCCGCGCTCGATGTGGCGAGCGTCTTCATCTACGACCAAGCCCGCGCCGCGACCGACGCGCAGCCGCTGGTATCGCTCGGCCGGCTCGACGGCTACGACCCGCGGCTTGCCCAGGCGATCCGCCTTATGGAAGCGCATGTCGACCAGCCGCTCACCATCGACGCCGTGGCCAGGCGCGCCGGCGTGACGGCAAGAACGCTGGAAAGCATTTTTCGCAAATCGATCGGCGAGACGCCGGGCGCTTATTATCTGAGGCTGCGCCTCAGCGCCGCCCGCCGCCTCGTCGTCGACACGCGCATTGCCATGGCCGATATCGCTGGGCGTACAGGCTTTTCGTCCGCCGCGGCATTTTCCAGGGCATTTTCGAGAGCGTTCGGCGAGGCGCCGGTCAGGCTTCGCCGAGGGTAGGGCTAAGGAGGCGGCCTTCCGCTCGCTAAGGCGGCGGCTTGCCGCTTCCGCTCGCTATGCGGCGGTCTGCCGCTCGCTCAAGTGGCGGTCTGCCGGTCGCTCAAGCGGCGGTCTGCCGGTCGCTCAAGCGGCGGTCTGCCGGTCGCTGGCGCTGTCCATCTGCGAGCGCATCTGTCTCGCAAGACGGATTTCGAAGCGGTTGCTGACGGCGCGATCCCATTCGGTCTTCACGTCGTTCGTCGGCCGCGGCAATGCCATCAGCCGGTCGATGATCGATCCGGTTTCGCCGGACGAGAGCAGGGCGTCGATTTCGCGTTCATGCTGCATATCGGTTCGCCTCCTTCTTCTTCACCCGCCACAGGAGCCACGTTTATACGAGTTCCGTGACGGCTGTTTGAAGGCAAGAGCGGGGCGATTAAGGGGCGGCTCGGGGCAAAACCTTGTCGTGAAGTTCTGCCCCGCGCGAATGCTATACGGTCGGCATCCCGCCTGAGCGATCAGACGTAGCGGTTGACGATGTTCTCCAGCAGTTCCTGGCGACCGGAGCGCGGCTGCGGCTCGATCTTCTTCTTCACCACGCGTTCGGCGATCTCTTCCAGCGTGCGCTTGCCGGACAGCATCGCTTTGCCTTCGGCTGTGTTCCAGCCGGCATAGCGTTCCGCGAGCGGACCGGACAGCGCCTTGTCCTCGACCATCCTGGCTGCGGCCTTCAGGCCGCGCGCGCAAGCATCCATGCCGCCGATATGGCCGATCAGGAGATCGTCCGGGTCGAGCGACTGACGCCTGAGCTTGGCGTCGAAATTGGTGCCGCCGGTCTTGAAGCCGCCGCCCTGCAGCACCTGGTAATAGGCCAAAGCCATTTCCGGCACGTTGTTGGGGAACTGGTCGGTGTCCCACCCCGACTGGTAGTCGTTGCGGTTCATGTCGATCGAGCCGAAGATGCCAAGCGCATTGGCCAGGGCCAGCTCATGCTCGAAGGAATGGCCGGCGAGGATCGCGTGGCCCTGCTCGATGTTGAGCTTTACTTCCTTCTCCAGCCCGAAGCGTTTGAGGAAGCCGTACACCGTGGCGACGTCGTAATCATACTGGTGCTTGGTCGGCTCCTGCGGCTTCGGCTCGATCAGGATCGTGCCCTTGAAGCCGATCTTGTGCTTGTAGTCGACGACGAGGTTAAGGAAGCGTCCGGCCTGCTCCTGCTCGCGGGCAAGGTCGGTGTTGAGCAGCGTCTCGTAGCCCTCGCGCCCGCCCCACAGCACATAATTCTCGCCCTTGAGCTTCTTGGTGACGTCGATGCATTTCTTCACCGCCGCCGCCGCATAGGCGAATACGTCCGGATCGGGATTGGTGGCGGCACCCGACATGAAGCGGCGGTTGGAGAAGAGGTTCGCCGTGCCCCAGAGCAGCTTGACGCCGGTCTCTTTCATCTTGCCGGCAAAATAGTCGGTGATCTCGTCGAGGCGGGCGGCGCTCTCCGAAAAATCCTTGCCTTCCGGGCGCACGTCGGCGTCATGGAAGCAGAAATAGGGCGCGCCGAGCAGCGAGAACATCTCGAAGGCGACGTCGGCCTTGAGCTTGGCCAGTTCCATCGTGTCGACGCCGCCCGGCTTGGCGAACCAAGGGCGGTCGAAGGTCTGGCCGCCAAAGGGGTCGCCGCCCGGCCATGCGAAAGAATGCCAATACGCGACGGCGAAGCGCAGATGGTCCTCCAGCCGCTTGCCGGCCACCACCTCATCGGGGTTGTAATAGCGATAGGCCAGCGGATTGGTCGAATCCGGCCCTTCATATTTGATTGTCTTGATGTCGCCGAAAAATCCGCTGCTCATGGTTTCCTTCCTCTCCGAGATGGTTTCGCCCGATTACCTCAGGCGTAATTGGTTTGGCGTCCGCGGGGCGCGAAAAGCGTCATGTCGAAACGATCCAACGAAGGATGATGACCATGACCGACCTCAACACGATCGCCCGGAACTACATCGCCGCCTGGAACGAGAGCGATGCGGCCCGCCGCAAGGCGCTGCTCGACGCGGCCTTCACCAAGGATGTCAGCTATCGCGACCCGGTCATGCGGGGCGACGGCCATGCTGGCGTCGCGGCACTGATCGACGGCGTGCAGCAGCGCTTTGCCGGCTTCCGCTTCTCGCTGAAAGGCGAGCCGGACGGTTTCGCCGACCGCATCCGTTTCTCGTGGAATCTGGGACCGGAGGGCGCGGAACCCGTCATCGAAGGCACCGACATCGGCGTTATCGAGGATGGCCGCCTGAAGAGCGTCACCGGGTTTTTGGATAAGGTGCCGGCGCAGTGAGGCTAATTTCGGAGGAGCGGTGCGAGGCACCCCCCTCTGGCCTGCCGCGCATCTCCCCCGCAAGGGGGGAGATTGGCTGTCACGCAGGCCTTCGCCAATCGCAAGCGTTGAAAAAAGTGCAGTGGCGCTGAAGCTGCTGATCTCCCCCCTTGCGGGGGAGATGCGCGGCAGGGCAGAGGGGGGTGCCTCGCGCCTACCCATGCAACTACTAGGTGCCTCGCGCCTGCTCACGCGGTTACAGCCCGGATCGCCGGATAGAGCGCGCGATAGCGCTGATAGGCATCAGCATAAGCCCCACCAAGCCCAGCATCCGGCTCGATCGTCGCATCCGTTGCCGGCGCTGTGCACACGGCCAACGGATCAGCGCCTGTCGCGGCGATCAACCCCAGCCGTGCCGCGCCGAAGGCGGCGCCGAAATCGCCATCGGCGGGAATATCGACCGGCACCTGCAGCGCGGTGGCGATCGCCTTCAGCCAATAGCGCGAGCGCGAGCCGCCGCCGATCGCGGTCACCCGGGTCAGCTCCGTGCCGGCCTTCTTCAGGGCCTCGAGACTGTCGCGGAAAGCGAAGGCGACGCCTTCGAGCACCGCCTGCGTCAGCACCGCGCGGCTCGATTCATGCGCGAGCCCGGTGAAGGAGCCGCGGATGGCGGAATCATTGTGCGGCGTGCGCTCGCCCGAAAGATAGGGCAGGAAGGTGACACCCGTCGGCGCCTTCAGCGCATCGCCGAGTTCACGCGTCAGGTCGCCGGCGCCCTTTCCGGTGATTTCCGATAGCCAGTTGAGCGAATCGGTGGCCGACAGGATGACGCCCATCTGGTGCCATGTATTGGGCAGCGCATGGCAGAAAGTGTGCACCGCGCTTTCCGGGTTGGGCAAATAGGAGGCGTTCGCCGCAAACAACACGCCCGACGTGCCGAGCGACACGAAAGCATGCCCGGCGCCGACCGTGCCCATGCCGCAGGCCGAGGCCGCGTTGTCGCCGGCGCCGCCGGCAATCGGGATGCCCGCCGCGACGCCCCATTTTGCGGCCAGTTCGCCGCGCAGCCCGCCGGCCTTGGCGGTGCCTTCGACCAGCGAGGGCATGTGCTTTTCGTCGAGCGACGTCGCCGCCAGCAATTCGGCCGACCAACTGCGCTTGCCGACATCGAGCCACGAGGTGCCGGCCGAATCCGACATTTCGGATATATGCTCGCCAGTCAGCCAGAGCCGCAGATAATCCTTGGGCAGCAGCACCTTGGCGACGGCGGCGAAGATCTTGGCTTCGTGTTCCTTCACCCAGGCAAGTTTCGGCGCGGTGAAGCCCGGGAAAACGATGTTGCCGGTGAGCTTGCGGAAGCGCGGATCGGCATCGAGCGCGGCCGCCTCGACATGGCTGCGCGTGTCGTTCCACAGGATGCAGGGGCGCAGCACCTTATCCGATGCATCGAGCAGGGTGGCGCCATGCATCTGGCCGGAAAGGCCGATGCCCTTGACCGCGGCCAGCTCTTTCGGATGCGAAGCCTTGAGTTCGGCAATCGCCGCCTCGCAGGCCTCGATCCAATGCGCCGGATCCTGTTCCGACCAGCCCGGATGCGGCCGCGAGACATCGAGCGATCCGTGGCCGGAGCCGATGACCTTCTGGCCGTCGTCGATCAGCAGCGCCTTGACGCCCGATGTGCCCAGGTCGAGGCCGAGATACATGATTTCCTCCCAATGCCGTTAATTTTTTCGGATCTCGAAAAAATCTGGCTTGGCCAGTTTTTAGGGCAAGATCCGTCCCGGGTCAATTCTCTGACAAATCGGCGGCGCGCCGCATGAACAGCGCCGACAGCGGGCTTTCCGGCCGCGCCAGCTGTCGCTCGGCGGTCAACGCCCGCGCGAGCGCCGTGTCGCCGGCGCGCAGGACGGCCTCGATCAGCGTCAGGTCGATCACGTCGCGCTGCGCATGACTGCCGCCGAAACGATGCGCGATCGAGCGGATCGGCCGGATCAGGCGCGCTGCCTCGGCGTGATTGCCTTCGCCGAAGGCCTTGATCGCAAGCGTCAGCGGATGTCCGACATCGCGCGTGAAGGCGGCGTTGTCGTCGCTGCCGCGCATCGCTTCGCGCTGCGCCTCGAGCAGCGTCTTGGCCGGCGCCTCCAGTCCGGCGCCGACAAAGGCCATCATCGCATGCGCGTCGTTGAAGGCGTAATTGCCGGCGGCGGCTTTCGGGATCCAGTTGGCGGCGAGCGCCGCCCAGCGGTCGCCGACATCGACGCCGCCCAGGGTGAGGCGCCACAGGATCGCCGAGGCATCGACCATGTTGAGCGCCAATGTCGAGCGGTCGCCATAGATCGGCCCGTCATAGAGCTTGAGCACCTCGTCGGTTTCGCCGAGATCGTAATGGAACAGCGCCAGGTGCCACCAATTGTGGATCTGGAGGAAGCTCTCCTTCGTCCATGCCTCCGGATTGGCGCGCATCCAGGCAATGCCGTCTCGTTGTCGGCTTTGCATCTCCATGACATGCGCGACCGCATGCTGCGCCCAGCCATCGCGCGGTTCGATCTCCACCGCCTGCCGGCCGAAGGATTCGGCGCGGGCATAGTCGCCCATCTCCTCCAGCCCGAAGGCCTGCATGCCGAGAATGGCGTGGTAGCCCGGCATGGCTTTTTGCCAGGCCGGCAGCGCACGGCCGATGCGGTCGCGCAGCATGCGCGCATTGCCGGTGAAGAAGTCGATCTGATGCCCCACCTGCAGCGCCAGCGCGTCGTGCGGAGTATCGATCGCGATGTCCTCGAGGATGCGCGCGGCTTCATGCCAGTGGCCATTGGCGAGATGGCCGAGCGCCGCGACATGCGCCTGTTCGCGCGTGGTGTCGGCAAGCGGCCGCGCCGCCGCATGACAGGATCGCACGACGGCCATCGCCTCCCGCTCCGTGGCAAGGCCGAACAGATAGCCTTTGAACACATGCGCCATCACGAAGCCGGGATCGTCGGCGATGGCGCGGTCGATTGCTGCGACCGGGTCGCCGACGAAGCACTGCAGCTCATGCACGGCGCGGGCATAGGACGAAAAACCGGCTTCGGTCGCGCCCGAGTGAGCCAGCCCGAATGCGTCCTTCATCATTACGTCCTCGTTATCGACGATTTTTCGGTCGGGATCCGATCCTAGAGCAACCCGCACCAACCCGCCAACCGCGCAGATGTGATCTGCCTCGCTTTTGCCCTAGGCCTAGCTGCTGGAGCGCATCGCCACCGCGGCGACGCCGGCGCCGACCAGCAGGGTGCCGCCGGTGCGGTTGAGGATGCGGATCGCCTTCGGGTTGCGCACGATCGCGCGGGCCCTGGATGCGATCAGCGCGTAGCCGAAGGCGTTGGCGAAAGCCAAGGTCAGGAAGGTCGTCTCGAAGATCAGCATCTGCGTCCAGAAGTCGGCGTGCCGGTCGAGGAACTGCGGCAGGAAGGCGACGAAGAAGGTGATGCTCTTCGGGTTGAGCGCCGTCACCAGCCAGGCATGCGCCATCATCCTTGCCGCCGAGACCGCGTCGGTGCGCGGCTCGGCCTTCAGCGCGCCGCCGGCGCGGAACAGTTTTATGCCGAGATAGATGAGATAGCCGGCGCCGACCGCCTTGAGCACGGTGAACACCGTGGCCGAAGCCGCGAGTAGCGCGCCGATGCCGAGCATCGACAGCGTCATGGCGGTGAAGTCGCCCAGCGCCACGCCCACCGCCATAGGCAGCGCGGTGCGCCAGCCTTGCCCCAGCGCGTAGGAGACGACCAGCAGGATCGTCGGGCCTGGAATGACGAGAAGTATGGACGAGGCGGCGGCGAAGGCGGCCCAGTTTTCGAAGGACATTTCCCTGCTCCTTGAGCGCAAAGAAAAGGATAAATCCTGGGATCGCCGGGAATGTAAAGGGGCCGTTGGACAAATCTTCGGCGCCCGTGCCGCAGGCCCATCGGTCGCCGCAACGGTTCGTTAAGGTTAAGCCCGGCTTCTGGTCTTTCACCCTTTTTCAACCATGAGTGGCGAAAATGCCTGCGATCCGGCCGGACCGTGCTTCCCGCCGGCAGCCTAGGGTTTGGTGCATGCGCGAGTTGCCGCAAAGTCTGACGCCGCCTTCTAGCGGCGCCGCAATCGATACTGAAATTCAGCTTTCCCGCCGCGCCGTGCTTTCCGGCGCTGGCGCCATGGCGCTGCTCGGCCTGGCCGGCTGCAGCACCACCGACACGCTCGACCTGCCGCAAATGCAGCTCGACAACACCGTCACCGGTTCCGTGCCGCCCATGCGCCCGGCGATCAGCGTCGACAGGAACATCACCGGCCCCGACGTCATGTACGCCTCGCTCACCGATGGCGGTTTCCAGGTGCCGGAGGTGCCTTGGCAGAAGGTCAAGCCGCAGTTCCGCCGCCAGATCGTCGTCGACAAGACCGGCGAGGCGCCCGGCACCATTGTCGTCCACTTGCAGGAGCGCATGCTCTATCTCGTCCAGCCGGGCGGCGACGCTATCCGCTATGGCGTCGGCATCGGCAAGGACGGCTTCCGCTGGTCCGGCCGCGCCAACATCCAGTACGGCAAGGAATGGCCGGTGTGGACGCCGCCGCCGGAAATGATCCAGCGCAAGCCGGAACTGGTGAAATGGCAGGGCGGCCAACCCGGCGGCCTCACCAACCCGCTCGGGGCGCGCGCGCTCTACATCTACCAGAACGGCAAGGACACCGGCTACCGCATCCACGGTTCGCCCGAATGGTGGAGCATCGGCCAGGCGATGTCGTCGGGCTGCGTGCGCCTGATCAACCAGGACATCATCGATCTCTACAGCCGGGTTTCCAAGAAGAACCCGGTCGTCGTGGTCTGATCTTTTCGGGGCGGCCGACCGGCCGCCCTCTGTTCCAGCTTGAGCATGATCCGTTCCGAAAACCGGTTTCCACTTTTCGGGATCATGCTTCCCACTCCCCCGTTGCGCGATGCGGCAAGACAGGCGAAGGTGCCCTGAAAACCTTCGCCTCGGGAGTAGAAAACATGGCCGGAACTTTCGTCATCGCACAGGGCGGCGGCCCGACCGCGGTCATCAACCAGACGGTCGTAGGCGCCACGCTGGAAATCCGCAAGCGTCATCCCGGCGCCAGGGTGCTGGGCTCGATCCACGGCGTGCGCGGCATCCGCGACGGCAATTATGTCGACCTCTCCGCCATCCCCGAGGACCAGCTGCGGCTGATCGCCGGCACGCCGAGCGCCGCCCTCGGCTCGACCCGAGACAAGCCGGACGCCGCCTATTGCGAGGTCATCCTCAGCGGCCTGAAGAAGGCAGGCGCCGACGCCTTCATCTATATCGGCGGCAACGACACGTCGGGCACGCAGCAGATCCTGACCGATGCCGCCGGTGGCTCGATCGCCTTCGTGCACGCGCCGAAAACCATCGACAACGACCTCGAGGAGAACGACCACACGCCGGGCTTCATCTCGGCGGCCGAGTTCGTCGCCGGCGCGTTCCTGTCGGTCGATCTCGATTTCCGCGCGCTGCCCGGCATCTATGTCGGCATCGTCATGGGCCGTCACGCCGGCTTCCTCACCGCAGCCGCTGCCGCCTGGCAGCTCGATCCCGACAGCGGCCCGCATCTGGTCTACGTGCCGGAGCGCGCCTTCTCGGCAAAGCGCTTCATCGATGAAGTGCGCGAGAAGCTGGATCGCCACAAGCGCTGCATCGTCGCCGTCTCGGAAGGCGTCAGCACCGCCGACGGCAAGGCGTTGGTCGAAAGCCTGGTGCCGCCGGCCAAGCTCGAGCGCGACCAGCACGGCAACGTCAAATTGTCGGGCAGCGACCTGCCTGCGGCGCTCGAACGCGCTCTGGCCGAAGGCCTGCCGGGCAAGCGCGCGCGGGTCGACGCGCTGGGCTACATGCCGCGCGGCTATGTCGGCGCGATCAGCGCCGTCGACGCCAAGGAAGCCTTCGACGCTGGCGCCTTCGCGGTTGCCGTCGCCGGCGAAGGCGGCGGCTCGGTCGCGATCCAGTATGACGGGTCGAAGACCGTGCTGAAGAAGGTGCCGCTGAAGGCGGTGGCCGGCAAGACCCGCCACATGCCCGACGATTTCATGCAGCCGGACTTGAACCAGCTTTCGGAAGCCGGCATGGCCTATCTCAAGCGGCTGGTGCCGGAAAAGTACAAGATCGGGAAGCCGTTCGTCTGATGGGTGGCGGCCCGATGCCCGAGCTTGAGGTTGGCGACTGGTTCGGCAAGGCAAAAGTCGATGCCGTGACGACGATGCTGACCGAACCCTTCGTGCATGATTTCGTGCGCGCCAATATCTGGCATCTCAAGGGCCGTGACGCCGATCTTCTCGTCGACACCGGCATGGGCATTCGCCCGCTGGCGCCTCAGATCGACACGCCGGCCGGCAAGCCGCTCATCGTCGTCGCCACCCATATCCATCTCGACCATGTCGGCTCGCTGCATGAGTTCCCGCTGCGCATGGGGCCGAA
The DNA here is from genome assembly GCF_006442775.1 of Mesorhizobium sp. B2-4-6. Lineage (NCBI taxonomy): Bacteria > Pseudomonadati > Pseudomonadota > Alphaproteobacteria > Hyphomicrobiales > Phyllobacteriaceae > Mesorhizobium > Mesorhizobium sp. B2-4-6. The sequence continues at coordinate 38,444 of NZ_VFVI01000004.1, forward strand.
GATGAGCGCTGCGCGGTTCGACGACATGGATGACGCTGCCACCTACGCGTATATGTTCCACAATCTCGACGGCGCCGTCTCGAAGCTGCCGGCGCCGGACTGGAAGGCGGCTGACTATCGCATTCCTCCCGCCCCGCTGACCCGTGCGCTCGACGAGGGCGATATCGTCGAGCTCGGCGACCGGAAATTCCGCGTGCTGCATCTGCCTGGACATTCGCCGGACTCGATCGCGCTTTTCGACGAGGCCGACGGCCTCTTCTTCGCCGGCGACGCCATCTATGACGGCATGCTGATCGACGACCTGCCGGATTCGGACCGCACGGCCTATTGCCGCACCATGCAGCGCCTGCTCGACCTGCCGATCCGCTTCGGCCATGGCGGCCACGGACCGAGCTTCGATGCCGCCCGCATGCGCGAAATGGCCTCGTCCTATCTGCGCCGCCGGGAGCGGTTCGTAAGCGCCCTCTGAATTAAATCTTCGTAAGGTCGCCCCAAAACCCTAATTATGGCAACTAGGCGTCCTAGATGCGTGTCTGTCGAGACGGCCGGCTGCCATGCACGGCGAGACAGGCAAATCCGGTCATCGGCACGTCGACGGACGATCCCGTGGGAGCGCCCGCGACGCCGGATCAACGCTCGCCCGGACAGAACGACCATGTCACCCTCAAGCATCCTTCGCAGACATCGCGTCGCCGCCCTGTTGGGCGCCGCGCTGATCATTTCGCCTGTCATCGTCTCCTTCGCCCAGAGCAATGCCGGCCTCAGCACCGTGGCCGCGACGACGCAGACGCCGGTCGCCGGCATCACCGCTCCGAACGGCTCCTTCGCGCCGGTCATCGCCGTCACCAAGCCGGCCGTCGTCACCATCACTTCGGTCATGAAGGCACAGCCACAGGACGAGGGCTCGCCGCTCGGCGGCAATGCGCCTTTCGACCAGTTCTTCCAGCAGTTCTTCGGTGACCAGGGCATGCCGATGCCGAAGGCGCCGCCGCAGCAGCAGGGGCAGCGCGCCGAGGCGCTTGGCTCCGGCTTCATTGTCGGCGCGGACGGCACGATCGTCACCAACAACCATGTCGTCGACGGCGCGAGCTCGATCAAGGTGACCCTCGACGACGGTACCGAGCTTCCCGCCAAGCTCGTCGGCCACGACGCCAAGAACGATCTGGCGGTGCTCAAGATCAAGGCCGACAAGCCTCTGCCGACCGTCAAATGGGGCGATTCCGACAAGCTGATGACCGGCGACCAGGTATTGGCGATCGGCAACCCGTTCGGCATCGGCACCACGGTTACCGCCGGCATCGTTTCGGCGCGCGGCCGCGACCTGCATAGCGGACCGTTCGACGACTTCATCCAGATCGACGCGCCGATCAATCACGGCAATTCCGGCGGCCCGCTGGTCGACGTCAACGGCAATGTCATCGGCATCAACACGGCGATCTATTCGCCCAATGGCGGCAGCGTCGGCGTCGGCTTTGCCATCCCGTCGGACCAGGCTGAGAAGGTCGTCGCCAAGCTGATGAAGGGCGGCGACATCGAATACGGCTATCTCGGCGTGCAGATCCAGCCGGTCACCCAGGATGTCGCCAGCGCCATCGGCCTCGACCATCCGGGCGGCGCGCTGGTCTCGGCGGTCACGCAAGGCTCGCCTGCCGCCAAGGCGGGCATTGAGACCGGCGATGTCATCACCGGCTTCGCCGGCCAGGAGGTCAAGGATCCGAAGGATCTGTCGCGCGCCGTCGCCGATGTGTCGCCGGGCGCCAAGGAAACGCTCGATGTCTGGCGCAAGGGCAAGGCGATGCAGATTTCGGCCGATGTCGGCCGCAACAGCGACGATCAGAAGACCGCGTCGAACGGCAATGAAGGCGGCAGTCCGTCGGCCGGGCAGAACCTGCGCGTCCCGTCGCTCGGCCTCGGCCTGACCGACCTCACGCCCGACATCCGCGACCAGCTCAATCTGGCGGGCAACCAGCGCGGCGCCGTGGTCGAGCGGGTCAATCCGGACAAGGCGGCTTCGGTCGCCGGCATCCAGCCTGGCGATGTCATCGTCGGCGTCGACCAGATGCCGGTGAAGACCGCCAGGCAAGCCAACCAGGCGATCGCCGAGGCAGGCAAGTCCGGCAAGAAGTCGGTGCTTTTGCTGATCGATCGCGGTGACGCGCAGATCTTCGTGGCGGTGCCTTTCGCTGCCGGCTGACAATCATGGCGACCTGCCGGAAACCGGCAGGTCGCCGAGATTCCTGTTGCCCGTGGCGATATCTTCGAGAACACTGCGCCGATCGTTTCTGCCGGCGCAGGAGATGTCTCGATGGTCACGCGTGGTTTCTTTTCCGGACGGCGTCCTCCTTCCGACACCGACGCGCGCATTCCGCCTGGCCAGTATCTGGAGCAGGGTTTCCCGGTTCTGTCGGCCGGGCCGACGCCGCGGGTGCGCGCCGAGGACTGGTCCTTCACCCTCAAGCAGGGGCCGCGGCCGATCAAGAAATGGAACTGGGCCGAATTCAACGCACTGCCGCAAAGCAAGATGACGCGCGACATCCATTGCGTCACGGCCTGGACCAAGTTCAACACGCCGTGGCAAGGCGTGATGATCGACGACATCCTTGCCGATGCCGGCATCGAGCCGCCGACCGCCTATACGCTGGCGCTGTCCTTCGACGGCTATTCCACCAATGTCCCGACCAAGGACCTCGTCACCGGCAAGGCGATGGTGGCGCTGCTCTATGAGGGCAAGCCGATCACATCAGATCATGGCGGGCCGGCCCGGCTCCTGGTGCCGCATCTCTATTTCTGGAAATCGGCCAAATGGGTGAACGGGCTTCAGTTCACCGAGCGCGATGAGCCGGGCTTCTGGGAACTGCGCGGCTATCACATGTATGGCGATCCCTGGCGCGAGCAGCGCTATTCCAGTGACCCGTGAGGGGCATCTGTGAGCAGCAATCGATGACCGCCGAGCCGTCGCCGCAATCGCTTTGGCAGGCAGCCACGATCACCCGCATCGAAAAGCGCACGCCGCGCGTCACCAGCTTCTGGTTCCAGCCGTCGCGGCCCTTCGCCCATCTTGCAGGGCAGCATGTCGACATCAGGCTGACGGCGCCGGACGGCTATCAGGCGCGCCGCTCTTATTCCATCGCTTCGGCGCCGGAAGCAGGTGGCGGCATCGAGCTCGCGATCGAACGGCTCGACGACGGCGAGGTCTCGCCCTTCTTCCACGACGTGGCGGCGGTCGGCGACGAGATCGAACTGCGCGGGCCGCTGGGCGGCCATTTCATCTGGGAGGAGAGCGACGGCGGGCCGATCCTTCTGGTGGGCGGCGGCTCGGGCGTCGTGCCGCTGATGGCGATGCTGCGCCATCGCACGCTGCGCAACAATGCGGTGCCGGTCGCGCTGGTGTTCTCGGCGCGGGTCTGGGACGAGGTGATTTTCGGCGACGAGCTGATCGGCCTCGACGATCGTCGCGACGGATTCGATCTGGTGCTGACGCTGACACGCGAGCCGGCGAGGAGGCCCTCCGACTATTCCCGGCGCGTCGACGCCCGCATGATGGCGCAGGCCATCGAGCGTCTGCCGAAGACGCCGAGGCTCGCCTATGTCTGCGGCTCGAACGCATTCGTGTCGGCCGCCGCCGACGCGCTGATCGGCGCCGGCGTTCCGGCGGGGTTGATCCGCACCGAGCGTTATGGCGTCTGAGGCGAGCCTCGTCTCATCCGGGTCGGGAGAATCTTGCCGAAACGAGCTGGAAAGGCAGCGCGCCATAGATGGCGACGGCTTGCTCGTTGTCCCAGACGCGAAACTGTCGTGACGGCCGCGCCTCCAGCACCAGGGTCCGTCCCGTCCGGTCAAGCTTCACCTTGCCGCGAAAGCGCAGCATCCGCTCGCCGCCGGAACGGCTGATCGCCATCGAGCGCAGCCGGGCCACATGCCGGCCGCCCGCATTGATCTCCATTTCGATGCGTCGCCTGACCGGCGGAACGACGATGCGCACGACGAGATCGAGCATCATCTCGCCGACTTCGCCCTGCGGTTCATCCAACGCCTGCGAAAGCACGAACGGCGCCGGCCCGCCGGCAGCCTTCGCGGTCATCGACTTGCCGCGCCACACGATGTTCGGCTCGGTCTGCTTCAGCCGGCCTTTCTTGCGCCGCAGGCGCAGCTGCTTAGCAAATCCCCGCGACAGCCAGGTCAGCGCGCCGAAATCGGTGCGCGGCTTGGCCTGCAGGACGGATGACAGGCGCGCCGCGCCGCGCCGGTCGGCCATGTCCACCACCTGCGCCAGGACAGCTTCCGGCACCGCGATGCCGATCTCCAGCGCGAGGTAGGAAAGCGCGACCGCCGCGGCGACGGCGAGGCCGCGCCTGGCGATGACGTCGAGGAATAGCGCCCAGTCGACATCGCCGCCCTCGATGGCCACGGTGCAGTCGACCAGCCAGTCGCTATGCGTATGCGCGTCGAGGCCGCCATGCGCGATGGCCAAGGCGATGCGGTCGGCGGGCGAAGGAACGACCACGCTGACGTCGCTGAATTTGGCGGCAATCGCGCGGCGCCAGATCGCGAGGTCGTCCTCGGCGTTCTGCTGCGAGCCGTCATAGGCGAGCTGATGCAGGTCGATGTCGCCGTAATTTCCCTTGAAGAAATTCATCGAGCGCAGAGATGCCAGCCTTGTGCGCAGATATTGCGGGGAAACGCCGGTGGCGATCTGCCAGCCGCGGTCGCGCAGCACATCGAAAGCCGGCTGCATATCGTCGGGTCGCACCAGTATATCGATGTCGTGCGCCACGCGCCCGCGCTGCGCGGCGGCGTCGAGCGCAATGCGGCTGGCGCCCTTGATCAGCATCACCGTGCAGCCGCCATCGACCATCGCCTTCAAGGCCGGCTCCGCCTCGCGCATGGCCATGCGCGACTTGGTCCACAGCATCTTCTGCAGGCCGACCAGGCGCGGATAGGCGGCGTGGCCGGCAAGCTTGCGTCCGAACCTGTCGGAAATCGCGGCAAGCAGCCGGTGTTCCCTGAAGGAGACATGGTCGATGTCGTTCTCGTCCAGCCACCTTTCGGCGCAAAGGCGCGCCGCTTCTTCATCGGGCAGAAGCGCTGCCTTGAGCAATTGGTCGAGCGAGCCGGTCGGCCAGGACCAGCCATAGTCTGGAAAACGCTTGCCGATGCGACGAATCTTCGCCATCAGCTGGAACTGGCCTTGCTTTGCGCCCGTCGCAGCATGGCGAGCCGAGCCACTTCCAGGTAGCCGCGGTCGCGTGCCGCATCGCGCCCGTAGGACAGGCTTCCCGGCCGGATCCGCCGCAGCGCCAGGACGTCAGGCATCATGTCGAGGACAAAACCGCTTTCCCGCGCGCGGGCGATCCAGTCGATCATCTCGCCACGGCCGCCCGGCGGGTCGATCATCGGTCCGACGCTCTGCGCGGCCGCTCGGCGCATCAGCATCGTCGAGCGCGACCAGCCGGGCGTTGCGGTCGGGGCCATCGCGTAGGGCTCTCCGTCGCGGAAACTGCGTATATGGGTGAAGACCCCCGATGTCCCGGGAAGCCGTTCGAGATGGGCAAGCTGAGCAGCGATCTTTCCGGGCAGCCAAAGGTCGTCGGCATCGAGCGTGGCGATGAAGGGCGTCGACAGCGCGGCGATGCCGCGGGTGGTCGCGCTGCCCGGCCCGGCATTGTCCTGGCGCAAAAGCTTGAGCGGCAGGTCGATGCCGCCGACAGCGGCGGCGAGATCGTCGGTCGAGCCGTCATCGACCACCACGACCAGTTCGGGCCGTAGCGTCTGCGCCGCCACCGATCGCAGCGTCTCGGCGATCGTGGCGCTGGCGTTGTAGACCGGAATGACGACGCCGTATCCGCTCATCACATGAACCGCCAGTCCGCGAGTTTCTTCAGTTCGAAGATGCCTTCGATCGGCTTGAGCGACGGGTCGGCCCTGCGGCGCTTCATCGACTTGTAGATCGCGCGCATGAACTCGCGCGACTGGACGTCATCCTGCCTCGTCATGTTGCCGGCGTGCCGCCGGTAATAAAGCGCCAGCGTGTCCGGGAGCAGGTATCGGGGGCCGACCTCGAAGCTGCGCAGCAGAAAGTCCGTATCTTCGGCCTGGACGAAGTCCTCGTCGAAACCGCCGAGCCGTTCGACCAAACGGCGCGAGAAGATCGCGGCCGACAGATGAATGCCGCGAATGGTGATGCTGTTGCAGTCTGGTGCCGGCTCCAGCGTCTGGTCATCGATCCTGTCGACCAGCATCATCCTGGAATAGGTGAGATCGAGAGCGCGATCCTTTCGGAAAAGCTCTATGTCGGCGGCGAAGCGCCCTGGTGGCGAAATGTCGTCGGAATCCAGAAAGGACACCAGCTCGGCCTCCGGCTCGAGCTGTCTCAGTCCGCTGTTGCGGGCCCGGGTCACGCCCATGTTCTCCTGCTGAAACAGCCGGATGCAGGATGCTTCGTCCATCATCGCGCGTACGGCTTGAGCCGAACCGTCGGTCGAGCCGTCGTCGATCACGACGATATCGAGATCGGCGGCGTCGCGCTGTCTGAGCAGCGAGCGGAGTGCTGCGCCGACGTAAGTCTCGCGGTTGTGTACCGGCATGATCACGGAGAGCTTCATCTGTGCCCCCCGAACTGTCTTGTGTGGTCCAGCCCCCCGGCGTCCATCACATACCCTGCCAGTTGGGTGGGCTCTTGTACTCGAAAATGCCCGGAGCCTCGCGCAGCGACGGATCCGCCTTGCGCCGTCGTATCGATTTGTGGATCGCCCGCAGATGGTCGCGGAGCCTGCCGTCATGCTGCCGTGTCGCGTTCCCTGCATGACGCCGGTAGTAGATCGCGACGTTGTCCAGCAGCTCGTAACGGGGATCCGTTTCGAAGACGCGCAGCAGATAGTCTGTGTCCTCTGACAACTTGAACTCCTCGTCGAACCAGCCGATGCGATCGACAAGCGCCCGGCCGAACAGGGCGGTGCACAGCGAGAGCCCGCGAAGCGTCATGATACGGCTGTTCGCGGCCGGCTCCAATGTCTCGTCGTCGATCCGGTCGACCAGCGCCATCAGCGAGTAGGTCAGATCGAGGCCGGGACGCGTTTCGAAATGAGCGAGGTCGGCCTTGAATCGGCCGGGAAGGGAAATGTCGTCGGAATCGAGGAAGGACACGAAGCCGGCGTCCGCCGGCAATTGCCGCAGCCCGGCGTTGCGGGCGCCGGCAACACCCATATGCGTGTGTTGGAACAGGCGTATGCAGGGGTTCTCGTCCATCATCGCGCGAACCGCCTCGGCCGAACCGTCCGTCGAGCCGTCGTCGATCACGATGATGTCGAGGTCGACGGCGTCGCGCTGCCTGAGCAGCGAGCGCAGAGCCGGGACGACGAAGCGCTCGCGGTTATAGACCGGCATGATCACGCTCAGCTTCATCGGGCGCCCGCGCAAGGAAATCCGCAATCGTGTCGGCGATCTCCTTCGGATGCGTCCCGAGGTAAAGCCGGTAGCATGGCAGCAAGCGTGTGAGATCGCTGAAGAAGCGAAACCCGCTTTCCCGCTCGCCAGGCATCTGGGCAATGCCGGAGGGTGCCAGCGCGATGAGGGCATCCTTGCGCGAAATCGGTGCGATCGAACTCGTCTTTCCGCCACTGATATGTGGCACCATCAACGCAGAAATGTCCAGACTCGCGCGTACTGGCCGAGGCGCGATCTCGTTAATGTGAAAGGCATGCTTGCCTTGCCAGTTGAGCGGTCGGTCGGTTCCCAGCCGCCTTCCCAGCCCGAGCCGGGCGAAACCCGGCTGATCCTGTTTCAGGATCGAAAACAGCGGTCGCGCGGTCACGCCGCCGGAAAGGTCGATCAGCACATAGTCGTCGCCGACGCTGTCCAGCCCGTTGAGCAGTCCCGCAACGACGGTTCCGGATTTTCCCGCGCCCCCGGCGCCTGCCAGCAGCACGCCCTTGCCATCGAGGCCAAGCGTGCCGGCATGGGCAAGGCGCATGCCGCGCGCGGCGTATTCCCAATGCAGGAAGGCACGCAGCGGCGCCCCTTGCTCCCAGGGCGGAAACGCGTCGGGGGACCGCATCAGCTGGACGCCGATCCGTCGGTCGGGGTCGTAGACCTGCCAAAAATCCAGATCGTGGTAATGATGGCCGCGCAGCCCCGCCTCGGCGAGTCTCTGGGCAAAGCCGTGTTCGGTGAAATGCGCATCGCCCCAGCTTGCCGGCACCGGCATGTCGCCGACGCCTGGATGGCCGACGAAGACATGGCATTGACGGGAGTCGCGCGGATCGCCGCCGGCTTCGATGAAAGCCTGGCCAAGGGCATCCGCGAGCGCGCCGGGCTCGAGATGCGCGATCAATTCCAGCCCTGGCAGGCGGACAGTCCGCTGGACCGGGAATTGCCCGGCCGCGCTCTCGGCGGCGGCGAGGAGGAAGCGGGCGTAGTCCGGTAGGGTCTCGAGCGTGACGCGTGGCATGGTCTGTTCCAGCCTGACCTCGCCCTTCGCCGGTCGCTCAGGAAACCTGCTTGACGGCCGGCCAGCCGAGCGGTTCCTCGACTTCGTGGATCGGATCGACGGTAATGAGGTCGGCAAGGTCGTCATGGACGCTGACATTGAGCGGCTCGCGCGCCGCCGCCAGCGCCGCCGGCAAATCGTCGGAAGAGGGCAGCGGCATTGCGCCGGAAGGCGCTAGCAGCCCAAACTCGACCAACTGCCCAATGAAGGACTCGAACGCGGCGGCGTCGATCCTGGCAGCGCCCGCCGCCGATCGGATCAGCGCTTCGGTGCCGACACCCGAGGCCAGCGCCTGCCATACCTTGCTGCCGGAATCGGAGAAGCCGAAATACTTGCCGTTGGAGAGGTCGAGCACGACAGCCTCGCCGTCAAAGGATTCGAAGACAATGTCCTTGCTCGCAACGGCATAGACGTCGGAAAGAGGCATGTCGTTGACCCCGCTGCAATTCCAGCCGGCGGCTGCGCCGGTCGTGTCGTTGCCTGACCCCTGGACAACGCCTGTAAACACTCGGTCCTTGCTTGGCAAGGCAAGGCGTGCCGGCGCCATCTCGACCTTTCGGGGTTTAGTTCGCGGTTCGAGCCTGGATCTCGAGCGTCGACAGGGGACAGCCGCGGCGCTTTCGACACGAACGCCCCCTTGGCCCTCGGTCGAAACACTGTCCCGATGCGAAGCCGAATCGGCCCGCGGAACGGGGATGGGATGGTTAATAGTATCGAAAAGTGACTATTAGGAGATTCTAAAATCGAACTGAACGGTTCGTTTCTGTTGACGGTGCGTGCAGGACGGTGTGAACGTTCGCCTTCCGATACATTTGGTGAGCCAACCTTATAATCGGATTAAAATATTGATTTAATGGGATAAAAATAAAGTCATAGGCATGCTTATGAAAACTTCAAGATGCGGATTCATGGTCCAGATGGAAAAACTTCGTGATTGGAATCCGGCAGTCGCCTCACCCAAATCAGCGTTGTCCGAACGACGCGATTTCATTCCCAAGACACGCCGCTAGACGGACTGAATTAAGATACTGGAGTAGCAAAAATGAAAAAGATTGTTCTCACTGCCGCAGCCCTTCTGGCAATTTCTGGCAGCGCTTTCGCTGGTAGCGACCATTACAACCCGAACGAAGCCAATCAGGCGGCCGGCAAAGTCGACTCGTCCTACACGGCTTCGGTCCACCAGTCTGCGCCGGCCACTCAGCAGCCTGCCACGACGGGCGCCGACCACAACCTGTTCGGCAACAACTAACAACCGACCTTGAACCGGCGGCGGGCTCGCCCGCCGCATCGGTCGGATTACAAGATTCAGGAGCACTGAAATGAAGAAGATCGTTCTTGCCACGGCCGCTCTGTTGGCCGTTTCCGGCGCTGCTTTTGCTGCGGAAAGCGGCCATACCGGTGACGTAGGCGCCAGACAGCCGGCTCCCGCCGTCGACACCACGCGCACGTCGTCGATCAATACCGACTCGACGGTCTACAAGCTGTTGAACTCGTCGAACGACGTTCACAAGTCGGCCCCTCAGGGCACCGACCGTAACCTCTTCGGCCGCTAACAACTTTAGACGATATACGAACAAAGAGCGGCGGGCCTTGGCCCGCCGTTTTTCTTTTCCGCAACGACCATGCGTCAGCCGGAGCGGTTAAGCGTCAGGCAGCCTTTGCTTCCTCGCGATGCAGCGTGAAGGAATGGCCGTCGGCGTCGAAGATGTGCAGATCGCCGCCGCTGGCGTTGAGCCGCAAGGTCTCGCCGCGCTTGACCTCGACATTGCCCGGCAGCTTGGCCACCAGCGGCAGGTCGGTGCGGCCGATATCGACATAGACGAGCTGAACCTCGCCAAGCTGCTCGATATAGTCGACCTTGCCTTCGAACAGATAGTCCGTACCTGTGGCGATCGCGAGATCCTCCGGCCGCACGCCGAAGCTGACCGCGGCGCCATTCGCCGAGGCCGGCGTCGCGATCGGCACCGTCGCCTTGCGGCCGCCGACATGGCTGACCACGGTCGGATTTCCGGCCTTCTCGATCTTTGCCGGCAATATGTTCATCGCCGGCGAGCCGATGAACTGGGCGACGAACAAATTGCCCGGACGCTTGTAGAGCTCCATCGGCGTGCCGACCTGTTCGATATAACCTTCCTTCAGAACCACGATGCGGTCCGCCAGCGTCATCGCCTCGACCTGGTCGTGCGTGACGTAGATCATGGTGGTGTTCGGCATCGATTCCTTGAGCTTGGCGATCTCGATGCGGGTGGCGACGCGAAGCGCGGCGTCGAGGTTCGACAGCGGCTCGTCGAACAGGAACACCTTCGGGTTGCGCACGATGGCGCGGCCGATGGCGACGCGCTGGCGCTGGCCGCCCGACATCGCCTTGGGCAGGCGGTCGAGATACTTGGTCAGCTGCAGGATCTCCGCCGCCTGGCGCACGCGCTTGTCGATCTCGGCCTTGCTTTCCTTGCCGATCTTCATCGAGAAGGCCATGTTGTCGTAGACAGTCATATGCGGATAGAGCGCATAGGACTGGAACACCATGGCGATGCCCCGCTTCGACGGCGGCACGTCGTTCACCACCTCGCCGTCGATCTTCAACTCGCCCGAGGTGATCTCCTCGAGGCCGGCAATCGACCGCAGCAAGGTGGATTTGCCGCAACCCGACGGCCCGACGAAGACGATGAACTCGCCCGATTTGATGTCGAGGTCGATGCCGTGGAGAATGTTGAGGTTGCCGTATGATTTCTTCACCTGGTTCAGCGTGACATCGGCCATGTTTTCTCCTCCCAATGATTTCCGTTGCAATGTTCAGTCGACACGCCCGAACCAGGCGCCATAACCGCCGAGGCGGACCGGCCCGGTGCCAGTCTGTCCTGAAAAGCCATGCCCGGGCAAGGGTTGCAGGGCGCCTTTGCCGAGATCGATCTCGGCGGCCTTGCCGCCGAGGTTGAAGGCGCAGACGATCCGCTCATTGCCCTCGCGGCGCGTGAAGGCGACGGTGTCGCCATCGCTTTCGATGAAGTCGATGTCACCCTTGGCCAACGCCGGATGCTGGCGCCGGAAGGCGAGGAAGCGGCGGTAATGTTCGAGCAGCGAGCTTGCGTCGCCCTGTTGCACGTCGACGGCCTGCGACAGGTGTTTGCCCGGCACCGGCAGCCACGGCTTGGCGGTCGAGAAACCGCCATTCTTGGCGGTCGCGTCCCACACCATCGGCGTGCGGCAGCCGTCGCGGCCCTTGAACTCCGGCCAGAACCGGATGCCGTATGGATCTTGCAGGTCTTCGAACTTCAGCTCTGCTTCGCCAAGGCCGAGCTCTTCGCCTTGATAGATGCACACCGAGCCGCGCAGCGACATCAGAAGTGCCGAGATCACTTTCAGATAGGCGGTCGGGTCCGCCTCGTTGGCGGCCCAGCGCGAGGCGACCCGCATCACGTCATGGTTGGAGAAGGCCCAGCACGACCAGCCGTCGCTGGCGACCGTGCCGAAGGCCTCCAGCACCGCGCGCACCTTCGCCGCGCTGATCTTCTCCGGCGCCAGGAAGTCGAAGGAATAGCACATATGCACGCGCTTGCCGTCGGCGGTATAGGCGGCGACCACCTCGAGACCGCGCTGCGAGTCGCCGACCTCGCCGACGGCGGCCTGCGCCGGATATTCGTCGAGAAGCGCGCGGAACCGCTCTAGGAAGCCGAGGTTCTCCGACCGGCTCTTGTCGTAGATGTGGTCCTGATAGTTGTAGGGGTTGACCGCCGGCGCCGTCTGGTCGTTGCGCTGTTCCGGCGGCAGCGGCGGATTGTCCTCCAGCCCCTGGCTGTGGAAGTAGAAATTGATCGTGTCGAGGCGAAAGCCGTCGACGCCGCGCTCCAGCCAGAAGCGGGTGATATCGAGCAGCGCATCCTGGACTTGCCGGTTGTGGAAGTTGAGGTCCGGCTGCTCGGCCAGGAAATTGTGCATGTAATATTGCTGGCGGCTGGTGTCCCACTGCCAGGCCGAACCGCCGAAGATCGACAGCCAGTTGTTGGGCGGCGTGCCGTCGGGTTTTGCGTCCGCCCATACATACCAGTCGGCTTTCGGATTGTTACGGCTGGAGCGGCTTTCCTTGAACCAGGGGTGGATGTCGGCGGTGTGCGACAGCACCTCGTCGATCATCACCTTGAGGCCCAGCCGATGGGCTTCCGTCACCAGCGCGTCGAAATCGGCGAGCGTTCCGAACATCGGGTCGACGTCGCAATAATCCGACACGTCGTAGCCGAAATCCTTCATCGGCGATTTGAAGAAGGGCGAGATCCAGATGGCATCGACGCCGAGCGAAGCGATGTAGGGCAGGCGCCGCACGATGCCCTGCAGGTCGCCGATGCCGTCGTCGTTGGAGTCCTGGTAGGAGCGCGGATAGATCTGGTAGATCACCGCGCCCCGCCACCAGTCGCGATCGACGGCGGGGTCTGGTCTCGAAGTCGCCTTCAAAGCCGATTGCATGTCTTCAACCTCCTTTCACCGAGCCGGCAAGCAGCCCGCGGACGAAATAGCGCTGCAGCGAGAAGAACACGATCAGCGGTACGATGATGGTGATGAACGCCGATGTCGTCAGGATCTCCCAGTTGCCGCCGCGCGAGCCGAGCAGCGCGTTGAGCTTGGCCGTCAGCACGATCTGATCGGGCGCCGTGCCGAGGAAAACCATTGCCACCAGGAGATCGTTCCATACCCACAGGAACTGGAAGATGGCGAAGGACGCAAGCACCGGGAAGGACAGCGGCAGCACGATCTTGACGAAGATCTCGAAGTCGCTGGCGCCGTCGATGCGCGCCGATTCCATGATCTCGCGCGGCAGGCCGGCAATGTAGCTCCTGAGCAGGTAGATGGCGAAGGGCAGGCCGAAGCCGGTATGCGCCAGCCAGATGCCGAGATAGGTCTTGGACGGCACGCCGAAGAAGGTGCCGACGCCGTTGTAGAGCTTGAGCAGCGGGATCAGCGACATCTGCAGCGGCACGACCAGCAGGCCGATGATGACGGCAATCAGCAGCGCCCGGCCTGGAAAGCGCATCCAGGCCAATGCATAGGCCGCGAAGGCTGCGATGAGGATGGGGATGATCGTTGCCGGGATGGTCACCGTCAGCGAGTTCATGAACGAGCGGCCGATGCCTTCGGAAAACAGCACGGCATCGTAGTTGTCCGTGGTGAATTTCGGCGGCGCTGAGGAGGCGAAATAGACGCGTTGGCCGCGGTCGCCCTCGAAGGCCTTCGGTGACGACAGCACGAAGCCGCCATCGGCGTTCATCTGCAGCGTGACGCCGTCATTGAGGTCGGCGACAGACCCCGCCTTGTACTGCGTCGGCGCGGAAGATTTCACGCCGAAGGCGCTGATCTCGCGCTTGGGGCCATCGCCGAAGATATTGCCCTCGATGACGTATTTGCCGTCCTTCTGGGTTTGCGCCGACGCCGCGGGAAGCCGCCCGGCCTCGCTCTGGCTGGAACTGGCAAAGGAGTTCCACCAGCCGGCGGCGACGATCTGGTCCTTGTCGCGCAGCGACGAGACGAGAATGCCAAGCGTGGGAATGGTCCAGATCACCACGAAGACGAGCACGGCGATGTGGACGCCGAAGCGGCCGGCGAAGGATTTTCCGGTCCTGGCGGCCATCTCAGTGCCCTCCCGTCTCTTTGTTGGCCTGGCGGATGTTCCAGATCATGATCGGGATGACCGCGATCATGATGATGATGGCGATCGTCGCGCCGCGGCCGAAATCGCCGCCGCCGCGGAACATCCAGTCGAACATCAGATTGGCGAGCACCTGGCTGTTCCATTGGCCGTTGGTCATGGTCAGCACGATGTCGAACACTTTCAGCACCAGGATGGTGATGGTGGTCCACACCACTGCGATCGTGCCCCAGATTTGCGGCACCATGATCTTCCAGAAGATCTGGAACGGGTTGGCGCCGTCGATCACGGCCGCCTCCAGCGTCTCTTCCGGAATGCCGCGCAGCGCCGACGACAGGATGACCATCGCAAAGCCGGTCTGGATCCAGACCAGAATGATCATCAGGAAGAAATTGTTCCAGAACGGCAGCGATATCCACACCTGCGGCTGGCCGCCGAAATACTGGATGATGGCGTTGAGCAGGCCGATCTGCACCTGGCCCTCGCCGCGATACTCGTAGATGAACTTCCAGATCACGCTGGCGCCGACGAAGGAGATGGCGAGAGGCAGGAAGATCAGGCTCTTGGCGATCGTGCCCCACCAGATCTTGTCGGTGAGCACGGCGATGATCAGCCCAAGGAAGGTGCAGGTCGCCGGCACCACCGCCAGCCAAAGCACATTGTTCAGGATCGAATTGCGGAAATCGTGATCGCCGAGCGCCCATTCATAATTGGCGAGGCCGACGAAATTCTCTCCGCCGCGATCGAGAAAGGAGAGCCTCAGCGTCTCGACGACCGGGTAGATCAGATAGATGGTAAGGATGATCATCGCCGGGCCGACGAACAGCCAAGGTCGCACCAGTCCCTGCCGGCGCAGATTGTCGACGGCGGCGGCGCCCGAGACGCCGCGTGACGGGAAGACAAGATCGAGCAGTCTGTTGGCGCCCCAGAAATAGGCGACACAGCCGCCGACGCCGATGATGATGACGAATATGGCCGAGAAAATCTGAGTCGCCATGGGTCCCTCTCCCTGCGCATGACCGGTCAGCCAGGGCTGGCGATCGGATGCACCGACTTTCGGTTATTCGGAACAATCGAAACGCGAAGGCTTCCGGCGTTGACCGCCGGTCGGATCCGGGCCGTGGCCCGGATCCAGGTGGAGGATTAGGAGGATTTCAGGATGCTTACTTGATGGCATCCCAGCTTTTCTGGATGTCGGCGGCGACGTCCTGCGCGGACTTGCCGCCAACCAGGTCGATCATGCCGGTCCAGAACGAGCCCGCGCCGACCTTGCCGGGCATCAGGTCGGACCCGTCGAAGCGTACAGTCGTGGCGCCGACCAGGATCTCGCCCTGCTTCTTCAGCGCGTCGCTGCCATAGGCATCCTTGTTGGCTGACTTGAAGGGGGTGACGAAGCTCTTCTGCGCCATCCACAATTCATGCGCGAGCGGCATCTCGAGGAATTTGATGAACTCGCGCGAGGCCTTGGAATCCTTGGTGATCATCACCAGCGTGCCGGCCACTTCCAGCGGCGTGCCCAATTCCGGCTTGGAGGCGTAAGGCGGGTAGGGGAAGAAGTCCGCGTCCTGGCCGAGCTTCACGTTTTCCGGGAAGAAGGAGGGGATGAACGATGCCTGGTGGTGCATGTAGCACTTGGGCGGCACGGTGAAGAGGCCCTTCGGGCTGTCGCGGAAGTCGGTCGCCGCCACCGCCTTGGCGCCGCCGTCCACCATCTTGTCGTCCGTGGCGATCTTGCCGAAGATGTCGATGGCGTTGACCACGGCCGGGTCGGTGAACGGGATCTCGTTCTTCACCCACTTGTCGTAGACTTCCGGCGGTTGGGTTCTCAGCATGATGTCCTCGACCCAGTCGGTCGCCGGCCAGCCGGTGGCGCCGCCGGAACCGAGCCCGATGCACCAGGGCTTGCCGCCGTCGGCGATGATCTTCTTTTCGAGGTCGGCGAGTTCTTCCTGGGTTTTCGGCACCTTGTAGCCGGCCTCGTCGAAATTGTCGGGCGAGTACCAGACCAGCCCCTTCACGTCGATCTTGTAGGGGAAGGCGTAGAAGCCGGGCTTGCCGTCCTTGCCATTATAGGTCCCGAGCTTGGCCCAGGAGTCGCCGGCGGCGTAATTTTCCTTGATCCAGGCGGCGACGTCGTCGCCCAGCGGGGTCAGCACGCCCTTGGAAGCAAGGTCCTGTATGAGGCCGGGCTGCGGCAGGACGGCGATGTTGGGCGGGCTGCCGGCCTGGGTGTCGATGACGATCTGCTGCTCATAGTTCTCGGACGAGGAATATTTCACCTCCGCGCCGGTGGCCTCGGTGAAATAGTCGAGAACCGAATGCACAAGCGTCTCGTCCTCGCCGCGCCACGGCCCGAAGATCGTCAGTGTCTCGCCCTTGAGATCGACCTTTTTGAGGTCGTCGTAGTTGGCCCAGTGAAACTTCGGATCCTCGCCCGGCTTGAACTTCAGTTCGGCTTGCGCCGGCAGGCTGAGGGTGAGTGCCGCGAACGCCGCACCCAAGAGAAGCATTTTCTTCATCGCAAGTCCTCCCAGTGGTCACAAACAGGACGAAACCTCCATTTCGTCCGCCGACGCCCGCGGAACTGTGACTCAGCGAAAGGGCAACCGCAACCTTTCGAAGAGACTTCCAAAGCGCTTTGGCTATTTTGATCTCGCCATTGAATTGCTCGAGAGTCAAGTGGGAGAGTTTATAAATCGATTTAAATCTCTCGGGATAGAGCGAGAAAGGTGCACTGCAGCATAGCTTTTAGCACCGCAGCAGCAATTTTTTGCTTCAAACGGCGCCTGGGGCCCTCTAAGGTCGTCATGCTAGACGATCTCGCCAACAATCATCGGATCGATTCAAATTTGAAAGCGCTTTGAGGCTGGAGGCCTCCGATGAACCTCAAGCAACTCTCGCATATGCTGTCACTCTCGCAGACCACGGTGAGCCGGGCGCTGAACGGCTATCCCGAGGTGAACGAGGAAACCCGTCGCCGGGTGATGGACGCGGCCAAGCGCCATGGCTACCGGCCGAACCCAAGCGCGCGCCGGCTTGCCACCGGCAAGTCGGGGATGATCGGCTATGTGCTGCCGACGGGCGCCGCCGTCGACATCGATCCGCACTTCGTCGAATTCCTCTCCGGCCTTGGCGACTATGCCCGCGCGCACGAGCTCGACCTCGTGCTTTCGCCTGCCGATGCCGACGACGAGGAAACGACCTACCGGCGCATCGTCGCCAACCGCCAGGTCGACGCCGTCTACCTGTCCTCGCCGCGGCCGGCCGACAAGCGGCTGGCTCTGGTCAACACGCTGGGCATCCCTTTCCTCGTCCATGGCCGCAGCGAAGGCTTCGACTTCGACTACCCCTATCTCGACATCGACAATGAGGGCGCCTTCCACGAAGCGTCGAGACTGCTGATCCAGCTCGGCCACAAGCGCCTGGCGCTGATCAACGGCAACGACCGCGAGACCTTCGCCATCCACCGCGAGCGCGGCGTGCGCCGGGCGCTTGCCGCAAGCGGTCTGACGCTCGGCGGGCGCCACATCCGTTCGGTGGCGATGACCGAGGAGAACGGCTATCGCGCCGCCCGCCGCCTGCTCGAGGAAGATGAGCCGCCGTCGGCGATCGTCTGCTCCAGTCTGATCATGGCGCTCGGCGTCGTGCGCGCCGTGCGAGACCTTGGCCTTACCATTCCAGGCGACCTGTCGCTGGTTGCCCACGACGACGTCTTCCCCTGGCTGCGGCCGGAGAATTTCCCGGTGCCGCTGTCGACGACACGCTCCTCGATCCGCCTTGCCGGCGCGCGTGTCGCCGAGCGCCTGGCGGCGCGCATATCGGGGCTGGAGGAGGGCGCGCGGGGAGAGGTCTGGCCGGTCGATCTCGTGGTCAGGGGATCGGTGGCAGGGGCGCCGGTATAGGGAGCAAATTCAAGCGCTCGAAATGACGCAGTGAGCCGACGTCCTCCCCCGAAGCGCGAGCGGCAGCTTTGCGGGACATTTCGGTCGTTGTTGAGCAAGATCACCCTGCATCCCGGTCAACTCTCAAACAAGCAGGCGCCGGGGCGGCCTATGATGCCGACCAGGGCGGCCCTGTTTCTTCCAGCTTGGGATGTAACGAAATCCCCCTGCCGACGAAGTAAGCTGGACGGCCCCTCAGGAGCCCGCAGCTTGCCAAACCCACTGCCGGCTGCAGCTCCCTAGTATGGCATATCGCTTCCGGCAAAGGACACAGCATGCATAGAGAGTTCAATATCGCTGAGACAGGCTTCGGCTCTTATTGGCCGCTCGCCATCCTCAGATGGGTAATGGTGCTGATTTTCGTGTCGTTCGGCATCCAGAAGTTCACACCGCAGTCAGCACAAGGGATCGCTCTATTTATCTCAAACAGTCCGTTCGTTTCCTGGCTCCAGATTTTTGGAATCAGAGGCGAGGCCTATCTTCTGGGCTGCATCGAGTTGGCGACGGCTGCTCTTTTGGCCTTGGGGGCTTTTGTGCCCATCCTATCTGCGCTGGGCTCTTTGATCGGGGTCGGTACGTTTCTTATTACCTGGTCATTTTTCTTTACGACCCCTGGTGTTGTCGTATGGAGCATCTCCACCGATCCCATTGCCTGGAATCTAGCTGGAGAGTTTCTCTATAAAGACATAGTGCTTCTCTGCGTTTGCCTGGTTTTATTTCTTAATTCTCTTCCGACGGCTTTGGTTCGCCTTCGAGAAAAATAACGATGGATGGCGTACTCGTTGGAGGCTAGCTCGCGTCTAGAGTTGAGCATTCTGCGACATTTGCCGGACAAGCCACTTGGGCGCCGGTTAGGTCACGATCCAACGGCTTCCTCGACCGGCTGCCTTTGCCGTCGTGGGACAACGGTCCGCATTCGGCTGCTCCTGCTCTTGGACGGTGACAACCGATAAGCCAGAGCCGTCAACCAGTCCTGCAGAGTGCGCCATTTGCCCACATTCCCGTTCACCGAAGCGGATCCGATCCAATACCCCGGGCCGCCGCCGAAGATCTCGCAGGTGGTGATCGTCGGTGGCGGCATTATCGGCGTGACGACGGCCCTATTCCTCGCCTCCCGAAACATTCCGGTGACGCTGCTGGAAAAGGGCCGCGTAGCCGCCGAGCAGTCCTCGAGAAATTGGGGCTGGATCAGAAAGCAGGGACGGGACGCGGATGAACTGCCGATCGTCATCGAAGCTATCCGCCTGTGGCGGCAGCTGGCTGAGGAAAGCGGCGAGGACATCGGGCTGAAGCAGACCGGCGTGACCTATCTGGCGAACGCCGACAAGGACATGGCCGGCTTCGAAGCGTTCATGAAGATCGCCGCGATCCATGAGCTCGACACGCGCCTCCTGGATGCGGACGAAACCGCGAAGCTCATCACCGGCATGTCGCGCAGGTTCAAGGGCGCTATGACGACGCTCTCCGATATGCGTGCGGAGCCTTGGCTGGCCGTGCCGGCGCTGGCCCGGCTTGCGGTGCGCAAAGGCGCCAGGATCGTCGAGAACTGCGCGGCGCGAGGTCTCGACATCGCGGCCGGCAGGATCAAGGGCGTATGGAGCGAGGCGGGATTTATCGAGACCTCCACCGTGCTGGTAGCGGGCGGCGCCTGGTCGTCCCTGTTCCTGGCGAGACATGGCGTATCCATTCCCCAGCTCAGCGTTCGGGTGACCGTGGCCGCAACGGAGCCCTTGCCCGAAATCTATGCAGGCGCGGCCGCCGACGATCACATCGCCTTCAGGCGCAGGCAGGATGGCGGATACACGCTCGCCGCGGGCGGTAGCCACTTGCTTTACCTGGGGCCCGACGCATTCCGGCACTTCACCCAATATATTCCCGCCCTCAGGGACAACCCGTTCGGAACGCGCTATTTCCCCTTCGCTCCGTCGGGCTACCCCGATGGCTGGTCGACGCCGCGCAATTGGGCGCCGGATTCAGAGAGTCCTTTCGAGAGAATGCGGGTGCTCAACCCAGCCGCTGAGCCGGCAAAGCTTCGTTCGATCGAGCGCAATTTCAAGCAGCTTTTCCCCCGGTTCGAGACGGTTCGCCTGAAGGCCGGCTGGGGCGGCATGATCGACGCCTTGCCCGACGTCGTCCCCGTGGTGGACCAGGTGCGCGCAATCGGCGGTCTTTTCGTCGCGACGGGAATGTGCGGCCATGGCTTCGGCATCGGACCTGGCATAGGCCGCGTCGTCTCCGACATGATCCAGGGAAACGAAACCGGGCACGATCTCAGCCGCTTCCGGCTGTCGCGTTTCTATGATGGAAGCCCTGTCCGGCTGGGGCCGGCGCTTTGAATCGGTCGCGCGCAGTCGGCAAACAGTCCGTCGACTGCCCGGATTCGCTACTTCGCCGCCTCAGCCGCTTTCGTATCGATCAGCCCATACCCGAAGTCATTGTCCCGCCCCTTGGGCCCGAGATCCTTGGCCGTTGCCGCCAGCGCCTTCTCGATCTCGTCGGCCGAGCGGTCGGGCGCGGCGTGGATCAGATTGGCGATGGCGCCGGACACGATCGCCGCGGCGAAGGACGTGCCGGTCACCACGTCGGAGCCGGCGCCGCTCGGCGCCACCATCTCGACGCCAGGTGCCGAGATGAACACATAGGCACCGCGATTGGCCTGCGGCATCAGCCCGTCCTTGGCGTCGGTGGCGGTGACGGCGATGACGCCGTCGAAGGCGGCCGGATAGCCATAGGGCGCCTTCGGCCCGTTGTTGCCGGCGGCCGCCACCAGCACGATGCCCGCCGCGCGCGCGTTGCGGCAGGCGGTGCCGAGCAGGTCGTTCTTCGGCCCGACGAAGCTCATATTGATGATGCGTGCGTCCTGTTCGGCGGCCCAGTCCAGCGCCGACAGGATGACATCCATGGTCGACTTGCCGCCTTCGAAGGCGCGCGCGTGATAGATTTTCGCGCCCGGCGCCATGCCTTCCAGCGGGCCGACGCCGGCGATAAGCCCGTCGACCGAGGTGCCGTGGTCGCGCTTTTCGATCGGCACGTTGGGCATGGCGTCGAACTGCGCGGCGATGACGCCGGCCAGCGCCGGATTGGTGTCGTCGATGCCGGTGTCGATGACAGCGACGCGCACATTCTCTCCGCTCGCCTGTTTTGAATCGAGCGCGATGCGGTCGAAGGCGTAATTCACGACGCCGGCCGCCTGCTGCAGCGTGTAGATGTGGTTCGGTTCGCGGCGCTGCGTGCGCCCGTCCGCGGCAAGCTGGGCCAGCACCACGCCGACGGGCCGCCCGTCGGTGATGCCGAAGCGCACCAGTGTGGTGCCGAGCAGCCGCGACTGGCGCTGCGAGCGCACCTGCAGGCCAAAGGAATTGGCAATCTGCTGCACCACGCCGGCATCGCCGTCCACGGTCACCAGCACCTCGTCGGGCACGAATTCGCCGGCAATCGCGCGCGGCGGCTCGGCGAGGTTGAGACCGTGCGGCACAGTGACGGGTCCGCTCGGCGTCGGCGCTGGCGGCGGCGTGTTACCGGAATCGTTCGACGATGATGTTCCATTGGACGGTGCGGGCGTTTGTGGGGCCGCGCCGGCGGGTGTGTTCGGGAACAAGTCGACGATCAGCGCCGGCAGGAACACCGCGCTGCCTGTGGCGCCGCCAGCTCCCCGTTTCTCGCTATTATTCGCGGGGCCGCCGTTCTTGTCGCAGCCGGCGCCCGCCGCTGTCGTGCGGTTCAGGCAGTCGACCTGGGTCTGCGAAAGATTGGGATCGTTGGTCTGAGCAAACGCAGGCGCGGCGGCAAAGGCCGCCGCCGCGAGGAGTGCCGCATGCAGCATGACCGCCTTAGCCGCCATCGACCGGTCTCCTTCCCTGGATCACAGTATCGGCGAAAGGCTGGACCGCAATAAGGCCGACGAGCTTGTCGTAATCGGCCGCACTGCTCGCCGGAATGGTCAGGTGAAAGACGCCGTCGGCGGTCGGGCCGCCGGCGATCTTCAACCCGTTCTGGCCGAGGAAGGCGGCGATATCGGCCATCTTCGCGTCGGGCTTGAACTTGACCAGCGCGAAAGGCAGCTTGGCGAGATCGTCCTGAGCGCCGGCCACTTCGAAGTCGTTGCCCTTGCCGCCCGGCTGCTCGAACGACTGCACGATGACCAGCGCAAGCAGCGCCGCGGCCGCGGCCCAGGCGATGCCGGCAGGCATTGCCGTCACCCGGCCGAAAACCTTGGCGAGCCACGATTGGCCGGCCGGCGCGCGCGCCGGGCCGGCCTCGGCGTCGAGCGCCTTGGCGAACCGGCTGAGCGCGTCGGCGGGCGGCCGGATCGCCTCGTTGGCGGCGGCGGCACCGGAGAACTCGGCCTCCGCTTCGCCAAGCGCATTCATCGCCGCCGGATCGGTGGCCAGCCATTCCTCCACGGCCTCCAGCTCGGCGCCTTCCAGCGAGCCGTTCAGGTAGAACGGCAGCAGCGTTTCCATCTCGTCGCGGCGCGACATCTTTTCTGCGGCGCTCATGGCCAACCCCTGTCGTAACCGGCGGCCTTGAGGGCTTCGCCGAGTTTCTTGCGGGCGTAGAACATCCTGGTCTTGACGGTGGCGACCGGGATGTCGAGCACCTCGCCGATCTCGGTCACCGACTGGCCATGGTAATAGGCAAGGTCGATCACCGTGCGGTGTTCTTCCGGCAAGGCATCGATGAAGCGGCGCAAGGCGGCGGCTTTGTCTTCCTTCATGGTCACGACTTCCGGCGTGTCGGCGCCGTCGGGAACTTGCGCCGCGTCGTCGTCGTCGATCCAGTCTTCCTTCTTCTTGCGCAGCATGGACAGCCCCTTGAAGCGGGCGATGCCGAGCAGCCACGTGGAAACTTCAGAGCGCCCCTCGAAGCCGGGCGCCTGTTTCCACAGCTCCAGAAAGACCTCGTTCGCGATATCGTCGGCCATCATTTCCGATCCCGTCTGGCGCGCCACGAAGCGGTAGATCCGCGCGTGGTGACGCATGAACAGGAGCCGGACGGCGGCCCGGTCGCCCTTCGCGACCCGGTCCACAAGCGCGCGATCGGTTTCGGTCGCCGCATTCATGGCCGGTCGAGCCGCCTGGCTCCTCGTGGCTCTGTCGCTGATCGGTCCAAAAAGGTTCATCCTCCGCCAAGGAATTTTCGGAGGCTAACCGAAGAGAGGGGAGGTTGCCAGAGGGGCGCTTCTCCTACTCCTTCCCGGCAATAGGCCGAGACGCCTACGCTTCGCTCCCGCTCCGCCCGTGGATGACGAAGTTGCTTGGCCTTTGCCAATCTCCAACGTTGCAACGGGAGAAAGGGGGAACTAAACCAAGAACACCTTCGCCTTCATCGTCTCGGGTATTGCCACGCCGAGC
Organism: Mesorhizobium sp. B2-4-6; assembly: GCF_006442775.1. Classification (NCBI taxonomy): domain Bacteria; kingdom Pseudomonadati; phylum Pseudomonadota; class Alphaproteobacteria; order Hyphomicrobiales; family Phyllobacteriaceae; genus Mesorhizobium; species Mesorhizobium sp. B2-4-6. The sequence goes on from NZ_VFVI01000004.1 coordinate 61,859, forward strand.
CGGCTCAGCACCGTCGGCGCGAGCTGCAGCTGGTCGAGAAGCGTGTCGGCTTGCGGCCCCTTGGCCGGGCCGAAATAATAGAGCGCGAAATCCTGCATCTCGTCGTCATGGCCGCCGTGATGGCCGCGGTCCGTCTGGCCGTGGTCGGCCGTCACGATCACTTCATAGCCGGCTGCGCGCCATTGCGGCAGGAAGGCTGCCAGCATCGCGTCCATCGCGTAGCAGGCATGGTCCATCTCGTGACAGTCATGGCCGAAGCGATGGCCCATCGAGTCCAGCGTGCAGGTGTGGAGGATGCCGTAATCGATGCCGCGGCGCTTCGCCAGCATGGTCAGCGTCGCGAACAGGTCGACGTCGCTCGGCGTCATCTGGTTCTTGAGATTGTAGCCGGTCATGGTGTGGAAGCGGCCATGCGTGATCGGCCCGCTTGGCTCGTCGAACTCCATGTCCTCGACCAGGTCGAACGGGTACGAGCGGAAGAATTCCGACCAGTAGGAATGGGTCACGGCGCCGGTCTTGCCGCCGGCCTTGCTGACTTCCGAGAAGATATCCGGCTGCGTGACGCGAAAGCGGTTCTCGTTGGAAAGGATACCGTGCACCTGCGGCGTGACACCGGTGTGGATCGAGGCGTAGCAGCAGGCCGAGGTCGACGGCAGCACTGAGCGCATCTTCCACACTTGCGCCTCGCCGGACTGCGCCCAGCCCTCGAGGTTGCCCATCAGCCGGCGCCAGTTCCGGTAGGGCACGCCGTCGAGGATGATGAGCAGCAGTTTGGATTTGAGCGCCACGAACGTTCCTGTGATTGTTCTTCGAAACGAAAGCGCCGCGTGTCGCGCGGACACGCGGCGCTCTTTTGGCTAGCCCGATATCAGGCGTTCAGCCAGCACTCGCAGAGCGCGTAGCCGTCCATCATCTCGCCATTCGGGTTCTTCACCCAGCCGCTGACCTTCTTGGTGTTGGCGGCGTCGACGAACTGGTTGAAGAACGGCACGATCAGGCCGCCTTCGTCGCGCATCAGCGTTGCCATGTCGCGGTAGATCGCCTTGCGCTTGGCCTGGTCCAACTCGGCACGCGCCGTGTAGAGCATCTTGTCGAATTCGGGCCGCTTGAAGCGCGTGTCGTTCCAGTCGGCCGTCGACAGATAGCCGGTGGAATACATCTGGCCCTGCGTCGGTCGGCCGCCCCAGTAGGAGAGCGAGAAGGGCTGCTTGTTCCACACTTCCGACCAGTAGCCGTCGCCGGGCTCGCGCTTGATCTCGATCTTGATGCCGGCCTTGGCGCAGCTCTGCTGGTAGAGCTGGGCGGCGTCGACCGCCCCGGGGAAGGCGACATCGGAAGTGCGCAGCAGGACCGAGCCGCTATGGCCCGACTTCTTGTAGGCCGCGGCCGCCTTTTCGGGATCGAACTTGCGCTGCTCGATGTCGGAGGAAAACAGCGGATAGGCCTCGTTGATCGGGAAGTCATTGCCGACCGAGCCATAGCCGCGCAGGATCTTGTCCAGCATCTCCTCGCGGTCCATCGCCAGCTTCAACGCCATCCTGAGGTCATTGTTGTCGAAGGGCGCGGTGTCGCAGAACATGTTGAACGGATAATAGCCGCGCCCGGCGACGTTCTCGATGGTGACGCCCGGCATGCGCTTCACCAGGTCGACCACCTTGGGTTCGACGCGGTTGATGAGGTGCACCTGACCGCCCTGCAGCGCGGCAAGCCGGGCCGTCGGGTCGTTGATGACGACGATCTCGATCTGGTCGGCATGGCCGGCCTTGTCGCCGCGCCAGTAATTGGCGAAGCGCTCGCCGCCATGCTTCACGCCGGGCTGGTTGACGGCGACCTTGTACGGGCCGGCGCTGATGCCGGCATTCGGGTTGTCCTTGCCGCCATTCGGCTGGATGACCAGATGGTAGTCGGCCATCAGATAGGGGAAGTCGGCATCGGCGTCGCCGAGCGTGACCACCACCTCTTTGCCGTCGGCCTTGATGGTCTTGATGTTCTTCAGAACGCCGAGCGCGCCGGATTTCGACTTCTCGTCGGCGTGGCGCTCGAGCGTCGCGACAACGTCTTCCGCCGTTACCGTCTTGCCGTTGTGGAATTCGATGCCGTCGCGGATCTTCATGGTCCAGGTCTTGGCGTCGGCCGAGGCGCCGATCTCCTCGGCGATCAGGTTCTCGACGCCGCCTTCCGGGGTCAGGCGGACGAGGAATTCGCCCCACTGCTTGCAGAAGTTGTAGGTCACCTGGCTGAGGTTCAGCGCCGGGTCGAGGCTGTTGGTCGATTCACCGCCCTGCAGGCCGGCCCTGATGATGCCGCCCTTCACCGGGCTCGCGGCGAAAGCCTTGCCGGCAAGCGTCGTGGCCAGCGCCGCCGAGACGCCGAGTGCCGCCGCGCGGCCGAGGAAATCGCGCCGCGATATCCTGCCCTTGCCGGCGAGTGCGGCGAGATGGTCGAGTTCCGTCTGCATGTCCTGCCCCCTTTTTGAGATTGGTTTGCTGCGGGCTCTACCCGCCCGCGGCCGATCTTTCCCGCTGCGCATTGCAGCCGCATGACAGCTTCTGGTTCGGGCTGACTTTCGTGGGCTAATTTCCGGCGCTTTCCATGCGCCGCCCTTTGATCGCCTTCTCCAGCCAACCGATCTCCATCTCCGGCACGGAGGACAAGAGCAGGTCGGTATAGGCGTCGAAGGGCGGCGTCAGCACCTTGCTCTTGGAGCCGTAACGCACCACCTCGCCGCGATACATCACCGCGATCGAATCGGCTATCGACTTCACCGTCGCAAGGTCATGGGTGATGAACAGATAGGCGACGTTTTCGATCTGCTGCAGATTGAGAAGCAGCTTGAGAATGCCGTGGGCAACCAGCGGATCGAGCGCCGAGGTCACCTCGTCGCAGATGATCAGCTTCGGTTTGGCGGCGAGCGAGCGCGCGATGCAGACGCGCTGCTTCTGGCCGCCGGACAGCTCGGCCGGATAGCGGTCGACGAAACCCTTGCCCATCTCGATCTCGTCGAGCAGCTCGGCGACGCGCTTGTCGCGCTCGCGGCCTTTCATGCCGAAATAGAACTCCAGCGGCCGGCCGATGATGGTGCCAACCGTCTGGCGCGGGTTCATCGCCACGTCGGCCATCTGGTAGATCATCTGCAGCTGGCGCAGATCCTCCTTCGGCCGATCGGCCAGCCTGTTGGCGAGCGGCCTGCCGTCGAAGGTGACGGTGCCTTCCTCGGGCGGCAACAGCCCGGTGATGGCGCGCGCCAGCGTCGACTTACCGGAGCCGCTCTCGCCGACAACGGCCAGCGTCTGCCCGGGATAGATGTCGACCGAGACGTTCTTCAGGACTTTCACATGGCCGCCGCCATAGGCGGCGGTCACATTCTTCACCGACAGGAAAGGTGTTGCGCCTGGCTGCTGTTCCTTGTGCTCGATCTCATGCACCGAGACCAGCGCGTTGGTGTATTCCTGGCGCGGCTCCTTGATGATCTGCCGTGTGCCGCCCCATTCAACCAGCCGGCCGTGGCGCAGCACCATGATCTCGTCCGAGACCTGGGCGACGACGGCAAGGTCATGCGTGATGTAGAGGGCCGCGACATGCGTGTCGCGAATGGCGTCCTTGATCGCCGCCAGCACGTCGATCTGCGTCGTCACATCGAGCGCCGTGGTCGGCTCGTCGAAGACGATGAGGTCGGGCTCCGAGCACAGCGCCATCGCCGTCATCACGCGCTGCAGCTGGCCGCCGGAGACCTGGTGCGGGTAGCGTTCGCCGATCGTTTCGGGATTGGGCAGGCTGAGCTTCTTGAACAGCGCTACGGCCCGCTTTTCGGCCTCGGCGCGGGTCGCGGTGCCGTGCAGCATGGCGGCCTCGACCACCTGGTCGATCAGCTTGTGCGCTGGATTGAAGGCCGCGGCAGCCGATTGCGCGACATAGCACACCTCGCGTCCGCGCAGCGCCCGCACGCCCCTTGGGCCTGCTTTCAGGATGTCGCGGCCGTTGAGGATCACCTCGCCGCCGGTGATGCGCACGCCGCCGCGGCCATAGGCCATGGACGACAGGCCGATGGTCGATTTGCCGGCGCCGGATTCGCCGATCAGGCCGAGAACCTTGCCCTTCTCAAGCGTCAGCGAAACGTCATGGACGAGCGTGATGGTCTTCGGCGCTTCGCCCGGCGGGTAGACCATCGCCTCGATGCGCAGGTTGCGGATGTCGAGGAGCTTACCCGAGCTTGCCTCCCCGGACTTTGCTTGGTTGCCAGCCATCAGCCGCGTCCTCCCTTCAGGCTCGTCGTGCGGTTGAGCACCCAGTCGGCGACGAGGTTGACCGAGATCGCCAGCACCGCGATTGCCGCGGCGGGGATCAGCGCCGCCGGAATGCCGAAGACGATGCCGTCCTTGTTTTCCTTGACCATGCCGCCCCAGTCCGAATCCGGCGGCTGCACGCCAAGGCCGAGGAAGGACAGCGCCGACAGGAACAGCACGGCGAAGATGAAGCGCACGCCGAGCTCCGCCACCAGCGGCGACAGCGCATTGGGCAGGATCTCGCGGAAGATGATCCAGGCCTTGCCTTCGCCGCGCAGTTTGGCCGCCTCGACGAAATCCATGACGTTGATGTCGACGGCCACCGCGCGCGACAGCCGGTAGACGCGGGTCGAATCGAGGATGCCCATGACGAGGATCAGGGTCAGCGCGTTGGTCGGCAGCACGGACAGCACGACGAGGCCGAAGATCAGCGTCGGGATCGACATCAAAAGGTCGACGAAGCGCGACATCAGCGTGTCGAACCAGCCGCCGAACACCGCGGCAGAGAAGCCGAGGATCGAGCCCAGCGAGAAGGACAACGCCGTCGCCGCCACCGCGATCTCCATGGTGATGCGCGCGCCGTAGATCATGCGTGAGATGAGGTCGCGGCCGAGATTGTCGGTGCCCAGCCAATGCGCGGCCGACATCGGTTCCCACACGTCGCCGACGATCTCGCCATTGCCATGCGGTGCGATCCACGGCGCGAAGATGGCGCAGAACGCGAAGAAGCCGGTCAGGATGAGTCCCACCCAGGCGGTAATCGGGATTTGTCGCAACGCCATTCGCCTCAGTTCCCCCTCTCGTCCCGCATCCGGCCCGTCATTTCGCAGGCCCCCGTCATTTCGGATGCCCCCGTCATTTCGGATGCCTAAGCCGCGGATTGGCCACGATGGCGGCGATATCGGCGACGATGTTGAGCGTGATGTAGACCGCGGCGAAGATCAGGCCGACCGCCTGCACCACCGGCACGTCGCGCTTGGCGACATGGTCGACCAGATACTGTCCCATGCCCGGATAGACGAAGATCACCTCCACCACCACGACGCCGACGATAAGATAGGCGAGGTTGAGCATGACGACGTTGACGACCGGCGCTATCGCGTTCGGGAAAGCATGCTTGCGGATGATGTCGAAGGCCTTCAGCCCCTTCAATTCTGCAGTCTCGATATAGGCCGACTGCATGACGTTGAGGATCGCCGCGCGCGTCATGCGCATCATATGGGCGAGCACCACCAGCGTCAGCGCGGTCGCGGGCAGCACGACGGCCTGCAACCTTTCGAGGAAGGGAGTTGAATCATCCACCGTCGAGATGCTGGGGAAGATCTGCCATTTCACGGCGAAGAAATAGATCAGCACATAGCCGATGAAGAATTCCGGGAACGAGGTCGAGGCCAGCGCCAGCCCGGAGATCAGCTTGTCGACGAAGCCGTTGCGGTAGCGCACCGCGATCAGACCGAGGACGATCGCCAGCGGCACGGCGACGATCGCGGCGCAAGCGGCCAGGAACAGTGTGTTCTTCAGCCGGGTGCCGATCGAGGTCGCGATGTCCAGTCCGCTCGACTGCGCCGTGCCGAAGTCGCCATGCAGGATGCCCCAGAGCCAGTGCACGTAGCGCAGCCACGCCGGATCGTTCAGCCCGAGCTGTTCGCGCAGGTTCGCCAGCGCCTCCGGCGTCGCCGATTGGCCGAGGATCGCCTGGGCGACGTCGCCCGGCAGAATCTGCGTGCCGGCGAAGATAAGCACCGAAACGGCCAAAAGAAGAACCAGGCCCAGCAAGACGCGCTGAGCGACCAATCTCAGGATCGGAGACGACATTGGCTACCTGCAACGGTGAAGAAGGGACGACGCCCGCCTTTCGGGCGGGTCATGAAAACAGGGAAGGGCCGGCCTGCGCCAGCCCTTCCCTGATCCTTCATCAGGCCTGTAGCCAGCACCCGATCAGGGCATGGCCGTTGCTGAGTTCCTGCGCCGGGTTGTCGACCCAGCCTTCGACGCCCTTGCCGGTCGCGTCGACGAACTGGTTGAAGAACGGCACGATCAGGCCGCCTTCGTCGCGCATGATCTCGCCCATGTCGCGGTAGATCTTCTTGCGCTTGGCTTCGTCGAGCTCGCCGCGCGCCGAAAGCACCATCTTGTCGAAGTCCGGGCGCTTCCAGCGGGTGTCGTTCCAGTCGGCGGTCGACAGATAGGCGGTCGAATACATCTGGTCCTGGGTCGGACGTCCGCCCCAGTAGGAGAGCGAGAAGGGCTGCTTGTTCCAGACTTCGGTCCAGTAACCGTCGCCCGGCTCGCGCTTGATCTCGATCTTGATGCCGGCCTTGGCCGCGCTCTGCTGGTAAAGCTGGGCCGCATCGACCGCGCCCGGGAAAGCGACGTCGGAGGTGCGCAGCAGGATCGAGCCGCTATGGCCCGACTTCTTGTAAGCCGCGGCCGCCTTTTCGGGGTCGAACTTACGCTGCTCGAAATCGCCTGCGAACAGCGGGTAGGCCTTGTTGACCGGCATGTCGTTGCCAACCTCGCCGTAGCCGCGCAGGATTTTGGTCAGCATCTCCTCGCGGTCCATGGCGAGCTTCAGCGCCATCCTGAGATCGTTGTTGTCGAAGGGCGCGGTGTCGCAGAACATGTTGAAGGGATAGAACCCGCGGCCCGAAGCGGCGCGGATGGTGACACCGGGCAGCCGCTTGACCAGATCGACGATCTTCGGCTCGACGCGGTTGATCATGTTGACCTGGCCGCCCTGGAGCGCCGCCATGCGCGCCGTCGGGTCGTTGACGACAACGATCTCGACCTGGTCGGCATGGCCGTATTTGTCGGGCTGCCAGTAGTGGTCGAAGCGCTCGGCGGTGTGCTTCACGCCGGGCTGATTGCCGGTGATCTTGTAAGGGCCGGTGCCGATGCCGGCGTCCGGCTTGTCCATGCCGCCATTCGGCTGGATGATGATGTGATAATCCGCCATCAAATAGGGCATGTCGGCATTCGGGTCTTTCAGCGTGACCACGACATTGCCGCCATCGGCCTTGATGGTGTCGATGCTCTTCAGCACGCCCAGCGCGCCCGACTTGGACTTCTCGTCGCTGTGCCGCTTCAGCGTCGCCACGACGTCGTCCGGCGTCACTTCCTTGCCGTTGTGGAACTGGACGCCCTTGCGGATCTTCATCGTCCAGGTCTTGGCGTCCTTCGAGCTGCCGATCTCCTCGGCGATGAGGTATTCGACACCGCCGCCCGGCGCGAGCTCGACCAGCGTTTCGCCCCAGCATTTGCCGAAGGCGAACGGAACCTGGCTAAGGAAGGTCGCCGGATCGAGACTGTTGGTGGATTCACCGCCCTGCAGGCCGGCCTTCAACGTGCCGCCTTTGACCGGGCCGGCCGCACGAACGGCCTTGGAGAGCAGCGAGTTTGCAACGGTGGCGGCGACGCCGAGCGCCGCGGCGCGGCCGAGAAAATCGCGACGGCTAAGTTTTCCGGCCGCGACTCGCCGGCTGAGATAGTCGAGTTCGTTGGACATTACGGTTCCTCACTCTGGATATCCGACCTTAGGTCGTTTCTTGCTATTGGAGGAGATAATGACCGTAAGGGAAAGCGGCAGGCAAGACCGAATGCGACATGCCGTGGCGTAAATCGCACGTCGCATTTGGCCCAATCTGCCCTGGCTCAAACCAAGGCGCGGGGAATCGCCTGCTCGAAGTCGCGCTCGAAGACCAGTTTTTCACCCTCATAGGCTTCGATTCTGGCGCTGACGATGAAGTTGACGGCGTCCGATCGCATCTCGGCAAAAGTTTCGGTCCGCACCGACCATTCATTGCGCGACAATGTCTGCGTCCAATGCGTGGCTCCGGTGGCCGACAGCGGGTCGTGGGGATGGATCGTCCATGTCTCGCGCACGATGCTGCCATTGGCCAGCCCATGGTCGAGGTCGCGCACCTCGCCGAAATCGTCGGTTATGGAAAGCGTGACAAGACCGGTCTTCTCGTCGCGGTCGACATGGCGTTCGGAATTCGCCGGCCGGATCGTCTCGGTCGCCCAGGGTGTCGCGCCTTCCGGCTCTGGAAACGAAACCTCATTGCCTTTCGCCAGCGGGCGCAACGGCAGCTTCAGCGTCGCCGTCGCGAGATCAAGCTGCACCGGCTCCGGCGAGGGCCAGATCATCGGCCAGTAGGCGGTCGAAACGGCGACGCGCAATTTGTGGCCGGCCGGCACCCGGTAGGCGCATTGGTCGAGCACGACGCGCGCCGAAACCGTCTCGCCGGGAATTAGCGCTTGCGGAAATTCATGCGAGTTTCGGTGCGTGAGATTGAGCACGCCGTAGGAGATCAGCTCCGAGGCCCCATCGGGATGCACGTCGCAGAGGCGAACCGCGATGTTGGCCTGGGGTCGATCGGAAGCAACCCGGACCTCGAGCTCCGGCGCCCCGACGATGTCGATCGCCTCGCCGAGCTCAGGCTGGTCGAAACAAACCGAAAGCGCGTCGTCGGGACGCTGGTCGCCCGGCAATTCCGGTCCGAAGGTGAAGGGAAAATACTCGCCGCCGGCAAGCCCGCAGGTCTGCGGCGACGCGACGATCGAAGGTCTTGCTCCCGCGGAAATGAGCTCGATCGCGCCAACCTTGATGTTTGATGACGGCCATTCCTGTTCCGCCACCCAGCGGCCCGGCCGCTCGGGATGCCAGCGCGCCGGCCGCACACTGTCCATGACATAGGCGCGATAGTCCGGATCGGCCTCGACGCCGGTTGCAGCACCCTTCAGCCAGCGGTCCCACCAGCGCAGCGCCTCCTGCAGGAAGCCGATGGCCGGATTGGGCCCGGCGTAATGCGGGTATTTGTGGATCCAGGGGCCGACGATGCCTTTGACCGGCGATTGGATGCCGCAGACGAGATTGGAGATGGTGTTGCGGTAGCCGTCATGCCAGCCGCCGATCGACAGCACGGCCGCTTTCACCGCCGAAAAATCCTCGCAGATCGAGCCGCGCTTCCAATAAGCGTCGCGATGCTGGTGGCTGAGCCAGAGCGGCAGGAGAAAAGACTGGTTCTCCAGCCGGCTGAGCCACAGGTCGCGCCAGCGATTGCCGCCGGCGATCGCCGGGTCCGGCGGCCGCGACGAATAGGACAGCATCGTCGAGGCCCAGCCGAAATTTTCCAAGAGCAGGCAGCCGCCCTTGTAATGGATGTCGTCGGCATAGCGGTCGACGGTCGAGCACAGGCTGATCACCGCCTTCAGCGCCGGCGGCTGTTTCGCCGCCACCTGCAGGCAGTTGAAGCCGCCCCAGGAAATGCCCATCATGCCGACATTGCCGTTGCACCAGGGCTGCGCCGCCGCCCAGGCGATGACGTCGCAGGCATCCTGCAATTCCTGCTCGGAATATTCGTCGTCCATCAGCCCTTCGGAATCGCCATTGCCGCGCATGTCGACGCGGATCGAGGCGTAGCCGTGGCCGGCGAAATAGGGATGGGTGAGCTGGTCGCGAAAAATGGTGCCGTCGCGCTTGCGGTAGGGCAGGTGCTCGAGGATCGCCGGCACCGGATTGTCCGTCGCGTCCTCAGGTATCCAGACGCGCGCCGACAGCCGGCAGCCGTCCGGCATGACGATGCCCATATCGGGAAATTCGACGACTTTTCGGGGGAATTCGGTGACGGTTTTCATGGGGCGCATAACGCCCCGCTGTGCTGCGACTTTCAATCGCCATTCGCGACTGGAGCAGCGAAATATGCGACCTGGGTCGTTAGCGAACGCACCCTCCGATCATCCAGCTCATTCTTGTATCTCTCGATTAATTTGTGTATTACGTTTATTCACGTGGCCTGACGCAGACACACTGGATGATCTCGCCTGAAAATCGTTTGGGATGAGCCAAAACGGGTGACGAACCTCGCAAACCGGGGTCTCGACTTCTCCGATCTCGATATCGAGTTTTTTGCCACGTCAATCGTCCTCCCGGCCAAGGCCGGTCGGCTGAAGGCGATTGGAGAATTTGGAGAGATCATTCTCGCCGTGATCTTCAAGCCGCTTGGTTCCGAAGCGATCTCGGTGATCTCGATGCGTCATGCCAGCCGAAAGGAAAGGTCCGTGTATGAGCAACACTAAGTCACACATTCGGCGGCTTACCGATGCCGAGGAAGCCGAAATTCAAAGACAGATTGCTGCTGATCCCGAGGACGGGGAGGCGACCGACGAACAGCTGACACAAGCCAAGCCTTTCGCGGAAGTGCTCCCGGAGCTTTTCGAGAGCATAAGGCGTTCCCGTGGCCGACCGACCCTGGAGAAACCAAAGCAAGTCGTCTCCATCCGCCTGGACCAGGATGTCGTCAGAAAATTCAAGGCGACCGGCAAGGGCTGGCAGGCAAGGATAAATGAAGTGCTGAAAAACGCGAAGGTAAGGTAGGCTATACGCGTCAGTTCAGCGGAATGTCGTTCTCGGCCTTGCTGGCCTGATAGGCGCCTGACAGCTCGTCATAAGTCGTCGAAATCCTGCCGATGCGCGCTTCCAGACGGTTGCGCTCGGCCTCCGGCAACGCCCGCACCAGCCGGCGGATGGAAAAACTTTTCCAATAGGCGTTCTCGGCATTGTAGCCGCCGGGGTCGAGGGTGAAGACCTCTTTCAGGATCTTGAGGTCGTGCGGGATTGCAAAACTGTCGCGTGAATCCTCATGGCTGAACAGGTAGTAGAAATTATCGAAGCCGGTCCAGGTGATCGCCGACAGGCAGAGCGAGCAGGGCTCGTGGGTGGCTATGAACAGCGCGTCCTTGGTGTCGACGCGCTCGGCCTTTGGCATTTCGTAGAAGCGCTTCAGGCAATGCACCTCGCCATGCCAGAGCGGGTTTTCGATCTCGTTATTGGTCTCGGCCAGCACCAGCGAGCGGTCGTCTTTCCGCAGGATCGCGGCGCCGAACAGCTTGTTGCCATGGGCGACGCCTTCGGCGGTCTTGGGCACGATGTCGTGCTCGATCACGTCGAGCAGGCGGTCGATCAGCGAAACGTCGGTCATGGGAAAGCTTTCAGGGGAGGTGGATCTCGTAAGGGTGCGAGAAATGGAATTCTTCGAGATTGGAGCCCTCGCCGCCGCGGTCGACGATGAGGAAATCCTGTTCCTCGCCGATCGGGGTGAGCACGCCGTGCCACAGGTTGCGGCGGTAATTGATGCCCTGTCCGGGGCCGGCGAGAAAGGCATGCGGCTCACCCGGCCCATCCTTGGTGTCGGGGCAGACGACGACCAGGAACGGGCGTGGCGACAGCGGGATGAAGGCTTGGCTGCCGAGCGGATGGCGCTCGACCATGGTCAGTTTCAGCGGCATCTCATAGGGCGTGCCACGCACCATCGAGATCAGCACGCGCGCGTCCGGCCCGGCGGCCTCCGCCGTGGCGAGGTCGTGATAGCGCATCGCCTTGCCGGCATTGATCGGGTAGCGGTTGTCGCCGCCCATGTCGATGACGTCGCCGAAGGGCGCGAAGTTTCCGCGGGTCAGCGGTCGGGCGACGATGCGGCTCACCGCCCTTTGCCCCCAAGATAGCCGCCCCCAAGATAGCCGCCAAGCCTGGCGTGACGGTTGACGTCCTTGTACAGCAGATAACGGAAATTACCGGGGCCGCCGGCATAGCAGGCCTGCGGGCAAAAGGCGCGCAGCCACATGAAGTCGCCGGCTTCGACCTCGACCCAGTCCTGGTTGAGGCGGTAGACCGCCTTGCCTTCGAGCACATAGAGCCCATGCTCCATGACATGCGTCTCGGCGAAGGGGATGACCGCGCCCGGCTTCAGCGTCACGATGGTGACGTGCATGTCGTGGCGCATGTCGGCCGGGTCGACGAAGCGGGTCGTTGCCCAGCGCCCCTCCGTGCCCGGCATCGGGCTCGGCGCCACCTCCTGGTCGCTGGAGAAGAAGGCTTCCGGCGCGTCGAGGCCGTCGACGGCCTCATAGGCCTTGCGGATCCAGTGGAAGCGGGCAGCAGTGCCGCTTTCGTTGCGCACCGTCCAGCCAGTGGATGGCGGCAGGAAGGCGAAACCGCCGGGGGCAAGCACGTGTCCTTTGCCGGCAAGCGATACGGTGAGTTCGCCCTCCACGACGAACAGCACGCCCTCGGCGGCGGCATCGAGTTCCGGCCGCTCGCTGCCGCCGCCGGGCAGAACCTCGACGATGTATTGCGAAAAGGTCTCGGCGAAGCCCGACAGTGGTCTTGCGATGATCCAGGCTCTCGTCTTGTCCCAGAACGGCAGCGGACTGGTGACGATGTCTTGCATTACGCCCCTGGGGATGACCGCATAGGCCTCGGTGAAGACGGCGCGGCCGGTCAAAAGCTCGTTCTGGCCGGGATGGCCGCCATGCGGGGCGTAATAGGTTCGCTCGGCAGTCTTGATCATATCCATGGGGTCCTGGCCCTCAAAACATTACAATGGAAGCATGTCTTTCAGCCGAAGCAGGGCGATGCGTTCGACCTGTCTGCAGGCGGTTTCGAACTCGGTGCCGCGGCTGTTGCCGATCCGCGCCTCGAACTCCGCCAGGATTTCGTCCTTGGTCTTGCCCTTGACCGCGATGATGAAGGGGAAGCCGAAGGTGGTGACGTAGGCGGCGTTGAGTTTCGAGAACAGCTCGCGCTCCTTGTCGGTCAGCGCATCGAGCCCGGCTGAGGCCTGCTCCTTGGCCGATTCCGTTGTCAGGCGCTTGGCCTTGGCCAGCTTGCCGGCGAGGTCCGGGTGGGCGTTCAGCACGGAAAGCCGTTCGGCTTCGCTCGCCGCGCGGAAGACGCGGCAGAGCGCGTTGTGCAGGCCGCCGGCGCTGTCATGCGCAGGGCCGAGCTCCAATTCGTAGGCGCGTTCGGCGATCCAGGGCGAATGTTCGAACACGCCGCCGAAGGCATGTACGAATTCCTCGAATCCCATCCGCGACGGACGCAGCGCCGGCGCCTCGTAGGGGTGCGTTTCGCGCCAGTGCTTGGCGATGTCGATGCGCCGCGTCAGCCATACCTTGTCGTGCGACTTCACATAGTCGACGAAGCGCTTCAATGCCGCCAGCCGCCCGGGACGGCCGACCAGCCGGCAGTGCAGGCCGATATTCATCATGCGCGGCCGGCCCGCCTTGCCCTCGGCATAGAGCGTGTCGAAACTGTCCTTCAGATAGGCGAAGAACTGGTCGCCCGAATTGAAGCCCTGCGGCGTCGCAAAACGCATGTCGTTGGCGTCGAGCGTGTAGGGGATGATGAGCTGCGGTTTCTCCAGCCCGTCGCGGTCGAACCAATAGGGCAGTTCGTCGTCATAGGTGTCGGAGACATAGTCGAAGCCGCCTTCCTCGGCGACGAGCCGCACCGTGTTGACCGAGGTCCGGCCGGTGTACCAGCCGGTCGGGCGCGCGCCGGTGACCTCGTAATGCAGCTTGATCGCCTCTTCGAGATCGCGCCGCTCGTCCTCGGCCGCATGGTCGCGATAGTCGATCCATTTCAGCCCGTGCGAAGCGATCTCCCAACCAGCCTCCTGCATGGCGACCACTTGGTCGGGCGAGCGCGCCAATGCCGTGGCGACGCCATAGCAGGTCACCGGCACCTGCGCTTCGGTGAACAGCCGATAGAGCCGCCAGAAGCCGGCCCGCGCGCCATACTCGTAGATCGATTCCATGTTCCAGTGGCGCTGGCCAACCCAGGGAGCTGCCCCAACGATCTCCGAGAGGAAGGCCTCCGAGGCCTTGTCGCCGTGAAGCACGCAGTTCTCGCCGCCTTCTTCATAGTTGACGACGAACTGCACCGCGACATGCGCACCGCCGGGCCATTTCGGGTCCGGCGGATTGGCCCCATAACCGCGCATGTCCCGGTCGTAACGCATTGCCACTCCTGCCCGATGGTCGAGATGAAGATATCGAAAGGAGTGTGCATGCATTCCCCCGAAAATTTTTGAAAGTGCTTTTTGCCGCACTCCGCTCGACCGGGGCTTATGCATCGCCTTTAATTGGCGCACAATTGACCTGAAACTGTACGGGATGGGAGGCGGCCAGTGGCAGAAACATCGAAAGCCGATGGCGGGCGCCTGACGACCCATGTGCTGGACACCGCGACCGGCCGGCCGGCAAAGGGCCTGTCGATCGGGCTTTTCCGCATCGAGGGCCAGAGCCGCAAGCATCTCAAGACCGTTGCCACCAATGACGACGGCCGCTGCGATGCGCCGCTGCTGGCCGGTGCCGATTTCCGCACCGGCGAGTATGAACTGGTCTTCGCCGCGGGTGATTATCTGCGCGGCCAGGGCACCAACCTGCCTGAGCCCGCTTTCCTGGACATCGTGCCGATCCGCTTCGGCATGGCAGAGAAGCGGCATTATCACGTCCCGCTCTTGATTTCGCCCTATGGCTACTCGACCTATCGGGGGAGCTGAGACATGGCTGAGACCCGCAATCAAATACGCTTCATCCTGAACGGCAGCGACGTGGCTCTGAAGGACGTCGCGCCCGATGCGACGCTGCTCGACTGGCTGCGACTCAACCGCTCGCTGCGCGGCACCAAGGAAGGCTGCGCCGAGGGCGACTGCGGCGCCTGCACGGTGTTGGTCGGCAAGCTCTCCGCCGAAGGTCTCGTCTACGAAAGCGTGAATGCCTGCATCCGCTTCATGGGCTCGCTCGATGGCACGCATGTCGTGACTGTGGAACACCTGCGCGGCGACGGTGAGAAACTGCATCCGGTGCAGCAGGCGATGGTCGATTTCCACGGCTCGCAATGCGGCTTCTGCACGCCGGGCTTCATCATGTCGCTCTATGGGCTCTGGATGAAGGCCCCCGATCCGTCCAACGCCGCGATCGAAAAGGCGCTGCAGGGCAATCTCTGCCGCTGCACCGGCTACGAGGCCATCATGCGCGCCGCGCACGCCATTTCGAGCTACGGCAAGGCGGCTAAGGATCCGCTGGCGGTCGAGCGCGAGGACATCACCGCGCGCCTGAAGGTGTTGCGAGACGGCGCCAGGGTCGAGATCGGGTCGGGCAAGGCGCGATTGATCGTGCCCGCCAGCGTCGACGATTTCGCCACTTTGCTCGAGAAGGAGCAGGGCGCCACCATCGTCGCCGGTTCGACCGATGTCGGCCTGTGGGTCACCAAGCACATGCGCGACATCTCGCCGGCGATCTTCATCGGCGGCCTCGAAGGCTTGCGTACGACGTCGGAGAAAGATGGCGTCATCACCATCGGTGCCGGCGTCACCTACACCGAAGCCTTCGAGATGCTGTCGAAGCGCATCCCGGCACTGGGACCGCTGGTCGACCGCATCGGCGGCGAACAGGTGCGCAACATGGGCACGATCGGCGGCAACATCGCCAACGGCTCGCCGATCGGCGACACGCCGCCGCCCTTGATCGCGCTCGGCGCGCAGCTGACGCTCCGCAAGGGCAAGGCCCGCCGCACGATACCGCTCGAAACCTTCTTCATCGCCTATGGCAAGCAGGACCGTCAGCCCGGCGAATTCGTCGAAGCAGTCCAAGTGCCCGTGCCGGCAAAGGGCACGAAGTTTGCCGTCTACAAGATCACCAAGCGCCGCGACGAGGATATCACCGCAACGCTCGGGGCTTTCTACCTGACCTTGGCCAAGGATGGCACGGTGGCCGACATCCGTATCGCCTATGGCGGCATGGCGGCGACACCGAAGCGCGCCGGCGCGGTCGAGCAGGCGCTGATCGGCAAGGCCTGGGATGAAGCGACGGTGGAGGCCGCGATGGCTGAGTACGCCAAGGATTTCACGCCGCTGACCGACATGCGGGCGACCGCCGAGTACCGGGCGCTGGCAGCGAAGAACCTTTTG
Organism: Mesorhizobium sp. B2-4-6; assembly: GCF_006442775.1. Lineage (NCBI taxonomy): Bacteria > Pseudomonadati > Pseudomonadota > Alphaproteobacteria > Hyphomicrobiales > Phyllobacteriaceae > Mesorhizobium > Mesorhizobium sp. B2-4-6. Next base: position 77,895 of record NZ_VFVI01000004.1, read on the forward strand.
CTACGGTTTTATATCGAGACGACCGGAACGAAGACGCCGTTCCAGGTGTCACGCGACGAGGCGGCCTGATGAACAAGCACGCCACTCCCAATTTGAAGGCGGAAAAGATCGTCGGCGGCGTTGCCACCGACCAGCGGCACGATTCCGCGCACAAGCATGTCAGCGGCACCGCCGTCTATATCGACGACATGCCGGAGCCTGCCGGCACGCTGCATGTCGGCCTCGGCCTCTCCAAGGTCGCGCACGGCACGTTGAAGAGCGTCGACCTGTCGGCCGTGCGGGCCGCGCCCGGCGTTGTCGATGTGCTGACCTATGCCGACGTGCCCGGCGAGAACGATGTCTCGCCGAGCAACATGCATGACGATCCGGTGCTCGCCGAAGCCAACGTGCAGTTTTACGGACAGCCGATCTTCGCAGTGGTTGCAGAGACGCGCGAGGAAGCGCGCCGCGCCGCGCGTCTCGCAAAAATCGAGTATGACGAGCTTCCGGCCGTCATCGACATCTGGAACCTCGATCCGGTCAAGGACAGGCAGGTCACCACGCCGCTCATTCTGAAGCGCGGCGATGCCGCCGCGGCGATCGCGGCGGCTCCCCGCCGCATCAAGAACCGCATGTGGCTCGGCGGCCAGGATCATTTCTATCTCGAGGGCCAGGTCTCGCTGGCGATCCCTGGCGAGGACGACGAGGTGATCGTCTATTGCTCGACGCAGGGCCCGAGTGAGACGCAGCATCTGGTCGCTCATGCGCTCGGCGTGCCGAGCCATGCTGTCACGGTCGAAGTGCGCCGCATGGGCGGCGGCTTCGGCGGCAAGGAAACCCAGGCCAACCAATGCGCGGCGATCGCAGCCATTGCCGCCAAGAAGCTCAAACGCGCGGTGAAAATCCGGCTCGACCGCGACGAGGACATGACCGCCACAGGCAAGCGGCACGACTTCGCCATCGATTACGAGGTCGGCTTCGACGACGAAGGCAACATCCTCGGCGTCGACTTCACCTACGCGTTGCGCTGCGGCTTTTCCGCCGACCTGTCCGGCCCGGTCGGCGACCGCGCCCTGTTCCACTGCGACAACGCCTATTTCTACCCGGCGGTGCACGCAAAATCGGCGCCGCTCTACACCAACACCGTCTCCAACACCGCCTTCCGCGGCTTCGGCGGCCCCCAGGGCATGGTCGGCGCCGAGCGCGTCATCGACGAGGTGGCCTTCGCCGTCGGCAAGGACCCGCTCGAAATCCGCAAGCTGAACTTTTACGATCCTATGGAGGCGATCGGCGAGCGCAGCATCACGCCCTACCACCAGAAGGTCGAGGACTGCATCATCCAGCGCATCGTGGCCGAACTGGAGGAAAGCGCGAACTATGCGCGGCGCCGCCGCGAGATCAGCGCCTTCAACAACAACAGCCGGTTCGTCAAACGCGGGCTGGCGATGACGCCGGTGAAATTCGGCATCTCATTCACCAAGACGGAGGCCAACCAGGCCGGCGCGCTGGTGCATGTCTATGCCGACGGTTCGGTCCACATGAACCATGGCGGCACCGAGATGGGCCAGGGCCTGCATCTCAAGGTGGCGCAGGTCGTGGCGGAAGAATTCCAGATCGATCTCGACCGGGTCAAGATCACCGCGACCACCACCGCCAAGGTGCCGAACACCTCGCCGACGGCCGCGTCTTCCGGCGCCGACCTCAACGGCATGGCGGCGCAGGACGCCGCCCGGCAGATCCGCAAGCGGCTGACCGACTTCGCCGCCGACAAATACCAGGTGCCCCACGACCAGGTCGTGTTCCTGCCCAACCGGGTGCGCGTCGGCAATCAGGAAGTGGCCTTCAACGATCTGGTCAAGCAGGCCTATATCAACCGCATCCAGCTCTCGGCAGCCGGTTTCTACAAGACGCCGAAGATCCATTGGGACCGCAGCAAGGGCCGCGGCCATGCCTTCTACTACTACGCCTACGGCGCGGCCTGCTCGGAGGTCTCGGTCGACACGCTCACCGGCGAGTATGTCGTCGAGCGCACCGATATCCTGCACGACGCCGGCCGCTCGCTAAACCGGGCGATCGACATCGGTCAGATCGAAGGCGGCTTCATCCAGGGCATGGGCTGGCTGACGACGGAGGAATTGTGGTGGGACGATAGCGGCCGGCTGCGCACGCACGCGCCGTCGACCTACAAGATCCCGCTCGCTTCCGACCGTCCAAAGATATTCAACGTCAAGCTGACCGACTGGTCGTCGGCCTGTGAGCCGACCATCCATCGCTCCAAGGCGGTCGGCGAGCCGCCGCTGCCGCACGGCATGTCGGTGCTGCATGCGCTGTCGGACGCGGTCGCTAGCGTCGCCGACCACAAGATCTGTCCCCGTCTCGACGCGCCGGCGACGCCGGAGCGGGTGCTGACGGCGATCGAGCGATTGAAGCGGGAAGCCGAAAAGTCGGCCTGAATCCGGCTAAAGGTGCAATTCGGGACGTAAAACGTTATATTTCCGTGATGGAAATGCGGACGATGAACTCGAACGTGCAAAGCCTGAAGACGTTTTTCGGCCAAGCTGGCCGGGTCGCTCTTGTCGAAGTGGCGGCCACCAAAGGCTCGACACCGCGCGAGGCCGGCACCTTTATGCTTGTCTCTTCATCATCGATCTTCGGTACGATCGGGGGCGGCCAGCTCGAATATGTGGCGATCGACAAGGCGCGGCAGATGCTGCGCTCCTCGCCTCGCGACAACGGGGAGGGTGAACAGGCCCGCATAGAGGTCGATGAGGTCTGCGCCACGCTCGACGTGCCGCTCGGACCGGAAATCGGCCAATGTTGCGGCGGGCGTGTCGAAGTGTCGATCCGCCTCGTCGATGGTTCGGTGGAGCAGCAACTGATCGCCAACGCAGAAGCCGAGGAAGCGCATCTTCCGCATGTCTATCTCTTCGGCGGCGGCCATGTCGGCCAGGCGCTGGCCGCGTCGCTGGCGCTGCTGCCGATCCACGTCGTCGTCGTCGAAACCCGCGCCGACGCGCTGGGAGGCATGCCGGAAACGGTGGAGACCCGGCTGACGCCTATGCCCGAAGCAGTAGTGCGCGAGGCGCCGGCTGGGTCGGCCTTCGCCATCCTGACGCATGACCATGCCTTGGATTTCCTGATCGTCGCCGAAGCATTGAAGCGCGACGATACCGCCTATGTCGGCATGATTGGCTCGAAGACAAAGAAGGCCACCTTCCGGAGCTGGTTCCTGAAGTCGGCCGAGGGCAGCGAGGCCGAATTCAATCGCCTCATCTCGCCGATCGGCGGCAATGCGGTGAAGGACAAGCGGCCGCCGGTGATCGCCGCGCTTGCCGCCGCCGAGATCATGACCGCGCTGGTGTCGCGTGCCTCGGATACGCCAAGCGCAGCCAGTGCTGAAAAGGCGATGGCCGGCTGATCCGGCCGGCCAAGCAAGAACAGTTCCCGGTTATTCCTTTTCCTGCGTGTGCGCCTCGAGGAACCACAGCAATTTGTCGAGCGAGCGAGAATAGGCGGTGAAGATATCGGCGGTGTCGGCATCGCCGGCGTCGTCCGCCTCGTCGATCGCTTCGCGGGCCAGCTTGGCCGCCGCCGCATAGCGGTCGATCAACGCCGCCAGATGATCCTTGGTCTTGTGGATGTCGGTCGGATAGGGTTTTAGCCTGGTCGTCTTCGACACTTCCTGCGAGGTGCCATGCGCGGTGCCGCCGAGCTGCACGGCGCGCTCGGCGATAATGTCGACATGGCCGTCGATCTCCTCGCGGAATTCATCGAGCATCTCATGGATGGCGATGAATTGCGGGCCTTTGACGTTCCAGTGCGCTTGCTTGGTGATCAGGGCCAGGTCGATGGCGTCGGCAAGCCTGGCGTTGAGCAGATCGATCGATTCCTTCTTGGCATCGGATTTGAGGTCGTTCTTGGTGACGATGGCGTCCATGGTTGGCTCCTGTCGCGCTGCGTCGATGGCTGGGAACTGAAGGACGGCCCGAACGACCGCCAATCGTCAAAACGGCGATGGGTCGAATTTCGTTCCGCATTGGATTGAAGCGCTGGCTCCGATCGCAGATGTGACTGGCGCTCACCGCTGCTCGCCGCTTTCTTCATTTCCCAAGACGGCCCGAAACGTGTTTGTTGCGCCCAAGCACAACGAGGCCAGGAACATGGATGTATTGAAGATCGCAGCATTTTCAGATGGCAACACCGGCGGTAATCCGGCCGGCGTGGTGATTGGCGAAGCCTTGCCCGATGCGGCCGATATGCAGCGCGTCGCGGCCGAAGTCGGCTTTTCGGAAACCGCCTTTGCCGCGCCCGAAGGCGATCAATGGCGCGTGCGCTACTTTTCGCCGGAGTCGGAAGTACCGTTCTGCGGCCACGCCACCATCGCGCTTGGCGCGGCGCTGGTCGGAAAGTTCGGTGACGGCATTTTCAGGCTGACCCTCAACCAGGCCGACATCACCGTCGAAGGTTTTCGCGATGGCGACAACTTTGCCGCCGCCCTGCGGTCGCCGCCGACGCGCAGCCGGCCGGCTTCGTCGGAACTGGCCGGCGAGGCGCTCGCCTTGTTCGGCTATGAGCCGGGCGATCTCGATCCCGCCATTCCGCCGGCGCTCATCCATGGCGGCGCCGATCATCTGGTGCTGGCGCTGAAGTCGCGCGAGGCGCTGGCCGACATGGTCTATGATCTGAAGCAAGGCCAGTCCTTCATGCGGCGCGAAGGCCTGGTCACAATCCTGCTCGCTTATGCTGAGACGCCGCGCCTCTTCCACACGCGCAATCCATTCGCTTCCGGCGGCGTCTATGAGGATCCGGCGACAGGCGCCGCGACCGCGGCCTTTGCCGGCTATCTGCGCGACCTCGGCTGGCCGCATGGCGGCTCGATCGACATCGTCCAGGGCGAGGATATGGGCATGCGCTCGCGCCTCCATGCCGATATTCCGCCGACCGCCGGCAGCTCGATCAGGGTGTCCGGAGCAGCCCGGCTGATGGACTGAGCAAACTTAGATCGGCCGCTTGAGGCCGAGATGTTCGCGCAGCGTGCGGCCTTCATAGTCCCTGCGGAACAGCCCGCGCCGCTGCAGCTCCGGCACGACCAGCGTCGCGAAGGCGTCGAGCTCGCCCGGGAACCAGGACGGCATCACGTTGAAACCGTCGGCGGCGCCGCCTTCGAAGCGGGCCTGCAACTCGTCGGCGATCTGCTCCGCCGTGCCGACGATCCGCCAATGGCCGCGCGCGCCGGCAAAATAGCGCGCGAGCTGGCGGATCGACAGGCCATCGCGACGCGCCTGCTCGATGACCAGCGCCTGCCGGCTCTTCATGCCTTCGCTTTCCGGCAGTTCGGGCAGCGGCCCATCGATCGGGTAGCGGCCGAGGTCGGAGATGCTGAGATAGCTGGAGAGCAGCGCCACGCCGACATCGTCGGGGATCAATTCCTGCAGCGCGTCGTATTTGGCCTGCGCCTCGGCTTTCGTGGCGGCCACGACCGGCGCCACGCCGGGCATGATCTTCACGTCGTCCGGCTGTCGTCCATAGGCGGCGAGCCGCCCCTTGAGGTCGTCGTAAAAGGCCTTGGCTTCCTCGAGAGTCTGCGCCGCCGAGAACACGACATCGGCGGTGCGCGCGGCAAGATCCTTGCCGTCGTCGGAGGCGCCTGCCTGCACCATCACCGGCGCGCCTTGCGGCGAGGGCGGGATGTCGAGTGGATCGCGCACCGAAAAGCTCTCGCCGTCATGGCCGGCGGCGCGCCGGTTCCACAAGCCGGTGATCACCGTGGCGAATTCCCGCGCCCGCGCATAGCGGTCGGCATGCGGCCGCAAACCCGTCGCGCCGAAATTCGCGGCCTCGATCGGACTGGCGGAGGTGACGAGGTTCCAACCGGCCCGACCGCCGCTCAGATTGTCGAGTGAGGCAAAAGTCCGCGCCAGGCCGTAGGGCTCGTTGTAGCTGGTCGATGCCGTGGACACGAGGCCGATGCGCTCGGTCTGCGCGGCCAGTGCCGAAAGCAGGCTGATCGGCTCGAAGCCGATCGAGCGCGAGGTCTGGCTGGCGATGTTGATATTGGCCTCGCGCAGGCCGGCGGCGTCCTCGCAGAACACCATGTCGAACTTCGCCGCTTCGGCCGTGCGCGCCAGCTCTATGTAGTGGTCGATGTCGATGCCGGCTCTCACATGCGCGTCCGGATGACGCCAGGCGGCGATGTGATGGCCGGTCGCCCACAAAAACAGGCCGAGCTTCATCTGACGCGCGCTCATGGCTTGCTGTCCTCACTCAACCCAAGGCGATCGCGCAGCGTCTTGCCCGGCTGTGCCTTGGCAAATCCGTGTCGCTTGAGTTCCGGCAGCAATCGCTCGACAAAAGCCTCCACGGCGGCAGCCCGAGGCTGCACAGTCAGAACGATGCCGTCGCAGCCGGATGAGAGGCATAGGTCCTCCAGACTACGGCCATCGCGTTCCGACCCCGCATCGGCCGTCGCCAGCACCTTGATCGCCACCGGGTCGCGCCCTGCTTCGTGCGCCCTGTGTATGATCTCATCGCGGGTCGCTCTCGCGCCCGACGATTCAAGCTTGTCCAGCAGCACGACATCGGCGCGGCGGCTGGCGAAATCGAGCTCGGTCCCTGCCAAGCCGGACATCACCAGCACTGGCACGTCTTGCGGCGAACGGGCGACATTGAGCGGCCCGCGCACCGAGAAGAATTCACCGGTGAAGTTCGCCGAGTGCATCTTGTCCGGATCGTGGAAGCGGCCTGATGCCTTGCCGAACAACAAGGCGTCATGTTCCCAGCCGATCCACAAGAGCCGCACAATGTTGATGAACTCCCTGGCGCGGCGGCGAAAATCATCGTCGGAGAAACCTTCCGGCCGGCTGAAATTTGCAGCTTCGCGCGGGTTCTGCGCCGTCGTGGCGTTCCAGCCGACGCGGCCATGGCTGATGATGTCGAGCGAGGCAAACCGGCGCGCCAGATTGTAGGGCTGATGTGCCAGCGTCGAGGCGCTGGCGACAAGTCCGATCTTGTCGGTCACCGTCGCCAAAGCGGCCAGCAGCGTGGTCGCTTCGAACGGGCTGCTCGATGGCGTATCGGCGGAGTCGGAAATGATGACCATGTCCACGCCCGCCGCTTCCGCCTTGCGCACGAAGCTGCTGATCTGGTCGAAGCTCAGGACGTCTTGTCCGTCGGCGGCGGCGATGTTGAGCGAAATGGCGAGATGCATGTGCGGTCCTTCGGTCGCCTTGAAAATCGGCAGCCGTTTTGGCTACCAACCTAGGCTCGCTTTCGCGCAAGGCAACGGGAGCAAATGGGCCACCGGACTGTCACTTGCCAGCCAGCCTTCCCGTGCGTCGAGATGGAGGTCTTTACGGCCCGAAGACGACTAGCCTGAACGCCCATCAAGTCGTCATTCTATGGCGGAGCAAGTGGATGACGACGTCACGGACGCTTCGGCCAATCGCGACACAACGCTACCAGCCCTTACTTTCCGGCCAAGAGGTCCTTGATCAGCCGCTGGCAGCGCTCGGCCATGAAGTCGAGCAGCAGCCGCACCTTCGGATCCTGCAGCTTCTTGTGCGGATAGACGGCGGCGAATTGCACCGGCGTCGGCGGCGCCTGAGGCAGGATCACCTTCAGCCGCCGGTCGCGGATGAACGGCTCGACCTCGAAACGCGGCTTGTTGATGATGCCGCGGCCCGACAAGGCCCAGCCGGTCAGAACGTCGCCGTCGTCGGTGTCGTAGGGGCCGTGCACCTCGAATTTCTGCGGTCCGCTCGGCGTTTGCAGCGTCCAGACATATTCGCGCGCGCCGGCATAACGCAACATCAGGCAGTCGTGCTTCCTGCCGATCAGTTCCTGCGCCTCGGCCGGCTCGCCGCGGGCTTCCAGATATTTCGGGGCGGCCACCAGCACGCGCTCGCATTCCATGATGCCGCGCATCCTGAGGCTCGAATCCTCGATGATGCCGAGCCGGAAGGCGACGTCGATGCCTTCCTTCATGATATCGACATTGTGGTCGGAAAGCCTGAGCCGCACCTCGATATCGGGATATTTGTCGTGGAAATCCGGAATGCCGGAAGCGATCAGCCGCCGGCCGAGGCCGAGCGGCGCCGTGACCCTGATGGTGCCGCGCGGCTGGCCGGAAAGTGCCGCGACCGCGGCTTCCGCCTCGGTGATCGCGTCCAGCACCTGCTTGGCGCCGGTGTAGAACACCGTGCCGTGCTCGGTCGGCATCAACTGCCTTGTGGTGCGGTTGAACAGCCTGACCCCGAGATGCTTTTCCAGTTCCTTGATGCGGTTGGAGGCGACCGCCGGCGAAATGCGCATGTCGCGCCCCGCCGCCGACAGATTGCCGAGTTCGACGACGCGGACGAAGACGGCAATGTTGTCGAGATAGGCCATGCGGCGGCTTCCGTGGCTCTAAAAAGGCTGGGAGAAGCAAGCCTAGTATTTTTTATTTTTTTTTGAAAGTCATCGCGCACCTCGCCTCTTTTCGTTTGCGCTCCAGCCCGTAAAGTCCCTCTCATCGGCAAGGACGAGTTCCCAGGGGCCACTCGATGACGGATTTCGCGATTTTCTGGGACTGGCTGAGTTTTGCGGTCCGCTGGCTGCATGTCATTACCGGCATCGCCTGGATCGGCTCGTCCTTCTATTTCGTCGCGCTCGATCTTGGCCTGCGCCAGCGGCCGGGCATGCCTGCCGGCGCCTTCGGCGAGGAATGGCAAGTGCATGGCGGCGGCTTCTATCACATCCAGAAATACCTGGTCGCGCCGGCCGAGATGCCGGAGCACCTCACCTGGTTCAAATGGGAATCCTACGCCACCTGGCTGTCGGGCTTCGCCATGCTCTGCGTGGTCTACTATGCCGGCGCCGATCTCTTCCTGATCGACCCCAATGTGCTCAACATCTCGGTGCCGGTCGGCATTCTTCTGTCGCTGGCCACCATCAGCGTCGGCTGGATCGTCTACGACCTGCTCTGCCGCTCGCCGTTGGGTAAAAGCGATACCGGGCTGATGCTGGTGCTCTATTGCGTGCTGGTCTTCATCGCCTGGGGGCTGACACACCTCTTCACCGGCCGCGCCGCCTTCCTGCATCTCGGCGCCATCACCGCCACGATCATGTCGGCCAATGTCTTCATGGTCATCATCCCCAACCAGAAGATCGTCGTCGCCGACCTGATCGCCGGCCGCAAGCCCGACCCGAAATACGGCAAGATCGCCAAGCAGCGCTCGCTGCACAACAACTACCTGACCTTGCCGGTCCTGTTCCTGATGCTGTCGAACCACTATCCGCTGGCTTTCGGCACCCAGTTCAACTGGGTCATCGCCTCGCTGGTCTTCATCATCGGCGTGCTGATCCGGCACTATTTCAACACGATGCATGCGCGAAAGGGCAACCCGACCTGGACCTGGCTGGGCGCCGCCGTGCTGTTCATGATCATCATCTGGCTGTCGACCGTGCCGAAAGTGCTGACCGGCGAGCCGAAGGCTTCCGCCGCGTCGGCGGCCGCCCAGGTCTACATCGCTTCGGCCCACTTCCCTGCGGTGCGCGACACGGTGCTTGGCCGCTGCTCCATGTGCCACACACAAGAGCCGGTCTATGAAGGCATCTACCATGCGCCGAAGGGCGTGCTGCTCGACACCGACGAGCGCATCGCCGAGCATGCGCGCGAGATCTATATCCAGGCCGGCCGGGCGCATGCCATGCCGCCCGCCAACGTCAGCCACATAACCGACCAGGAACGGGCCCTTCTGGTCGCCTGGTTCGAAGGCGCCGGAAAGTGAGCATGACATCGAAACTTCTGCGCGGCCGCACGCTGTCTTTCCGGCGCTGGCCCGAAGCGATAGACGACCATTCCGCCTGGCTCTACGAGGAGGATGGCGGTCTGCTGATCGACAATGGCAGGATCGTCGCCGCCGGCTCCTATGCGGAGGTCCTGAAGAAGGCGGGCGCCGGTGCCGAGACGATCGACCATCGTCCGCATCTGATCCTGCCGGGCTTCCTCGACGCCCATGTGCATGTGCCGCAGATGCAGATCATCGCGTCTTACGGCGCCGAGCTGCTCGACTGGCTGAACAAATACACCTTTCCGGAAGAATCGAAATTCCAGAACGCGCAGCATGGACGCCGCATCGCACGGCTGTTCCTCGACGAGATGTTGCGGCATGGCACGACGACGGTCGCTGCCTATTGCTCGGTCCACAAATCTTCCGCCGAAGCCTTCTTCGCCGAGTCGCATGAACGCAACATGCTCAACATCGCCGGCAAGGTGATGATGGACCGCAACGCGCCGGACGGCGTGCTCGACACGCCCCAGACCGGCTATGACGATACCAAGGCGCTCATCGCCGAATGGCACGGCAAGGGCCGCCAGCTCTGTGCCATCACGCCGCGCTTCGCCATCACGTCAACGCCCGAGCAGCTGGAGATGGCCGGCGCGCTGTGCCGCGAATATCCCCATCTCCACATGCAGACGCATCTGTCGGAAAACCACGCCGAGATCGCCTTCACCCAGGAGCTCTATCCCTGGTCGCGCGACTACACTGACGTCTATGAACATTATGGCCTGCTCGGTAAGAAGAGCCTGTTCGGCCACTGCATCCACCTGTCGGAACGCGAGGCGGATGCGCTGTCGCGATCGGGCTCGGTCGCGGTGTTCTGCCCGACCTCCAATCTTTTCCTCGGTTCCGGCCTGTTCGACTATCAGCGTTATCGCCGGCGCGAGGCACCGCTCAGGATCGCGGCCGCCACCGATGTCGGCGGCGGCACCAACTATTCGATGCTGCGCACCATGGACGAGGGCTACAAGGTCATCGCGCTGAACGGTGAGAAGCTCAACCCTTTCCAGTCCTTCTGGCAGCTGACGCGCGGCAATGCCGAGGCGTTGTCGGTGGCCGACAAGGTCGGCACGCTGGACGAAGGCACCGATGCCGATATCGTCGTGCTCGACGCCCGCGCCACGCCGGGCATGCGGCTCAGGATGGAGACGGTGGAAACGCTGGCGGAAGAACTCTTCCTGCTGCAGACGCTGGGCGACGACCGCGCCGTGCGCGAGGTCTATGTGGCGGGGCGGCCGGCGAAGAGCGCCATTGCGGCGTGAGCTTCGATGCGCTCTTGGCTTGACCCGGCGTCAGTCATCGGCCAAAGCCTGCCTCGACGCTGACAGGGGAACGCCATGGCCACCGCCGACGACATCGCTCTGATCAAGAAACAGGAAGCCACGCTGGTCTTCCTGGCCTTCGACGAGGCCGTCGCTTTCAAGATCGGCTCTGCCATCAGGGACCGGGCGCTGAAGGAAAACCTGCCTGTTATCGTCGACATCAGGACCTTCGACCGGCCGCTCTTCTACGCCGCGATGCCGGGCTCGAATGCTTCCAATCCCGACTGGGCGCGGCGCAAGATCAACGTCGTGAAGCGCTATCTGAGAAGCACCTATCGCCTGGTGCTGGAGCAGCAGAGACCGGACCGCACTTTCAAGGTCGGTGAGGGTCTGGACATCGCCGACTACGTGCTGGCCGGCGGCGGCTTCCCGGTCACCGTCAAGGGCGCCGGCGTTATCGGGGTCATCGCCGTCTCGGGCCTGCCCGAGCGCGAGGACCATGGCGTAGTCGTCGACGCGCTTTGCGCCCATCTTGGCATCGATGCGAGCGGGCTCGCGCTGCCGCCGGAAGAAAAATGACCGACCCGAAAAGCTTCCTGACCTCGATCTTCAACGCCGCCGTCGCCGCCGCCGACCCGGAAAAGACGATCCGCAGTCATTTGCCGGCGAAGCCGAAGGGCCGCACCATCGTCATCGGCGCGGGTAAAGGCTCGGCGCAGATGGCGGCAGCCTTCGAGAAGATTTGGGACGGCCCCATCGACGGCCTTGTCGTCACCCGCTACGGTTACGGTGCCAGATGCGAGCGTATCGAAATCATCGAGGCGGCGCATCCGGTGCCGGATGCCGCCGGCCTGGAAGCCTCGCGCCGGCTGCTTGAGAAGGTACAGGGCTTAACCGCTGACGATCTGGTGGTAGCGCTGATCTCCGGCGGCGGCTCGGCCCTGCTGCCGTCGCCCGCTGCCGGATTGACGCTCGCCGACGAGATCGCCGTCAACGAGGCGCTGCTTGCCTCCGGCGCGCCGATCGCGGCGATGAACACCATCCGCAAACATGTCTCGACCGTCAAGGGCGGACGCCTGGCCGCGGCCGCTCATCCGGCCAGGGTGGTGTCGCTGGTCGTCTCCGACATCCCCGGCGACAACCCCGCGCTGGTTGCCTCGGGACCGACCATTCCCGATACAGGCAGCCGCGAGGATGCGCTGGCGTCGATCGCCGCCTATGGCATGAAGCTGCCGGCTTCGGTGATGGCGCATATCCAGTCGCCAGCGGCGGCCGCACCGCGTCCCGACGATCCGCGCTTCGCCGGCAACGAGGTGCACCTGACCGCCTCGGCCGGCGTGTCGCTGGAAGCGGCGGCCGCCGAAGCGAAGCGGCAAGGCATCGAGGCCGTCATCCTCTCGGATTCGATCGAAGGCGAGGCGCGTGAGGTCGGCGGCGTGCATGCCGCGATCGCGCGCGAGGTGGCGACCCGCAATCGCCTCTTCGCCAAGCCGGTGCTGATCCTGTCAGGTGGCGAGACGACGGTGACGCTGCGCGCCAAGGGCAAAGGCGGCCGCAACTCCGAATTCCTGCTCGCCTTTGCCATCGGCATCGATGGCGTGAACGGCATACATGCGTTGGCCGCCGACACCGACGGCATCGACGGCTCCGAGAACAATGCCGGCGCCTTCGCCGACGGCTCGACGGTCTCGCGCATGCGTGCGGCCGGCGCCGACGCCAAGGCGATGCTCGCCGGCAACAACGCCTGGACGGCTTTCAATGCGGTCGGGGATTTGTTTGTCCCGGGTCCGACTGGGACGAACGTGAATGATCTGAGGGCGATACTCGTCCGTTAGAGCGTTTCACCGTTTCACGGAAACGGCGAACCGCTCTATCCCTTTGTTTTGACGCAATTCCGAACGGAAAACCGCTCACACTTTTCCTGGAATTGCTCTAGACGACGACCGCCGTGTCATCTTTGCGAGCGCAGGCGCTGCCCCTCATCCGCCCTTTGGGCACCTTCTCCCCGTGAACGGGGAGAAGGCGATAGCCGCGCCACGCTGGCGATTGTCGAAGCGCTGCGCGACAGCTCTTTCTCCCCGTCACTATACGGGGAGAAATGCCCGGCAGGGCAATGAGAGGCAGCGCGGACGATCGCCGCTTAATCGGCATTACATGAGTGATCGAAAGAGAAGCGGCTAGCAATACCCCGTCAAGCAGCCATCAGCCCTTTCACCTTCCGCATATCCTGCAAGAACCGCTCCTTCTCGGCCTCCTTGTCCTCCCGGTCGCGGATGCGCAGGATGAAGGACGGGTGGATGGTCACGAACACGCGCAAGCCATCCTCGCGCTCGATCACATCGCCGCGCATCTTGGTGATCGGCACCGCCTTGCCGAGCAGCGACTGCGCCGCCGTTGCGCCGAGCGCCACCACGAGGTTCGGCTCGATCAGATCGAGCTCCTTGTCCAGCCACCAGCGGCAGGCCTGGATCTCGCCGGCATTGGGTTTCGAGTGGATGCGCCTTTTGCCGCGCGGCTCGAATTTGAAGTGCTTCACCGCATTGGTCACATAGACCTTGCGGCGGTCGATCTCGGCATCGTCCAGGATGCTGTCGAACACCTTGCCCGCCGGCCCGACGAAAGGCTTGCCGGCCAGATCCTCCTGGTCGCCGGGCTGTTCGCCGACAAAGATCACGTTGGCATTCTCCGGTCCCTCGCCGAACACGGTCTGCGTCGCATCGCGCCAGAGCGGGCAGCGATGGCAGCCTTTCGCCTCTTCGCGCAACTCCGGAATGTCTTCGGCTTCAGGCGCAACCACATCGGCCGGCTCGGGCGTCGGCCAACGCTTGACCTTCACCTTGACATGGTGCGGTGCTGGGGTGGTTGGCATCCGGGCGATCATCTCTGACGCGGCTCTGTCTGCTCCTGCTATCAAATCTGGAATGAGCGAGGCCACGGGAAGGTTCCGCCAATATTTCTTCGGCATCTCCTGCCGTCGCCAAAGCGCGATCGCCGCGCCTGTCAGGCCCTGTGCTCACACCTCGTGCAGATAGAGATGATAATCCAGCTCGCTGACGGTGCGGGCGACACGCAGATATTCCGCCTGCTTGATCGCCACGAAGGTGCGATGCAGGTCGGCGCCGAGCGCTGATTTCAGGAAATCGGAGCCCCTGGCCGCCTCGATCGCGGCGCGCCAGTCGGCCGGCATGGTCGACTTCTCCGGGGCCTGCTCGTAGCCATTCCCGGTCGTCTCGGGGCCGGGGTCCAGACCCTCATCCAGGCCTTTGACGATGCCGGCCAGCACCGTTGCGGCGATCAGGTAGGGATTGGCGTCGACGCCCGACGGCCGGTGCTCGATGCGGCGGTTCTTGGCGTCGCCCGCCGGCACGCGCAGCGCCACCGAGCGGTTGTTGACGCCCCATGTCGGCGCCACCGGCGCGTAGGATTGAGCGACGAAGCGCCGCCATGAATTGGCGTGCGGCGCGAACACCAGCATCGATTCCGCCATGGTGTGGATCAGGCCGCCAAGCGCATTGAGCAGTGTTGGCGACCACTTTTCACCGGCGGCCTCGGTAAACACGTTCCGGCCCGCATCGTCCTGCAGCGAGACATGGAAATGCATGCCCGAGCCGGCATAGGCCTCGATCGGCTTGGCCATGAAGCAGGCGGTGACGCCGTGCCGGCGCGCCTGCGCTCTGACCAGCCGCTTCAGCATGACGAGGTCGTCGGCTGCCCGCATGACGTCCTTGCGGTAGTTGAGCGTCAGCTCGTACTGGCCGGGCGCGTATTCGGAAATGACGGTTTCGGCCGGGATGCCTTGCGCCTTGGCAGCCGCATAGATGTCGGAAAACAGCGGCTCCATGCCATGCAGATGGTCGACCGAATAGACCTCGGTCTTGGCCGAGCGGCGGCCGTCGAGCACCGCGCGCGCGGCTTGCACCTTGCCGTCCGCGTCACGTTCGTTGGCAAGGAGAAAAAATTCGAGTTCGAAGGCGCCGGCCGGATGCAGGCCGCGTGCCGCCAGCAGTTCCACCTGCCTTGCCAGCACCAGCCGCGGGTCTGAGGTCATCGGCGCGCCGTCGAGGTGGTGCATCGACATCAGCACCTGGCCGCGCGGCGGGTTGGTGCCGAAGAGCGGCGCCAACGTGCCTGGGATCGGCCATGCGCGCAGGTCGCCGTCGCCGGTGTCCCAGACCAACCCGGTTTCGTGCACGTCCTCGCCGGTGATGTCGAGGCCGAGGATCGAGATCGGAAGGTGCCGGCCGTTCTCGAAAATGCCCATCAGCTCGTGCCGGCGCACGATCTTGCCGCGGCCGATGCCGTTGGCGTCGGTAAGCACGATGTCGAACGCCTCGATCTCCGGATGCGCGTCGAGAAAGGCCTTCGCCTCGGCAGGCGTCGAGCCGGAGGGCGAAGTTGTTACGGCGTTCGGATTGTCCATCGCCGCTTTTCTCACGCCGTAAGCCTTGCCGCAACCGCGGCGAAGGCGGCGATCAGCCGGCTCACTTGCGCTGAAGTCGTTGCCGGCGAGATAAGCATCATGTTGTGGAACGGCGCGATCAGCACGCCGCGATTGACCAGCGCCACATGGATTGCGGCCTCCAGCTCAGGCGCATGCGCCTTTTCCGCCTCGCCGCCATTGTGCAGCGGCCCGGGCGCGCAGATGAACTCGACGCGGGCGCCGACACGCGCGACATGCCAGGGCAGCTTGTTGCGCGCGATGACGGATGTCAGCCCGGCGTCGAGGCGGCGCGCCAGCCGGTCCATA
Source organism: Mesorhizobium sp. B2-4-6 (assembly GCF_006442775.1). Classification (NCBI taxonomy): domain Bacteria; kingdom Pseudomonadati; phylum Pseudomonadota; class Alphaproteobacteria; order Hyphomicrobiales; family Phyllobacteriaceae; genus Mesorhizobium; species Mesorhizobium sp. B2-4-6. The sequence goes on from NZ_VFVI01000004.1 coordinate 93,704, forward strand.
TGGGCGTAGGCCTCCTCGGTCATCACCTCTTCCAGCGTCGCCCGCATCGCCGCGAATTGCAGCGGGTTGGCAGACAGCGTCGTGCCCATGCCGGAATAGCCGGGCTCCTTCACCCGGTTGTAGGCGCCGTAGCGCGTGGCGACCTCCTCGCTCATGCCCCAGATGCTCGCCGGCACGCCGCCCGCTACCGGCTTGCCAAGCACGAACAGGTCCGGCTCCAGCCCGTGCTTGCGCGTATAGCCGCCGGGGCCGGTCGAAATCGTGTGCGTCTCGTCGATCAGAAGCAGCGTGCCGGCTTCGCGGGTCAAACGTCGCAGCGCGTCGTGAAAGCCGGGTTCCGGCAGCACCATGCAGGAATTGGTCAGCACCGGCTCGGCGATGACGCAGGCGACGTCGCGGTCAGCCAGCGCTGCATCCAATGCGGCAACATCGTTGAATTCGACAACCTTGGTTGCTCGCGTCAGGTCGCGGAATTCGCCGGCCAATCCAGGCCTATTCACCGGCTTGCCGTCGATCAGCCGCACCATCGTCTCGTCGACCGAGCCGTGATAGCAGCCGTTGAAGACCAGGATCTTCTCGCGCCTGGTCACGGCACGGGCGACGCGCAGCGCGAAGCGGTTGGCGTCGGTGGCGGTCGTGGCGATCTGCCAGTAGGGCAGGCCGAAGCGCTGCTGCAGCAGCGCGCCGATCGCTAGTGCATCCTCGCTGGGCAGCATATAGGTCAGCCCGCGCCCGGACTGCCGGCGGATGGCGCGGGCGACCGCCGGCGGCGAATGGCCGAGCATCGAACCGGTGTCGCCAAGGCAGAAATCGTCGAGCTTGTTGCCGTCGATGTCGGTAATGGTGGCGCCTTTCGCGCCGTCGACCAGAATCGGGAACGGCGTCGGCCAGTCGGTCATCCAGTGCATCGGCACGCCGCCGAGGAAACCGACGATGCCGTTGCCCAGCTTCGCCTCGGATTTCGGCCGTGCCTTACGGAAGGCGGCTGCCTCCGTCTCGCGCAATTCGGCGATGCGGGCGACGTCGATGCCGCCGATGGACCTGGTTGAACTATCCGGTGCCTGCATGAAAACCCCTGTGTTCGCGCGGCACTCTGCCAACCGGTTTGCAAAACCGCAATTGGCCGCGTCGGGGCGGACGTTGGATCAGGCGGTAGGCAGTAGGCAGTAGGCAGTAGGCAGTAGGGCTCTTTTTCTATTCCCTACTGCCTATTCCCTAATCCCTACTGCCTCACCCCGTAATATCGATCACGCCGCAATCGCCGGCCGCGCTGCCGAACACGATGCGTCGCTCTTCCTTGTCCCACATCATGGAGGTGACGGCGCCCTTGCCGGGGCGACGCAGCAGCACCTCCTTGGCGTCGGCGAAGCGCGCCGCGATCACCATGCCGTCTTCGTAGCCGATCGCCACGACATCCTGGCTCGGATGGCAGGCGACGCATGTCACCATGGTGTTGCCGCGCGTGCCGAGCTCCAGCGGCGCCTTGCCCATCGGCCCGTCTTTGCTGGCGAAGGGCCAGACGATCGCTGCCGGCGCGCCCGAGCTCGCCAGCCATTTGCCCTTCACGCTCCAGGACAGGCTTTTCACCTTGCCCGGATAGCCGCTCATGCGCATGTGCTTGCCGTCGGCAAGCTTCCAGCCATGCAGCGCGTTTTCCTGCATGGTGGTGACGAGGAAGGCGCCGTCCGGCGAAAAGGTGATGCCGGTATGGGCGCCGGCCCATTCGAGCTCCACCGGCTTGCCCTCGGCGGCCGGGAAATGCAGCGTCGCGCCATTGTAGCGGGCGACGGCGAAACGCATGCCCTTGGGCGAGAAGGCGAGCCCCTCCACCGAGCGCGGATGGGTAAATTCCTTGATCTTGCCGTCGGCGAAACGCACGAAGGCGGTCTTGCCCGAGGCATAGGCGATCGCGCCCTGTGGCCCGGCGCTGACGCTGGTGACCCATTTCCTGCCCGCATTGGCGAGTTCATTCACCTCCCCACCGGCCTTCACGGCAAACACCCTGCCGTCCTCGCCGCCGGTGATCAGCCGGTCGTTGGCCGCGTCGTGGAAGGTGGCAAGCAGGCCGTCATTGGCCTGCACCGTCTTTTGTCCATTGTCCAACCGATGGATCGCGCCGTCGGCCAAAGCGAAATGCGGCACGTCGTTGAGGAACACCGCCGCAACGCAATGGCCTTCGAGATCAAGCGGGGCGACTGTGGGCATGCAAGCGGTCCGTTCGAGATTAGCCAGCGCGGCTGGGTGTGGCTCAACCTTCCCCCCTTGTGGGAGAAGGTGGATTGGCGCGTAGCACCAAGACGGATGAGGGGTGGGTGACGGATCGCCGTCGCTGCCAAGCACCCCCTCATCCGACCTCGCTTCGCGAGGCCACCTTCTCCCACAAGGAGAGAAGGACGAAGGGGCAGCGCTAGCGCCTGAAAGTCAGGAAATCAAGCCGCTTGGCAGGCTTCAAAACTCTTGCGCAACCGCTCGGCGTCGAGATCGCGGCCGATGAAGACCAGCCTGCTTTCGTGTTTCTCGCCGTCCTTCCAGGCGCGCTGGTGATCGCCCTCGAGGATCATGTGCACGCCCTGCAGCACATAGCGGTCCTCGTCGCCCTTCAGCGCGATGATGCCCTTCAGCCGCAGGATGTTAGGCCCTTCCATCTGGGTCACTTTCTCGATCCAGGGGAAGAATTTCTTCGGGTCCATCTCGCCGCCGCGCAGCGACACCGACTTCACCGTCACGTCGTGGATGTCGGAAGCATGGTGGTGATGGTGATGATCGTGGCCGTCATGATGATGGTGGTCGTGGTCGTGGTCGTCCGCGTCGAGGAAGTGCGGATCGTTCTCCAGCGCGCGCGACAGGTCGAAGGCGCCGCGGTCGAGCACTTCGCTAAGCGCCACGCCGGAGCGCTGGGTGCGATGGATCCTGGCCGCCGGGTTGATGGCGCGGATCGTCGCTTCGACCTTTTCCAGCTCGTCAGGCGTGACAAGGTCGGTCTTGTTCAGCACCACCACGTCGGCGAAGGCGATCTGGTCCTCGGCCTCCTTGGAATCCTTCAAGCGCAGCGGCAGGTGCTTGGCGTCGACCAGCGCCACAACCGCGTCGAGCTTGGTCTTGGTGCGCACGTCGTCGTCCATGAAGAACGTCTGCGCCACCGGCACCGGATCGGCGAGACCCGTGGTCTCGACGACGATGGCGTCGAAGCGGCCAGGGCGTTTCATCAGGCCCTCGACGACACGGATCAGATCGCCGCGCACCGTGCAGCACACGCAGCCATTGTTCATCTCGTAGATTTCCTCGTCGGATTCGACGATCAGGTCGTTGTCGATGCCGATCTCGCCGAACTCGTTGACGATGACGGCGTAGCGCTTGCCGTGGTTCTCCGACAGGATGCGGTTGAGCAGCGTCGTCTTGCCCGCGCCGAGATAGCCGGTGAGAACGGTTACGGGGATTTGCGTCTGTGCATCGCTCATGGCTTGCCTCGAAATCTTGGCCTCGAAAATCTTGGGTTGTCGGCCTCATATAGGATGGGTGCCGCGCTTTTGCACGCGCCAAACCGATGGGCCAGGCGGCCGCTTCAGCCGGGATGGCGCCGAGGATCGATCGGCGGCGGCCCATGCGGGCCAAACGGCGGCGCCGCGTGAGCGTCCAATGGCTCTGGCCGGCTTCCGCCGTGAATCTCGCCGTCGCAAAAGTCGTTTGTCATCTAACTGAAATAAACATCTGGCATCACCTGCGCGGGCACCGCAATGCTTGCCGGCAAAGCGTTCTGCAAAGCCGGACTCTTTAAATCGTCATTTGCCAGCCGCCGGACAGCCTCTATGCTTGCCCGCGCCGGTTCGGCTGAAGAGGGAACGACCATGGCCAAGGCGGACAAGACAGCGACAATGAGCCGGCTGCATTCGGCGGCAAGGCTCGCGCGAACGGCGCTCGCCGCGCGGCTTCTGGCGCACGGCTTCTATGCCGGCCAGGACCAGATCATGCTGGCGTTGGACCGCGAGGACGGCCAGACCCCAGGCAATCTCGCCGGCCGGCTAGGCGTGCGTCCGCCGACCATCACCAAGACCATCAACCGGCTGCAGGCCCAGGGTTTCCTTGAAAAGCGAGCTTCCAACTCCGATGCCCGCCAGGCCCACATCTTCCTCACCGAGTCCGGCCGCGAGACCATCCGCGCCATCGAGAAGTCGGTCAAGAAGACCGAGAAGCAGGCGCTGAAGGGCCTCGACAAGAAGGACCAGAAAGCGCTGTTCAAGCTGCTCGCCCGTATCGAGGCGAACCTGTCGAACGAAGACCTGGTGCTCATGGACGACGACGCGGAGATGGATGATTAAGCGCGACGCGGAAGCGTCGTCGCTCAACCGCGCGGCGGTCCCATTAACGAGCGACGCGATAGCGTCGTCTCGAGCGATCCACGCGCGATGCGCAGCATCGTCGCTCCACACACCGGCTTAGCGGAAAGAGAGACGACGCTGCGCGTCGCGCTTGAGCGCCATCACCGGACGTCTCGCGGTTAAGCGACGATGCTGCGCATCGCGCTTACGCGCTTACCAGCGCCGCCCAGCGCCCCGGCGTCAATCCAAAAGCCTTCTTGAAATGCCGGTTGAAATGGCTCTGGTCGCTGAAACCGGCGGCGGCGGCGATCTCCGCCAGCGACTCTCCCTCGGCAATCATGCGTCGCGCCCTTTGCAGTCTCCGCATCAGCAGGAAGCGATGCGGGCTGGTCGAATAGGTGGCGCGAAAACGGCGCGAGAGCGCGTAACGGTCGAGGCCGGTAACGGCTTCCAGCTCATCGGAGCGCACCGGCCGCTCGGCATTCTCCTCCAGATAGTCGCGGGCAAGCGCGGCGGCGCGCCATGCGGTCTTGCCTGTCGACTTTGCCGGCTGCCCGGCGTGGCGTTTCAGCTGTTGCGCCAGCCGCGCAACGAAATCCGCCACGAACAGGTCGCCGAGTGCTTCGTCCAGCGGCGCCAGCGCCGAGAGCAGCGTGTCGCGCAACGCCGGATCGTCGACCACGGCGTCACGGACGAAAGGCAGCGGCTCGCCATCGAGGCAATCAAGCAGGAGGGACGGTTCCAGATACAGGATTCGGTAGCGCAGGCCGTCTTCCGTTCCGGCGCCGCCATCGTGCAATTCATCCGGATGCAGCACGATCGCCTGGCCCGGCAGGCTGTGCCGCAGCGCGCCGCGATAGTGGAAGCGCTGCACGCCCTGCAACGTCACGCCAATGGCATAGGTGTCGTGGCGATGCAGCTCGAAGGCATTGCCGTGGAAGCGCGCCTCGATGCGTTCGAGGCCCGAGCCGCCCGGCGCCGAAACGATGCGATCGCCGTTGGCCGCATCCGCGCACGAACGTTCAAGACCTTCCTTCGCTTCTGCGCCTAGAGCCTGCGCCATCGCCCTTTCCCGCCCGTCATGGGCCGTCCCGGAGTCTCAATCTTGGTGTTCGATACGAAAATTGCAATTGTCCTGAGAGAGGATCTGCCCGTGTGGCAGAAGCTCAACGTCACCGCGTTCCTGACCAGCGGCATCGTCGCGCAATTCCCCGAGATCATAGGCGAGCCCTATCGCGACCACGCCGGCAACCTCTACAACCCGATGTCGATCCAGCCGGTCATCGTCCTGTCGGCCGATGCGGCGACGCTGGGCACGATCCATCGCAGGGCATTGGAGCGCGGCGTGACGACGTCGGCCTATGTCGAGGAAATGTTTTCGACCGGCCATGATGCCGCCAACCGCGCCGTCTTCGCCGAATTCGCGCCGGACGATGCCAGGATCGTTGGTATCGCCTTGCGCGGGGACAAAAAGCTCGTCGACAAGATCACAAAGGGCGCCCGAATGCATGGCTGAACGCCGGGGCGTTGTTGCAGCGGCCGCTTTTGGTCCGGCCACGTCGGACAATTGGCTTGCCGGCAAGCTTTGATTGCCGCAAAGGTTGGGCTTCCGCCTTTGTTTCCTTTCGGCCCGAATTTGTCCGTTTCCCGCACCCAAGACGACAGCGCAACGCCGCCTGCGGCGATGCTTCTGATGCTTTGCGTCTATGTCTGCTTCACCTTTCTCGACACCTCCAGCAAATATCTGGTGCTGGCCGGCGTCTCGGCGTTGATCGTCGCCTGGGCCCGCTTCACCGTTCATGTGCTGTTGGTCGGCCTTTTCTTGCGCGGCTGGCGCGAGCCGGCACGTTTTCGCGCTAACAACCTGCCGGCGCATATTTTGCGCGGATGCATGCTTTTCGGCTCGACCATGTTCAACATCCTGGCGCTCAAGACGCTGCAGCTGGCCGAGACAACGTCGATCTATTTCTTCGGCCCGATGGTCATCACCGCGCTTGCCGGGCCGCTGCTCGGCGAATGGGCCGGCTGGCGGCGCTGGCTGGCGATCCTCACCGGCCTTGTCGGTGTTCTGGTCATCACCCGGCCCGGCGTCGGCGTGTTCGGCATCGGCCATCTCTTCGCGCTCTGCTCGATGCTGTCGAACAGTTTCTACGTCATCATGACGCGGCGCATGTCGGCGACGGAAACGTCGGAAAGCCTGATCCTGTTCTCGGCGCTGGCGCCGTCGGTGTTGCTGGCCCCGATGCTTGCCTTCTCGCCTGCGCTGCCGCACGGCGGCTTTCAATGGTTCGTCGTCCTGATGCTGGGCGTCTTCGGGGCGGGCGGGCACTATTTGCTGGTCCGGGCCTATCGTCTGGCGACCACGACGCAGCTCGCGCCTTATCCCTATTCGCAGATGGTGTGGATGATCATTTCCGGCTGGCTGATCTTCCACCAGTTCCCCGATCGCTGGACGTTGCTGGGTGCTGCCATCATCGTTGCCAGCGGCCTCTACATCATCCACCGCGAGCATCGGCTTCGCGTCCGCAACTCCGCCTCGCTCGACACCGAAGCCGAGGCGCTGGCGAAAAAACTTTGATTTGCGCCGAATCCGGTGGCATAAGGCCGTTTTAAAAAATTTAAAGACTTTGAATCCAAGGACCCTGGGGAGCGAAGGGCACTGGCACAGAAGATCAAGCTTTCGACGATCGCGGATGCGCTCGGCGTCTCCACGGCAACGGTGTCGCTGGCGCTGCGCGACAGCCCGCTGGTGGCCGGCGCCACGCGCGAGCGCATCAAGGAGCACGCCCGCGCCATCGGCTATATCTACAACCGCCGCGCCGCCTCGCTGCGCACCTCGCGCTCCGGCATCGTCGGCGTCGTCGTGCACGACATCATGAATCCGTTCTTCGCCGAGATCCTGCGCTCGATCGAAAGCGAGCTCGACCGCAGCCGGCAGACCTTCATCCTGTCCAACCACTACGACCAGTTGGAAAAGCAGCGCACCTTCATCGACACGTTGCTGCAGCTCGGCGCCGACGGCGTCATCATGTCGCCGGCCATCGGCACGCCGGCCGAGGACATCATCATGGCCGAGGAAAACGGCCTGCCGGCCGTGCTGATCGCGCGCACCGTCGCCGGCGCCGGCGTGCCGGTGTTCCGCGGCGACGATGCCTATGGCACCGCGCTCGCCACCAATCATCTGATCTCGCTCGGCCACAAGCGCATCGCCATGGTCGGCGGCACCGACCAGACCTCGACCGGCCGCGACCGCTACCAGGGCTATCTCAACGCGATGGAAGCGGCCGGCCTGGAAGTGAAGCCGTCCTGGCGCATTCCCGGGCCGCGCACCAAGCAGGCGGGTTTCGAGGCCGCGGGACAGTTTCTGGCGCTGAAGGACAGGCCCACCGCCGCCTGCTGCTGGAACGATCTGGTCGCGATCGGGCTGATGAACGGCATCGCGCGCGCCGGCCTCGTGCCGGGCGTCGATATTTCCGTGACCGGCTATGACGATCTTGAGGAGGCGGCGATCGCGACGCCGGCCCTGACCACGGTCTGGAACGGCCAGCGCGAGGTCGGCCGCCGCGCCGCGAGCGCCTTGCTCGACAAATTGAACGGGCAGGCGGTGCGGCCCTCGCAGGAGCTGATCAAGCCTGAACTGCACGTGCGGCAGTCGACCGGCAAGCCGGTGGAGCGTGCATGACCAAGGCCGAGGGAAAATTGCCGGTGGCCATCCTGGTGCCGGGCGATTTCAACGACCATGCCGTCGGCCGCATCGACAAGGCGTTCAAGCTTGTGCGGATTGAACGCGCCGACCCTGGGCTGGTGACGGACGAGATGCGCGCCACGGTGCGTGGCATCGCCTCCTATGCAGGCATCGACGCGGCGATGATCGACGCGCTGCCCGATCTCGAGATCATCGCCAGCTTCGGCGTCGGCTATGATTCGGTAGACGCCAATCATGCGGCCAAGCGCGGCATCATGGTCACCAACACGCCCGACGTCTTGACCGAGGAGGTCGCCGACACCGCCATTGGCCTTTTGATCAACACCGTGCGCGAGCTCTACGCCGCGGAGAAATGGCTGCGCGACGGCGACTGGGTGGAGAAGGGCAATTATCGTCTGAGCCGGCTTACCTTGCGCGGCCGCAGCATTGGCATTTTCGGCATGGGCCGCATCGGCCGTGCCGTCGCCCGTCGCCTTGAAGCCTTCGGCCTGCCGATCGCTTACCACAACCGCCGCAAGGTCGAAGGCCTGCCTTACGAATATCATGCCACGCTCAAAGGCCTCGCCGAAGCCGTCGACACGCTGGTCTGCATTGCCCCGGGCGGTGCCGCCACGGAGAAAGCGATCAATGCCGCGATCCTGTCGGCGCTGGGTTCGGACGGCGTCTTGGTCAACATCGGCCGCGGCTCGACGGTGGATGAGGCGGCGCTGGCCGCCGCCCTCAAGAGCGGCAGCATCGCGGCCGCCGGGCTCGACGTCTTTGCCGATGAGCCGAACGTGCCGCAGGCTCTGCTCGACGCTCCCAACACCTCGCTTCTGCCGCATGTCGGCTCGGCGTCGGACCACACCCGCCGCGCCATGGCCGATCTGTGCGTCGACAACCTCGTGTCGTGGTTTACCGAGCGCCGGCCGCTGACGCCGGTGCCTGAGACGCTCAACGTCGAGGCGCACGCCTGAAGCGTTTCGCCGTTTCACGAAACTGCGAACGGCCTATCTCTTTGTTTTTGGTGCAATTCCGGACGGAAGCCCGGCCTGGAATTGCTCCAATCCGCACACGTCACCACATCTATTAACGCCCACTTAACCCTTTGGAATAATTCTGCATACTTGGTTATGTGCGGAGAGACAGGGTGAAGCTGTTCGTTGGCTTGGTGGCGTCGGTCGCGTTGTTCGAGGGCGTTCAGTTCCTGCATGGCGGCAACGGCCAAAGCGTGGCCACGGAAGTCGCCTCGACAAACACTTACCGGTTGACCGCCAATGGCGATGAGGCGGCCTGCGCCATCCACCGCGGCGCCGAAGTCTCGGACGGCCTGTCGTTGCTTTCCGTCGCCCCGAACTGCCGCAAGCTGATGCCTGGCATCGAGCACGCGAAATTCTGGCGCGAACAGACGGACGGCTCGGTCGCCTTCAGCGAGAACGGCGTCGACCCGATCGTCACCTTCGGCGTTGCCGATGGCGACGGCTACGAATCCTACGCGCCGGCCGCGCCGCTTCTGGCGCTGAACACGGGCGAATAATCGCGGAACTGTCCGAGCTTACTCTGCCGCGGCGCGAGCACCTGTTTTCGCGGCCGCATGCAGGCGTACCGCATCGCCGAATGCGCGAAAAATCTTGGCGGAATTGCTGTCCGACTTCACCCAGTATTCGGGGTGCCATTGCACGCCGACCGCGAAGGCGCGGGCATCCTTGACGGAAACCGCTTCGATCGTGCCGTCGCCAGCCAAAGCCTCCACCTGGAGCCTGGAGCCCAGCAGGTCGATCGCCTGGCGATGCAGGGAATTCACCTTGATTTCACCGGCGCCGAACACGTCGGCAAGGCAGCTTCCGGGCTTGATCGAAATCGTCTGGTGGATGCCGAAGCGCTCGTCCTGGTTGTCGCTCACCGGCGCGCGGTGGTCGAGCGAGCCCTCGCGCTCCTGGATTTCGGTGCCCAGCGTGCCGCCGAGCGCAACGTTCAGTTCCTGGATGCCGCGGCAGATGGCTAAAAGCGGCACGCCGCGCTCGATCGCCTTGCGGATCAGCGGCAGCGTCGTGGCGTCGCGCGCCGGATCGTAAGGGCCGTTGGCCTCGCTCGGGTCCCCGCCATAGAGCGAAGGATGCACATTGGACTTCGAACCGGTCACCATGACGCCGTCGACCGACGACAGCAATTCGTCGAGGTCGAGCCGATCGCCGAAGGACGGCACCAGCAAGGGGAACACGCCGGCGCCCGCGACTGCGGCTTCCAGATATTGCTGGGGGGCTGCGTGCCAGGTGTAATTGTCGAACTGGCGGACGTCGGTCGAGACGGCGACGAGCGGCTGCTGCATTTTGGGTTTGGTTTCCATCAGACCAAGGATTTGTCCTGCCTATAAAATAAGCGATCCGTCGCGGCTTTTCCATGGCAAGTTTGGCCGCCTCAGATAGGCCAGCGAAGAGAACGTTAGACTATAGTTGCAGGCGGTTGCGGAATGGCGGCAACCGCGGCCCGCGGCGCTGGACTCGACTTCTTGCCCGTGTATGTTTCTCCCCAACCGATCAGGGCACCGAGGATGCCCTCGCATCGGTCAGCTGATCCGCAAGGGAGGAAACTTAATGGATCGTCGTTCATTCATTCGCAAGGCCGGCGTGTCCGGCGTGGGCGCCGCCGCAGCGGCCGCGGCACTTGCCACGCCGGCCATTGCCCAGTCCAACCCGAAAGTGACCTGGCGGCTTGCGTCGTCCTTCCCGAAGTCGCTCGACACGATCTATGGCGGCGCCGAAGTCTTCTCCAAGATGCTGTCTGAAGCCACCGACGGCAATTTCCAGATCCAGGTCTTCGCTTCGGGCGAATTGGTGCCCGGCCTGCAGGCGGCCGACGCCGCCGCCGCCGGCACCGTCGAAGCGGCGCATACGGTCGCCTATTATTACTGGGGCAAGGATCCCACCTGGGCGCTGGGTGCCGCCGTGCCCTTCTCGCTCAACGCGCGCGGCATGAATGCATGGCACTATCATGGCGGCGGCATCGACCTGTTCAACGAATTCCTCGGAGCGCAAGGGTTGTTCGGCCTGCCGGGCGGCAACACCGGCGTCCAGATGGGCGGCTGGTTCCGCAAGGAAATCAACAGCGTCGCCGATCTGTCGGGTCTCAAGATGCGCATCGGCGGCTTTGCCGGCAAGGTCGTCGAGAAGCTTGGCGTGGTGCCGCAGCAGATCGCCGGCGGCGACATCTATCCGGCGCTGGAAAAGGGCACCATCGATGCCGCCGAATGGGTCGGCCCCTATGACGACGAGAAGCTCGGCTTCTACAAGGTCGCGCCCTACTACTACTATCCAGGTTGGTGGGAAGGCGGCCCGACCGTCCACCTGCTGTTCAACAAGGCAAAATATGAAGAGCTCTCGCCGACCTACAAATCGCTGGTGCGCACCGCGGCGCAGGCCGCGGATGCAAACATGCTGCAGAAATACGACTATGTGAATCCGCCGGCGGTGCGGCGGCTGGTGGCCGGCGGCGCGAAGCTAAGGCCGTTCAGCCAGGAGATCATGGCGGCCTGCTTCGAGAAGGCCAACGAGGTCTATGCCGAGATGGAATCCAACAACGCGCCCTTCAAGAAGATCTGGGAATCGATCAAGGCGTTCCGCAAGGAGCACTATCTCTGGGCCCAGGTCGCAGAATACAATTACGACACCTTCATGATGGTGCAGCAGCGCAACGGCAAGCTGTAGGCCGCGACCAGTCCCTTCTCCCCGTCACTATGCGGGGAGAAGGTCCCGGCAGGGGGACGAGGGGCGGCGCCGGCTTCGGCAATTTGGAAATTCCCCCTGGATAGAGGCGCTGGGGGCACAAACGATGGAAGGTCTTAACCTCGACCCGGCACCACCAGCACCTTGACCTCGCCCGGCGCCGGCGGATTGGCGATTACGTCCGGCGCCTCTTCCAGGCTGACCTGCCTCGAGATCAGCCGGTCGATCTCGATCGCACCGGAGGCGATCAGCTGAGCCGCCCGTCCATGCGTGAACGGGTTGAGGAAGGAACCCAGCACCTTCAGTTCGCGAAACAAGAGATCGAACGGCTCGACTTCCACCTTCATGCCTTGCGGCACGACGCCGACGATGACGACCGTGCCGCCGGCCCTTGCCATCCGCATCGACTGCTCGACCGTGTCGCGCACGCCGGCGCATTCCAGCACCACGTCGACGCCGCCGGGCGCCAGGCCGGTCGGCCCGGCGATGGCCGCGATTGGGTCGCTGGCACTTGGATCGACAGTCGCGGTCGCGCCGAGCTCTTCGGCGAGCGTACGGCGCGAGGCCTGTCTGGTCGACAGGATGATGGTCGCCGCGCCCGCCAGCTTGGCCAGCTGAACGACGAGCAGGCCGATGACGCCGCCGCCGAGCACCGCCACCGACGAACCCGGCCGGATCGCGGCAAGGTCGATGCCGTGCAGGCAGCAGGCCAGCGGCTCGCAGAAGGCGCCATGCGTCGGCTTGAGATTTGCCGGCAGCCGGAAGGCCTGCTTCTGCGGCATCACCACATAGTCGGCAAAGCCGCCGTCGCGGTGGATGCCGATGGCGCTCAGATTGCCGCAGAGATTGACGCGGCCGGCATGGCAATGGGCGCAGCGTCCGCAGGCTATGTTCGGATCGCCGGTGACCCGGTCGCCGACGGCAATGTCTGACACCGCCTCGCCGACAGCTTCGACGATGCCGGAGAACTCATGGCCGAGCGTCACCGGCGGCGTGCAGGGAAATTCGCCATGGAAGAGGTGCCGGTCGGTGCCACAGACGCCGCAGGCTTCGATGCGCACGAGAACGTCTTCCGGCCCGGGAACGGGTTTGGGAACCTCTCGCAACCCTATGCTGCCCACTGCCTCCAACCGTATGGCTCTCATGGCGATAACCTCAATTGAATTTGGGCGGCTGCGAGAGATCGGGCGCGGGGGCCGGCTTGGCCGGCGCGTCGCCGAAGCTCGGCGGTTGCGACAGGTCGGGCGTCCCGGGTGCCGCCGGCGCGCCGCCATTGGCCGGAGCCGCGCCATTGTCCGCCGGCGGCGTGCCGAGCGGCGACAGCGAAGGCATGTCCGGCAGCTTGAGGTCGATGGTGCTTGGCTCCACGGCATTTCCCTTGTAGCGCATGACCATTTGCGGGAAGGCGATGGTGAGCCCGATCATGATCACCTGGATCAGGACGAATGGCGCCGCGCCCCAATAGATCTGCCCCGTTGTGACCGGCGCGATCTGTTTGCCGGTGATCCGGTCGAGGTAAGGCACGCGGGCCGCCACCGAACGCAGATAGAACAGCGCGAAGCCGAAGGGCGGATGCATGAAGCTCGTCTGCATGTTGACGCCAAGCAGCACGCCGAACCAGATCAGGTCGATGCCGAGCTTGTCCGCAGCCGGCGCCAAGAGCGGCACGATGATGAAGGCGAGCTCGAAGAAATCGAGGAAGAAAGCGAGCACGAAGACCAGGATGTTGACGCCGATCAGGAAGCCGGTCTCGCCGCCCGGCAGCGAGATCAGCAGATGCTCGACCCAGATATGGCCGTTGACGCCGTAGAAGGTGAGCGAGAACACGCGCGCGCCGATCAGGATGAACAGCACGAAGGCGGAAAGCCGGGTCGTCGAGGCCAGCGCCTGGTTGACGACGTCCATCGTCAGACGGCCTTTCATCGCCGCCATGATGAGCGCGCCGACGGCGCCCATGGCGCCGCCTTCGGTCGGCGTGGCGATGCCGAGGAAGATCGTGCCCAGCACCAGGAAGATCAGCGCCAGCGGCGGGATCAGCACGATCACCACCTGCTGCGCCAGCTTGGACATGAGGTTGAGTCCCAGCCGCTGGTCCGCGATGGCGACGACATAGATGACGACGACGCCGATGGCAAAGCCGAGGATATCGGCATTGTCGCCGTGGTTCGGCGCGAGGTACCGGTAGGCTGCGTAAGAAATCGCGCCCGTCACCGCAAGTGCGGCCAGCAGAGATATCACGCCGTGACCGAGGGTACGGGCTTCGAGCGGCAGCGCAGGCATCGAGTTCGGCCGGACGATCGACATGATCAGGATGTAGAGCATGTAGAGACCGGTCAGCACGAGGCCGGGGATCAGCGCGCCGGCATACATGTCGCCGACCGAGCGTCCCAACTGGTCGGCAAGCACGATCAGCACCAGCGACGGCGGGATGATCTGCGCCAGCGTGCCGGAGGCAGCGATGACGCCGGAAGCCACGCGGCGGTCATAGCCGTAGCGCAGCATGATCGGCAGCGAGATCAGCCCCATGGCGATGACGGAAGCGGCGACCACGCCGGTCGTGGCGGCGAGCAGCGCGCCGACGAAGACCACCGCATAGGCAAGCCCGCCGCGGATCGGCCCGAACAGCTGGCCGATCGTGTCGAGCAGATCCTCGGCCATGCCGGACCGCTCGAGCACGATGCCCATGAAGGTGAAGAAGGGTATCGCCAGCAGCGTGTCGTTGGACATCACCCTGGTGCCGTAGAAATTGTCCGGCAGCGCATGCAGCAGCGGCCAGGCAAGATTGATCGACCCGCCTGAATAGGGCGAGACCAGCACGCCGATGAAGAAGAACAGCAGGCCGTTGGCGGCGAGCGAGAAGGCGACGGGGTAGCCGATCAAAAGGAAGATGACCAGCGAGGCGAACATGATCGGCGCCATGTTCTGCGCGATGAATTCGATCACGGGCGGACCTCGCCCGCGATCGCCTTGGCCTCTTCGGCCAGCGCTTCCGCCTCGAGCTTGGCCTGGTCGTGCGCCGACACGAAAGGATTGGGATCCTCCATGTCGCCGCGTATGATGGCGACCTTCTTGATGATCTCGGAAACCCCTTGCAGAGCAAGCAGGAAGAAGCCGACCAGAAGGATGGCCTTGGCCGGCCACACGATGAGGCCGCCGGCATTGGTCGACATCTCGCCGCTGCGGAAGGACAGCGACACATAGGGCACGAAATAGATCACCATCAGCACCACGAAGGGCATCAGGAAGAACAGGTGGCCGAGCAGGTCGATCCAGTGCTGCACGCGCCGCGAGAGCATGCCGTAGACGATGTCGATGCGGATATGATCGTTCTGCTTCAGCGTGTAGGCGGCGGCCAGCATGAAGGCGGCGCCGAACAGGTACCACTGCAACTCCAGCCACGCGTTGGAGGACGTGTCGAACACCTTGCGGATGACGGCATTGCCGGCGCTCACCAGGATCGCGAGCAGGATCAGCCAGGAGACCCAGCGGCCGATGAACTCGTTGATGCGGTCGACCGTCCTGGATAGAGCGAGCAGCCCTGCCATGCATATCCTCCCTGGCCATGCGGCGCGCCCGATTCCCCCTCCGGTGTCGCGTCGCTTGGCCCAACGGTATGCAGTGCGTGGTCCGGCAGGTCAACAGGACGAAGCGGGCACGACGGCGGCAACCCCGCGGGCTCACCGAACGTCATGCAACCAAAGTCTGATGGTTCAGGCGATCTTGGCCTGGTCGCGCCCGGCGCCGATCAGCACCAGCATGGCGACGAGGAAGAGATAGATCCAGGCGTCGCGCCATTCGAGCGGAAAATAGCCGGCCCAAAGCGATTCCGCCATGCCGAAAGCCGCGGCGCCAAGCGCCGCCTTGAGCGGCGACAGATAGCCCCCGACCGCCGTCACGAACAGGATTTTGAGGCCGTAAATCAGCCCGGTGCCGAAGGAGACATTGCCGTAATAGAGGCCGGCAAGCACGCCCGCCAGGGCGGCGCAAAAGCCCCCGAACAGCACGGCAAGGCGGAACACAGCGTGCACATCGACGCCGCACATCGCCGCCGCTTTCGGATCGTCGGAGACGGCGCGCCAGGCGCGGCCGAAGCGCGAATGCGAAAACAGCCAGGCCGCCAGCGCCACGACCGCGATCACGCCCGCGCAATCGAGCAGCTGGATGACGGTGAGCGTGACCTTGAAGCCGTCGCCCTCAGCGAAGATCACGGGGTTGGCGAGCATCGGCGGCAGCCAGAGATCGTGCGTGTCGGCGGCGATGCGGCTCGCCTCCGACAGGAAGAGCAGGATGCCGAGCGTCGTCACCACGATGGCGTTGGGCGAGCGGTCGGCGAGCCTCTCGAAAACGCTGCGCGACAACACATGGCTGATCAGCGCCGCATAAAGAACAGCCGCGACCACGCCGAGCGCCACCGCGGCGGCCAGCGTCAGCCACAGCGCCTGGTAGCCGAAAGCGGCCGTCAGGATCATCGTCTGGCCGCAAAAGGCGAACAGCGCGCCATAGGCGAGGTTCGTCCGATGCAGGATGCCGTTGGTCAGCACATAGCCAAAGGCGAGCAGGGCATAGAGCGCGCCCGAATGCAGCCCGTTCAGCACCTGCTGGAAGAAATAGAGCATGCGGCATCCCACGGGTCGCATGACGCGACCTGCATGGACCGTTGCATTCGGAATCTAACTTGTCAAATGCGTTTTATCGGTTAGATTTCCGCCCATGACAGTCTCCTGGACCCCGCATCGTTTCACCGGTGGCATCCTTGCGCTCGATACGGCGAACACCGTCGTATTGCGCAATGATCCGGAAAAAACCTTCGACCGTTTCGACGAACCGGCCGAGATCGCCCGTTTCGCCGAAGCGGCGAGCGGCTTTCGCGCCGCCGAGCTCGGCTGCCGCCGGCTGCGGGCGCCGGAGCCGGGCGAGATAAAGCCAATCGTCATCTCGATCCGCGAAGCGACCGATCGCCTGTTTCGCCACGCCGTGTCGAACGGCGCGCTCGCGACCAGCCACCTGCCGGATTTCCTCACGGCCTGCGCCGGCGGCCTGTCCGGCAGCGAGACCGAGATCGGAACGCCTGGCCAGCCTTTCGGCGATCCGCAAACACCGATCGCCTTCGAGGCGGCTTTGGCCGTTTCGGCCCTGTCGCTGCTGCGCGACGAAACGGTGGCGAGGCTGAGGATCTGTCCCAATTGCAGCTGGCTGTTCGTCGACCGCAGCCGCAACGCCAGCCGCCTCTGGTGCGACATGGCCGTTTGCGGCAACCGCCAGAAGGCAAACCGCTATTACCGCCGCCGTACAGCGGCCAGGGAGGTCAGCAATGTTTAGGGAATTGTCGCGTTCGGCTCTGGTCGGCGCCGCCCTGGCCGCGGCATTCGCGCTCGGCGCCTGCCGCGACACCGGCAACGACCAGCTCTTTGCCATCTCCGGCAAGCTGTTCGAGTTCAATTACCGGCTGGCCATCGCCACCTATGTCATCACGCTGAAGCCGCTTCGCCCGATGGTCGACGGCCAGGTCGCGGTGGTGAGCTTCCAGAACCCGGCAGGCGGCGACCCGCTCATCGTCAACCAGAAGATCTGGCCGAAGCTGCCCCACATCACGCTCACCAGTCCGCCGCTTTCCTGCGTGGTCAAGGACAAGCCCTACAGCGTCTCGATCCGCATCGAGGATGCGAGCGGCACGTTGCTGCAGGCCATCGACACCACCATGACCTCGTCGGAGGACCAGACCATGCTGCCGGACCGGCCGCTGGTGATCGGGCCGAACTACGAGCTGAATTCCGATCTGGCCGGCCATCCGGACGGCAGGCTGCCGGGCGAACCGAAGCCGGATTGTTCGAAAGCGACCTGAAACGCCGGCGCCCGCGCGAAATTTTTGTTCCTCAGGAAGCGGTTAGCATGATCTTGTATGCGCCGCCGGCCACTCGCCAGACCGTTTGTTGCGTGTTATTTGGCCTCAGCGATTTTGTTTGACCTCTCCCGCAAGGGAAGAAAGACTGCGGCGTCCCACTCCGACGTTGGCTGCCTGATTTGAGGCGCCTCCGCAGAGGAAATGCTTGATGACGCTGCACGACGTCGCGCTCGACGACAAGTTCGACCTTGGCAAGGAGCGCGTCTTTTTGTCCGGCGCGCAGGCGGTCGTGCGCATGCTTCTGATGCAGCGCGAGCGTGACCGCCGCGCCGGCCTCAACACGGCAGGCTTCGTCTCCGGCTATCGCGGCTCGCCGCTTGGCGGCCTCGACATGCAGCTGTGGCGGGCCAAGAAGCAGCTCGCGCAGGCCGACATCGTCTTCCAGCCCGGCCTCAACGAGGAGCTCGCCGCCACCGCCTGCTGGGGCTCGCAGCAGACCGAATTGCTGGGCGAGGGCACGCATGACGGCGTCTTTTCGGTCTGGTACGGCAAGGGGCCGGGCGTCGACCGTTCCGGCGACGTCTTCCGCCACGCCAATCTAGCCGGCTCGTCGAAGCATGGCGGCGTCCTCGCCTTGATGGGCGACGACCATATGGCCGAATCCTCGACCAACGCGCATGCCACCGAATTCCTGTTCGTCGACACCATGGTGCCGATCCTCAATCCGGCCGGCGTCCAGGAGATCGTCGACTATGGCCTCTACGGCTTTGCCATGTCGCGCTTCGCCGGCACCTGGGCGGCGATCAAATGCGTCAAGGACAACATCGAATCGACGGCCTCGGTCGACGCCTCGATCGAGCGTCTGGGCATCGTCATTCCCGAATTCGACATGCCGCCGGCCGGGCTGAACATCCGCCACGAGATCGACATGCTCGGCCAGGAAGAGCGGCTGCATGAATACAAGCGCGCCGCCGCTTCCGCCTTCATCCAGGCCAATGGTCTCAACCGCATCGTCTATTCCGGCGGCCGCAATCCCAAGCTCGGCGTCATCACCATCGGCAAGAGCTATCTCGATGTCCGCCAGGCGCTGGAGGATATCGGCATCGACGAACAGGCCGCCAACCGCATCGGCATCCGCCTGTTCAAGGTCGGCTGCCCGTGGCCGCTCGACCTGCAGCATATCGCCGAGTTCGCCCGCGGCCTCGACACCATCGTCGTCGTCGAGGAAAAGCGCTCGCTGATCGAGGTGCAGCTGCGCGAGAACCTCTACGGCACCGCCACGCAGCCGGTGATCGTCGGCAAGAAGGACGAGCGCGGCGACTGGCTGTTTCCGGCCAAGGGCGCGCTCGACCCGAACGAGATCGCCATCGCGCTCGGCGAGCGGATCCTGCGCACCATCGGCCCGTCGGAAGAAATCGCCGCGCGGCTGGCGAGGCTGCGCCAATTCCAGGCGATGCTCGCCGACACCGTCGATATCGGTTCGCGCACGCCCTTCTTCTGCTCGGGCTGCCCGCACAATTCCTCGACCAAGGTGCCGGACGGCTCGATCGCCGCCGCCGGCATCGGCTGCCATTTCATGGCGCTGTGGATGGACAGGAACACCGTCGGCTTCACCGCCATGGGCGGCGAGGGCGCGCAATGGGTCGGCCAGGCGCCATTCTCGAAGCGCGGCCACATCTTCCAGAATCTCGGCGACGGCACCTACAATCATTCCGGCGTGCTGGCGATCCGCTTCGCGCTGTCCTCCGGCGCCAACATCACCTACAAGATCCTCTACAACGACGCGGTGGCGATGACCGGCGGCCAGCCGCATGAGGGCGGCCTGACCGTCGATATGATCGCGAGACAAGTGCGCGCGGAGGGCGTCGACCGCATCGCCGTCGTCACCGACGAGCCGGACAAATATGCCGGCAAGGTCGATTTCCCGGCCGGCATCAGCATCCATCACCGTGACGACCTCGATCTCGTCCAGCGCGAATTGCGCGACGTGCAGGGCGTTTCGGTGCTCATCTACGACCAGACCTGCGCCGCCGAAAAGCGCCGGCGCCGCAAGCGCGGCACCTTCCCCGATCCCGACAAGCGCGTCTTCATCAACGAGCTGGTCTGCGAAGGCTGCGGCGATTGCGGCGTGCAGTCGAACTGCGTCTCCATCCAGCCGGTCGAAACCGAATTGGGCCGCAAGCGCCGGATTGACCAGTCGAGCTGCAACAAGGATTTTTCCTGCCTCAACGGTTTCTGCCCGTCCTTCGTCACCGTGCATGGCGGCAAGATCAGGAAGGCCGAAGGCATTGCCGGCAGGGCCGATCCGCTCGACGGCGTGCCCGCGCCGGCCGAGTTCCGCATGGGCAACCAGGGCTGGGCGGCGATCATCGACGGGGTGGGCGGCACCGGCGTCGTCACCGTCGGCGCGGTGCTCGGCATGGCCGCGCATCTGGAAGGCAAGGGCTGCGGCATGATCGACATGGCCGGCCTCGCCCAGAAGGGCGGCTCGGTCTTCACCCACGTCCGCATCGCCCCGACGCCCGAGGACATCCACGCCATTCGCGTTTCAGCCGGCAAGGCCGATCTCGTGCTCGGCTGCGACCTCGTCGTCTCCGGCGCCAAGAAGGTGCTGGGCGCGGTGCGCGAGGGCCACACGATCTTCCTCGCCAACACCGCCGAGATCATGCCTGGCGAATTCACCCGTTCCGCCGATTTCTCGCTGCCGGTCGAGCGGCTGAAGAAGGCGATCCGGGCGGCTGCCGGCGACGACAAGGCCCACTTCTTCGACGCCACCCGCACGGCGACGGCCTTGTTCGGCAATTCGCTCGGCGCCAACATGTTCATGCTCGGCTTCGCCTTCCAGCATGGCGGCCTGCCGCTTTCGGCCGAAGCCGTTGAAAAGGCGATAGAATTGAACGGTGAGGCGGTGGCGATGAACATCGCCGCCTTCCGCTGGGGCCGTCGTGCCGCGCATCAGCCCGATTTCGTGCGTGGCTTGGTCGCCCAAACCGGCAAGCCGGCGTCAAAACCCGCTGAGACGCTGGACGATGTGATCGCCCGCCGCGTCGCTTTCCTTACCGCCTATCAGAACGCCGCCTATGCCAGGCGTTACGCCGACCGCGTGGCGACGTTGCACGCCGCCGAAGCCAAGGCCGTGCCCGGCTCGTCCGTGGTGACCGAGGCCGTCGCCAGGAACCTCTTCAAGCTGATGGCGATCAAGGACGAATATGAGGTGGCGCGGCTCTACACCGACGGCACTTTCGCCACCGACCTCGCCAAGCAGTTCCAGAGCTACGAGAAGCTCGAGTTCCATCTCGCGCCGCCGATCCTCGGGCGGCGCGGCAGTGACGGCAAGCCCCGGAAATCGAGCTTCGGCCCGTGGATGATGAAGGGTTTCCGGCTGCTGGCGGCGATGAAGGGCCTGCGTGGAACCGCCTTCGACCTTTTCGGCTACACGGCCGAGCGGCGCATCGAGCGGCAGTCATTGAGGCAGTACGAGGCCGATCTTGACCTGATCGCCGGGGCGCTGGCACCGGGCAGGGTTGAAGCAGCGACGGCTCTGGCCTCCGTGCCGGCGCTCATCCGCGGCTACGGCCACGTCCGGCAGGCCAGCGCCGACAAGGCGGCGGGCGAGCGCTCGCGCTTGATCGAGCGCTTGAATCAAGCCCCCGCGGAGCCTGCGCTTCGGGCAGCGGAATGATCGCGCCGGCGCGTTGACGCCGCGCCAACCCCCCTGAATTTCCCAGTCTGTCCCGTGTGTCGCAACCCCGTGCAACCGTGGCCCAGCGCCGTTCTAAGCCTTTCTTAAGGCAGGTGTGGCATGACAAGGCGTAGTGTTGGGCCAACGGCATGGGTAGAACAAAGACCGAGAACATCCCGGCGGATGTTTATATCCAGTTTGTGCGGTCGTTGTTCGACAACGCGCACATGCTGGTGATCGGTGGCGTTTGCTACTGGATCCTCGGATTCATGATCTATTGGCGGACGCACAATCCGCTGTTTGTGGCCTTTTCTTTCGGTCTGCTCTCCATCAGCCTTTTCCGTTACTTCGGCATTCGCACCTTCCTGAAGACAGGTGGCACCATAGCCAATGTCGAAGAGGCCAGGCGGTGGGAGCGCATCTATATCCTCAAGGGCAGCCTGCAGGGCCTGGGCCTGGGTTCGCTGTGCTTCATTTCGATCTACGTCTACCCCGACCCCTTCGCCGAGCTGGCCGCGACGTCGCTGACGATCGCGACCCTGGTCACGGTTGTCGGCCGCAACTACGGCTCCCCGCAGATGGTACGGATTTTCTCCGTGACCTTCATCGGTCCGGCCGCGCTCGGACTTCTGCTGCGCATGGATTTCCCATCGGTCCTGCTCGGCCTGATGATCATCCCGCTGACCTTCATCACCATCAACAGTGCCGACCATGTCCGCAACGTGCTCTTCTCCGCCGTCATCGGGCACAAGCAGGCCAGGAACCTGACACGCCGGTTCGATCGCGCGCTCAACACCATGTCGCACGGCCTGGTCATGCTGGGGCCGGACGGGCGCGTCGCGGTGGCCAATGCCGAAGCCGCACGCCTGATGTCGCTGAAATCGGGCGATGCCTTGCTCGGGCGCTCGATCCACGGTCTTTTGATGCGCGGCGTCGCCGGCGGCATGCTGGCGCCGAAAGACTGCCGCTACATCGAGGCGCAGCTGACACGCGCCTTGCGCGAAGGCCGCGACCGCAAGGTGCTCGTTTCGCTGGCCAATGGCCAGCACTACGAGTTCTCCGCCCGCGAAGGCAGCCAGGAACTGGGCGTCATCACCTTCGAGGATGTGACGGCTCGCGTCGAGGCGGAGGAAAAGATCCGCTTCATGGCGCGCTACGACAATTTGACCGGGCTGCCGAACCGCGCCTATTTCCACGAACTCGTCGGCGAGGCGATGGCCTCTGGCGACCAGGACCGGCTGTGCGGCCTCGCGGTGCTCGATCTCGACGACTTCAAGAGCGTCAACGACACGCTCGGCCATCCGGTCGGCGACGGGCTGATCTATGCCGTGGCCGAGCGCCTCGCGGCGATTGCCGGACCGGGCATCACCGTCAGCCGTTTCGGCGGCGACGAGTTCATGATCTTCTTCGACCGTGTCGAGGACGAGAGCCATCTCAGCACCCTGCTTGACCAGATTTTCGCGGACCTGCAGGGCGAGGTGGACGTTGCCGGCCACGGGTTGCGCATCCAGACCAGCGGTGGCGCGGTGCTTTCCAGGGTCAAGGACACCGATGCGGACGCCATGATCGTCAAGGCGGACCTTGCCCTCTACAAGGCCAAGGAACTCGGCAAGAACAGTTGGCGGCTGTTCGAGGCGGCCATGGACGCCGCCTTCCGCAATCGCCAGTTGATGAAGGCCGACCTGCGCAATGCCGTGCAGGCCAGGGAATTGCGCGTCGTCTACCAGCCGATCGTGGCTGTCAGCACCATGCGCATCGCCAGTTGCGAGGCGCTCTGCCGCTGGGACCATGCCGATCTCGGCCCGATCTCGCCCAGCGTCTTCATCCCGCTCGCCGAGGAGATGGGCATCGTCTCCGACATCAGCACTTTCGTGCTGGAGGCCGCGTGCGCCGAATGCGCCAAATGGCCGGCCCAGACCAGCGTGTCGGTCAACCTGTCGGCCAAGGATTTCCGAAGTCGCGACATCGTCCAGAAGGTCAGGGACGCCTTGGCCAAGTCGGGGCTGGCGGCGCATCGGCTCGAAATCGAGGTCACCGAAACCGCGCTGCTCGACGACAAGTCGCTGACGCGCGAGTCGATCGAGGAACTGAAGGCGCTCGGCGTGCGCATCGCGCTTGACGACTTCGGCACCGGCTACTCCAGCCTGAGCTATCTCCACAAGCTGCCGCTCGACAAGATCAAGATCGACCGCTCGTTCCTGGTCGATGTAAACCAGAACCGGCAATCGCTCGATCTGCTGAAAGGCATCGTCAGCCTGTCCCGGACGTTGGGTCTTTCGGTCACCATCGAAGGGGTTGAGACCTTCGAGCAGCTGAAGACGCTGGTTCATTTGGTCAAGCCGGACTTCGTGCAGGGCTTTCTCTTCGGCGCCGCGCTCAGCGCGTCGGGCATCGAGACGATGTCGAGCGTCACATGGCCGTTTGCCGCGGACCTTCACATCGCCGGCAAAAGAACAGCCAGCTAAGAAGCAAATCCAGGAAAAGTGCGAAGCGGTTTTCCGTCCGGAATTGCGTCAAACAAGAGCAAATCCAGGAAAAGTGCGAAGCGGTTTCCGTCCGGAATTGCGCTGAAATAGAGAGCAATTTCAGAAAAAACGGAACCCGGGTTTCCGTCTGGAGCGGATATGCGTTTCATGAAACGATAGCCGTTCCGGCGTAGTATAATTCTGTGATTCACTCACGCTTTCAAGCTCTGGATCCGGATTGATCTTGATGACCGCCGTCAGGCCGGCTCAGATCGCCGCTGGCTGCGGTATTTGTTTTTTCGCGGGCAAGATCGATGAAACGATCGCAGCTATTAAGGTTAACAGACGGTAAATCAGCAATCTCAAATTTTCAGCTTGTGTCTCATTTCAACTCGAATAGCTTGTTCACAGGCGGAATTCGAGGACGGACAATAATGGAAGCTGCGGCTAAGGGTACGTCGGCTGGCGCCAGCTCAAAGGCTGATTCCCTGCTCAACCGAACGATGATGCAGCTCCTGGAGCATGTCGAATATCGCCTCATCACCGGGGGCGAGGATCTGGAAGCGATCTACCGGCTTCGATATCAGTCCTACCTCAAATCAGGCATGTGCGGTCCGATCGCCAGCGGGATGTTCGAGGATCGCTGGGATAATCTTCCCAACTCCTACCGCTTCGGCGTCTATTGTTACGGCGAATTGGTCAGCACATTGCGCTTTCACTATATTTCCAGTGAACAGCCATACTCACCTTCGGTGGACGCCTATCCGGAAGTGTTGCTCCCGCGGCTCGCCCGGGGGGAAACCTTCATCGACGGCACCCGCTTCGCAACCGATCCCGATGCCGCGCCGGCGCCCGGCGTTCTGCCTTTCCTGACGCTCAGGATCGCCATGGTGGCCTCCAATTATTTTGGCCAGGACTCGGTGCTGACCCCGGTCAAGGTCGAGCATTCTCACTTTTATGCCCGGTTCTTCAATGCCGTGCAGAAGAGCGAAGCCAAGCAGTTCCCGGGCGTTCTTGCTCCGATCGCCCTGTTCGAGATCCCTGCCGGCGAGAATATGCGCCGCACGCTCGAGCGGTTCCCGTTCTACAATTCGACGCCGATGGAGCAGCGGCTGATGTTCGGCAATCCGGCCATCAACCGCCTGACGCCCCTCTCCATCCTGCCGACGGCGAAATACTACCGCGCCGCTGCCTGAACGCAGGCCATGAACCTTTCGCCGGCTGCGCCGTTATCAAGCTCGCAGCCCGCTCTGCCAAGCGATCGCGCCTGTCACACGAAAGGATCCCCGCATGACCATCCACTCCCTCGCGCTGACGCCGCTGATCTCGCTGATCGCCGGCGTACTGATCCTGGTGATGCCTCGGCTCCTCAACTACATCGTCGCGCTTTACCTGATCGTTGTCGGTCTGCTCGGCCTTTTTCCCCACCTCGCCAGCTGAAATCCCGCGTCGGCCGCGTGGACACAGCCGCGGCATTCAATTTCAACTTTCGTTTGAGGCTGTTGTCGCCGGCTGTGCGGCAATAGCGCCATTGCTCTTGGTTCGGCTTTTCGCTATGTGCCTCAAAGGCATTTTCGAAGGGGTACTTCCATGGCTGATCACACGCCGACCGGTCCTGTCGAGCTGGGCGCGCAAATGGACTATGCCGAGCACGACCGTACCTACAAGGGCTTCCTCGGTCTTGCCAAATACGGCTCGCTGTTCTGTGCCGCCATCCTTATCGCAATGGCCTTCGGCTTCTTCGTCGGCGGCTTCTTCTCGGCGACCATCCTGTTCATCCTGATCATGGCCGTCGGCACTCTCATTCTGCGGTAGACTTCCCAAGCCCATTGCCCTCGACGTCGCCGGACGTCCGGCCGACGCCTTGCGCAATCAAGGTTCCAGCCGAAAGGATCATCCGGTGGGACAAATAGTATTCATCCCTCGTGAGATTGACCCGAACGAGCCGCGCGTCGCGGCCTCGCCGGAGACGGTCAAGCGCCTGGCGGGTCTCGGCTTCGACGTGATCGTCGAGAAGGGCGCCGGCCTCGGCTCCCGAATCCCCGACCAGGATTTCACTGCTGCCGGCGGCGCGATCGGAACGGCGGCCGACGCCAAAAAGGCCGATGTCGTGCTGAAAGTGCGCCGGCCGACGGATGCGGAGCTCAAGGGCTACAAGTCGGGCGTCGCCGTGATCGCCATCATGGATCCCTACGGCAACGATGCCGCGGTGGCCGCGATGGCCAAGGCCGGCATCACCGCCTTTTCCATGGAGTTCATGCCGCGCATCACCCGTGCGCAATCGATGGACGTGCTGTCCTCGCAGGCCAACCTCGCCGGCTACCAGGCGGTGATCGATGCCGCCGCCGAATATGACCGCGCGCTGCCGATGATGATGACGGCGGCCGGCACCGTGCCGGCGGCAAAAACCTTCATCATGGGCGTCGGCGTCGCCGGCCTGCAGGCGATCGCCACCGCGCGCCGCCTCGGCTCTGTCGTCACCGCCACCGACGTGCGCCCGGCGGTGAAGGAGCAGGTGCAGTCGCTCGGCGCGAAATTCCTCGCGGTCGAGGACGAGGAGTTCAAGGCGGCCGAGACGGCCGGCGGCTACGCCAAGGAAATGTCGAAGGAATACCAGGCGAAGCAGGCGACGCTCACCGCCGAGCATATCGCCAAGCAGGACATCGTCATCACCACCGCGCTGATCCCCGGCCGTCCGGCGCCGAAGCTGGTTTCGGCCGCCATGGTTGCCTCGATGAAGCCTGGCTCGGTGATCGTCGATCTAGCGGTAGAGCGCGGCGGCAATGTCGAGGGCGCGGTGCCTGGCAAGGTCGTGATGACCGAGAATGGCGTCAAGATCGTCGGCCACCTCAACGTGCCGGGCCGTGTCGCGGCCTCGGCCTCGCTGCTCTATGCCAAGAACCTCTACGCCTTCCTCGAGACCATGGTCGACAAGACGACCAAGCAGCTTGCCATCAAGCGCGACGACGAGCTGGTCAAGGCGACCATGCTGACCGACGGCGGCAAGGTGGTGCATCCTGCCTTCGCCAAGGCGGCGGAAGAGCCGCGCACCGAGCCGGCGGCCATTCCGGCGACGACCATGGTTGCCGATGCCGCCGCCGCCAAGCCGGCGGCAAAGAAGAAGTCCGCAGCCAAGCCTAAGGGGACCGCGTGATGGACGCCTTGCAGAAAGCCCTCGACCAACTCGATCAGGCGACTGCCGCCGTTCGCCTTGCGGTGCAGGATCTTGCCAACGCGCCCGCAGGCGAGGCTGCCGGTAACGCGGCGCACGCGCTGTCCGGTGGCGCCGTCGATCCCTTCGTCTTCCAACTCGCCATCTTCGTGCTGGCGATCTTCGTCGGCTATTATGTCGTCTGGTCGGTGACGCCGGCCCTGCACACGCCGCTGATGGCCGTCACCAACGCTATTTCATCGGTCATTGTCGTCGGCGCGCTGCTCGCCGTCGGCATCTCGGCCTCCGGGCTCGCCGCCGGCTTCGGTTTCGTCGCCCTTGTGCTGGTCTCGGTCAACATCTTCGGCGGCTTCCTGGTCACCCAGCGCATGCTCGCCATGTACAAGAAGAAGGAAAAGTGACGTGACCGTCAATCTGGCTTCCTTCCTCTATCTCGTCTCCGGCATCCTGTTCATCCTGGCGCTGCGCGGGCTGTCGCATCCCACCACCAGCCGGCGAGGCAATCTCTTCGGCATGATCGGTATGGCGATCGCTATCGCCACCACGCTGGCATTGGCTTTGCCTTTGGCTCCCTCGGTCGGCCGTTTCGGCTGGATCGTGCTCGGGCTGGCCATCGGTGGCGGCATCGGCGCGGTCACCGCGCGCCGCATCGCCATGACCTCGATGCCGCAGCTGGTCGCCGCCTTCCACTCGCTCGTCGGCTTCGCCGCCGTGATGGTGGCGGCTGCCGCCATGTACGCGCCGGAGAGCTTCGGCATCGGCACGGCGGGCGACATCCATGCGCAGGCGCTGGTCGAAATGAGCCTGGGCGTAGCCATCGGCGCCATCACCTTCACCGGCTCGGTCATCGCCTTCCTCAAGCTCGACGGCCGCATGTCCGGCAAGCCGATCATGATCGGCGGCCGACATCTCATCAACATCGCGCTCGGCATCGCGTTGGTGGTGCTGATCGTGCTGTTGGTCACCACGGAATCGAAGCTCGTCTTCTGGCTGATCGTCGCCGCCTCGCTGGTGCTCGGCGTGCTCTTGATCATCCCGATCGGCGGCGCCGACATGCCGGTCGTGGTGTCGATGCTGAATTCCTACTCGGGCTGGGCGGCTGCCGCGCTTGGTTTCACCCTCGGCAATCTGGCGCTGATCATCACCGGCGCGCTGGTCGGCTCGTCCGGCGCGATCCTGTCCTACATCATGTGCAAGGGCATGAACCGCTCCTTCATCTCGGTCATCCTCGGCGGCTTCGGCGGCGAGACGGCCGCGGTTGCCGACGACGGCATCGAGCGCACCGTCAAGCAGGGCTCGGCCGATGACGCCGCCTATCTGATGATGAACGCGCAGAAGGTCATCATCGTGCCCGGCTACGGCATGGCGGTCGCCCAGGCGCAGCACGCGCTGCGCGAGATGGCCGACAAGCTCAAGGCCGCCGGCGTCGAGGTGAAATACGCCATCCATCCGGTGGCCGGCCGTATGCCCGGCCACATGAACGTGCTCTTGGCCGAGGCCAACGTGCCTTACGACGAAGTGTTCGAACTGGAGGACATCAACTCCGAGTTCGCGCAGGCCGACGTCGCCTATGTCATCGGCGCCAACGACGTCACCAACCCGTCCGCGCGCGACGACAAGTCCTCGCCGATCTACGGCATGCCGATCCTCGACGTCGACAAGGCCCGCACCTGCCTGTTCGTCAAGCGCTCGCTCGGCTCCGGCTATGCCGGCATCGACAACACGCTGTTCTACAAGGACGGCACCATGATGCTGCTCGGCGACGCCAAGAAGATGACCGAGGAAATCGTCAAGGCCATGGATCACTGAAGCCGCGACCTTCTGCAGGAAGGTGTCGGCCCACGCATCGGAATTGGAAAAGCCCGGCCTGAGCCGGGCTTTTTTAGTATAGGCCCCCTTTAACGGGTAGCCAGATAGGCGGTCTCTTCATCGTCCCGCTGCCTGCCGCCGAGAGCGGCCGCGGCACCGGCGATGAAGGCGCCGATGACGAGCGACAGGGCGCCGAGCAGGGCGAAGGTAGCGCTCGCCTTCCGGGCCTTGTCGGCGGCCTGCTGCGCTTTTGCCTTGGCGTCTTGCGCCTTCGCCAGCAACGTATCGACGCGTGTCTTGGCATCCGCCTCCGACAGGCCGGTGCGCGCCGCGACCAGTTGCGACAGATAGGCTTTGTCGTCGGCGGAGATCTCGCCCGCGGCGGCACTGGCAATCAGGATGCGCGAGGCCTGCGCGGTGGCCGCGGCGTCGTTTTCCGGATTAGCCGCCGCCAATTTTCCGGCATCCGCCGGTCTAAGCAGCGAATCCACCAAATAGGATGTCGCATTGTCCGTCGTCGCCTGGCTGCCTGCCGTGGCGCCCATTGCGGCGCCGGACACCACTGTCGAAGCGGCCTGCACGCCGGAGCCCAGCATCGTCAACGCTGAGCCGAGCACGCCAACAACGAGAAGCGTCGCCAGCGCCCAGGCCAGAAAGCCATGTGCGGTGTCGCGGAAGAACACCTCGTCGGTATGGACGTCGACCCATTTGGTGCGCAGCCGTCCCGCAAGATA
The DNA here is from genome assembly GCF_006442775.1 of Mesorhizobium sp. B2-4-6. Classification (NCBI taxonomy): domain Bacteria; kingdom Pseudomonadati; phylum Pseudomonadota; class Alphaproteobacteria; order Hyphomicrobiales; family Phyllobacteriaceae; genus Mesorhizobium; species Mesorhizobium sp. B2-4-6. The sequence continues at coordinate 123,131 of NZ_VFVI01000004.1, forward strand.
GCCGCCAACGCCCGATGACAGCCATTGGACGACGACTAGCCATACCGCTGTCGAGACCGCGAAGGTGGTGATGGAAGCACCTGAGCCCGCCCAAGGCGAAACCATGCTGAGGCCTAGGCCGGAGCCGAGCAGCATCAGGATGAGACTCAACGTCGACGCGGCGAAGGCGCCGGCGATGATCGGACCCCAACTGATCGCCGAGGCGGAGGATTCGGTTGAGACGGTGTTGCCGACAGCCGAAAGAGTGGACTGCATATCAGCCCCCTATCGCGCGAACAGCATGATGAGGATGATGATCGGGATTGGAATTCCTAGCAACCAAAGCAAGATACCGCGTCCCATGAAAGCCTCCTGAGAAATCGTGATCGACGTTGTCACAATGTCCAGGCAGGCCTTCTGTTCCGGCGCTTTTGAAATGTCGCTCAGGTCACAACAACAATGCCGGCGCACCTAGCGCGCCGGCATTGGAAAACAAGCGCAGTTTTGTGGTAGTCTAAATATCCAGATTAGCCACCGACAGCGCATTATCCTGGATGAATTCGCGCCGCGGCTCCACCTCGTCGCCCATCAGCCGCGAGAACAGCGAATCGGCGTCGGTCGCGTCGTTGACCTTGACCTGCAGCAGCGAGCGCACATTCGGATCCAGCGTGGTTTCCCACAGCTGCTCGGCATTCATCTCGCCAAGACCCTTGTAGCGCTGCATGGTAAGCCCCTTGCGGCCGGTGGCGAACACCGCGTTGAGCAGCGCCAGTGGTCCCGAAAGCAGCTCGGAACTCTCCTTGCGGCGCAGGGTCGGCTGCTCGCCATAGACTTCCGCCAGGCGCGAGGCATAGCGGTCGAGCTGGCGCGCATCGGCCGAAGCGATCAGTCCGGCATCGAGCTGCGCCACGTCCTTCACGCCGCGCACGGTGCGCTCGAACACATAGCCGCCGGAGCCGTCATTGGAAGCCGATAGCCGCCCGGTCCAGCCGCGCTCGGTCTCCTCGGCGATCATATCGAGCCGCTCGGCGACGCGCTCGGCCATCGCATTGGCGCGGCCGAGATCGGCAAGCACATCGGCGTTGAGCGCGCCGGCGATCGCCGCCTGCTCGACGACGCTGCGGTTGTAGCGCGTGTGCAGCCCGTTGATCAGCTGGCGCACGGCAATTGCGTCGTCGATGGCGCTGCGCAGATCCTGGCCCGTCCGCACCTCGCCGGAGGCGAGCGTCAGCGAAGCCTCGTCCAGCCCGGACTCGATCAGGTATTCCTCATAGGCGTTTTCGTCCTTGAGGTATTGCGAGCTCTTGCCCCGGGTCACTTTGTAGAGCGGCGGCTGGGCGATGTAGAGATGGCCGCGCTCGATCAGCTCCGGCATCTGCCGGAAGAAGAAGGTGAGCAGAAGCGTGCGGATGTGGGCGCCGTCGACGTCGGCGTCGGTCATCAGGATGATCTTGTGGTAGCGCAGCTTGTCGGCGTTGAACTCGTCCTTGCCGATCGAGGTGCCGAGCGCGGTGATCAGCGTGCCGATCATGTCGGAGGAGAGCATGCGGTCGAAGCGCGCGCGCTCGACATTCAGGATCTTGCCGCGCAGCGGCAGGATCGCCTGGTTCTGGCGCGAGCGCCCGCCCTTGGCCGAGCCGCCGGCCGAGTCACCCTCGACGATGAAGATTTCGGACTTGGCCGGGTCGCGCTCCTGGCAGTCGGCAAGCTTGCCGGGCAGCGAGGTGACGCCGAGCGAGCTCTTGCGGGTGATGTCGCGCGCCTTGCGCGCGGCCTCGCGCGCCGCGGCCGCCTGGATCACTTTCTCGACCACGACCTTGCCTTCGGCGGGATGTTCTTCCAGCCAGGTGCCGAGCGCCTCGTTGACCAGGCTTTCCACCACCGGGCGCACCTCGGACGAGACCAGCTTGTCCTTGGTCTGCGAGGAGAATTTCGGGTCCGGCACCTTGACCGACAGGACCGCGGTCAGGCCTTCCCGGCAATCGTCGCCGGTCAGCGAGACCTTTTCCTTCTTGGTCTGACCGGACGATTCGCCGTAGCCGGTGATCTGCCTGGTCAGCGCCGCGCGGAAGCCCGCCAGATGGGTGCCGCCGTCGCGCTGCGGGATGTTGTTGGTGAAGGCCAGCACATTCTCGTGGTAGCTGTCGTTCCACCACATCGCGACTTCGACGGTGACGCCGTCGCGCTCGGCGCGGATGCCGATCGGCGTCTCGATCAGCGGCTTCTTCACCCGGTCGAGATATTTGACGAACTCCTCCAGCCCGCCGTCGTAATGTAGCTCATGGCGTACGATGTCGGCATGGCGGGCGTCGGTCAGCACGATGCGCACGCCGGAATTGAGGAAAGCGAGCTCGCGCAGTCGATGCTCCAGCGTGCTGTAGTCGAACTCGACCATGGTGAAGGTCTCGGCCGACGGGAAGAACGTGATTTCGCTGCCGCTGCGGCCCTCATAGGTGCCAGGGCGCTTGTCCTGCACGTAGCTTCCGGTCACCTTCAGCGGTGCGTCGGCATTGCCGTGCGTGAAGCTCATCTCGAAGATCTCGCCGTTGCGGCGGACCTTGATCTTCAGCCATGCCGAAAGCGCATTGACCACCGAGACGCCGACGCCGTGCAGGCCGCCCGAGACCTTGTAGGAGTTCTGGTCGAATTTGCCGCCGGCATGCAGCTGCGTCATGATCACTTCGGCCGCCGAAACGCCCTCCGAGGGGTGGATATCGGTCGGAATGCCGCGGCCATTGTCGATCACGGTGACGGAACCGTCGGGGTTGAGCGTCACCGAAACGAGGTCGGCGTGGCCGGCCAGCGCCTCGTCGATGGCGTTGTCCACCACCTCATAGACCATGTGATGCAGGCCCGAGCCGTCATCGGTGTCGCCGATATACATGCCCGGCCGCTTGCGCACGGCATCCAACCCCTTCAAAACCTTGATGGAATCGGCGCCGTACTCGGCTTCCGCGCCGTTGGCGCTTTCGGTCTGGTCGCTCATGAAAACCTGTCTGATTGATGCCGCTGATACAGCGCGGAAAAATGGCCCCGAATCGCGCCGTTTTGATGTCCTAGATATAGGCGCAAACGGCTGCTTTTCCAAGGTTTGCGGCCATTTTGCCGGCTTGGCGAGCGACCCTGTCACGTCCACGCGAGATGCTGGCGGGCGCATTGGGGCGTCCGACAGTGAAAGCCGTGCCGAAGCACGGCCTCGCAAGTGTCTTCGCGGGGAGCGCAGGCGCCGATGGTGCGGCTCGTCGAGCATCGGCAGCTTGAACGCCGCGATGTCGGTCAGCACCGGCTCGGACTTGCCGTGCTCGCGGGCGAAGCCCTCCAGCCATCCGCCGAAGATCGGATCGGCGCGTCCCGGCCGAGTGCGGACGTCGGTCACAGTCCGGCGAGGCGCCGGGCCGCTCGGTCACAGTCCGGCGAGGCGCCGGGCCGCTCGGTCACATGGACGTCCGCTTCGTCGGACACTACATTCGGCGCTGTCAGCGGAGCACGCTTCATGGACACCAAGCCCGCCCCCTTCTTGCCGCCGGCGCCGACGCCGCGCACAAAGCCGCCTTCGACGCTGGAGATGATGCGCATCATCTACCGCAACCCGCTCGAATTATGGGGCGAGCACACCTACAACGAGCCCTGGATTTCGGTGACCGGCGTCGGCGGGCCGCTGGTGGTCGCCAACGATCCGGGCCTCATCCGCCACGTGCTGATCGACAACGCCAAAAACTACAAGATGGCGACCGTGCGCCAGCTGGTGTTGCGGCCGATCCTGCGCGACGGGCTGTTGACCGCCGAAGGCGAGGTCTGGAAGCGCTCGCGCAAGGCGATGGCGCCGGTGTTCACGCCGCGCCACATCTTCGGCTTCGCCGAGCCGATGCTGAGACGCACGCTGGAGTTCGTCACCCGCTACGAGGCCGGTGGTGAGAGCGATGTCGCCCATGACATGACGCTGCTCACCTATGACATTCTGGCCGAGACGCTGTTTTCCGGCGAGATCGCCGGCGAGCCGGGCAGCTTCGCCAGGGAGATCGACCGCCTGTTCGAGACCATGGGCCGCGTCGATCCGCTCGACCTGTTGCGCGCGCCGGAATGGCTGCCGCGTTTCACCCGCATCCGCGGCCGCAAGACCATGGCCTATTTCCGCAACATCGTCGCCGGCACGGTGAGGATGCGCGAAGAGCGGATGAAGCGCGATCCCGACGGGGTGCCGCAGGATTTCCTTACGCTTCTGCTGCGCGCCGAGGGGCCGGACGGACTGACTCGCGCCGAAGTCGAGGACAACATCATCACCTTCATAGGCGCCGGCCACGAGACGACGGCGCGGGCGCTGGGCTGGACGATCTATTGCCTCGCCGGGGCACCCTGGGAACGCGACAAGGTCGAGCGGGAGATCGACGCCGTGCTGGCGCGCGAGCCCGATCCGACCAAGTGGCTGGATGCCATGCCGCTTACCCGCGCCGCTTTCGAGGAGGCGCTCAGGCTCTATCCGCCGGCGCCCTCGATCAACCGCGAACCGATCGAGCCGGAGACCTGGAACGGTCTTTACATCCCGAAATACGCCGCCGTGCTGGTGATGCCCTGGGTCGTGCATCGCCACCGCAAGCTCTGGGACAGGCCGAACGCTTTCCTGCCGGCGCGGTTCCATCCGGAAAACCGCGACAAGATCGACCGCTTCCAGTACCTGCCCTTCGGCGCCGGCCCGCGTGTCTGCATCGGCGCCAGCTTCGCCATGCAGGAGGCGATCATCGCGCTGGCGATCCTGCTGTCGCGCTTCCGGTTCGATGTGACTCCCGAGACCCGGCCATGGCCGGTGCAGAAGCTCACCACGCAGCCGCAGGGCGGCCTGCCGATGCAGGTCTCCCGCCGCGCCTGAGCTTTTGTCAGCGGTCGGCGATAGGCCGGCGCTGCTGGAACTGGCCGGCCGCGCGGAAGCGCCAGAGATAGCTGGGCAGGATCGTGGCGATCGCCTGCGGCTGGATGCCGAGGCCGGTCAGCGTCCTGGCGGCCTTGGCGGCTTCGTCCGAAACGACGTTGTGCTCGCGCAACTGCATGACCTGGTCCTTGGTCAGGAGCGGGTTGGGCAGCAGCTGCAGGATCGAGGCCTGGATGTTCGACAGCCAGAACGGCACCGGCACCAGGAGGCGGCGGCGCTCGACGACCATCAGCAGCTCTTCCATGCATTCCTTGAAGGTCAGCACCTGCGGCCCGCCGAGCTCGTAGATCTGGCCGCCCTCGATCTTGCCGTCGACCGAACGCGCCACCGCTTCGGCGACGTCGCCGACATAGACCGGCTGGAATTTGGTTTGCCCGCCGCCGATCAGCGGCAGCACCGGCGAATAACGCGCCATGTTGGCGAAGCGGTTGAAGAAACCGTCTTCCGGCCCGAAATTGATCGACGGCCTGAGGATGACGGCATCGCTGATCGTGTCGAACACGGCTTTCTCGCCGAGCGCCTTGGTGCGGGCATAGTCGGACGGGGAATTCAGATCCGCGCCGAGCGCCGAGATGTGGGTGAGGCCGGCGCCGACCGAGCGTGCGGCCTCGGCGACGGCGCGCGCCCCGAAATCGTGCACGGCGCCGAATTTCTGGCGGCCGGTCTCATGCAGGACGGCGACGAGGTTGACGACATGGTCGGCGCCCTGCACGGCGCGGTCGACCGACCAGCGCACGCGCACATTGGCCTGCACCGGCTGGATCTGGCCGACATTGCCGAGCGGCTGCACATGGCCGGCAAGGTCGGGCCGCCGGCAGGCGACCCGGATGCGGTAGCCGCGCTTGGCCAGCGCCCGCACGACATGGCGACCGACGAAACCCGAACCGCCGAAGACGACGACGAGCTTGGGGGTCTGCAGGATTTCGGTCATGACTGGCTCCGCGCGCAAATGCTTGGCTGAAGCCGTTTCTTAATCCGTTTCTCGCCAAAGGCAAAGAGCGACCGGAGGTCGCCATTGCCCTGTTTTTTGAGCAATTCCAGGAAACGTGCCGAGCGGTTCCTTTCTGGAATTGCGTCCAGGCGAAAGCGGCTCAGAAAGTCTTGCCGATATGCGCGTCGACCGACTGGCGATTGCCGCCGCGGATTGCGAAGAAGGCGAGGATCGCGGCCCAAAGCAGAGATTTTTCCGCGCCCGAGAAACCCTGGCCCATGGTCACCCAGTGGAACCATACGGTGACCACAAGCACGATCAGCCCGGCGAAAGCGGCAGGGCGGGTGAAAAGGCCGAGGGCGATCAGGATGCCGCCGAAGAATTCGGTGCAGGCGAGCAGCGGCGACCAGAAGACGCCCGGATAGAAGCCGAGCCCCTCGACCATTCCCGTGGCGCCGAACGGATTGACGATCTTTTGCGAACCATGGATGGCCAGGAAGCCGCCGGCGGCGGCGCGCAGCAAGGTTTCGCCAGTGTCATGCAATGCCGAATAGAGGCGACCAAGCGCCGGGATGATCAGCTTTGCGCGGGAGGCGTCGGTGGTCTCGGACATCGTAACTCCTGTTTTGTGACGATACCCGCAAACGCCCGACGGCCCCGGGCAAGTCAAGTTAACAAAAGTTCACCATTTGACTCATCTTTTGTGGCGATTGCTCGGAAACGCAGAAAACCCCGCCGAGGCGGGGTTTTCCGGGCAGTGTCCACGCCGAAACAGGGCCCACCGAGGCGGCCTGACCTGAGACGGTATCAAGGTGGCGTGAAGCAAGCACGCCCGCCCCGCCCTGAACGCCCGGCGCGGCGCCGCCAACCGCGAGCCAGACGAAGCCAACCGGGCGGCTCGCGGCGTGGGGTGCCGGAGATTGGTCGTTGCAGGGGGAGAAAAGGTTCAGCCGGGCGTCGAAAGAAACCGTGCCCTCGTTGTGTGGCGCGGTTTGCTCAGGCCGAGTAACGCTCGGCGAATTCTGAAATGCGCTGCACCACCGCCCTCGACGTGGTGATGCCGCGCGCCTTTGCCTTCTCGGCGGCTTCGGCGCGGGAGCGGCCGGGGATATGCACGCCATAGCGCCGCCGCAGCCGGTCGAGCTGGTCCTTCATGCGTTGCTCGAAATCCGGATCGAGCAGCTTGGGTTCGATGGCCAGAACGAACAGGCCGGTGCCGGGACTGTCCGGCCCGCCGGTGAACCAGGGCGCGTCGAGCGACCAGTTGGCGCCGGAAATGCCGGCGGCCAGCACCTCGACCATCAAGGCGATGTTGGCGCCGCGCTGGCCGCCGAAGGCAAGCATCGCGCCTTTCATGGCGGCCGCCGGATCGGTGGTCGGGTTGCCGCTGGCATCCAGCGCCCAGCCTTCGGGGATCTTCTTGCCGTCCTCGGCCGCCTTGCGGATGTTGACGAAGGCGGTCGCGCTCGACGACTGGTCGATGACCAGCGGCGGCCCGTCGGCGGCGGGCGACGCGAAGGACATCGGATTGGTGCAATAGACCGGCTTGACCGAGCCCGAGCCGGCAAGCACCGCCGGCCCGTTGGTCGCGGCGAAGGAAACCAGCCCCTGTTCCGCCAGCCGCCCGGTGAAATAGCCGAGCGCCCCGCATGTATAGGCGTTCTTCTGCGAGAAGATCGAGACGCCGAACAGTTTTGCTGCCTTGACCAGGTCGTCGATCGTGCGGTCGAAGCCGGTATGGGCAAGCCCGCCGCGCGCATCCGAAAGATAGACGGCGAGCGCCGGCCGGGTGATCGCCGGATCGGCGTTGCCGTCGATGCGGCCGGCTTCGAGCGCTTCCAGATAATCGATGAAATGCGACAGCCCCACCGTCGACAGGCCTTCGGCCTCCGCGGCGATGATCGAGGCGGTCAATGACTGCGCCGCTTCTTCGTTGGCGCCGGCGCCGAGCGCCGCCATCCGGCATAGGCCCGTTGCCTGGTCGAGAGTGAGTTGCATCAGGGCTGCTCCTGAGTGAGTAGGAAAGTAGGGAGTAGCCAGTAGGGGAAAACCAGCAAGCAGCCCACTGCTCACCAGCCACTATTCACTACTCACTTAACCGATTTTGACCGGAATCCGAGCCTCGATCCGACTGAAGACGAAGACCAGGATGCCGGTGATCGTCATATAGATCAGCGCCAAGAGCAGCAAAGGCTCATAGGTCAGGTAGGTGTCCTGGCGCACCTTGGAGGAGACGGCGAAGATATCGATGACGCTGATCGTCGCCACCAGCGGGGTCGACTTCAGCTGCAGCACGGTCTCGCCGGTCAGCGTCGGCAGCGCCCGGTAGAAGGCCTGCGGCAACCAGATGCGCCGGAAGATTTTCCAGCGGCTCATGCCGAACGCGCGGGCGGCCTCCAACTGTCCGCGCGGCACGCCGGCGAAGGCGCCGCGCATCACTTCGCCCTCATAGCCGGCGAAGGACAAAGTCAGCGCCACCACGCCATACGGCCAGGCCTGCCTGAGATATGGCCACAGCCACGATTCGCGGATCCACGGATATTGCGGAAAGATCGAACCGAGGCCGTAGTAGAGCAGCCAGAGCTGCAGGAGCAGCGGCGTTCCCCGGATGATGGTGCAGAAGACCTTCGCCGGTACCGAGAACCAGATCGGTCCGCCTGCCTGGGCGAGCCCGAGCGGCACGGCCAGCGCAAAGCCGAGCGCGCAAGTGACGGCGAGGATCCAAAGCGCCCGCCATATGCCCATCAGGCCCATTGCCCAATATTGCGGCAGCCAGTCCCAGCGCATGAAGAAAGCAGCGCAGAGCACCAGCGCCAGCGCGATCAGGATCAGCACGATGCGGTGGGGTCTAAGCCAGATCGAGGCGCGCGCCGCCATGTTGATCGCGGAGGCTTCGGCAGACATCAGCGTGCCTCCCTGACGGAAGGCATGCCGCGCCGCGACCAGGCCTCGACGCGGCCGATGATCAGGTTGGAGAACAGCGAGAGCGCGAGATAGAGCGCGCCGGCAGCAAGGTAGAAAAGAAGGTAGGCCTTGGTCACGCCGGCCGCCTGGCGCGTTGCAAGGGTGAGTTCGAAGAAACCGACGACGGCAAGCAGCGCGGTGTCCTTGGTGGCGATGAGCCACAGATTCGCCAGGCCGGGGATGGCGAAGGGCAGCATCGCCGGCAGCGTGATGCGTCGCAGCATCAGGCCCGGCGACATGCCGTAGGCGCGGGCGGCCTCGATCTGGCCTTGCGGGATGGCGAGGATGGCGCCACGGATGACTTCGGTCGAATAGGCGCCCTGGACGAACCCCAGCACGAAGATGCCGGCCGCGAGCCCGCTGATGTCGACACGGCTGTAGCCCATCGCCGTCAGCACCTGGTTGATGAGGTCGGTGCCGGCGTAATAGAGCAGCAGGATCAGCACCAGTTCCGGCACGGCGCGCACGATGGTCGTGTAGACCGCGAGCAGGTCGCGCGTCACCGGACCGCCATAGAGCTTGCCGAAGGCGCCGGCGGTGCCGATCATGAGGCCGAGGCAGGTGGCGCCGATGGCGATCTCGACCGAATGCAGCAGACCGACCAGCAGCGTGCCGCCCCAGCCTGGCGCCACGGGCGACAGGAGTTCCATGATGCCGGCCGCGGAGGCCGGAAGAAAGGTGTCGATCAGCTTCGTCCCCGGATTGCTGGCAAGCCACCGACGGCAAGGTCGGCGGCACGCATGCGTGGCAAGGTCGGGCATGGCGCGGACGCCATGCCCTCACTCATTTCGAGAGGGCTCAGTTCGACTGCGTGGCGCCGCCATAGATGTCGAAGTCGAAATACTTCTTCGAGATCTCGTCATATTTACCGTTGGCGCGGATCGCCTTGATGCCGGCGTTGAATTTCTCCTTGAGCGCGGTGTCTTCCTTGCGGATGCCGGCGCCGACGCCTGGTCCAAGCACTTCGTCGTCCGGGGTCACCATGCCCTTGAGGTCGCAGCAGCCCTTGCCCTGGTCCGACTTCAGGAACTCGCCGAGCGCGATCGAGTCGGCTTGCACCGCGTCGATACGGCCGGCGGCCAGATCCTGGTTGGCTTCATCTTGCGTCTGGTATTCCTTGATCTCCTGCGCGCCGGTGAAATGCTTCTTGGCGTAGACGGCGTGCACGGTCGAGACCTGGACGCCGATCACCTTGCCCTTGAGATCGTCAGGCGTGGCGCCGAATTTCTGGTCCTTCGGTCCGATGATCGCGGTCGGGGTGTTGTAGTACTTGTCCGAGAAGTCGATCGTCTTCTTGCGCTCGTCGGTGATCGACATGGAAGAGACGATGGCGTCGATCTTCTTGGTGGTCAGCGCCGGGATGATGCCATCCCAGGCAACCGGCGTGATGACGCAGTCGAGTTTCTCTTCGGCGCAGACGGCGTCGACGAAGTCGATCTCCCAGCCCACCCATTTGCCCGAGGCGTCGGGCGAGGTGAAGGGTGGGTAGGGTTCGGCGGCGACGCCGATCTTGACCTGCTCGGCCTTGGCCACGCCACCCATCGCCGCGACGCCGAGAAGCAGCGCGGCGGCGAATGTCTTGAGAACAGTCTTCATTTCAGGACTCCCAGTTTGTTGTTGTTCCCGGTTTTTCGCTCCGCTTGATGCCCGCACCTAGCCGACATTGCGGAGGAATTGCTTGAGCCTTTCGGATTTGGGCGCGCCGAACAATTGTTCCGGCGGACCTTCCTCCTCGACCAGCCCGTTGTAGAGATAGACGACATGCGTCGCGACCTCGCGGGCGAACTTCATTTCATGCGTCACCAGCACCATGGTGCGCCCCTCGCGCGCCAGGTCGCCGATGACTTTCAGCACCTCGCCGACCAGCTCGGGATCGAGCGCGGACGTCGGTTCGTCGAACAGCATGACGCGCGGATTGATCGCCAGCGCGCGGGCGATCGCGGCCCGCTGCTGCTGGCCGCCGGAGAGGAAGGCCGGATAGACGTCGCGCTTCTCCGCCAGCCCGACGCGGGCGAGCAGCTTCTCGGCCTGGGCGATCGCTTCGTCGCGCTTGACGCCGAGCACATGCACCGGAACCTCGATGACGTTCTCGATCAGCGTCATGTGGCTCCACAGGTTGAAATTCTGGAAGACCATGCCGAGCCTCGAGCGGATACGCTCGATCTGCCTGCGGTCAGCCGGAACGGTGTGGCCGTGGCTGTCGGCCTTGAGCTTGATCTCTTCGCCATTGACCCGGATGATGCCGCTGGTCGGGTTCTCCAGGCAGTTGATGCAGCGCAACAGCGTCGACTTGCCGGAGCCGGAGCCGCCGATGATGGCGACCACCTCGCCGTCGCGCGCCGACAGCGAAACGCCCTTCAGCACGTGCAGCTGGCCGAATTTCTTATGCAGGTTTTCGACATGGATGGCTTCGGCGGCGCTGTTCTGCGCCTTACCGGACCGGACTGCGGCAGCGTCCGCCACGCTCACCGGGCGACCTCTCTATGGTCGAAGGCAGGTCGTCGAACGTCCATCCGGCTAATCAACATACGCTGTCCTGCCCACTCCAGACTTCAGCATGGACCCGACAGCGCGAGCCCGTCAATCCCGCTCATTACGGCACTTGCGGCCTTGTTGCGCAAGTGTATAAATAGCCTTTCATGAAATTTTCACGATTTTTTTCATCTTAAAAGGACATCGATGAGCGCTTTCGGATCACAGTCCATGGCGGCGCCGCTGCGGCGCGTGCTGATGCGGTCGGCGGCCAACGCCATGCGCGACGCCGACAGGGCAGCCTGGCACTATGGCCCGGGATTCAACCCGGCGAAGGCCGCTTCGCAGCATGCGCTCCTTGCCGAACTGGTGGCGGCTTCCGGCGCCGAAATCGAATGGATCGAGGACAAGGCCGACGGCCTTTCGGATTCGGTGTTCACCCATGACCCGTCGCTGATGACCGACCGCGGCGCGCTGATCCTGTCCATGGGCAAGCCCTTGCGCGCCCGGGAGCCCTCGCTGCATGAGGAAACCTACAAGAGACTGGGCATTCCGGTCCTCGGCCGGGTCGAGGCGCCTGGCCAGGTCGAAGGCGGTGACTGCGTATGGGTGGATGCCCGCACGCTGGCGATCGGGCGCGGTGTGCGCTCCAACCAGGAAGGCATCCAGCAGGTTTCCAACCTGCTGTCGCCGCTGGGCGTTTCCGTCTACGGCTTCGATCTGCCGCTATGGCAGGGCGAAGAGGCGTGCCTGCATCTGATGTCGGTGATCAGCCCGCTGGCCGACGACCTTGCCCTGGTCTATTCACCGCTTCTGCCGGCCCCGTTCTATCAGATGCTGAAGGCGCGGGGCATCCGGCTGGTCGAAGGCGACGCCGAAGAATTCGCCGCTTCCAACGGCCTCAGCCTGAACGTGCTGCCGACCAGCCCGCACAAGGTCATTGCCGTTGCCGGTTTTCCCAAGACCAAAGCCGCGATGGAAGCCGCCGGCTGCGTGGTTGAGGTTTTTGAGGCGGACGCGCTCTGCATCGCCTGCGAAGGCGGGCCGACATGCCTGACGCGGCCGATCCTGCGCCAATGAGTGCGCGCCGCAAGTTCCGCCGCGAGGGCGAGGAGCGGCGGCGGCAGGACCTGATCGATGCCACCCTGGGCAGCGTGGCGGAACATGGCTTGCAGGGTGCCACTGTTCGCACCATCGCCTTGCGTGCCGGCGTTACCGCCGGGCTGATCCGGCACTACTTCCCCGGCAAGGAAGATTTGCTGCAGGAGGCCTATGCAGCATTGATGGGCCGCATGACGGAGCAGGCGAAAGCGGCATTGGTCATGGAAGATGCCTCGCCGCGCCAACGCCTTGCGGCTTTCGTCACCGCCAACCTCAACGCGCCGATCATCGACCAGCGGGTTTTCTCGCTCTGGGCAACCTTCATCGGCCGCGCCGGCGCGGATCCGTCGCTCGCCCGCGCCCATCGCGAAGGCTATCTCGGCTTTCGCAACGAGGTGGAAGCGGTCGTGGCCGACGTGCTCGCCGCCGAACGGCGCAAGCCGGACGCAAGCGAGCTGCGCCACCATGCCATAGCGATCAACGCGATCATCGACGGGCTCTGGATCGAAGGCTGCCTGGCCGGCGAGATGTTCTCGCCCGGCGAGCTGGCGGCGATCGGCATCAAGGCCGTCGAGGCCGAACTCGGCCTCGCGGCGCTGGAGCAATTCCAGGAAAAATGAGAAGCGGTTGGTTCGGCCACTTCGCCGTAACTTTCCGTCCGCAATTGCGTGAGAAACAAAAGGAAGGAAATGCGATGACCACCATCGGCGAAGCGCTCATCACCCTGCTCGAAGCGCATGGCGTCGACACCGTCTTCGGCATTCCAGGCGTCCATACGGTCGAGCTCTATCGCGGCCTGGCGCGCTCGAAGATCCGCCACGTCACGCCGCGCCACGAGCAGGGGGCAGGCTTCATGGCCGATGGTTATGCGCGCGCCGGCGGCCGGCCGGGCGTCGCCTTCGTCATCACCGGACCGGGGCTGACCAACACCATCACCGCCATGGGCCAGGCGCGCGCCGATTCTGTGCCGATGCTGGTGATCTCCGGCGTCAACGCAACCGATACGCTGGGCAAGGGCTTGGGCTTCCTGCATGAACTGCCGGACCAGCGCGGCATGATGGAAAAGGTCGCGCTGTTTTCCGAGCGTGTCACCGAAGCCGGGCAGTTGCCGGGCGCTCTCGCCCGCGCCTTCGCGCTGTTTTCGTCGGCGCGGCCGGGGCCGGTTCATATCGAGATTCCCACCGATGTGATGGTCAAGCCCGCCGACGGCATAGCGGCGGCGCTGAGCAACGCGGCGCCGCCGGTGCCGGACGCCGCGGCGGTCGCTGAAGCGGCGAAGCTAATCGAGGCCGCCAGCCGACCGCTGATCCTCTCGGGCGGCGGCGCCAGGAAGGCCGACGCGGCGCTGCGGCGCCTGGCCGAGACGCTTGGCGCTCCGGTCGTCGAGACCGCCAATGCGCGCGGCCTGCTGCATGGCCATCCGCTGTGCGTGCCGGCGAGCCCCAGCCTCAAGGCCGTGCGCGCGCTGATGGCGGATGCCGACCTGGTGATCGCCGCCGGTACCGAATTCGGCCCGACCGACTATGACGGCTATGGCGACGGCGGCTTCGTGCTGCCGAAGAACCTGATCCGTATCGATATCGGCGCCGACCAGATCGCGCGCCGGCCGGTGACGGTTGGCATCCAGGCCGATTGCGCCGACGGGATCGAGGCTCTGCTCGCGGCGATCGGGCTCGGCCATGCTGCGGCAAGCGATGGCGAGGCTCGTGCGGCCGCCGCGCGGAAGGCAGCGCTAGCCGAATTGAAGCCCGACTATCTGGCGCAAGTTCATGCCGTGGAAACGATCCGCGACGCGCTGCCGGGCGCCATCATCGTCGGCGACTCGACCCAGCCGATCTATGCCGCCAATCTCTATTATGACCACGACCGCCCCGGCGGCTGGTTCAACGCAGCGACGGGCTTCGGCGCGCTGGGTTACGGTCCACCGGCCGCGATCGGCGCGGCGCTTGCGGTGCCCGAGGCGCCGGTGGTGTGCCTCACCGGCGATGGCGGCTTCCAGTTCACCTTGCCGGAGATCGGCGCCGCGCTCGACGCCGAAGCGCCCGTGATCTTCGTCGTCTGGAACAACCGCGGCTATCGCGAGATCGAGACCTCGATGCTCGATGTCGGCGTGGAGCCGGTCGGCGTGTCGCCGGCGCCGCCGGATTTCTGCAAGCTCGCCGAGGCCTACGGCATCGAGGCCGAGCGGCTGGCCGGGGCCAGTGGTCTTGCCGAGGCGCTAAGCCGCGCGCGGGCGGCAGGCAAGCCGCGCGTCATCGAAATCACCGTCGACTGAAGACTGGCGCGTCTGCCGGTAGGCCCGTTCCGGCGCCGGCAGATTGATGTCGCCTGCCAAGTTCCGACGCATGCAAAGACGCTGCGCCTGCCATGTCGATATTTCAATTGAGTGACGACGCGAAAGGCGCGACGTTCGAGCCTGGGGCGGCATAACCCAAGATATAATCAAAAAAATGACAGGAGCGGTCGAAGGATGACGGAAACGCTTGATGGCAGGCATGTCGTGGTGACGGGCGGTACTGGGGCGCTCGGCGGCGCGGTTGTCGGCAGATTGCTGGAGCAAGGCGCGATCTGCCACGTGCCCAATGCCCACGCGGCGGCCCCGCCGCATTTTCCTTACGCAGCCCACGCCAGCGTGCATCTGGCGCATAATGTCGACCTGTCGGATTCGGCCAAGGTCGAAGCGTTCTACCACCAGGTGCCCGAGCTCTGGGCCTCGATCCACCTTGCCGGCGGCTTCACCATGGCACCGGTGGAAAAGATCGAGTCCGCCTCCTTCGCCGAGATGATGGAGACCAACGCCCGCACGGCTTTCCTATGCAGCCGCGCCGCTGTGCGCTCGATGCTGGAGTCCAATACGGCCGGCCGCATCGTCAATGTCACCGCGCGCGCCGGTCTCGACCCGAGGCGCGGCTCCGGCATGGTCGCCTATGCCGCGAGCAAGGCGGCGGTCGCGGCGATGACGGTGGCCATGGCCGAGGAGTTGAAGGGCAAGGGCATCCTCGTTAACGCCGTGGCTCCCTCGACGCTCGATACGCCCGCCAACCGCGCCGACATGCCCGACGCCGATTTCGCCAAATGGGTCAGTCTCGAAGCCGCCGCGGAAGCGATCGCCTATCTCGCCTCGCCCGCCAACCAGGCCATGAGCGGCACGCTGGTCCCTCTCTACGGCCGGGCCTGAACTCGATTATCCCGACAAAAGAAAAACCCGCCGGATCGCTCCGGCGGGTTTTTTGCTGTTCGTCAGTTAGGCTTGGCTTAGTTGCCCTGCTTCTTCAGCGCCGCGCCCAGGATATCGCCCAGCGAGGCGCCGGAGTCGGTCGAGCCGTACTGGGCGACCGCTTCCTTTTCCTCGGCGATTTCCAGCGCCTTGATCGAGACCTGCAGCTTGCGGGTCTTCTTGTCGAAGGCGATGACGCGGGCATCGACCTTCTGGCCGACGGTGAAGCGCTCGGGGCGCTGCTCGTCGCGGTCGCGCGAAAGGTCCGAACGCTTGATGAAGGTCTCGATGCCGCTGTCGACCAGCCGCACGTCCAGACCGCCATCCTTCACGCCGATGACCTCGCAGGTGACGACGGCGTTCTTGCGCAGTTCGCCGCTGTTGGCCGCTTCGCCGACAGTGTCACGGGCCAGCTGCTTGATGCCGAGCGAGATGCGCTCCTTCTCGATGTCGACGTCGAGCACCTGCGCCTTGACCACGTCGCCGCGATTGTACTCTTCGATGACCTGCTCGCCCGGACGGGTCCAGTCGAGGTCGGAAAGGTGCACCATGCCGTCCACGTCGCCTTCCAGGCCGATGAACAGGCCGAACTCGGTCTTGTTCTTGACCTCGCCCTCGACCTGGCTGCCGACCGGATGGCTCGAAGCGAAAGCCTGCCACGGGTTTTCCAGCGTCTGCTTGAGGCCGAGCGAGATGCGGCGCTTGGCCGGATCGACCTCGAGCACCACCACGTCGACTTCCTGCGTCGTCGACAGGATCTTGCCGGGGTGCACGTTCTTTTTCGTCCACGACATTTCCGAAACGTGGATGAGGCCCTCGATGCCCGGCTCCAGCTCGACGAACGCGCCGTAGTCGGTGATGTTGGTGACGGTGCCCTTGATCTTCTTGCCGATCGGGAACTTGGTGCCGATATCCGACCACGGATCCGACTCGAGCTGCTTCATGCCGAGCGAGATGCGGTGGGTTTCCTGGTTGATGCGGATGATCTGCACCTTGACCGTCTGGCCGATGTTGAGGATCTCGGTCGGATGGTTGACGCGGCGCCATGCCATGTCGGTGACATGCAGCAGGCCGTCGATACCGCCGAGGTCGACGAACGCACCGTAGTCGGTGATGTTCTTGACCACGCCTTCGACCACCTGGCCTTCCTCGAGGTTCTGCACGATTTCCGAACGCTGTTCGGCGCGGCTCTCCTCGAGCACGGTGCGGCGCGACACCACGATGTTGCCGCGGCGGCGATCCATCTTGAGGATCTCGAAGGGCTGCGGATTGTGCATCAGCGGAGTGACGTCGCGGATCGGGCGGATATCGACCTGGCTGCGCGGCAGGAACGCCACGGCGCCGTCGAGGTCGACGGTGAAGCCGCCCTTGACCTGGTTGAAGATGACGCCTTCGACGCGCTCACCCTTGGTGAACTTCTCTTCGAGACGCACCCAGCTCTCCTCGCGGCGAGCCTTCTCGCGCGACAGCATGGCCTCGCCAAGCGCGTTCTCGATGCGCTCGACATAGACTTCGACGGTGTCGCCGACCTTGAGGGAGGATTCCTTGCCCTTGGCGCCGAATTCCTTCAGCGGCACGCGGCCTTCGACCTTGAGGCCGACATCGATGATGGCCATGTCCTTTTCGATGGCGGTGATCGTGCCCCGGACAACCTGGCCCTCGCCGGAATGGCCGGCGGTGAATGATTCTTCGAGCATGCTCGCGAAATCGTCGCGAGACGGATTAGCAGCTGACATTGTTTCTCCTGGAATGCTCCGCGCGCTGGCGGAGCGGGCGCCGTGGGTTAGCGTTGCGTGAGCCTGCCGGCGTTCCGGGCTGAAGAGCCCTTGGCCGCTGTTCAGGCGGCAAGTCCGGCGCATGAAGAATGCTGGCAGGCTGGTTCGTGCCCGATATGGGTATTTTCGCCGCCAACGGCAATCGAAAAACCTGATCAGGCCTTGTTTCTCTTGGCAAGGACGTCGTCAACGATCGCCATCGCCGCCAGAAACGCGGCTTCTATAGCCATTTCGCTGGTATCAAGCAAGTGCGCGTCTCGCGCCGGCTTCAGCGGCGAGTCGGCGCGGCCCATGTCGCGTTCGTCGCGGCGCTCGATATCGGCAAGGATGGTGGCGAAATCGGCGCTGCCGCCCATGCTCTCGATCTCCGCCAGCCGGCGACTGGCGCGCACCGCCGCACTTGCCGTGACGTAGAGCTTGATATCGGCGTCCGGGCACACGACGGTGCCGATGTCGCGGCCGTCGAGCACCGCGCCCGGCGGCGCCTTTGCGAAGGCCCGCTGCTTCTCCACCAGGATGCGCCGTACTGTGGGAATGACAGCGACTTTGGAGGCGGCTTCGCCCACCGCATGCGCGGACAGCACGGCGCGGTCGAGGTTCGACAGGTTGACCTGCCGGGCCGCGGTTTCGGCCGCCGAGACATTATCGAGCGGCAGGCCGAGTTCCAGCAGCTTGTGGGCCACCGCGCGATAGGTGAGGCCGGTATCGAGCAGGTTCAGCCGGTAGTGGTCGGCGAGGCGACGGGCAAGCGTGCCCTTGCCGGCGCCCGCGGGGCCGTCGATGGCGATGGTGAAGGTGTGGGTCATTGGCTGCTCGCCATGAAGAGAGGGCGCAAGGAACAAGGCGAGCGCTGTCCCGCCAGCATTTCTGTTTGGCCCCAACCCATCGACAATCACTCGATCTCCGCGCCCAGCCCCTTCATCAATCCCATGAACTCCGGAAAGCTCGTCGCGATCATGTTCGCGTCATCGATCGTCACCGGCTTCTCGGTCGCCAGCCCCATCACAAGAAAACTCATGGCGATGCGGTGGTCGAGATACGTCTTCACCGCCGTATCCTGGCCGTTCGGATGCGCGCCGAGCCCCTTGCCGCCCGGCTTGCCGCGCACGGCGAGCGAAGCCTCGTCCTCGGTGCAGTCGACGCCGTTGAGCTTCAGCCCATTGGCCACAGCCGACAGCCGGTCGGATTCCTTGACCCGCAATTCCTCCAGCCCCTGCATCAGCGTCTCGCCCTCGGCGAAGCTCGCGGCCACGGCCAGCACCGGATATTCGTCTATCATCGACGGCGCGCGCTCGGGCGGCACGGTGACGCCTTTCAGTTCGGAATAGCGCACGCGGAGGTCCGCCACGTCCTCGCCGCCGGCATTGCGCGGGTTGAGGATCTCGATCTTGCCACCCATCTCCTGCAGGGTCAGAAGCAGACCGGTGCGGGTCGGGTTCATCAGCACGTTCTCGATAACGATGTCGGAGCCCGGCACGATGAGCGCCGCGACGAGCGGAAAGCCGGCCGAGGACGGGTCGCCCGGCACGGCGATCGTCTGTCCCGTGAGCTTGCCCTGGCCTTCGATGAAGATGTGGCGCACGCCGCGCTCGTCGGTCTCGACGGTCAGATTGGCGCCGAAGCCCTTCAGCATCTTTTCAGTATGGTCGCGCGTCATCACCGGCTCGATCACCGTGGTGATGCCGGGCGTGTTCAAGCCGGCAAGCAGCACCGCCGACTTCACCTGCGCGGACGCCATCGGCACGCGGTAGGTGATGGGCGCGGCGTGTTTCGAGCCGCGCAGCGTGATCGGCATGCGGTCGCCGGGCGCTGCCTTCAGCACCTGCACGCCCATCTGGCGCAGCGGGTCGAGCACGCGGCCCATCGGCCGGCCGGAAAGCGAGGCGTCGCCGATGAAGGTGGTCTCCATGTCATAGGTGCCGACCAGCCCCATGGTGAGGCGCGAACCGGTGCCGGCATTGCCGAAATCGAGCGGGCCTTCCGGCTGCAGCAGCGCGCCGTTGCCGGTGCCGCGGATCACCCATTCGGCTCCCTTCTTTTCGACATGCGCGCCCATTGCCTTCATGGCGGCGCCCGTGCGCATCACGTCCTCGCCTTCGAGCAGGCCGGTGATGCGGGTTTCGCCGGAGGCGAGGCCGCCGAACATGAAGGAGCGGTGCGAAATGGATTTGTCGCCCGGCACGCGCGCGATGCCGGCAAGGGGAGGGGATTTGCGGGCCGTGGCTGGCTTAGCGGCGGCGGAGTGAGACATCCTTGTCTTCCAAATGAAATGCCGGCTGGCCGGCTCGGTTCGTCATGGTGCGGCGGTCTCGTATCACGGTGCGTTGCAATGGTCATCCCCTTGTGCGAGGCCTTCGAATACGAGCATTTTACAATGCCGGCTTTTGGCTTTGACAGCGCTCAAAACTGCCGTTATGGGGACCACTCTTTTATTGACGAGGCCTACTGTGGCAAAAGCTGAACTTGGCACCAAGCGTGTCGACCCCGAAACGGGTCGGAAATTCTACGATCTCAACAAGGACCCGATCGTCTCGCCCTATACCGGCAAGAGCTATCCACGCTCCTATTTCGACGAAGGCAAGATTTCTGCCGTCGAGGAAGATGAGGAAGTCGCCGAGAAGGAAGTGGACGCCGACGAAGAGGAAGGCGCCGAAGTCGTCTCGCTCGAGGAGGCCGATGACGAGGCCAAGGGCGGCGGCGACGATCTTCCCGATCTTGGCGATGATGAAGAAGATGTCGATCTCGGGGACGATGAGGACGACACCTTCCTTGCCGACGAAGAGGAAGAGGACGATGACGTCGCCGATATGATCGGCGTCGGCGACGACGATGACGAAGTCTGATTTCGTTTGCCGGCCATTTTGGCCTGTGACGAAAAAGCGGCTTTTCAAGGCTTGATCTTGACCGAAGGCGGCGCTAGAAGCCGCCAGCACTAAACGACGGCGCGGTTCCCAATCGCGCCGGATCTCTTCGCCGGAAACGGCGCCGGCTGACTGCCGGGAGTGGGGCCATAGCTCAGTTGGGAGAGCGCTTGAATGGCATTCAAGAGGTCGTCGGTTCGATTCCGATTGGCTCCACCAGTCACTCTTTAGGATGTTGATTTCCCTAAAGAACCTTTGATTTCAAAGGCATGCGCAGGCAATGTGGTCCACATAGGTGGTCCACAACGCAGGAAATTCCGTGCCCCGGCGAGCATCACATCTCCAGCTTCGCGGCAACGTTTACTGGCTTCGGTTGCGCGTCCCAGACGCCTTGCGGCCCTACGTCGGTAAGGTAGAAATAAAGAAATCGCTTAAAACCTCCGACTATCGATAGCGGTCCTACAGTCGGGCCTTGATAGCCAGTTCCACGCGATGCATGGACGGCTGTAGAAGCGCGAAATCCTTCGGAGGAGGAGTTTTCAAAATATGGTTGCGAAGGATGGATTGAAGCATGGCTCTTCTCCCTGACGGGCAAGAGCACGTACCTCTTACTGTCGACTGCATCCGAAATATCTGGCAGCCGATGTCAAAGCCATTTGCCTCGAATGATCGGATGGCAAACTCCCCGGCATATTGGGCCGCTGCGTCTTGTGGCCGGCTCAACTGCGGCTGGAGTTTCACGGAAACGGCGAACCGTTCTCAGGTCTGTCGCATCTTCCCGACGGAAGGTTACGGCGAAGCATCCAACTTGGCCGCTCACGCTCTAACCGCGCTGGGTGCGGGTTCTGGCTGCTTTGCGCGCTGCCGCCGATCGTCCGGCGGCGCCTTTGGTCCGCGCGGCTTTCCTTGCCGCCGCCGACCGCTCTTCGGCTGTGCGGCCGGATGCAGCGCTCTTGGCCTGCTTCGACAGCGCCTTGTGGGAGGCGGTGGTCTTCGGCTCGCCCTCAAGCACCTTCGACACCGCCTTCGAGACCTTCGGCTGGCGCTTCGGCTTCCGTTCGCCCTGGCCTGCCTCGTAAGCATATTTGGCGCTCTTGCGCGTGCTCTCCTTCACATCGCCTTTTTTGGGGGGCGGCAGGTCGACGCCCGCGCGGCGCGCCTCCGAAAGGCCGATGGCGATCGCCTGTTTGGTGGAGCGGGCGCCGTGCTTGCCTTTGCGGACTTTGTCGATTTCCGCGTGAACGAATTCACCGGCCTGCGTGCTTGCCGACTTGCCTTCGCGTTTGTCCTCGCGCGCCTTTTCGATGGTTTTCTTGTCCGGCATTGTTTTTCTCCTCGTTCTCCTCGTTCGAACGGATGCATGATCGAATGCCGACAGCATGCGTCAGATCGCGCATCAGCGACTTTCATATGTGCCGACGAGGTCGGCAGTGGCGATCATATGCGGCTCCGCCTGGGCCAGAAGATTCGCGATTCCCGTTTCTCCGCCGGGTTCCAGCGCCTCGACGTCGAGTGCTGAAAGGCGGAAGTGATAATGGTGAACGCCGTGCCCTTTTGGCGGCTGGGGACCGTCATAATGGGAATTGCCGAAGTCGTTCACGGCTTGGCGGAAAGTTTCCGGTCCGGCGGTGCCTTCCGGCAAGCGGTCTCGCCCGGCGGCAATGTCATAGACCGCCCAATGGCGAAACATGCCGCGCGGCGCATCGGGATCCTCGACGACGAGCAGGAAGCTTCTGGTCCCGGCCGGCGCGTTCTTCCACCGCAGGGGAGGCGACAAATTGCCTCCGTTGCGGACATAGGGTTCGGGAATGGTCTGCCCGTTTTCAAAGGCTGGACTCTCAAGCGTGAAAGCCATGGCTGGAACTCCGTGCATTTATCGCGTTCTTCCCGAAGGAATTCACGAACGATCTTCGCTCGGATCGATGGAGCGCGCTCGCAACCGGTTTCTTTTGGAACGCGGGGCACTGGCGGGAGTTCCAGCATCACGCCCGCGACGGAGCGTCGACGGATGCTTGCAAAGGTATCGTCCCTGGGAAAGCCGCTCCAACGGAAAGCGAACGCGGGTGGTACCGGCGAACAAGCGCCCGAGGAAATCCCTATGCCGGTGGCCGCAACTAGGCTAAGGGGCTTCCTGTCAGAGGGATGCTTATGAGAATTCCGGCTTTGGGTGGGAATCTGGCGCAGGGACGTGTTCGATCCGGGCTGCTCGCGCGACAAAACGGTCTCTTGCCGATGCTTTGCATTCTGGCATCCACGCTTGCCGCCTGCCAGTCGGCTCCCGACGAACCGCCTCCATCCGAGCCAATCCCGGCCGCCGCTGCTGCTTCCGCTGCGACCTCGCCGAATTCGGCCGTGCTGGATCAGGCGGCTGCGATCGTTCCCCCGGGCAAGGGCGTTCCGGCCAGATACGCCGCATTCTCCGGCATATGGGCGGGGCAGCTCAACGGCATGTATGACGGCAAGCTGGCGGTCCTGACCGTGTCCTCGGGCGGGCAGGTGACGGTCAGCTACGCGTGGGGCGACCTGGCCGATAACAAGCCGGGCGTTGCCGACGGCTCCGGCAGGATCGTCGGAAACACCTTGAAGCTCGGGCGCCTGCCGAACGGCGCGGACATCACCGCAACGATGCCGTCGCCAGGAACACTCAACGTTACCTACGCGCTTGCCGGCCAGACCTATATCGGCTCGTTCGCCCGGGTCGGCCAGTGAGCAAAGTCAGTCACTGAAGTCAAAGCGGGTCCCGCGTGATCCGCACGCACATCGGCGTTCCGATTTCGATGGCGTGGCCGGTGTCGGTCAGCCGGCCGCTCGTCTCGTCGCGGGCGAAGATCGAGATGCGGTCGGCGTTCTGGTTGGCTGAAAACAGATGCCTGCCCGATGGCGTGAGCGCGAGGTTGCGCGGTGTCGCGCCGCCGCAAGGCGCGAAGTCGACCAGCTCCAATTTCCCAGACTGCTGATCGACGGCGAAGATGGCGACGCTGTCATGGCCTCTGTTGGAGCCGTAGAGGAAGCGGCCGTCGGGCGAGATCTGGATGTCGGCGCAGTGATTATGCGCGCGAGCCTGTTCTGGAACCGCCGGCTTGGTGTCGATCGGCTCGAGCTGGCCTGACGATTGGTCGAGCGCCAAGGAGACGACCGTCGAGTCCAGCTCGTTCATGACGAAAACGAAGCGGCCGTTCTGATGCAGCGCGACGTGACGCGGTCCGGCGCCTGGCGCGAGCGCCGAGGAAGCGAGCTTCACCAGCGCGCCGTTGGGCCCTATCCGGTAGGAGACCAGCTGGTCGATGCCGAGATCGGCGACGATGGCAACGCCGCCCTGGATGGTTTCGGTGACGCTGTGGGCGTGCGATCGCTCCTGCCGGTCAGCGTTGGGGCCGGTGCCGGAATGCGCCACGCTCGCCAGCGGCGCGGTCAGGCCGCCGTCGGCCGCGAAGCCGAACACAGCGACCGCCTTGTCGGGGCCGCCGCTTCCCAGCCCGTAATTCGCGACCAGCAGCTTGCCGCCGTCGCGGGTGATCGTGTTGTGCGCGGTGATGCTGCCGAGCGACGGCTGCTTGTTGATATAGGCGAGTGAATTGGTGGCGCGCTCGAAGCGATAGGCCGTGACCGTTCCCTCGCGCCAGGCGAAGACTTCCGAATTGGCATAGATGCGCGTCCCGTCCGGCGTCACCGACAGGAAGGTCGGGTTGTCGACCTCGTCGGTCTCGGCAAGCTTTTGCACGGCAAGCGTCGCCTCGTCGAAAGCGTAGACGCCGAGGCCGACGCCGCGCGCCCCCTGGAAATAGGGAGCCTCGCGGTTGAGGCTGCCGACAAAGACAAGACACGCGCTTTGCATCGATCTTCCTCCCATCGCCGGCGCTGCTGCGCTCGTGCCGGCTTTCCAAAAATTTCGCCGATCGTCGCTTGCAAGGCAATCCCATATGTGAAAATATTATTCACAAAAGAATTGACGGGAGGAAAAGCGACATGCGTCTCGCCATCCGGCCTCGTGCCCGGAACCGCCTTGCAGACCGCGCCGCAAGCTTCCGGAGAGGATCATGAGCGCATTTGCGCTGACCGTCGGCGTCGCCTCGACGCATCCGGCCGACATGCCTGAGGCGCATGCCGGCATCCCCGTCTGGAATTCGGAAAACTGGTTCTACGAGGACTGGCAGGCCGGCCACAAAATCCGCTCGCTCCGCCGCACCATCGCCGAGGGCGAAAGCCATATGTTCAATGCGCTGGTGCTGGACATCCATCCTTACGTGCAGGACCAGATGTTCGCCGAGAAGGAAGGCATTTTCGGCCGGCGGCTGGTGGCGGGCGCCTTCGTCTTTTCGGCCGGGCTCGGCCTGGTCGCCACCAATTGCATCAACGCCTTTTCCTATGGCTATGACAAGCTCAGATTCATCAAGCCGGTCTTCATCGGCGACACCATCTATTCGATCCGAACCAACCTCGACAAAAAGCCGCGCTACCAGGACATGGGCCTGATCCGCGCCAGCTATGAAGTCTTCAAGGGTGAAGGAGAGCTGGTGCTCTACTGCGAGCATCTGCAGACGGTGAAATACAAGAACCCGACCGATTTCGTCGGCAAGACAGAGAAGTGAACCGTGGCCGCTGAAAACGAACTTCCGCTGACCGGCCTCGTCGTCGTCGACATGAGCCAGTTCCTGTCGGGACCCTATTGCTCGCTGCGCCTGCTCGATCTCGGCGCACGCGTCATCAAGATCGAGCGGCCCGATGGCGGCGACCTGTCGCGCCGGCTCTATCTCAGCGACACCGAGATCGGTGGCGATTCCACCATTTTCCACGCCATCAACCGCGGCAAGGAGAGCCTGGCCGTCGACCTCAAGAACGAGGCCGATCTTGCGATGTTGCGCGCGCTGATCGCCAGGGCCGACGTGCTCATCCAGAATTTCCGGCCGGGTGTCATCGAGCGGCTCGGCCTCGACTATGGGCATGTGAGAACGATCAACCCCCGGCTCGTCTACGCCTCGATCAGCGGCTATGGCGAGGACGGTCCCTGGGTCAAGCGCCCGGGGCAGGATCTGCTCGCCCAGGCCCGTTCCGGCGTGATGTGGCTGAACGGCGACGAGGAGCAGGGGCCCGTGCCGTTCGGCCTGGCGATCGCCGACATGCTGGCGGGCGCTGCCTGCGCGCAAGGCATCCTCGCCAAGCTGGTGCGGCGCGGCATCACCGGTGAGGGTGGCCATGTCGAGACCAGCCTCCTTGAGGCGCTGATCGATTTCCAGTTCGAGGTGCTGACCACGCATCTCAACGACGGCCGCCGTCTGCCGAAGCGCTCGTCCTTCCGCAGCGCACACGCCTATCTGTCGGCGCCCTACGGCGTCTATCCGGCCAAGGACGGCTACCTGGCGATTGCGATGACGCCGATCCCGAAGATTGCCGACCTGCTCAAACTGCCCGAGCTCGACCCGTTCCGCGACAAGCCCGCGACCTGGTTCACGGCCCGCGACGAGATCAAGGCGATCGTCGCCAGGCGCATCGGGCAAAAGACCATCGACGAATGGCTGGCCATCCTCGAGCCCGCCGATGTCTGGTGCGCCAAGGTGCTGACCTGGCCGGAACTGATGGAAAGCGACGGCTTCAAGACGCTCGACATGCTGCAGACCGTGACCCGCGAGGACAATGTCTCGATCCTAACCACCCGCACGCCGCTGCGCGTCGACGGCGCTCGCGCCAAGGTGGATCGAGCCGCCCCGCGTATCGGCGAGCACAGCGAGAAAATCCGCTCGGAGTTCGGCCTGTGATCCGGTTGAAAGGCATGACCTGGAGCCATCCGCGCGGCTACGACCCGATGGTGGCGTGCTCGGCGCTGTGGAAGGAAAAGACCGGCGTCTCGATCGAATGGGAAAAGCGCTCGCTGCAGGATTTCGAGTCTTTTCCCGTGAAAGAACTCGCCCGCGCCTACGACTTGATCGTCATCGACCACCCGCATGTCGGCCAGATCACCGCCGAGAAATGTCTGGCGCCGCTCGATGTGCCGGGACGCGAAGCGGAACGCAAGGCACTCGCCGCCGGAAGCGTCGGCCAATCCTATCCGAGTTACACCTGGCAGGGCCGGCAATGGGCATTTCCGATCGATGCCGCGACCCAGGTTCAGGCCTGGCGGCCGGATCTGATCGAAGCCGCGCCGGCGATCTGGACCGAAGTGCTGGCGCTTGCCGAGCAGGGCCGCGTTCTCTTGCCGCTCCGGCCGCCGCATTCGCTGATGTGCTTCTACACATTGGCCGCCGATCTTGGCCGGCCGTGCATCGTCGACGGTTCGGTCGACCTTATCGATGGCGAGGCCGGCGAAACCGCCTTCGAGATGCTGCGCGAGATCGCGGCGCTCGTCGATCCCGCATGCCTGACCATGGATCCGATCGCGGTGTTTGAAAGGATGGCGGAAGCCAATTCCCGCATCGCCTGCGCGCCACTGATCTACGGTTATGTTCCCTATGCGGTGGCGGGTTTCCGGCCGCGCCGTCTTGCCTTCGCCGACATGCCGGTCGCCGGCGGCAACGGCCCGGTCGGCTCGGCGCTTGGCGGAACCGGTATTGCCGTCTCGGCCTTTTCCGCCGCGCGCGAGGCGGCGATCGACTTCGCCTACTGGATCGCCAGCGGCGACGTGCAGCGCGGGCCTTACACAGCCGCCGGCGGCCAGCCCGGCCATGCCGCGGCCTGGGAGGACGATGCCGTCAACGCCGCGACCGGCGACTTCTATCGCGACACGCGTGCGACGCTCGAAGGCGCCTGGGTCCGCCCGCGCCACGACGGCTATATGGCGTTCCAACAGCAGGCTTCGGACCGCATAAATGAGGGCCTTGCCGGCAGGCAGGACGACGTCGTCGCCGACATCAATCGCCTGTTCAGGGAGAGTTTCGCGCCGGCCGCCGCCGGCTAGTTTCTGGTGCACCAAGGGAGGAAAAGATGACCAGCCTGATACGCGGCCTGCTCGCCGCAACCGCCATAGTCTCGATCCCGTTCGCCGCCCATGCCGCCGACGTGAAGTCGGTGATCGACGGCCTGCCTGCCGATCTCAAGGCGCAGTATGACGGCGCGCCGCAGAAAGTGCTGCCCTCGGCCTGGGATAATTTCACGCCGCCTGCCAAGCCGTGGAAGTGGTGCCATTCGGAGAGCTACCAGGGCAATCCGTGGCGCGTGTCCGTTACCAAGGAGCTGAAGCGGCTGGTCGAGGGCCTGATCGCCGACGGCACGGTGTCGAGCTTCGAAATGTCGGATTCGAACAACGACCCGAGCCAGCAGATCAACCAGATCCGCGCCTTCATCGACAAGAAATGTTCGATCATCACCTCGATCCCGGGCTCGGCGACGGCGCTCGACGATGCCGTGGATGCCGCCGCCAAGGCTGGCATCCCCTTCATCACCGCGGCGGGCTCGATCACCAGCCCCAACGCCATCAATGTCGATTCCAACTATGCCCGCTGGGGCTATGACATGATGACGGCGATCGGCAAGGCAAAGCCCGATGCCAGCGTGCTGGTGGTGGAGGGCATCGCCGGCCATCCGATCGTGGTCCAGGAAAAGCAGGGCGCCGACAAGGCGCTGGCCGAGAACAAGGGCCTCAAGGTCGCGCGCACCGTCAACGGCAATTGGACGGCCAACGTCACCAAGACGGTGGTGCTGCAAGCGATCGCCACCAATCCCGCGCCGATCGATGCGGTGTGGACGACCGGCAGCGAAAGCCGCGTCGTCGCCGAAGCCTTCGCCGAAGCCGGCCGTCCCGCGCCGCTGATCACCGGCTCGATCACCGGCGACGCGCTCGGCTACTGGAAGGCCAATCCCGACAAGTACCGCTTCGAGGGCCATGCCGTGCTGCCGGGCTGGACCGCGCAGACGCTGTTTCGCGTCGGAGAGCGCATGCTCGACGGCCAGAAGCCGAAGCTCAACACGCTGCTGATCCCGATTCCGCCGGTGCATGCGGCCGAGCTCGACAAATGGTACAAGGACTGCATGACGCCGGATGCCGTTTCGGTCTTCCCGGTGCCGCCGACCGACCCGATGCCCGAGGACGTGCTCGACGCCTATTTCGCCAATCCCGCGCCGACCAAGGGTTGGGATTATTCCAAGGTGCCGGACGCCTGCGCCAAGTGATGTTTTGCGAAGCCGGCTCTCGCTAGAGCAATTCCAGGAAAAGTGTGAAACGGTTTTCCGTCCGGAATTGCGTCAAAACGAAGTGATAGAGCGGTTCGCCGTTCTGTGAAACGGTGAAACGCTCTAGGGGCCGGCTTCTCTATCTTGGAAAGACACATGCTCGAAGTCCAAGGCGTCTCGAAACGCTATGGCGAAACCGTCGCGCTGGCCGAGGCGTCGATCGCCTTCCGTCCCGGCACGATCCATACGATCCTCGGCGAGAATGGCTCGGGCAAGAGCACGCTCGTGAAACTGTTGTCCGGCATCGTGCAGCCGGGTAGGGGTGCGATCCTGCTAGACGGCAAGGCGTTTTCCGGCACGCAGCCCGCGGCCTTCCAGGCCGCTGGCCTTGCTACCGTCTTCCAGGAAGTGCTGGTCGCGCCCGATCGTTCGGTGACCGACAACATCCTGCTCGGCCTGGACGGCCTTTGGCGACGAGGCGTGCCGCGTGGCGACCGCCGCGCCCGGGCGCAGGCCGCGCTCGGCCGCTTCGCCGTGACGCCGATCGATCTCGACCGGCCATGCGGCGAGCTGCCGCTTGCCGCGCGACAGCTTGTCGTGCTTGCCCGCGCCGTCATCCGCAACCCGCGTGTCCTGATCCTCGACGAGGTGACGGCGGCGCTCGACTTCGCCGACCGCGAGTCGGTCTTCGCGCTTATGCGCGCGATGGCCGGGGCGGGCACGCTGATCCTGTTCATCACGCACCGGATGGACGAGGTGATGGCTTTGTCCGACCGCATATCCATCCTGCGCGCCGGCCGCGTGGTCAAGACCGAGGAGCGCGGTGTTTCGACGCCGGCCGAGCTTCTGGCGGCGATGGCGCCGCAAACGGCCGCGGAGCTGGCGCATGGCTGACGCAAAAGCCCTCCGTGTGCGGGAGCTCGTCATCGCTCCCGGTGTCGATCCGATCAGTCTGACGATCGCGCCAGGCGAGATCGTCGGTCTTGCCGGGCTCGACGGCCACGGCCAGGAACGCTTCCTGCGCGCGCTGGCCGGGCTCGAGCGGCCAGTCGCCGGCGAGATCGCGGTCGACGGCAAGGCGGGGTCGATCACCAGCTTCCGCAAGGCCGTCGCCGGCGGCATCGCCTATCTGCCGCGCGACCGCCGCTCGACCGGCATTTTCCCGATGCAGTCGGTGCTCGACAATTTCGCCATCTCCACCGTGTCGAACGATCGCCGCTTCGGCTTCTTGAGCTTCGCGGCACGCCGTCGTCGCTATGAGACCTACAGGCAGAAGCTCAGCATCGTCGCGCCGCGTCCGGATGCGGCCATAACGACGCTTTCCGGCGGCAACCAGCAGAAGGTGCTGCTCGCCCGCGCCTTGGCGCTGGAGCCGAACGTCCTTCTGCTCAACGATCCGACGCGCGGCGTCGACGTGGCGACCCGTCATGTGCTTTATGACGTCTTCCGTGGCCTCGCCGCCGAGGGCATGGCCCTGGTGATCCTGTCCAGCGAGATCGAGGAGATATTGCTTCTCTGCCACCGCGTGCTGGTGTTCCGCGAGCAGCGCGTGTCGGCCGAATTCTCGGGCGCGGAGATGACCGCCGATACGGTGATCGCAGCCATGTTCGGACGCGCCGCATGAGCCCGATCCTTCGCAAGCTCCGTGGCGTCGGCTTTGCCGCGGTGATGCTCGTCGTCCTGCTCCTGCTCAACGTCGGGCTCAATCCGGCGCGCTTTCAGCCGTCGTCCTGGGGCACGCTGCTCGGGCTGGCCGCACCGCTGATCGGCGCGGCCGTCGCCTCCGCCCCGGTCGTCCTGGCGGGACGCGGCGGCATCGATATCTCCGTCGGTCCGCTCATGGGCTTCGTCAATGCTTTGGTCATCCAGGTGCTGTTCCTCAATCTCGGCGTCTCGTCGCCGTGGATCATCGTTCCGGCCGCGTTGCTGGTTGGCGCGGCGGTCGGCGCAGCGAACGGTGTGCTTGCCACGATCCTGCGCATCCAGCCGATCGTGGCGACGCTCGGCACTTATCTCATCCTCACCGGCGTCACGCTCACCATCCTGCCGGCGCCGATCGGTCCGGCGCCGGACTGGCTGAAGGCGATGGCCGGGCCGCTCTCGATTCTGCCGCTGGCGCTGATCGGCCTGTGCTGGCTCCTGGTGCGCCGCACGCCCTATTACGACCTGCTGATGGCCGTCGGCAGCGACGACCGCGCCGCCTATACCGCCGGCGTGCCGGTGACCAAGGTGCGGCTCATCGCCTATGTCCTGACCGGGATCTTCGCCGCCGCGGCTGGGCTAATGCTCACCGCGCTGATCGGCTCGGCCGACCCCAATATCGGCCCGACCTACACACTGATTGCGATTGCCGCCGTGGCGCTCGGCGGCGTCAGCCTCGCCGGCGGGCGCGGCGGGCTTGGCGGCGCCGCGATCGGCGCCATCGACATCTTCCTGCTGCAGAGCCTGCTCACAACCTTCAACGTTTCAACCTATGTGCTGCAGATCGCCTATGGCCTGATCCTCGTTATCGCCGTGGTGCTGACGGCGGTGCAGGAACGGCTGTCGAGGCGGAAAGGCTGACCGGGATGATAAGCAACTGGTTCCAGTCCACCAACGCCCGCATCGCCGGCGCCTTCCTGATGGCGCTGCTGCTGCAGGTCGTCGGCACGCTGCTCATCCCCGGCTATTCGGCGCCCTTCGCCATCCGCGCGCTGCTGGTCATCGCCTCGCTGCTGGCGGTGGCTTCGATCGGCCAGACGCTGGTCGTCATTCTTGGCGGCATCGATCTTTCCATCCCCTTCGTCATCGGCTTCGCCAATGTCGTGGCGGCGCAGCTTTATGGTCAGGGCTGGAACTTCGCCCTGGTCTGCGTTGTCGTCGGTGTCCTTGCCGTCGCCATCGGCGCGCTGAACGGGCTGATCTCGCGCGGGCTCAACATCCATCCGCTGATCGTCACGCTCGGCATCGGCATGGTCGTCCAGGGCGCCGTGCTGTTGTGGACCGGCGGTTTTCCATCCGGCTCGGCGCCGCAGGCCGTGTCCAGCTTCGTCTCGATCGGCGGCTCGGTCGGTCCCTTGCCCGTGCCCTTGCTGGTGCCCTGCCTCGTGGTACTGACGGCGCTGATCGTGCTGGTGCTTGCCCGAACGCCCTATGGCCGCCGGCTCTACGCGGTCGGCAGCAACCCGGAGGCGGCGCCCCTGGCGCTGATCGATCCGTTGCGCATGTGGGTCGTCACCTATGCGGCCAGCGCCTTCTTCGCGGCTGTCGCCGGCGTGTTGCTGCTCGGCTTCACAGGCTCGGCCTATGGCGATGTCGGCCAGCC
Organism: Mesorhizobium sp. B2-4-6; assembly: GCF_006442775.1. Classification (NCBI taxonomy): domain Bacteria; kingdom Pseudomonadati; phylum Pseudomonadota; class Alphaproteobacteria; order Hyphomicrobiales; family Phyllobacteriaceae; genus Mesorhizobium; species Mesorhizobium sp. B2-4-6. The sequence goes on from NZ_VFVI01000004.1 coordinate 154,759, forward strand.
CTATCTCTTCCAGACGATCGCCGCCGTCGTGGTCGGCGGCGCGGCGCTTGTCGGCGGCCGCGGCAGCTATCTCGGCACCATCGCCGGCGTCCTGGTGCTGACCGAAATCAACACGCTGCTGATCGGTCTCGGCTTCCGGCCGTCGACGGTGCAAGCCGCGCTCGGCCTGGTCATCCTGCTTCTGGTCTCGCTCTACGGCCGCGAGCGCCACGTTCGCACGACGGTTTAGATCGAGCGGCAAGCTGTTTGATTCCTGGTCGCCCTCGTAAAATGTCGCACTTGGGCGACTTAGCGTACGACACCTTGGGGTTACAAAGGCTGGTCCAGCCGTCAGTTGATCGCAGAGAAGCATCGTTCTGGAATTGTCCAGCTCGATGCGCTATATGACTATCTACATGGTCAGGAGTGTGACATGAATGCGATCAATCTCGCCGATGCCAAGGCCCACCTCAGCGAACTGGTCGACCGGGTCGAGGCGGGCGATTCGATCGACATCACTCGTCGCGGCAAGCCGGTCGCACGACTCACTGCCGTAGTCGGGCCGCGCAAACCGATCGATATCGCGCTGCTTCGCTCGCTGACGGCAGCGATGTCGGCCCAGTCCCAGGGCGCCGCCGATCTCGTCCGGTCGATGCGGGATGGCGATCGCTACTGATGCTCTATCTCGACACGTCGCTGATCGTGGCGGCTCTCTCGAACGAAACGATGACGCCGCGTGTGCAGGCTTGGCTGACGGAACAGGAGCCAGCGCAGCTTCTCATTAGCGACTGGACCGTCACCGAGATGTCGTCCGCCATGGCGATCAAGCTACGCACAGGACAAATCAGCCTGGAACAGCGCGCCGCCGCGCTTGCCGTGTTTAATAGACTTGTCGCGGAGAGCTTTACCGTCCTGGGCGTGACGGGCGGGCAGTTCCGGGCGGCAGCGAGGTTTGCCGATCGGCACGATCTTGGACTTCGAGCAGGGGACGCGCTGCATCTCGCCATCGCATCGGAGCATGGCGCCACGATATATACGCTTGATCAGCGGCTCGCCGACGCCGGGCCAGAACTCGGTGTGCCGGCGCAAATGCTCGCTGACAGCGATTAGTTTGCAGGCGAGCTCCTTTTTTAGCCTATCCAAGCCGCCACAACTGGCGCGCATTGCCCGAAAGCAGGCGTGCTCGCTCCGCCTCGCTCGTGCCGGCAAGCATTGCATGGGTGGCGGCAATCCAGGTCGTCAGCCCGCCGCCCAGCGTGCAGACCGGCCAGTCGCTGCCCCAGATCACGCGGTCCCAGCCGAACGAGCTTATCGTGTGCTCGACATAGGGCCTCAGCGTCTCGACCGTCCACGTCGCCGGGTCGGCATAGGCGACGACGCCGGAGATCTTGGCCGTGACGTTCGGCCGTTTGGCGATCGCTTCCATATGCTCGCGCCACGGATGTTCCGCATTGCCCTTGATGTCGGGCACGCCGCAATGGTCGAGGACGAACTGGACGTCGGGCGCGAGGTCGGCAAGCGCCATCGCCTTCGGGATCTGGTGCGGGAGCACCACAAGATCGAAGGTCAGTCCGGTGCCGGCCAGCCGCTTGATGTTCCGGCGAAACAGCGCGCCTTCGGAGAGATCGTCGGGCACGACATGCAGCACGCGGCGGAAACCCTTGACGAAGGGCTCGGCCTTGACCGTTTCCAGATAGGCCTCGAAACCGGTCTCCTCTGGCCGGCAGGAGGCGATCGCGCCCTTGAGTAAGCTGCTTGGCCGGCCGGCGATCGACTTCACATAAGCTGTCTCGGCAACGATATCGGCGGGGTCGACATCGACCTCCATGTGCAGGACGCCTTCGATGCCTGAGCGTCGCGCGTCGGCGGCATATTCCTCATAAGAGAAATCGCGGTTCAGCGCCGGCACGCCGGCCAGCCACGGATAGCGGAGCGCGCTCTGGTCGATGAGATGCAGATGCGTGTCGATGATCATGGCGACGTATCCTCCGTGGCCCGGAGAATGATCCCGAAAAATTGCAGACTTTTCGGAAAGATCATGCTCCAAAAAAACAAGGCGTTAGAGTGGGATGACCGGCTGCTTTTGAGTTCATCCCACTCTAAGATACTATCCCGCCGAAAAATCCATTATTCAAATAAGAAATTACTGCGACTGCGGCACATCGGATCCGGCGAGCTGCGAGAGCCTGGCGGCGGCGCCTTGCAGATGCCGAATCGTCAGCGTGATGTCCGGCGCCGTCGGCGCGTTAACCAGGGTGATGTAGGGGATGGTCAGTGCCGCGATGGCTCTGCCGTCGGGGCCTAGCACCGGCGTCGAAAGATTGTAGACGCCGGCGGTCTGCAGCGACGCCATCATCTCGTAACCCCGGTCGCGCACCTGGTCGAGACGGGCGAAGAACTCCGGCGTCAGGTTGAGCTGTTCGGTGCTCTGCAGATGCTCGGCGATCATCATCTTGCGCTCCTCGGGTGAGCGGAAGGCAAGCAGCACATGGCCGGAACCGGTGTCGAACAGGCTGATATGCGAGCCGACGCGGATCGAGATGCCCCAGTAACGCGGCGCTTCCTGCTGCGCGATGACCACGGCGGCGCCGCGGTCGAACACCACCAATTGGTTGGCCTGCCATGAGGTTTCGGCCAGTTCCCGCATGATCGGCGTCGCGTAGGACACCAGCCTGCGCACAGGCGCGTGCAACTGCGCCAGCCCGAACAGCTTGAGCGTCAGCGAATAGCGGTCGCCGTCGATCTTGGTGACATAGCCGCGCCGCACCAGCCGGTCGAGCATCCGGTAGAACTCGTTCGGGCTGCGGTCCAACCGCTTGGCGATCTCCGCCTGCGTCAACCCGCCATCCACGCTGGACAGCAATTCGAGAATATCCAGCCCTTTGTCCAGCGCCGGCGCCCGGTAGCGGTCCCCGTCTTCTTCCTCTGCCACCCGCCCCTCCAGTGAATTTCAATCTGCATATATGCATGAACTTCATTCGGCTGGAAGCATAATCGCCTTGACCCGGGAATGAAAATGCTATTTGCATATGAATGAAGCTTGAGCGATCGGTCACGCACTCGGCGGGCCGTCGCCGCGAGCCCATGGGAGGAGAACATGACGAGACTGGTTCTAGGCATTTCCGCCGGCCTGGCTGGCCTGCTGCTGAGCGGCACGGCGTTTTCGGCCGATCTGCCCGGCAAATTTCTGGGCGTGACGATCGACGTGAAGCTGATCGGCGGCCAGCAATATGAAAAGCTCTACGAGCGCATCCCCGAATGGGAGAAGGCGACCGGCGCCAAGGTCAACATCCTGACCAAGAAGAACGGCTTCGACATCGACAAGGAATTGAAGTCCGACATCGCCTCGGGCAGCACCAACTGGTGCGTCGGCTGGAACCATTCGTCCTTCGCGCCGCAGTATACGGGCCTTTACACCGACCTCAGCAAGCTCTTGCCGAAGGAAGAGATCGACGCTTTCGTGCCGTCGACGATCAAGGCCGCGACCATCGACGGCAAGCTGGAGATGCTGCCGCGCGCGCAGTTCGACGTCTCGGCGCTCTACTACCAGAAGAGCCTCTACGAGAACGCCGACAACAAGACCAAGTTCAAGGCCAAATACGGCTATGACCTTGCGCCGCCGGACACCTGGAAGGAAGTCACCGACCAGGCCGAGTTCTTCGCCAACCCGCCCAATTTCTACGGCACGCAGTTCGCCGGCAAGGAAGAGGCGATCAACGGCCGCTTCTACGAGATGGTGGTCGCCGAGGGCGGCGAATATCTCGACAAGGACGGCAAGCCCGCCTTCAATTCCGAGGCTGGCATCCGGGCGCTCGACTGGTTCGTCAACCTTTACAAGGCCAAGGCCGTGCCGGCCGGCACCACCAACTATCTCTGGGACGATCTCGGCCAGGGCTTTGCCTCGGGCACCGTGGCGATCAACCTCGACTGGCCGGGCTGGGCCGGTTTCTTCAACGATCCGAAGTCCTCGAAGGTCGCCGGCAATGTCGGCGTGAAAGTCGCGCCCAAGGGGTCTTCCGGCAAGCGCACCGGCTGGTCCGGTTTCCACGGCTTCTCGGTGACCGAGAACTGCGCCAACAAGGAAGCCGCCGCCTCCCTGGTCTGGTGGCTGACCAACGAGGACAGCCAGAAGCTGGAAGCCGCCGCCGGCCCGCTGCCGACCCGCACCGCGGTTTGGGACTGGGACTTGAAGCAGGCTGAAAACGATCCTTACAAGAAGGAGGTTCTCTCCGCCTTCCAGGAGGAAGCCAAGCACGCCTTCGCCGTGCCGCAGACGCCGGAATGGATCGAGATCTCGAACGCCGTCTACCCCGAGTTGCAGGCGGCGATCCTCGGCGACAAGACGTCCAAGCAGGCCCTGGACGAGGCGGCCGCCAAGGCGACGCAGATCCTCCAGGACGCCGGCAAGCTCTAGGCATCGCGCTCGCAAATCGCCTCTCCGGCAAACCGGGGAGGCTGCAGCCTTTGCGGCTGCTCAAATTTCCCCCAGCTTCGGCCGGGGTTGGCTCAGTCGTTTCTTTCACAGGGTCCCGATGAAGGGCTTCAAGCCATCCGCGCCGTTCCTGCTGCTGCTCCCGGCCATCGTCGTGCTGGCGGCGGTCGTGGTGCTGCCATTGATCCTGTCGCTCTATTCCAGCTTCACGCCGTTCCGCCTGACACGGCCCGAGACGTTCTTCGTCTTCGTCGGCCTTCGCAACTATCTCTCGATCCTGTCCAATGCCGATTTCTGGTGGGCCTTCGGCCGCACCGTGCTCCTGCTCACTATCGCGCTGAACCTTGAAATGCTGCTCGGCCTCGGGCTGGCGATGCTGGTGGAGAAGGCGACGCGCGGCCAGCGCATCCTGCGCACGCTGATGATGTTCCCCATGATGTTCTCGCCGATCCTGGTCGGCTTCCAGTTCAAATTCATGTTCAACGACAATATCGGCCTGGTGAACAACGCGCTGCAGTCGCTGGGCATCACGCAGGACGCCATCCCGTGGCTGATCGAAGGCCATCTCGCCTTCATCGCCATCTCGATCGCTGAGATCTGGTCGTCGACCTCGATCTTCGCCATCCTGATCCTGGCCGGCCTGCTGGCCATGCCCAAGGAGCCGATCGAGGCGGCGCGCGTCGACGGCTGCACGCCCTGGCAGACCTTCCGCTATGTCACCTGGCCCTTCGTCATGCCCTTCGCCTATATCGCCATGACGATCCGCTCGCTCGACGTCGCGCGCGCCTATGACATCGTCAAGATCATGACCGACGGCGGCCCGGCCGGCCGCACCGAGCTCTTGTGGACGCTGGTCGGGCGCACCGCCTACAGCGACGCCCGCATGGGTCTCGCCAACGCCATGGCCTATTTCTCGATCCTGCTGTCGATCGCCTTCACCGTCTATTTCTACAACAAGCTCGCCGCGGCGCGCGCGCAGATCGGCGCGGAGTGGTGACGATGGACGAGAACGCCTCCGCCCGCCTCACGCGCCGCGCGCTGACCGTCGCGCACCGTGTCGGCCTGTTCATCGCCATGCTGCTTATCTGCCTGCCGGGCATCTGGATCGTTCTGTCGTCGCTCAGGCCCACGGTCGAGATCATGGCCAAGCCGCCGGTCTGGATCCCGCAGGAACTCTCCTTCGATGCCTATGTCGCGATGTTCAGCGGCATCGGCAAGGGCGGCATCCCGGTGCTCGACTATTTCCGCAATTCGCTGATCATCTCGGTCACCTCGACGGTGATCGCGGTGGCCATCGGCATGGCCGGCGGCTACGCCTTCGCGCGTTACCGGTTCCGCGGCAAGTCGGGCATGTTCCTCGGCCTGATGCTGACGCGCACCGTGCCCGGCATCGCGCTCTCGCTGCCCTTGTTCTTCCTCTATGTGCGGCTGGGCATCATCGACACCCACATCGGCATGATCCTCGCTTATGTCGCGCTCAACGTGCCGTTCACGATCTGGCTGATCGACGGCTTCTTCCGACAGGTGCCGAAGGACCTTGCCGAAGCAGCCCAGATCGACGGCTGCACGCGCTGGCAAGCCTTCTGGCAGGTCGAATTCCCGTTGGCGCGTCCGGGCATCGCCTCGGCCGCGATCTTCGCCTTCCTCACCTGCTGGAACGAGTTCGCTCTGGCTTCGCAGCTTACCCGCTCCGTCAACTCCAAGACGCTGCCCGTCGGGCTGCTCGACTACACGGCCGAGTTCACCATCGACTGGCGCGGCATGTGCGCGCTGGCCGTGGTGATGATCATCCCGGCGCTGACCCTCACCTACATCGTCCAGAAACATCTTGTCGGCGGTCTCACCTCCGGCGCGGTGAAAGGTTGACTTCATGGCAACGGTTTCGCTGAAAAAGCTCACCAAGCGCTACGGCAACATGGAGATCGTGCACGGCATCGATCTGGACATCGCCGACCGCGAATTCATCGCGCTGGTCGGTCCGTCCGGCTGTGGCAAGTCGACGACCTTGCGCATGATCGCTGGTCTCGAAGATATCAGCGGCGGCACGATCGACATCGGCGGCCGCGTGGTCAACGACCTGGCGCCGCGCTCGCGCAACATCTCCATGGTGTTCCAGTCCTACGCGCTCTACCCGCATATGACGGTGCGCGAGAACCTCGGCTTCTCCTTGAAGATCGCGGGTGCGGCCAAGGACGACATGGACCGGCGCGTTGCCGAAGCCTCCGCCATCCTCGGCCTCGACGAACTGCTCGAGCGCCGCCCCTCGCAGCTCTCCGGCGGCCAGCGCCAGCGCGTCGCCATGGGCCGTGCCATCGTGCGCGATCCCGATGTCTTCCTGTTCGACGAGCCGCTCTCCAACCTCGATGCCAAGCTGCGCACGCAGATGCGCACCGAGATCAAGAAGCTGCACGCCAAGGTCAAGTCGACGGTGATCTACGTTACCCACGACCAGGTCGAGGCGATGACGCTCGCGGACCGCATCGTCATCATGCGCTCTGGTTACATCGAGCAGGTCGGCACGCCGGATGAGGTGTTCAGCCGACCCGCGACCCACTTCGTCGCCGGGTTCATCGGATCGCCGCCGATGAACCTGCACGAGGCGACGGTGAGCGATGGCAAGCTTGTGTTCAGCGGCGGCGACAGCCTGCCGCTGCCCGGCCAGTTCAAGTCGAAGACGGCGGCCGGCGACAGGGTCGTGTTCGGTATTCGTCCAGACGACTTCTATCCGACCGGTCACGGCCTGAGCTCCGGCGGCGAAACAGAAGTCCACCGCGTCGAGCTGCCGGTCAGCATCACCGAACCGCTCGGCAACGAAACGCTGGTCTTCGCCGAGTTCAACGGCGCCGACTGGGTGTCGCGCATGCTCAATCCGAAACCGTTGAAAACGGGCGACCGGATCGGCATGAGCTTCGATCTGAGCCGCGCGCATCTGTTCTCCGCCGAAACCGGCAAGTCGCTGAGGAACTGACATGGCAAAAATCGAGAAAATCGAACTGCGCATGGTCGACCTCGTGCCGAAGGTGAAGCGCACGGACGCGATCCAGAGTTTCGTCAGCCAGGAGACGCCGATCGTCACCATCACCGATTCCGATGGCGCGTCGGGCACCGGCTACAGTTATACGATCGGCACCGGCGGCTCCTCGGTGATGCGGCTTCTCGCCGATCATCTCGCGCCGCGCCTGATCGGCCGTGACGCCGACCAGATCGAGGCGATCTGGCACGATCTCGAATTCGCCACCCACGCCACCACCATCGGCGCCATCACCGCGATCGCGCTGGCCGCGATCGACACGGCGCTTTGGGATCTGCGGGCGAGAAAACAGAACCTGCCGCTCTGGAAGCTTGCCGGCGGCGCCAAGGACCGCTGCCCGCTCTACACCACCGAGGGGGGCTGGCTGCATATCGAGAAGGCCGCACTTGTCGACGACGCGCTTGCCGCAAAGGCCAGGGGCTTCACCGGCTCGAAGGTCAAGATCGGCAAGCCGCACGGCTCCGAGGACGTCGCGCGGCTCTCGGCCGTGCGCAAGGCGGTCGGCGACGGCTACGAGATCATGACCGACTGCAACCAGGGCTTTTCCGTCGACGAAGCGATCCGCCGCGCCGAGCGGCTGCGCGAGCTCGACCTCGCCTGGATCGAGGAGCCGCTGCCGGCCGACGACATAGACGGCCATGTGCGGCTGTCGAATTCGACGCCGACGCCGATCGCCGTCGGCGAATCGCTCTATTCCATCAGGCACTTTCGCGAGTACATGCAGAAAGGCGGCTGCAACATCGTCCAGGTCGATGTCGGCCGCATCGGCGGCATCACCCCCTGGCTGAAAGTGGCCCATGCGGCCGAGGCTTTCGATATGCCGGTCTGCCCGCATTTCCTGATGGAGTTGCATGTCAGTCTGGTCTGCGCCATCCAGAACGGCAAATATGTCGAGTATATTCCGCAGCTCGATGAGTTGACGGGCGCTAAGATGCGCATCGAGGACGGTCATGCGCTGGCGCCCAGCGAACCCGGCATCGGCATCGACTGGGACTGGGACGCGGTGAAGGCAAGGAGCATCGCCGAATTCACCACGGCGATCGTGAAATAGGGAGGCGGATATGCAGCGCATGGGAATGGTGCTGGGCTTGAAGCCCGAGAAGGTCGAGGAATATGTCCGCCTGCACGCTGCTGTGTGGCCTGACGTTCTCGCCATGATCTCGGCCTGCAACATCAAGAACTATTCGATCTATCTGAAGCGGCCAGAGAACCTTTTGTTCTCCTATTTCGAATATCACGGCACCGATTACGCCACCGATATGGCCAAGATGGCTGCCGATCCCAAGACCCAGGAATGGTGGTCGGTCTGCATGCCTTGCCAGGAGCCGCTGCCGACCCGCAAGGAAGGCGAGTGGTGGGCGTCGATGGACGAGGTCTTCCATCATGACTGATGCCTTCGATCCGGCATCGCTGGCGCAGTCCTGGCCGAAACCGTCGAAGCCGCGTCCGATCGTCACCTTCGGCGCCGGCTCGATCGTCGGCGACGCGCATTTTCCCGCCTACCGCAAGGGCGGCTTCCCGATTTCCGGCCTCTACGATCCGGACCAGGCCAAGGCGCGGAAGCTCGCCGACAAGTGGGGCGTCACGGCGTTCCACTCGGTCGAGGAAGCAGCGGCCGTCAGGGACGCGATCTTCGACCTCGCCACCCCGCCGGGCCGGCATGCAGAGGTGCTGAAGGCCCTGCCGGACGGCGCAGTGGCGCTGATCCAGAAGCCTATGGGCAACTACCTCGGCGAGACGACCGAGATCCTCGAAATCTGCCGCGCCAAGCACCTGAAGGCCGCCGTGAACTTCCAGCTTCGCTTCGCGCCGATGATGCTGGCGCTGAAGGATGCCATCGCCAAGGGCTGGCTGGGCGAGGTCGTTGATTTCGACGCGCTTCTGGCGCTCGACACACCCTGGCAGCTATGGGAATTCCTGCTCAAGGCGCCGCGTGTCGAGATCGCCATGCATTCGATCCATTATCTCGACCTGATCCGCCAGCTTCTCGGCAATCCTTTGGGTGTGCATGCCAAGACGCTTGGCCATCCCAATCACAAGGTCGCACAGACCCGCACCAGCGCCATCCTTGACTATGGCGACACCGTGCGTTGCGGACTCTCCATCAATCATGACCACAAATTCGGCCGCCGCTACCAGGCCTGCGAGTTCCGCATCTGCGGCACCGAAGGCGCGGCTTACGTCAAGCTCGGCCTCAATCTCGACTATCCGCGCGGCGAGCCCGATATTCTGGAAATCCATCCCAGGGGCGGGTCGGATTGGGTCAGCGTGCCGCTCGCCGGCGAATGGTTCCCCGATGCCTTCGTCGGCCGCATGGCCAATGTCCAGCGTTTTGCTTCCGGCGAGGACGCCGAGCTTGTCAGCTCCGTCGAGGACGCCTGGCACACCATGGCGCTGGTCGAAGCCGCCTATAAATCGAGTGCCGCGCCGGCGACGCCGCTGGCCGCAAAGCCGTAGAAGCGCGTCATGGAACAGACCACTTATTTCGAGGACTATGAGATCGGCTCGTCGCGCCTCACCAGTGGCCGCACCATCACCGAGACCGATTTCGTCGTCCATGCCGGCCACACCGGCGACTTCTTTCCGCATCACATGGACGCCGAGTTCATGAAGACGACGCCTTTCGGCCAGCGCATCGCGCATGGCACGCTGGTCTTCTCGGTCGGTGTCGGCCTGACGGCGAGCGTCATCAATCCCGCCGCCTTCTCCTATGGCTATGACCGGCTGCGCTTCATCAAGCCGGTTTTCATCGGCGACACCATCCGCACGCGCACCACCATCGCCGCCAAGGAGGACGACACGAAACGGCCAAACGCCGGACGTGTCATCGAGCGTGTCGAGGTTTTGAACCAGCGCGACGAGGTCGTGCTGGCGGCGGATCACATCTACATCGTCGAGCGACGGCCCGGCTGAAGACGGAGACAAAAGAACATGGCTGATATCACAGGCAAGGTCGTGGTCGTCACGGCGGCCGCGCAGGGCATTGGACGGGCAAGCGTTCTGGCTTTCGCAAAGGCCGGCGCCATCGTCCACGCCACCGACATCAACGAGGCGGCCCTGGCCGAACTTAGCAAGACGCCCGGCATTGCGACGCGAAAACTCGATGTGTTGAACGACGATGCGGTTAAAACCGCCTTTGCCGAAATCGGCCGCGTCGACGTGCTGTTCAACTGCGCCGGCTTCGTCCATGCCGGCTCGATACTGGAGATGAAGGACGAGGACCTCGACTTCGCCTTCAATCTCAACGTGCGCGCCATGATCCGCACCATCCGCGCCGTGCTGCCTGGCATGCTGGAACGCGGCGACGGCTCGATCATCAACATGGCGTCGGTGGCGGGCGCGCCGAAAGGCGTGCCGAACCGCTTTGCTTATGGCGTGACCAAGGCGGCCGTGGTCGGCCTGACCAAGTCGATCGCCGCCGACTATGTCGCCAAGGGCATACGTTGCAACGCCATCTGTCCTGGCACCGTCGAGAGCCCCTCGCTTCAAGGCCGCATGCAGGCGCAGGGCGACTACGAGGCGGCGCGCGCGGCCTTCATCGTCCGCCAGCCGATGGGCAGGATCGGCACGCCCGACGAGATCGCCGACCTCGCTGTCTATCTGGCCGGCGCCTCCTACACGACAGGACAGGCCTATAATATCGACGGCGGCTGGTCGATCTGAGGCCGTTTCGGTAGCCATGTTGAGCGCGGGCGGCAATTCAGTCACGAGGCGGCAATGACGAAAATCACGGACCTCAGAACCTTCGACCTGCGCTTCCCGACATCGCAAAGCCTCGACGGCTCCGACGCGATGAATCCGGATCCGGATTACTCGGCCGCCTATGTCATCCTCGACACCGATGTCCCGTCGCTGAAGGGCCACGGGCTCACCTTCACCATCGGCCGCGGCAATGAGATCTGCTGCGCGGCGATCGAAGCGCTGCGCCACCGCGTCGTCGGGCTCGATCTCGACTGGGTGAAAGAGGACCCCGGCCGTTTCTGGCACCATGTGACCGGCGACAGCCAACTGCGCTGGATCGGCCCGGACAAGGGCGCCATGCATCTCGCCGTCGGCGCGGTGGTCAATGCGGTCTGGGACCTGTGGGCGAAGGAGGCCGGCAAGCCGGTCTGGCGCCTGGTCGCCGAGATGAGCCCCGAGGAGATCGTGCGCATCGTCGATTTCCGCTACCTCACTGACGCGATCACGCCGGCAGAGGCGCTGGCGATCCTGAAGAAGGCCGAGGCCGGCAAGGCCGGGCGCATCGCCGCGCTCGAGCGCGAGGGATATGCCTGCTACACCACCTCGGCCGGCTGGCTCGGCTATCCTGACGACAAGCTCAGGCGTCTTTGCCAGGAAGCAGTGGACGATGGGTTCAATCACATCAAGCTGAAGGTCGGCCGCGACCGCGCCGACGACATCCGCCGTCTCAGGATCGCCCGCGAGGTGATCGGCCCGGACCGCTATCTGATGATAGACGCCAACCAGGTCTGGGAGGTCGACCAGGCGATCGACTGGCTGAAGGACCTGGCCTTCGCCAAGCCCTTCTTCATCGAGGAGCCGACCAGCCCCGACGACGTCGCCGGCCACGCACAGATCCGCAAGGCTGTGGCGCCGATCAAGGTCGCGACCGGCGAGATGTGCCAGAACCGCATCATGTTCAAGCAGTTCATCGCCGGCGGTGCGATCGACGTCGTGCAGATCGATTCCTGCCGCATGGGCGGGCTGAACGAAGTGCTGGCGGTGCTGCTGATCGCCGCCAAGTTCGGTCTGCCGGTCTGGCCGCATGCCGGCGGCGTCGGCCTTTGCGAATATGTCCAGCATCTGTCGATGATCGACTATGTCGCCGTGTCAGGCAGCAAGGACGGACGCGTCATCGAATATGTCGACCATCTGCACGAGCATTTCCTCGAACCCTGCGTGATCCGCGATGCCGCTTATATGCCGCCCCGGGTGCCCGGTTTCTCGATCGAGATGAAGGCTCGGTCGATCGAGGATTACCTGCATCGCGCCTGAAGCATCGGCGCTGCCTTCTCGCGTTGGACGCGGTATCGTCTGCTTCTCGGGCTACGAGGTCGCTCAGGGGGCGTCCACGACCTGACAGCGTGGCTGGTCCCATGCATCGGGCAAAGACGATCAGTTGAAGACGGCCTCGTAGGTGTAGCCCGTCTGGTCGCTCGAGACAGGCACGATGAAGATGTCATGCGAGCATCACGCGGCCAGATCCCGGCTTCCGAGCTGCCTAATCGTTTAGGTTCGAGCGCAAGATAGTCCGGTCATCGGTCAATGCGGTCTTCGGGCGTCACGACGAGCACGCTCGCGGCACGCGACCGGACCGCCGCGAATCGGCTATGCCTGTCGCATGCAGGAAACGTCCCTCTACGAGCCGGTGAAGCGGTTTCTCGAGAGCATGGATTTCGCCGTCAAGGGCGAGATCGGCGGCTGCGACGTGGTCGGCGTCCGCGCGGGCGAGCCGCCGGTTGTCGTCATTTGCGAATTGAAGCTGCAGTTCAACCTCGAGCTCGTCCTGCAAGCCGTCGACCGCGCGGCGGCCTGTGACGAGGTCTGGCTGGCTGCTTTGATGTCGGCGCGCGGCAAGGGCCGCGAGCATGACCGCCGCTTCCGCGCGCTCTGCCGCCGTCTCGGCTTCGGTCTGTTGGGCGTCGGCAGGAAGGGCGAGGTCGAGCTGCTGCTCAGTCCCGCCGCCTTGCCGCCGCGCCGCGATCCCACGCGGCGCTCGCGCCTGGTCGAGGAACATCACCGCCGCAAGGGCGATCCGTCCGTCGGCGGCAGCACGCGCAGGAAGCCGATCATGACCGCTTACCGTCAGGAGGCGCTTGCCTGCGCCGCCGCCATGGCCGACGGCCCGAAACGGCCGCGCGACCTCAAAACCCTTTCGCCGCGCGCCGCGACCATCCTTCAGCATAATTACTACGGCTGGTTCGCCAGGGCAGAGCGCGGCGTCTACGCGCTGACCGAAACCGGCCTCGCCGCGATCCAGCCTGTTGCGGCAGCCCTGTAACTTATCGTTTGGCGGAGATTTGCCGGCTTACCATTAAGCGCGGTTCTCGCGGTGCCTGGCCCGGGTTGCGTCGGCGACACTCCTTCGCCCGCGCTTTCCCTCGTCGATCCCGCGGCCTCGGAAGCATTCCCAACTGCCCGGTTGACTCACCGCTTCGATCATGCAGAAATTGGTTGGACCATTGAACCACTTAGGCTCAGCCGGCGTGACCGATTTCCTGCCTCCCATCCAGACCATGGCCCGCGACGACGCGGTTCTGAAGGCGTTGGTGGGCTTCGTGCGGCAGGAGGCTCTTGGCCCCGGTGAAAAACTCCCGACGGAGCGCATCCTGGCCGAACGCCTCAAGGTCAGCCGCAACACGGTGCGCGAGGCGCTGACGCGCTGGGAAGGCCTCGGTCTCGTCGAACGGCGGCAAGGCTCGGGCACTTATCTCAAGGCCGCCGTCTCGCCCGACATGCTGCACATGCCGCTGACATTGGCCGGCGGCAATGATTTCGCCGGCCTGATGCGCACGCTGGAGATTCGCCGCGCGCTGGAGGCCGAGGCGGCGGCGCTTTGCGCCATTCGCGCCGGCAAGGCCGAGATCGCCGAGATCGAGCGCAAGCTCGACATCATGGAAGAAGCTTTCCGTACCCGCGCCGGCATGTCCTCGGAAGAGGATTGGGAATTCCACCAGGCTGTCTACCGCGCCTCGGGCAATCCGCTCTTCGAGCAGATCATCAGTGCCATGCACGAGCTGTTCCACCGCTTCTGGGAGCATCCGCTCGGCGTGCGCGACTTCGGCCATGCCAGCTTCCCCTATCACCGCACCATCTTCGAGCGCATCGCCGCGCATGATCCCGAGGGCGCCCGCGCCGAGGCGCTGAAGCTCATCGCCACCGTCGAGGACGATCTGAAACGCGGTGCCGCCAACCTCAAGCTTTCGGACCGCAGATGAACGAGCAGCCCAACACCTTCGATCCGGCCTCGATGGCCAGCGACTATCTCGGCGAGGCGGCGACGCTGCTGGCGCATGACGAGCCGTTCCCCGGCGGCGCGGTGGTGCCGCCCATCTACCAGACGTCGCTGTTCACCTTCGCCAGTTACGCCGACATGGCCGACACCTTCGCCGGCAGGAGAAAGCAGCCGATCTATTCGCGCGGCGACAATCCGACGGTGATGGAGTTCGAGGCGCGTGTCGCCGCCTTGGAAGGCGCCGAGGCCGCGCGCGGCTTTTCCAGCGGCATGGCGGCCATCAGCGCCACGCTGCTCGCCTTTGTCGGCGCCGGCGAGCGCATCGTTGCCGTGCGCAACTGCTATGGCGACGCGTACCGGCTGTTCGAGCGCCTGTTCCCGCGCTTGCAAATCAAGGTCGACTATGTCGACGGCGCCGATCCCGACGCGGTTGCCGCGGCACTTCCCGGCGCCAAGCTGCTCTACCTCGAAAGCCCGACCTCGATGCTGTTCGAGCTGCAGGACCTGGAGCATCTGACGCGGCTGGCCAAGGAGCAGGGCATCGTCACCACCATCGACAATTCCTGGGCGACGCCTGTCTTCCAGAAGCCGATCTCGCATGGCGTCGACCTGGTGCTGCATTCGGCCTCGAAATATCTGAGCGGCCACAGCGACACCGTCGCCGGCGTGGTGGCCGGCTCCGCCGCGCATATCAAGCATATCAACGAGCAGACCTATTCCCAGCTCGGCGGCAAGCTGTCGCCCTTCGAAGGCTGGCTCTTGCTGCGCGGGCTGCGCACGCTGCCGCTGCGCTTGCCGCATCACATGAAGAGCGGACTTACGATTGCCGAGCGGCTGAAGGCGCATGGCAAGGTCGAGCGCGTCAACCATCCTGCCTATTCGAACCACCCCGGCAAGAAGACGCTTGCCGGCTATGCCGGGCTGTTCTCCTTCGAGGTCACCGAGGACGTCGACATCCCGGCTTTCGTCGATGCGCTGAAGTTCTTCCGCATCGGCGTCAGCTGGGGCGGCCACGAAAGCCTGGTCGTGCCGGCCAAGGCCTCGCTCGAGCAGACACCGGGCATCAATTCGATGGCGCGCTTCGGCGTCAGCCCCCGAACCATCCGCTTCAATGTCGGATTGGAAAGCGTCGAGGATCTCTGGGCCGACATCGCCCAGGCCTTCGACAAAGCAAAAAAATAACCGAGCGTTCAAAATGGGAGTCCTGAACATGAAAAGACCGACCTTCATGCTTGCCGCCGTCGCCGGCCTGGCGATCTCCGCCAGCGGCGCGCTGGCCGACACCACCATCAAGCTGGTCGAAGTCATCACCAGCCCGCCGCGCACCGAATTCCTGAAGAAGCAGATCGCCGAATTCGAGACCGCCAATCCGGGCATCAAGGTCGAGGTCGTCTCGCTGCCCTGGGGCCAGGCCTTCGAGAAGTTCCTCACCATGGTGCAGGCCGGCGATACGCCCGACGTCGTTGAGATGCCGGAACGCTGGATGGGCCTCTATGCCAACAATGCCCAGCTCGAGGATCTCGGCCCTTACATGGCCAAGTGGGACGACGCCAAGACGCTCGGCGACCGCGCCAAGCAGTTCGGCTCGACCGTCAACAACACGCAGTTCATGATCCCCTACGGCTACTATGTGAACGCGCTGTTCTGGAACAAGAAGCTGTTCAAGGAAGCTGGTCTCGACGGCCCGCCGGCGACGCTCGATGAGTTCGTCGCCGATTCCAAGAAGATCTCGGACATCCCCGGCAAATATGGCTATTGCCTGCGCGGTGGTCCCGGCGCCTTCAACGGCATGCACATGTTCATGAACATCGCCGACGGCAAGGGCGGCTATTTCACCGACGATGGTGTCTCGACCATCAACGACGAAGGCTCGGTCAAGGGTCTGCAGATGCTGGCCGACATGTACAAGAATGGCCTGGCGCCGAAAGATTCCGTGAGCTGGGGCTTCAACGAAACGGTGACCGGCTTCTATTCCGGCACCTGCGCCATGCTCAACCAGGACCCGGACGCGCTGCTCGGCATCGCTGACAAGATGAGCGCCGACGACTTCGCCGTGGCTCCGCTCCCCGTCGGCCCGAGCGGCAAATCCTATCCGACGCTGGGCTATGCCGGCTGGGCGATGTTCGCCAACTCCCAGCACAAGGACGAAGCCTGGAAGCTGATGGCGACGCTTTTGTCGCCGAAGGACAATCTGGAATGGGCCAAGGAAGTCGGCGTCGTGCCGATCCACAACGGCGCCGACCAGGATCCCCACTTCAAGACCGAGCAGTTCAAGGGCTGGTTCACCGAACTCAGCGACAGCTCCAAATATGAAATGGTGACGCCGCCGACGCATCTGGAGAACCTCGGCAACTTCGTCGACCAGGTGGCGATCAAGAATTTTCAGGAAGTGCTGCTCGGCCAGAAGCCGGCCAAGGACGTGGCCGATGAATGGGCCAAGTTCCTGACCAAGGAACAGCAGGACTGGCTGGCGAAAAACAAGAAGTAGGCTTCTTCCTTCTCCCCGTTTACGGGGAGAAGGTGGCCCGAAGGGCCGGATGAGGGGCAGCGCCGAGTTCTGCAAGGCTGGCTCCGCCCCTCATCTGCCTACCGGCATCTTCTCCCCGTGAACGGGGCGAAGGACGCTTGTCGCCGACGCCCCATCACTGTTGAGCCGCCATGACCTACGCCGTCTCCGAAATCCGATCCGCCGCCCCGCCGCGCAGGAAGCGGCTGAGCAAGGCCGCGATCGAGCCCTGGCTTTATCTTTCGCCTTCTATCGTTCTGCTGGTCCTGGTGCTGCTGGTGCCTCTGATCATTGGCATCTCCTACTCATTCCGCAAGTTCTCGGCCTTCAAGTCGCAATATGTCGGCCTTGCCCAATACCAGGCGATGCTCTCCGACCAGGTGCTCGGCCAGGCGTTGATCAACACGCTGTGGTGGACGGTCGCCAGCCTGTTCTTCCAGTTCTTTCTTGGCCTCGGCCTGGCGCTGCTGCTCGACAAGCCCTTCTACGGCCGCAAGGTCGTGCAGGCCGTTGTCTTCCTGCCCTGGGCCGTGCCGTCTTTCCTCTCCGGCCTCACCTGGGCCTGGCTGTTCAACCCGATCATCGGGCCGCTGCCGCACTGGCTTTTCGCGCTTGGCCTCAAGGCCGAGCCGACCAATGTGCTGTCGGATCCGGCCACCGCCATGTGGGGCCCGATCGTCGCCAACATCTGGTTCGGCATCCCGTTCTTCGCCATAACGCTGCTTGCCGCGCTGAAGTCGATCCCCTCCGAATTGCATGAGGCTGCAGCCATCGACGGCGCCTCGCCATGGCAGCGCTTCACCAAGGTGACGCTGCCCTTCCTGGCGCCGACCATCGTCATCACGGTCATGCTGCGCACCATCTGGATCGCCACCTTCGCCGATCTGATCTTCGTCATGACCGAGGGCGGACCGGCCGGCTCGACCAGCACCGTGCCGGTCTACATCTATGTCAGTGCCTTCAAGTCGCTCGACAAGGGCTATGCATCGGCGGTAGCGGTGCTGCTTCTGGTGCTGCTCATTGTCTACGCCATCGGGCTGATCGCTATCCGCCGCACTCTGGTGAGGCACGTCTGATGATCGCCGGTCGCTCCACTTCCTCGCGCATTTTCGGCGGCATCGGGCTCTACGCCGCGGTTGCGGCTTACGTGATCTTCGCGCTGTTCCCGATCTTCTGGACGCTGAAGATCTCGGTGACGCCGGAGCGCCTGCTCTATTCGGAAGGCATCACCTTCTGGCCGTCGCAGACGACCTTCCAGAACTTCGTCACCGTGCTCGAAGCCTCCGACTTTCCACGCTATTTCCTCAACAGCGTCATCGTCTCGGTGTCGACGGCCGCCTTCGTCACCGTCATCGCCACGCTCGCCGGCTACGCCATGTCGCGCTTCACCTTCCGCGGCAAGGCGACGCTGGCCATCCTGCTGTTGCTGACCCAGACCTTCCCGCTGGTCATGGTCATTCCGCCGATCTACCGGATCATGGGCGATCTCGGCCTGACCAACAGCCTGATCGGACTGATCATCATCTACACGGCCTTCAACACCGCCTTCGCGACGTTCCTCATGCAGTCCTTCTTCGACGGCATCCCGAGGGATCTTGAGGAGGCGGCGATGATCGACGGCTGCACCCGTGCTCAGGCGATGCGCCGGGTGATCGTGCCGCTGACCTTGCCGGGAATGGGCGCCACGCTGGGTTTCGTCTTCACGGCCGCCTGGAGCGAGCTTCTGTTCGCGCTGATGCTGATCTCCAGCGACGAGCAGAAGACCTTCGCCGTCGGCCTGCTCACCTTCATCGGCAAATTCGCCGTCGACTGGGGGCAGATGATGGCGGCCTCGATCCTGGCGCTGATTCCGGTCTGCGTCTTCTTCGCCTTCCTGCAACGCTATCTCGTCACCGGCCTCACCGCCGGCGCTGTCAAAGGATAAAAGATGGCTTCCGTCACGCTGCAAAACGTCGAGAAGGATTACGGCGCGCTGCGCATCCTGCATGGCGTCGACCTCGAGATCGCCGATGGCGAGTTCGTCGTGCTGGTCGGCCCGTCCGGCTGCGGCAAGTCCACGCTCTTGCGCATGATCGCCGGCCTCGAAGAGGTCACCGGCGGTGAGATCCATATCGGCGAGCGGCTGGTCAACGACGTCGCGCCGAAAGATCGCGACATCGCCATGGTGTTCCAGTCCTACGCGCTTTACCCGCATATGGACGTCTCCTCCAACATGGGCTTCAGCCTGCTGCTGAAGAAGGCCGAAAAGACGACGATCGACGGCAGGGTGGGTGCTGCCGCCAAGCGGCTGGGTCTCGACCCCTACCTCGGCCGCCTGCCGCGCCAGCTCTCCGGCGGCCAGCGTCAGCGCGTCGCCATGGGCCGCGCCATCGTGCGCGATCCGAAAGTTTTTCTGTTCGATGAGCCGCTGTCCAACCTCGACGCCAAGCTGCGCGTCCACATGCGCGCCGAGATCAAGGCGCTGCACCAGCAGCTCAAGACCACGTCGGTCTACGTCACCCACGACCAGGTCGAGGCCATGACCATGGCCGACCGCATCGTCGTCATGCATGACGGCTATGTTCAGCAGGTAGGCCGTCCGCTCGAGCTTTACGACCGGCCGGCCAACACTTTCGTCGCCGGCTTCATCGGCTCCCCCGGCATGAATTTCTTGCCGGCGAAGGTCGCCAGGGGCGGCAAGGTCGATGCCGTGCTCGCCGACGGCCAGAAGCTCGGATTGCCGGACGGTCTGCCGCTGCAGGACGGCGATCCGCTGACCATCGGTCTGCGTCCCGAGCACATCAGGCTGGCCGATGACGGAGCGCTCAAGGCCGAGGTCGAGGTGGTCGAACCGCTCGGCCTGTCGACGCAGTTCTATGTCCGGCTGGCCAACCAGCAGATCTGCGTCTTCGTCATGGGACGCAGCGACGTCAGGCCGGGCGACACCATCCGCCTCGCTGCGGATCCGGCGGCGCTGCATGTGTTCGATCCAAAGAGCGGCGTTCGGATCGGCTAGCTGGCCAACAGCGACGCGTCATTGGATGGCTTCGCCAGCAACTCACCGGCAGCAGATGTGGGTGTTCAACTCGGGCACGGTCGTTGCGCCGGTGATGGCGACAATTTTGATCGCTCAAGGATCGGCGCCTTGGAGAATATCGACAGGTGAATTGCGGATTTTGATTGCTAGACTCCCGCTGATTCGTCTCGACAGGAAAAGGCATGAGCAAGGCCCTCGGCACATTCGCACTGATCACGGTTTTGAGCGCTTTGCTGATGGCGCTGTCATTGGCCGTTGCGAGACACGGCTACCCCTATGGCGCCTATGGCGTGAAGCGTCTCGACGGCATCGCCGACGCCGGCTCGTTCCTGGCGATCGCCGCCGTCTACTTCTTCGGCGCCATGCTGATGATGATCCTGCCGATCCGCGCCGCCGGCGTCGTGCTGACCCATGCGGCCGACGCGATCTTCTGGGCGACGATCGTGCTCTTCGCGACGATCGTCGGCTCGCTGGTTGCCAGATGGGCCTTCGGCCAGCACGAGGTGCTTTGGGCGCTGTTCAACTGGCGCTTCCTGTTCGTGGCAGTGATCGTGGCGGCGCATCTCACCATGAACGAGCTTCGCCGCAACCTCCTGCTCAGAAGCCTGTTCTTCGTCGCCTTCGGCGCGGTCACGCTCGCATGCCTGTTCTGGTCGTTCTCGACCTGACGCGAGCCGGCTCTAGGTTTAAGATCGGCGGTAGACCTCCTTCCGGACAATGACTATATCATTTGTCTGACAATTGATCCGACCGGTGGCTGCTGCGACCAAAACCCAAGGAAAACAATATGACCGTGCTGCGTAAGAACCTGATCGACGGCGAGTGGCTGGGCGAGGCCGGCTCGCGCAACATCAACCCCTCGAACACCAACGATGTCCTTGGCGAGTATGCTTCAGCCGGGCCTGAGCAAGCCACGCAGGCCATCGCGGCCGCCAAGGCGGCCTTTCCCGCCTGGTCGCGCTCAGGCCCGCTGGCCCGCCATGCGGTGCTGAAGAAAACCTCCGACGAGATCATGGCGCGCAAGGACGAGATCGGCCGCTCGCTCGCCCGCGAGGAAGGCAAGACGCTGGCCGAGGGTGTCGGCGAGACGATCCGGGCGGCGCAGCTCTTCGACTTCTTCGCCGGCGAGACGCTGCGCCTGTCGGGCGAGATGGTGCCGAGCGTCAGGCCCGGTGTCGGCGTCGAGATGACCCGCGAAGGCGTCGGCGTCGTCGGCATCATCACGCCGTGGAATTTCCCCATCGCCATCCCCGCCTGGAAAATCGCGCCGGCGCTCGCCTACGGCAACACAATCGTCTTCAAACCGGCCGAACTCGTTCCCGAAAGCGCCTGGACCATCGTCGACATCCTGCATCGTGCCGGCCTGCCCAAGGGCGTGCTCAACCTCGTCATGGGCAAGGGCTCGGTGGTCGGCCAGACGATGCTCGACAGCCCCGACGTCAACGCCATCTCTTTCACAGGCTCGGTCGGCACGGGAAAGCGCGTCGCAGCGGCAAGCGTCGAGCACATGCGCAAGTTCCAGCTCGAAATGGGCGGCAAGAATCCGCTCGTCGTGCTCGACGACGCGGATCTTGGCACGGCCGTCGATTGCGCGGTCAATGGCGCCTATTTCTCGACCGGGCAACGCTGCACGGCCTCGTCGCGTCTGATCGTCACCGAGGCCATCCACGATCGCTTCGTCGACGCCATGAAGGAGCGCCTGGACAAGCTCGTTATCGGCGACGCGCTCGACGCGCAGACTCAGATCGGTCCCGTCGTCGACGCAACCCAGCTGAAGCAGGATGAAGACTACATCGCCATCGGTGTGAGGGAAGGCGCAACGCTTGCCTTCGGTGGCGAGCGGCTCGATCGCAAGACACCGGGTTTCTATCTGCAGCCGACGCTGTTTACCGGTTCGACCAATGCAATGCGCATCTCGCGCGAGGAGATTTTCGGCCCGGTCGCCAACGTCATCCGCGTCAAGGATTATGACGAGGCGCTGGCCGTCGCCAACGACACGCCGTTCGGCCTCACCTCCGGCATCTGCACCACCAGCCTGAAGCACGCGACCCATTTCAAGCGCAACTCCGAAGCCGGCATGGTGATGGTCAACCTGCCGACGGCGGGCGTCGACTTCCACGTGCCGTTCGGCGGCCGCAAGGGTTCGAGCTACGGCCCGCGCGAGCAGGGCCGCTATGCCATGGAGTTCTACACCACGGTGAAGACCGCCTATACATTCGCCGGCTAATCGAAGAGGGATCGATGACGTCAGCCCTGGACGACATGACATGGCTCAACCCGCCGCCGCACCATACGGTCGGCGGCGGCACGCTCACCGTTCGGACGGGCAAGGAGACCGACTTCTGGCGCGAGACCTTTTATGGCTTCTGGCGCGACAACGGCCATTTCCTCTCCCGCCCGGTCGAGGGAGACTTCAGCGCAGAGGTCACCGTCAAGGGCGATTACAAGGTGCTCTACGATCAGGCGGGGCTGATGCTGCGCCTGAGCGAAACGCACTGGATCAAGGCCGGCATCGAATACACCGACGGGCTGGCCTACTTCTCCGTCGTCGTCACCAACGACACCTCCGACTGGTCGCTGGTCGCCATCGCCGCCAGCAAGGACGGCGTCAGGATCCGCCTGACCCGTCACGCCGAGGCAATCCGCATCCAGTATCTGGATGCTTCGGATGGCCACTGGAAGCCGGTGCGGCTGGCCTATTTCCCGATCTCGAAAACGGTCGATGTCGGCATGATGTGCTGCTCGCCGCAGCGCGAGGGCTTTGAGGTCACCTTTTCGGACTTTACCATCGGGGCGCCCATCTCGCGGGAATTGCACGACTGACGCGGCGCTACCCGTTCATCCGGTGCTGGAAGAATTGCAGGAACAATTCGCGCTCCGTGGTGATGTCCAGCTTCTCATAGATGCGGCGGCGATGGTTCTTCACCGTGCCGACGGTGATGCCGAGCCGCTCGGCGATGTTGGCGGTCGGATGGCCGGCGAGGATCAGCTGCACCAGCTCGCGCTCGCGCAGCGATAGCTCCGGCCACAGGTTTTCCGGAATGCTCGGCTTCTGCTGCGGCGAGGCGCCGGGACCGCTCGGCGCCGAGGTGCGTGAAAAGTCTGAGCCGCGCGCCTTGATGTCCAGCGCATGCAGCGCCTCGAACACCGGCAGCCGCTCGGTCAGCAGCGCGATCTCGCTGTCCTTGAACGATACGGTCGAGCGGTCGAGGAATATGCCCAGGCACCAGTCGCCGCCGTCGGTGAGCAGGATGCCGACCTCGTCGCAGATTTCCGACTGCGCCAGGAAACCGGCAATGTATTGGCCGCGCTTGGCCTCCTCGTCGGCCAGTCCCTTGAGCGGCATGATGCCGAGCCGGCGCTCGCGCCGCCAGGAGGCATAGAAGGGATCGAAGACGTAGTAATTGTCGAGATAGCGCCGCACCATCTCGTCCGAGAAGCGCCGGTGCTTGACGAATTCCGGCGTCCTGGTGGCTGAATAGCGCGTTACCGTCACCAGGTCGTGCGCGATGTCGGCGCCGATCAGGTCGATCAGGCAGTCGACATGCCGGTCGGTGCCGGTGGCGGCGATCGCCTTTGCCAGCGGCGCCCAGATATTGCCCATGCGCATGCCCTTTTCTCGGCGAACCGCGCCGCGCGGTCATTGTGTCTTTAGGCATATGGCGCGATCCGGCTCCGGGAATCTAGCCTGTGGTCACTCTCGGCAAGGGAAAGCGACCCGTGGACCAGATCACCACCAATCCAATCGTCATCGGCATCGATGCCGGCGGCACCATGACCGACACGATCCTTGTGGATCAGGACGGCCACTTCAAGATCGGCAAGTCGGCGACGACGCCGAAGAACGAGGCTGAAGGCTTCCTCGCTTCGGCCGAGGATGCGGCGGACGCCTGGGGCATCTCGCTGCAGGATCTGTTCTCCGGCGTCAACGTGGTGCTCTATTCCGGCACCGGAATGCTCAACACGCTGTTATCGCGCACCGGCCGCAGGCTCGGGCTGATCACCACCAAGGGCCTTGAGGACATGATCCTGATGGGCCGCGGCCTCCAGGCCTGGGCGGATTATTCCTATGCCGACCGCCTGCACGCGGTCACCCACCACCATCCCGATCCGCTGGTGCCGCGCCGCCGCACGCACGGCGTGACGGAGCGCATCGACCAGTTCGGCGACGTCATCCTGCCACTCTACGAGCACGAGGTGCATGCCGCCGCCAAGAAGCTCATCGCCGACAAGGTCGAGGCGATCTGCATCATGACCGTCTTCTCGCACGTTAACCCGGCGCATGAGAAGCGCATCGCTGAAATCTGCCGCGAGGAGATCGCTGCCGCCGGCGCCGACATCCTCGTCTACACCAGCCACGAGGTGCGCCCGGTGATCCGCGAGCAGTCGCGGCTGAACTCGGTGCTTATCGAGGCCTACGCCACATCGCGCGGCCGCAGGCAGCTCAAGGGCATCGAGGACGTCTCGAAGAAATACGGCTTCAAATACGGCGTGCAGACGCTGCTGTCCTTCGGCGGCCTGACCTCGATCAACCATCCGCGCCTGCACGAAACGATGATCTCCGGGCCAATCGGCGGCATCCTGGGCGCCGCCTATGTCGGCAAGCTGATCGGCAACGACTCGCTGATCTGCTCGGACATGGGCGGCACGTCCTTCGACATGGGCGTCATCACGCGCGGCCAGACACGCATCGAGAACGAACCGCTGATGGACCGCTTCAAGCTCAACGTGCCGACGTTGCATCTCGATACGATCGGCGCCGGCGCCGGCATGATCCTCAAGGTCGATCCGCTGACCAGGAAGGTCTCGCTCGGGCCGGAAAGCGCCGGATCCGATCCCGGGCCGATCTGCTTTGCCAAGGGCGGCACCGAGCCGACCATCGCCGACTGCGACGCCATCCTCGGCCGCCTGAACCCGCATTACTTCCTCGGCGGCAAGGTCGTGCTGCAGGTGGAGAAGGCAAGGAAAGCCTTCGAGGAGAAATGCGCCCGCGTGCTCGGCGTCGGCGTCGAGGAGGCGGCCGAAGGCATGATCGACATGCTGGAGGCCGACGCGAACAACGCGCTGCGCCGCGTCATTTCCGGCCAGGGCATCCATCCTTCGGAATTCACGCTTTTGTCCTACGGCGGCTCGGGGCCGCTGCATCTCGCCGGCTGCTCCAGGGGCATCGGCTTCAAGGACATCATCACGTTCCAGTTCGCCGCCGCCTTCTCGGCCTTCGGCTGCACCACAGCCGACTTCATGCGTCGCCACTCGGTCTCGACGCAGATCGACATCGGCGCGCGGGCCAGCGATGACGAGCTGGTCGCCTTCGGCAAGAAGGTCACCACCGTCTGGGACGACTTGACCAAGGCCGCGGTCGACGAAATGGTGGCCGACGGCCACGCACTCCCCAAGATCAAGACCGCGCCGTTCCTGATGATGCGTTACACCGGCCAGTTGGAAGACGTCGAGGTGATGGCGCCGCTCTCGGCGATTCACTCCGCCGACGACATGCGCAGGATCATCGCCGAGTTCGAGGCGGTCTATGCCAAGGTCAACCATCGCGTCTCGCGCTATGGCGAGGCCGGCTTCTCAATCACCGAGCTCGGGTTGATCGCCACCGCCGACAAGGTGAAGCCGACTTTGGTCAAGCGCCCGCTCGGCAAATCCGATACGGCTTCCGCCCACAAGGGTGTGCGCGAGGCCTATATCGGCGGCCGCTGGCACAAGGCCAATCTCTACGAGATGGACCTGCTGCAGCCCGGCCACGAGGTTACCGGCCCGGCCATCATCGAACACCCGGCGACGACGCTCGTCGTTCACCCGCAGGACCGCGTCCATGTCGATGAATGGACGCTGCTGCACTACACCCACGCTTGAGAAGGGCGAACGCCATGCTGGACAAACCCGCCTCCGCGCTCCGCATTCGCGAACGGCTGCTCGAATCCGAACGGCTGATGGAAGACACCGGCTGCTATGACGGCATTACCGAGCTTCAGCTGCGCAATCAGGACCCGCTGAAATTCGAGACGCTGCACACCAAGCTGCGCGCCTACTGCGTCTCGGCACGCGAAATGGCGCGCCGCATCTCCGCCTCGCCCGGCGTGCGCGAGGTCGGCGAGATGGTCGTCGCCATCTACACGCCGGAAGGCGACGCGATCGCGCTCTCCAACGGCATCATGGTGCATGTGCACACGATGAGCCGCTTCATCAAATGGATGATCCGCAACGGCTACGAGGAAAATCCGCAGATCCGCGACGGCGATATCTTCGCCAACAACGACGCCTTCATCGGCACCGTGCAGGTGCCGGACGTGATGGACGTCGTGCCGATCTTCCATTCCGGCAAGCTGGTCGGCTGGGCCGGCGCCGTCTGCCACGAGCTCGAAGCCGGCGGCATCACGCCCGGCGGCGACGTGGCGCTCGCCCAGGAGCGCTTTACCGAAGGCCTGTTCGTCTGCGCCGAAAAGGTCGGCCAGAACGATGAACTGCGGCGCGACTACGTCATCCGCTGCGAGCGCAATCTCAGAATGCCGATCTACTGGGTGCTGGACGAGAAGGCCAAGGTCGCTTCCTGCATCGACATGCGCGAAAGCGTCAAGGCGCTGATCGACGAGATCGGCCTCGACTTCTGGATGCAGGTGTCGAAGGAGTTCATCGAGGAAGGCCGCCGCGCCCAACTCGCCCGCACGCGCCAGCTCACGGTGCCCGGCATTTACCGCGGCCACACCTTTTACGGCCACGTCACCAAGGGCAAGCCCGGCTACCAGCCGCTCGGCGATCCCGACTGGCTCTACAACATCCCGATCGAGATGGAGATCACCAGCGACGGCAAGATCAAGATGGACTTCGAGGGCACGCAGCCCTGGGGCTATCATTCGATGAACTGCACGCCGGCCGGCATGGATGGCGGCATGTTCGTGACGCTGACGCAGCACATGAACTTCGAGGGCCTGGTCAATGACGGCGCCTGGATGGCCACCGAGCTGAAGCTGCCGCACGGCACCTGGACCAACCCGGACAACGAGATGGTGGCGACCGCCACCTCCTGGGCGCTGCTGCTGCCCGCCTATGGCGTCTTCCAGCGGCTCTTGTCGCGCTCCTTCATCGCGCGCGGCTTCATCGAGGAAGCCTTTGTCGGCCAGGTCAACAGCCCGATGATCGAGATGGGCGGCACCAGCCAGTACGGCACGCCCTTCGGCATGGCGCATTTCGAATGCGCCGCCGCCGGCTCGGGCGCCTTGGCCATCAAGGACGGGCTGGACACAGCCTATGTCGGCTGGAATCCGGAATCCGACATGGGCAACATCGAGATCTGGGAACAGAACATGCCGATGCTCTATATCGGCAGGTCGATCGTTCCCAATTCCGGCGGCGCCGGCAAATATCGCGGCGGCTGTTCCTTCCTGTCGACCTGGCTGGTTTCCAAGACCGATCATCTCAGGCTGGTGACCTCCGAGCATTCCTCGCGCGTCTTCGACAATGGCGGCCTGTGCGGCGGCTATCCGGCGCCGACCTGCCAGAAGCATCGCGCCGTGCGGGACTCGAACATCTTCGAGCTGGCCAAAAATGGCGCGCCGCTGGCGCACCACACCGGCACCAATCCCTACCGCTCGGAGCTGGAAGTCCGGCTGGAAGGCGAGCATGTGACGCTGGAAGGGCCCTACATCACTGCGCCGCACAAGACCGGTGACGTCTTCACCCACTCCTATAATGGCGGCGGCGGTTACGGCGACGTGCTGGAGCGCGATCCCGTCAAGACCGCCTGGGACGTCGAGAACGGCTTCCTCACCAGGGAAGCGGCCGAAGGCATCTTCGGCATCGTGCTCGACGAGGACGAGGAGGGTTTCCCGGTCGCCAATCTGGAAGCCACCAAGCGCCATCGCGCCGAAATGCGGGCCAAGCGCCTGGCGCACGCCAGGCCGGTTTCGGAATGGATGGCCAAGGAGCGCGAGCGGGTGAAGGCGGCCGGTTTCGCGCCCGAGGTGAAGAAGATGTATGCCAGCGCCATCAAGCTCTCGCCGCGCTTCACCAAGGACTTTTCGACCTTCTGGGATGTCGATGCCAAATCGACCTTCGGCCTGGAGTAAGGACCATGACCTCGTACAGCAAGGAAGTCATCGCTGATCTGGTTGCCGGCACGCTGCCCTGGCCGCAGACGCGCCGCATCATGAGCGCCTACAAGGATGACGACCGTTTCTTCAAATATGTTGCGGTGTTGCAGGACCGCGTCGGCTGGAAGGACCCGATCCTGCTCCCGGTCGGCGACCACCTCTTCATCTGCCAGAGCGGCGACGAGCGGGTGACGAAATGCGAATGCGGCCACTCCTTCGGCGACTACCGCAGGAACTGGAAGCTCAAGGCCGCGATCATCGTGCGCGACACAGAGGAATCGCTGCGCGAGATCTACCCCAACAGCGACCTGCCGGATCCGGATTGGATGGAAATCCGCGAATTCATCTGCCCTGAATGCGGCACGCTGCATGAGGTGGAAGCGGCTGCGCCCGGCTATCCGATCGTTCACGATTTCGAGCCGGACCTCGAAGGGTTCTATCGCGATTGGCTGGGCAAGCCGCTGGAGTCGTCAACGAGAGCAATTCCAGGAGAAGTGTGAAGCGGTTTTCCGTCCGGAATTGCGTCAACAGAGTGGGAGGCTGATGCCGCAGATGGGTCGCGTCACAGGCAAGGTGGCGCTCGTAACCGGGGCCGGTCTCGGCCTCGGGCGGGCGTCTTCGCTCCTTCTGGCGTCGGAAGGCGCGAAGTTGGTCGTCAGCGACATCGACGAGAGGCTCGCGGGCGATACGGCGTCGGAGATCGTCAAGGCTGGCGGCGAGGCGCTGGCGTTGCGCCATGACGTGTCGAAGCCCGAAGACTGGCAAGCTGTCATGGCGGCGATCGAGCAGCGCTTCGGCCAGCTCGACGTGCTGGTCAACAATGCCGGCATCGCCATTGCCCGGAACATCGAGGACACGACGTTAGCCGAATGGCGGCGCACCATGGCGATCAACCTGGACGGCGTCTTCCTCGGCTGCCAGGCAGGCATCAAGCTGATGAAGAAATCCGGCGGCGGATCGATCATCAACCTCTCTTCCATCGACGGCATCATCGGTGAGGCGGATCTTGCCGCCTACTGCGCCTCCAAGGGCGGCGTGCGCACCCTGACCAAGGCGGTCGCCGTGCATTGCGCCGAGCAGCGCTACGGTATCCGCTGCAATTCCATCCACCCGGGCTATATCTGGACGCCGCAGACTGAGAACTATCTGCGCGATCTCGGAAAACTCGAGCAGGAGAAGGCCAAGGCGCTGTCCCGCCACCCCATTGGCTTCCTCGGCGAACCGAACGACATCGCCTTCATGGTCCTCTATCTCGCCTCGGGCGAATCCAAATTCGTCACCGGCTCCGAAATGGTGGTCGACGGAGGCTACCTTGCAGTGTGAACGCGGAGACCGCTTGCGATGACCAACCTCACCGGCCGCGGCGCCATCGTCACCGGCGGCTTTTCGGGCATGGGTCTTGCCATCGCCACGGCGCTCGCCAAAGCAGGCGCCAATGTCGCCGTCGGCTCCTATGTGGCGCTTCCGGAGGTGGGCAGCGCGGACGCCGCCTATTATCCCGGCGCCGATGAGATCGAGCGCGTGAAGTCGGCGCTGGCCGCCCACGGCACCAAGGTGCATGCCGCCCACCTCGACGTGCGCGACAGCGCGCTCACCAACCTCTTCTTCGCCGAAGCCCAGGCGGCGGTCGGTCAGGCAGACATCCTGGTCAACGCCGCCGGCACCACGGCCGAGCAGCCGGTCTGCGGCCATTCCGACGCGCTTTGGGACAAGATCGTCGACACCAATCTCACCGGTGCCTTCCGCGCGACGCGCGCCGTGCTGCCCGGCATGATCGAGCGCGGCTGGGGCCGCATCGTCAACATCGGCTCGACGGCGGCTTCCGTCGGCTGGAAGGACAATCCCGCCTATTGCGCCTCCAAGGCCGGCTTGCTCGGCCTGACGCGATGCGTGGCGCTCGAAGGGGCGCCGCATGGCGTCACCTGCGTCATGATCAGCCCGACCTGGGTCGAGACCGAGTTGATGCGCCGCAACGTGGCGCAGGTCGTCGAGCGCGAAGGCAAGGGCCGCAGCGCCGAGGAATTGATGGACGAATTCAGGAAAGGCAACCCCCAGGGGCGCATGATGCAGCCGGAGGAGATCGCGGCGCTCGCCGTGTTCCTCTGCTCAGACCTGGCCAAGGGGATCACCATGGAAAATATCCAGATCACCGGCGGCGCCCTATGGTAGCGTCGGTGGGGGTGATGGATCCCGGTCTCGTGGGAGGAGGCCGGCATAAATAGAAGGACCATCAACAGACAGGGGAACTGACATGACGATAAGAAATGTCTTGCAAAGAGCCGGAATTGGCCTCGCGCTGATGCTTGCTGGAACGAACGCGGGGCAAAGCGCCGAACTCGGCGCCAAGGACGAGCCGATCAAGCTCGCCATGTTGGAATGGACGGGCGCGCATGTCTCCACCCACATCGCCGGCCAGCTTCTAGAGAAGCTCGGCTATCACGTCGAATACGTCACCGCCGGCAATTTCCCGCAATTCTCGGGCCTCGCCGACGGCTCGCTCAGCGCCTCGGTCGAGATCTGGCTCAACAATGTCGGCGACATCTATCCGAAGGTGCTGGCGGCCAAGCAGATCGAGGACATCGGCAAGCTCGACCTGAAGACGCAGGAAGGCTGGATCTACCCGAAATTCATGGAGAAGGTCTGTCCCGGCCTGCCGGACTGGAATGCGCTGAACAAGCCCGAATGCGTGCAGGCGCTCGCGACGCCCGAGACGGCGCCCAATGGCCGCTTCCTCGACTACCCGTCCGACTGGGGCTCGCGCGCGGCGACCATCCTTGCCGACAACAGCATGCCTTACACCGCCGTGCCGTCGGGCTCCGAAGGCGCGCTGGTCGCCGAGCTGGAAGCCGCCGAAGCGGCCAAGACGCCGCTGATCATGATGTTTTGGGGTCCGCATTACGCGCTGGCCGAGAGCGATGTGGGCTGGGTGACGATGCCGCCCTGCAAGGACCAGACCAACGAGCACTGCATCACGCCGCCCGACGTCGACAAGATCGTCTGGTCGGGCTTCGGCGCCAAATGGCCCGCGGCCTACGCCTTCCTGAAGGCCTTCAAGATGGATGCGACCGAGCAGCAGAAATTGATGCTGGCCGTCGACAAGCAGGGCAAGGACCTCGACGCCGTCGTCAAGGAATGGATCGACAAGAACGAGGCGGTGTGGAAACCTTGGCTGGATGGCGCCAAGGGATAATTCGCCGATATGCCTGACAAGGGCTGAGGGCAACAACGACCCGGCTTCCGCACTGCGTGGAGCCGGGCGAACAATCGGCATGGGTTGATGGGAATGGACACTGCCGCGCGTCCGGTAAAGCTTGCCTGTCGAAATGTCTGGAAGGTCTATGGCCGGCGCCCGGGCTACTATTTCGACTCGCGCGGCTATGTCATTGATCCCGACGCGCTGGCCGAGCGGCTGCGTGCGGAGGCGCATCTGCCGGCCGTGGTCGATGCCAGCTTCGAGGTCGCGACCGGCGAGATCTTCGTCATCATGGGCCTGTCCGGCTCCGGCAAGTCGACCCTGGTGCGCTGCCTGTCGCGCCTGGTCGAGCCGAGCGCCGGCGAGATCCTGCTCGACGGCAGGAACCTGCTCGCCGCCAGCGGCAAGGAGCTCATCGAGTTGCGCCGCCACGCCATGGGCATGGTGTTCCAGAATTTCGGCCTGCTGCCGCATCTGAGCGTGTTGGGCAATGTCGCCTTCCCGCTGAAGATCCAGGGCAAGTCGGCGAAGGAACGGGAGACGCGCACCCGCGAGATGATCGCGCTGGTCGGGCTCGAAGGCCGCGAGGCATCCTTCCCGCATCAGCTCTCCGGCGGCCAGCAGCAACGCGTCGGCATCGCCCGCTCGCTCGCCGTGGGCCCCGAGCTCTGGTTCCTCGACGAGCCGTTCTCGGCGCTCGATCCGCTGATCCGCAAGCAGATGCAGGACGAGTTTCTGCGCCTGCAGCGCATGCTGAAGAAGACCATCATCTTCATCACCCACGACATCGCCGAGGCCTTCCGCCTGGCCGACCGGCTGGCGATCATGCGGGCAGGCAAGATCGTGCAGATCGGCCGACCGGCCGACATCGTGCTCAATCCGGCCGACGATTATGTCGCGCAGTTCACCGAGGACATGCCGCTGCTGCGCGTCATCACGGCCGGCGACATCGCCACATCAGCCAATGGCGCCGCGCTGCCCGAACGGAGCATCGCCGCCGACACCAGCCTCGAGGCGCTTATCCCGCAGCTCGCCTCCGGCGTGGCGGCCTTCGCGGTGCCCGGCGCCGGCGGCGGCCCGCCGGCGGTGCTCAGCGCCGGCGCGGTGCTTGCCGTGCTGGAGCGCGAGCAGGCAAGACGCACGCGCTCATGACGGCGCCGGCCGCGATCGCACCACCCCCGCAAAGGATCGCCATCGCGCCGGCCCTTGTCCCTTGGTGCGGCCTGGCCGTGCTGACGGTGCTCTGCCTGCTTCTCAAAACCGAGCTTCCCTGGCTGGTCAGTTTCCCCAAGGAATGGACGCTGCCGCTGGCCGCTTATATCAATGCCGTGACCGACATTGTCGTCGCCGTCATCCAGCCCGGGTTCCGGGCGCTCTCCGCCTTGCTCGACGCGCCGATGCGCGGCGCGCGGCTGGCACTCGCCTGGTTGCCCTGGCCAGCGGTGATGCTGGCTGTCGTCGCCCTTGCTCTGAAGTCGAGCGGCGAGCGGCTGGCGATCTTCGCGCTCGCCACGCTCGCCTATATCCTGCTTGCCGGCTACTGGCCGCAGAGCATGAACACGCTGGCGCTGGTGCTGCTGGCGGTACCGATCTCGACGGTGCTCGGCTTCCTGCTTGGCGTTCTCGGCTACGCTCGCCCGCGCTGGCGTCCGGCCCTGCTTGGCGCGCTCGACCTGATGCAGACGGTGCCGGCTTTCGCCTATCTCATCCCGCTCTTGCTTCTGTTCGGCTTCGGCCCGGTGGTGGGCCTGATCGCCTCGGCGATCTACGCGACGCCGCCGATGGTCCGCAATACCATGCTCGGCCTCGATCGCGTGCCGGCGGCGATCAGCGAGGCCGGCCTGATGAGCGGCTGCACGCGCCGCCAGCAATTCTGGCAGGTCGAGGTGCCGACGGCGCTGCCGCAGCTTCTCGTCGGCTTCAACCAGACGACGATGGCGGCGCTGTCGATGGTCATCGTCGCCGCCATCATCGGCGGCTTCGAGGATATCGGCTGGGAAGTCCTGTCCTCCATGCGCAAGGCCGAGTTCGGCCAAAGCATCCTCTCCGGCCTGGTGATCGCGCTGCTCGCCATCCTCATCGACCGCCTCACCATCGGCTTCGCCAAGGCGCCGGAGACCGGGCCGACGCGGGCCATGCGCTGGATGACGCCGCGCCGGCTGGCTCTGTTGCTGGCGGTCGCGCTGGCTCTGGCCGTGGTCACCCGGCTCGCCGAGCCCGATGCGACGCTTCTGCCGGAAACCGGGCTGCGCATGCAGATGGGCGCCGTCAACCAGTGGCTGCTGGGACTCGTGCGCGACTATGCCTGGTTCTTCAACGACGTGCGCAATGCCGTGCTCTATTGCCTGCTCTTGCCGATGCGCGTCGGCATTTCGGGCGCGGCGACGCCTGCACTGTGGGGCTTCACCCTGCCACCCCCGGTGCTGGCCGTCTATGTGGTTTTGGTGGCGGCCTTGGCTGGATTGGCCCTGCACCGTTTCGGCTGGCGGGCAGCGGTCGCCGTGGTCGCCGCCGGCCTTGTTCTCTACACCGGCTTTCTCGATCTGCCCTGGCCCGCCTTCATCCTTGCCGTCGCCTTGCTTGCCGGTCAGGTGGCGGGCTATCGCCTCGGGTTTTTCGCGCTGGCCGGCTTCGGGCTGATCCTGGTCAACGGCCTGTGGCCGCAGTTGGTGCAGTCGCTTTATCTCTGCACGCTGGCGGTCCTGCTTTGCCTTTTGGTCGGTGGCGCCCTCGGCACATGGGCGGCGCACAGCGACCGCGTCTCGCGCATCCTGAAGCCGATCTGCGACGCGCTGCAGACCATGCCGCAATTCGTCTTCCTCATCCCGGCGCTGATGTTCTTCAAGGTCGGCGAGTTCACGGCGCTGATCGCCATCATGCTCTACGCCATCGTGCCGCCGATCCGCTATGTCGAGCATGGATTGCGGCATGTTCGCGCCGATGTCGTCGAGGCGGTCGAGCAGATGGGCGCGACGCCGATGCAGACCTTGCTGCAGGCCAAGCTGCCGCTCGCTCTGCCGGTCGTCATGCTCGGCCTCAACCAGACCATCATGGCGGCGCTCTCGATGTTGGCCATCGCTGCCCTCGTCGGCACGCGCGATCTTGGCCAGGCGGTCTATGTCGCGCTCGGCAAGGCCGATGCCGGCATGGGCCTCATCGCCGGCCTGTCGATCGCTTTCCTGGCGATCTTGGCCGACCGGCTCATCCAGGCCGCGGTCGCACGCTCCGCAGCTGCGTCACGCTGATCAGACCGGGGCCGGCATACGGCCGCTGGCAGGCCTTTCGTCCTCGGCGGGAACGGCCGCCCTGCGGCGTCGAAAAGCCGGCAATGGGCTCAGCGTGAACAGGCCGTAATAGACGACGAACGACGCCATGAAGTAGGGGCCGAGCATCTCGACCTCGAAGAAGGAGCGGATCAGCATCAGCCCGATCGCGCCGGCAAGCACCACCGAATCGGCGCTCCAGTCGCCGAACACCACCTTCGAGACATGGCCGTAGAAAGAACGCAGGATAACCAGCGCCAGCAAGGTGACACCGACGAAGCCGATCTCGACCAGCGTCTCGACATAGGTGTTGTGGAAGTGGAAGCCGGAGCGGGTCGAGATGTAGAACTCCGCCCACAGCCGTTCCGGATCGGCAAATCCCTGCACCCAGTAGGCGGCGTAGCCATAGCCGAGCAGCGGATGCTGCTGCGCCGCTTCCCAGCCTTGCTCCCACAGATAGGTGCGGCCGGTGAGCGTCGAATCCTTGCCGAAGATGCCGAGTACGACATCCAGCAGGCCGAGGTTGAGCGCCGCGACCACCCCTGTCACCAGCGCGCCGGCGCCGACGATGAACAGCACGCGGCGATAGCGCAGCGAGAGTACCTTGGTCATGGTGAGCAGCATGACGATGCCGATCACCGCCGGCAGCGAGGCCACCGACGTTGCCGAATGGGCGATGGCCAGCATGTAGACCGACAACAGCATGATCGGCGCGGTCCAGACGAAGCCCAGCCAGTTGCGCCGGTAGAAGGCCAGGAACGCAAGGCAGAAGAAGATGCCGAGCGACGAGAAGAAGCCGATCTGGTTCTTCGAGCCGAAGGCGCCGACGAAATTGACCGTGCCGTCGATCGTGTCGAGCGCGTAAGCGCCGACTTTCAGGGAATAAAGCAGAACGAAGAAGATGCCGATCAGCGAGCCCACAACCAGCGTGCGCACGTTGATTGTGCGCGCCGCGACATAGGCGCAGACGATGTGCGAGGAATATTGCACCGCCGCGCGCGCGCTGATGCCCGCCGCCTGGGACCAGAAAACCGAGAAGCAGACATAGGCCGCAAGCAGTATGGGCAGCCAGGCGCCAGAGAGTTTCCAGGTGAAACGCCGGTAATCGACGAAGAGCAACGGCAGCCAGACGGCGTAGTAGGCAAGGATCAGGATCTGGCCGAAATTGGGTGAATAGGCGAAGGCAAGCATGGAAACCGCGACGGCGAAGGTGCCGTAAGTCTCGTTGCGGTCGGGATCGATCAGAATGGATTTTGGAATCTTCATATCGGATTTTGTCCGTTGAGCTTCTTAAGCCACGGCCCGGGCGCGCTGCATCTGCCTCTGCAGGAAGCGCCGCACCGGCTCGTCATAGATCCGCGTGGCGATGTCGGCGATGACGACGACCGAGGCCGCCATCACGATGCCGAACCAGGGATGATGCGCGAACGGATCGATCGAGAAGGCCTTGCCGGCCCCGGCGATGATCATCAGCATCGGCGTGTGGATGATGTAGATCGGGTAGGAAATCCGCCCGAGCCAGCCATAGAAGCCCGACAGAAGCGGCGCGGTCGGCGCCACCGCGCCGGTCATCACCATGAGCGGAAAGACGATTACGATGGCGGCGAGGTCGTAGACGACGCGCGCGCCTCCGGCCGGAGCGATGACGAAGACGGCAAGCGTGAGCAGGATCGCGCCTTCGACCCACAAGCCGCGCCGCAGGAAGCCGAGGCTGCCCTGCCAGCGCGCCATCGATCGGCAGAGCAGCACGCCCAGGAAGAACGAGAAGGTTACGCGCGGCAGGCCGCTGAGGATGGTCTTGCCGGTCATGCCGAAATCGAGCGTGCCGGCGAAGATCGAGGCGACGACGAGCAGCACGAGGCTGGCGCCGACGATCCCCGTCAGCACCCGCCGCGACAGGAGCGCGAAGACCGCGACATAGGCGATGTTGACGATGAGTTCGAAGAACAGCGACCACGAAGCGGGATTGAGCGGAAAGATCGTGTGATAGGCGTCGCTGACCAGCGGGATGAAGAGCATGCCGGTCGTCAGCTGCATACCGATCTCTGACAGCGGCATGTATTCGGCCGGCATCAGGCTGTTCTTGACCAGCAGGTAGAAGAAGCCGAGCAGCGTGCCGGCGAGATAGAGCGGATAGAGCCGGATCAGGCGGATCGCCACGAAGGAGCCGAAGCCCATGCCGTTCTCGATCTTGCGGTCATAGGCATGCGCGATGACGAATCCGCTAAGCAGGAAGAACAGATCGACCGCGAGGTAGCTCGACGGCAGCACTTTGCCGTCGGCCAGGAACGGCGAGAAGTGGTAGAGCATGACGC
The DNA here is from genome assembly GCF_006442775.1 of Mesorhizobium sp. B2-4-6. NCBI lineage: Bacteria > Pseudomonadati > Pseudomonadota > Alphaproteobacteria > Hyphomicrobiales > Phyllobacteriaceae > Mesorhizobium > Mesorhizobium sp. B2-4-6. Next base: position 191,545 of record NZ_VFVI01000004.1, read on the forward strand.
TGACCGCCGCCACGCCGCGGATGGCGTCGAGATTCAGATAGACGTGACGCTGGGCTGCGGGCTGCATGTTATGCCTTCAAGCGGTCCAAAACAGATCGCCCGCCCGCGCCGCAACGCGAACGAGCCTGGCTTGTCCCTCCCGCCTCCGGTTCGCGGCTCGCTTCGGGCAAGCCTCGGTCCGGCGGCGCTACTGGCTGGCCGTCGGCGCCAGCTTCACCTTGATCACGTCGCCCGGCAGGACAGGCGTGTCTTCCTTGGCCTCGACCTCGCTCGTCTTGCCGTCGGCGACCCGCACCAGCGAATAAAGCAGGGTCGGTTCCTGGTCGCTGGTGAGGGAGGCCGCCGTCGCGGGATCCGACGCCTGCGCGATCAGACCCTTCTGCATGCCGGCCTTCAACGTCGCCTCGTTCAGGTCGGCCTCGGCCTGCTGACGGTTTGCGGTGAGGGTGGAATTCAGCGAGTTCCTGGCGTCAATGGCGTCCTGCTCGGCCTTGCTGATCGACTGCTTGGCGGTGAGGATGGCCGTCTCATAGTCCAGGATCTTGCCCTGCAGGTCGGTGACCGACTGCTGCGAGGAAAGCAGGCGCGCATTGGCAACCAGGCCTTTCTGCGCCAGCGGACCGATGCTTTCGGCCTGCTTCTCGGCCAGATCGACCTGCTTCTGCTGGTTGGCGATCTTCTTTTGCAGCGATTCGATTTCCGACTGCAGAACACCCTTCAAATCGTCGAGCGCATCGAGCTTCAGCTTCAGCGATTTCTGGTCGGAGACCAGGATCGCCGTTTCGTCGGCGACGATGGTGGCCAGTTTCGGATCACTCCCCTCGATTTCCTTGGGCACCTCGAAAGTCGTCTTGCCTGCGAGGTCGGCATCGATCCTGGCTCGTTTGACGAGCAGGCGGATGCGCTGGTCGTCATAGATATCGAAGCTGCCCTTGGCGGTGACCAGATCCTTGCCGAGCTGCGGGCCGTAATCGGCATTGCGCCTTATGCCGCCGGCGATGCTGACTGCCTTGAGCACCGTCAGATCGGGCACGAAGGGAAACTGGCCGGGGTTCTGGACTTCGCCGGAAATGTAGAACGGCCGGAACTGCGCCATCTCGACCGAGGCTTCCGGCTTGTCGGGCAGCGCCAGCTTGCGCTGCAACGCCAGCCCGATCGCTGAAGCGACCTCCGCCGTCGTCTTGCCCGCGGCCTGCATGTCGCCGACGAACGGCACCGAGAGCGTCCCGCCCGGGCCGACCGAATATTCGCCATTGAGGGCCGACCAGTCGCGGAACGTGCCGTCGACCGTCTGCCATTCGGCGACGCGGATGTTGAGCTTGTCCTGTGGGCCAAGCTGATAATCGCCGGCGGCGGCCAACTGCGGCATGGCGAGCGACACCGCAACAAGCAACGCGCCCGCGAAGCGGGCGGTTGTCCTTGGCATGAGACTGCAGGCGTAAGACAGTCCGAAGGGGTTTTTTGTCAAATACGTTTCCGATTCGCTTTGGCCCCATCCGCCCGATGAGATCACTGCCGGATGCCTACCCCGAATCTGGGGGAGCAGGCCCGTCGGTCAATAGCTGCCGCGTGACATCCACACGGCAGGAACGGTCTTGAAGATGATGCGGATGTCCTCGGACAAAGACCAGTTCTCGACATAGTGGCGATCGAAGGCGACCCGCGTGTCGTAGGATACGTCGTTACGGCCGCTGACCTGCCACAGCCCGGTCAGCCCCGGACGCGACTTCAAATAATAGACCGCGGCGCTGCCGTAGATCTCCAATTCGTCGCGCACGACTGGGCGCGGGCCGACAAGGCTCATGTCGCCCTGCAGGATGTTGAGGATCTGCGGCAGTTCATCGAGGCTGAGCTTGCGAAGCACCTGCCCGACGCGGGTGACGCGCGGATCGTTCTTCAGTTTGCGTGTCGCGATCCATTCGGCGTTGGCATCGGGATTGGCCGCCAGATAGGCGGCGAGCACGCGCTCGCCATCCGGCACCATGGTGCGGAATTTGAGGCAGGAAAAGATCCTGCCGCCACGGCCGATGCGCTTGTGGCCATAGAAGATCGGACCATTGTCCGAAAGCTTGACCAGCAACGCGACCATTAGGAAAAGCGGGCTGAGCAGGATCAGCCCGGCCAAGGAACCGACGATATCGAAACTGCGTTTGAGCAGACCGCCGATGGGGGGTGGAAAATCTACGCCGACCTGCGCAAAACCCGCATTAGCCGACTTGGCGACGTCCCTCATGCAGAAGCTCCATACGTTGAACGGATGGTTTACGGCAAGATATCAAAAAAATGCTGCAGCGCAACACACAATTTCCCATCGAACTGAAATGTTCACGTCATGAATTGACTAAATAATAAACCTGCCGTGCCCAAATTTTCACCTTTGTGGCACGTTTATGACAAGGTGAGAGAAAACCATGAAAATGTAGTCCGCCTTTTGGGCCATTTTTGGACAGTGCATTCTTTGCTGCAGAAGAAACGCGGTTGCGCAACGTCGGAAGCACTCGCCATGGTAAGTTATTCAGGTAAAATACTAATCAAAGTGGCGAGTTTTACTAAAGCGGCAGACGGCTATTTGAATAGCTGCCGGAGCCAGAGTGTGCGGCGCAGCATGGCAGAGTCGATCTCGTAAAATCGTTGGAAACCATATCTGCACGGCCTTGCTCCAGCCGACCCGCCTTAATAGAGTCGCAAATTGTTCCTGTCATAGTCTGCATGGGCAAGGAAGGCCGGAAGCAACCGGCCGGATAGGGCAGCCAGAAAAAGCTCTTTGGCGCAACGGGGAGTTACGCGGGTGGGTAAGTCGCAGCATCTGCATGCTCGTCTCGGTTGAGGGGCCGGCGAACATGTCTCTGCCGAAATTCATCGTCGGGATGATCTTCGCGCTGGCGATCGTCATCGGCTGGTCTTATTTCGATGGCGCATCGCCGGGCACCATCCTCCTTCGCGCCGTCGTCTGTGCCGTCATCATCCAGGTCGGCTATTTCCTCCTGGTCTTTGCCATGATCGGCGGAACCGCGCCGACATCGGACGACAAGGCCCGCGCGGCCGACCGCGGCACGATCCTGAACAAGGTCGCCGACGGTGAAAAGCTAAGCGCCAGACGCAGCCTCCACTGAACGTTCGACCGGCGCCGGGATCAGTCCCGTCTCGACCGATGACGCGCCTTCGCGCTCGGCCTGCTCGCCGGACAGCATCCTGGCTAGGCGGCTACCAGCCTTTGCCTTCAGCCGCCGATATTGTCCGACCTCGACGATGCGTCCGTTCTCGATGGCCACCACCCAGTCGGCGAAGGCAATCATCGACGGCCGGTGCGCGATGGTCAAAATCGTCATTTGGCCGCGCAGCGCCTCGATCGATTGGGCGATCAGCGACTGATTCTGCCAGTCGAGCGCGCTCGTCGCCTCGTCGAGGATGAGCAGCGAGGGCTTGCGCAGCAGCGCCCGCGCCAATGCGATGCGCTGCCGCTCGCCGCCGGAAAGCCGGACGCCGCGGTCGCCCACCACCGTCTCCAGCCGCAATGCCAAGCGCTCCACGAAATCGGCCGCATGGGCGTTGCGCAAGGCCACCCATAGTTCTTCGTCGCTGGCCGCGGGCGCGGCAAGGCGCAGATTGGCGGCGATCGTGTCATGCAGCAGGAACACGTCCTGCGGCACATAGGCGACCCGATCGCGCCAGGCTCTGCGATTTTGCGCCGTGATCTCCACGCCGTCGGCCAGGACGCGTCCCGCGGTCGGTTCGAGCAGGCCAAGCAGCATGTCGGCGATCGTGCTCTTGCCGGAACCGGAAGGGCCGATCAGCGCCGTCACCTTGCCGGCCGGCAGGCCGAAGGTGATGTCGCTGACCACCGGCTTGCCGTCGCCCTCGCCATAGGCGAACGCCACATCGCGGATATTGAGGCCGGTCTCGAGCGACAGTTTTGCCCCTTGTTCGGCCATGCTTTCTTCCGGCTCGCGCTCGGCATCGAAGCGGGCCTGGAGGCTTTTCATCGAAGCGTAGGCCGGCAGGTTGATCAGCACCTGCTGGGTCTGGAGCTGCATGTCCATGAAGCGCGGCGCGACCCGCATGAAGACCAGGAGCAGCACGACGATCTCGGCCAGCGACAGGTGGAAACGGACCAGCGCGACATAGATGAAGAGGCTGAGCCCAATCACGCTCGTAACCTGGAACAGGGCGGTGCCGAGCGAACTGTTGCGGACGAAAGCGATGTTGTCGGTCTTCATCTTGTCCAGCGTCGCGCCCAGCTCGGCGAAGTAGCTTGCCTCGACATTCAGGCTCTTGGCGACCTTGATGCCGCCGAGGAACTCGGAGACCGTGCGGTACTGATCCTGGCGACTGCCGGTCAGCGTGCGGCCATAGGCGCTGGCGCGCGCCCTGAACGGCTGCAGCGCAACCAGCAGCACCAGGCCGATGAAAATGGCGAAGGACGTCATCACCGGCGAGATGAACAGCGAGACCACGAGATAGCCGGTGAGAAGCAGCGTCGCCTGGGTCAGCATCAGCAGCGAGAAGGCCGCCACCTGCACCCGGTCGACATCGCCGTTCAACGCATGGTCCAGATCGGAGCCGCGGATGCGGGTGAAAACGCCCCAGCGCGCTTTGCCGACGCTCTCGAACAGGTTCATGCGCACGCGGTTGACGAAATCGTAGAGCAGCCGCGCCATGTAGACCGACTTGAAGCGGTTGAACGTCGCTTGCAGCGCCACCAGCGCGACGAACAGGCAGAGCACGGTCGCGAGCGACAGCGTTCCGCCGGGCGCCAGCCGATGCAAGGCCTCCGGCACCCGCACCGCGTAATCCTGGTCGGCCTTGCCGATCAGGCGCAGCAGCGGCACGAGCAGCAGGATCGAGATGCCTTCGGTGAGGCTGCCCAGGATCAGGAAGGCAAGCGCCGTCGCCGTGCGCCGTCCACCGATATGCGCCATCATGGCGCCGAAACCGGCGATGTCCCGGAAAAGCGACAGGCGAAACTTCGAGGACCGGCCCATGCCTTGGCTTACCTTGTCCCGGACGTCAGGTCGGCTTCGATCGCGGCGACCGCTTCATCGATCCGGGCGAGTCCGGCCGGCACTTCGAGGCGGCTGACGCCGACCCGTCCGGCGACCTGCGCGCATTGGCTAAGATGCGTGGCGGCAAGATCGCCGGGCAGCGCCTGCCGGCCGAACCGCGTGACATAGGAGAATTTGATGATCGCCGGCAACGCGGCGGCGCCGATCAATGGCGAGATCGCCGCCCGCCGGCCGCGCTCGAGCACATAGATGCGCGATACCGGCACAGCCTCGGCGGCAAATCCGTCATGCAGTCGATGCTGCGCCTTGTCGATCTGCGGATGCACCTGCGGACGCACCTCCGCCTGCTCGAGGCGAATGGCGCCGGCCGCGTCCGCCGCGAGCTTGAGCTGCGGAAATCCGGGCAGGATCATCGGCCGGTCAGGATCGGACAAATCCAGCGCCACGACGTCGTCGGTGAGCAGGCGGTGGCCGGCGCGGATCATCGCGCCCGCCGTCGTCGACTTGCCGGCGCCCTTGTCGCCCATGAAGATCACGCTCCTGCCGCCGACGGCAATGGCGCTGGCATGCAGGACGAGCAGCCCGCGCCGATGCAGGGCAAGCGCCATCACCGGCCCGAGCAGCGGAAAGGCGAGCAGCGGGTCGTCGATCCCCGGCGCCGAATCGACGTCGATCCGGCTGGCGTCGCTGATCATGAAAGTGCCGACCGCCTGCCAGGAAAGATATTGGCGCGTCGCCTCGAACCGGAACGCCGTGGCGCCCTGCGATGCGCCGTCGGGAAAGTCGACCGGCCTGATAGCGATCTCGAGGTCGGGTGTCGCCGGCGCCGTCGGTTCCAGTTCCGGCAGGGCCACTTCGGAGCTGACGATCAACCCGTAGGCCTTGTAGAAATGGCGGACGCGTCTCCCCGGCGCCGCCGTCTCGGTGGCTGGCTCGGGCCGCGCAAGGCAAGCGATCGGAAGATTCATGCGGGGCTTCCTTGGACTTGCCGCAGCCACAGCGACAGCGAAACCGAGCGCCAGACATGCTGGACGTCTGGCAGCGTCACCTGCTCGGGCTGGCGCAGCATGCGCTCATAGACCGCGTTCACTTCAGGCAGGTTGACATAGGGCGCGATCCGCTCGCTGTCCGATATCAGCAGGCTGTCCAGAAGCTTGCGGTGGTTGCCGAGCATGCCCTTGACCAGGTTGGCGGTGAAATCGATCTTGTCGCGCCGCCATTGCACCGCTGGCGGCAGAACGCCTTGCATCGCCCGTCGCAGCACATGGCGGCCAAAACCGTCCTTGAGCTTTTCCTCGCCGGGCAGCGCCAGGCAGAACTCGACGAGCGGCTTGTCCCAGAACGGATAGCGCGGCTCGACGCCGAAATTGGCGGCGGCCTTGTCGAGCACTTCGAAGGCGTGCGGCACCAGCCCGGTGGACAGAAGCCAGCGATGCGTCAGCGCTTCGCTGGCGCTGACGGAGGCGGGCATGTAGCCGCTGCGATGAAAGCGCTCGGCAAGGTCGGTGCGCCTGGCAAGGTCCGAATTGACCAGGCCCGCCCAGGCGCGCGGTGCCGATGCCGGCCTCCGCCGCACCTTGCCGACAAGGCGTCGGGCCATCGATCGCATCCGGGCGATCCGCCAGGCCGGTCCGTAGATGGTCAGGAACTTGAAATAGAGGGACAGCATGCCCTCGCCATAGGTGTTCGCAGCGCTGTGCAGTTCGCGCCACAACTCGAACCACCGGCCGGCATTGGCGAGTTCGTGAAGATGTCCATGGCCCTGCGAGACGACCTCGTCGCCGCCATGCCCGTCGAGAAGCACTTTGACACCCTTTGCACCCGCGGTCCGGTAAAGGTCGCGCGTCAAGGACAGGCCGGGGGCCAGGAACGTGCCCTCCTGCTCCTCCAGGATGCGCTCGAACTCGGCGAAGGGCGCGTAATTGCTCACCGCAATCAATGTGGCGTCGAGCGGATTGTCGTCGAGAACCGCATCGATGAACGGCTTCTCGTCCATCGACGAGCCCTTGTCGAAAACCAGCGAGAATGTCTTGAGCTTCGGGCCGCGCTTCGCCGCCGCCCTGAGACCCGCGAGACAGGCGATGGAGGAGGAGTCGAGCCCGCCGCTCAGCATGGCGCCGACGGCCGGCGTGCCGCGCATCCGGTTCTCCACCGATTGCGCGAAGAGATGCCTGAATTCCTCGGCCGCGTCCGAGCGCGGCGGCCGTTGCGACGGCTCGATCTGCCAGTAGCGCCGCAGCACCACCTGGCGGCCTGCGACCGTCATGCCGTGCCGTGCCGGCAGGCGGAAGATCTCGGCGTAGGGCGTGGCCTGCGGATCGTCCGGCAGGCCGGCGAGGAAGCCGGAAATCTGGTGCTCGCTGAGGCGCCTGCCGATGCCGTCCAGCGCAAGGATCGGCCCGATCTCCGAGGCGAACGCGAAGCGCCTGCCGGTCGAGTGATAGTAGAAAGGTTTGACGCCGAAATGGTCGCGCGCGCAAAACAGCGCCTGGCGCTCGCCGTCCCATATGGCGAAGGCGAAATCGCCCTGCAGATAGGTCGGGCAGGCCTCGCCCCATTTGAGGTAGGCGCGCATGATGAGCGTTGCGTCGGCGATCGACCGGTCGCGCATGCCGAGCCGCGCCAGAAGCTCGTCGCGATTGTCCAGCCGGCAGTCGGCGGTGACGGCGAGCTTGCCGCCGGCCATTGTCAACGGGCCGGGACCATCCTCGCCGGTCGTGTCGAGCCAGGCGTGGCCGAGCGCCACGCTGCCCTCCGTCCACCACGAGTTGCCGTCGCGAGCGCGGTGGCGCATGCGCGAAAGCATCTGCTGGATATCGCCGGCCGCGGCGGGCCGGCCATTGTCGCTGAGCACGATTCCGGCGACGCCGCTCATCGTTCACGACCCATGGTCGACCAGATGGGCAAATCCTTTGATCGAGCCGCCAAGCACGATGTGGTTGCCGCTCATCAGCCAGGCATGCGCCTTGAGCTCGCTGCCCGTTCCTTTCTCGATGCCGATGCTGATCCTCGAGGCGCTGCCCTGGCGGGCGAGCAGATACTGTCCAGCCAGCGCCTGGGTGAGGCAGCTGGCGCCCGGCACGAGCCGCGCCGCGGCGGCGACGCCCCATGCGACACGCCGCAGGTCGGCGATGCTGGCGTCGCGTCCGGCGTCCAGCCGCGTCATCAGGCTGCGGACACGGTTGTAGGAAGACAGCGTCAACGCGAACCGTACCGCGCTCACCACCGTCAGGCAGCGCGCCAGAAACAGCATTTCCTGGCCGCTCAGCGAGCGGAGTCTAGACCAGTTCCTCACTGTGGAGCCTCGCAAGCCCTGCTTCGCTCAGCCCCTTGAGCAAGCCCTCGACATCGGCCTTGCAGCGTTCGGCGTCGACATTGTAGCGCGCAAGCACTGCGCTGCGGATATCGAGGACCGATCGCGGCTCCTGGATCTGCTCCCAGATGAAGGCGCCGACGCCGTTCAGGCTGTAATAGACATTGGATTTCAGGTGGAGCAGCGCCAGTCCGGCGCCGAATTCGCAAGCCACCGCTTCGTTGGTCGCGACGACGCGGTCATGGTCCGAAGGGTTCCAGTTCATCCTAAAACCTCGTTGCTGGCCCGCCGCTCCGTCAGACGTTGCCGTGGATCGGTTGCCGACGATCCCCGCCAGGAAGCCGGGGGACAAAGCCCCCCGGCTCACCTGTTGGAGAACACCCGGAGCCCCAACTTTAGACTCCCGGATGCCCGTAAGCTTTACGAGAAAGTCAGCTCGCCGACCGGCGTGTGCGCGGGAAAGCTCGCGTCGAGCGCCGTCGTGCCAGCACCGCCCTGCGTGATCGTTTCAATCGAACCATGAACCGTCAGGCTGGGGGTTTCGTACTCATGCTTTTCAACATTCTGTTCCATTTTACTCTCCAATTAAGGACTGGAAGCGGCTGCAGGATGCCGCCAGCATATCGCTATGCTGCAATGCGATTGCTGCACGGCACCATCCATGAGTCAAGACTGATTTACCAGGCATTAATCAATTCTTGGTTGCGCTCGCCTTCGCTGGTGATCAAGGTGTAGGCGCCGTCATCCTAAACCTCAGCGGTCCTCGAATTCAACCGCAGGTCCTTGCTGTTTAAATAAGCGTCTGATTTAATTATGATAATTTGCTAGGCGAGAAATTCATTTCGCAAATGCGAAGAATTTGCTGCAAGAAATCGCCACGTTCCGGCTCGCATCGGCATGTCCCGGGTTGTCTTCAAAAGTGATTGAGCGTGCAGCGGTTTTAAACGCTGCGGTTGCAGTCGCGAGCCGGCCTCTGCCCGGTTTTGAGCGATCTCGTCAATTTTCCCGATGCTTTTCTTCGCAGGTGCGGTATAAACCGCGAGGGCGGCATTTTGCGGAGAACGACATCGGGCATGGCGATGCAGGATGGCTCCTATGAAAGGCTGCGCGCCGCCGGCTGCGCTAACGAAGTCGCCTATGTGCAGGCCTGCCTGAGGCTGTTTTTCGCGCCAGGCGTCGACATCCCGGGCGGCCGGGCCGACATGCCCGCGCCGACAATCTCGTCGGCCCCGGCAAGCTCAGCGATCCCCACGATCTCGGCAGCCCCAACGATCTCGGCAGCCCCAACAATCTCGGCAGCCAATGTCGCCGACATCGCCAGGCTGAACAAGGTCGCCGTCTTCCTGCTCAAGGCGCTCGCGCGTACGCCCGCGAATGCCGCGCCAGCGGAGTTGCCTGCCTGGCTCGACACATACCGCCGGCGCACCATGTCGATGAATGCCGCCTGCATCGGCGATTCGATGGCCATCGATCGCGTGCTGCGCGAGAGCCAGGTCGATTTCGTCTTCCTCAAGGGGCCGCTCCAGCAGCATCTGCTCTATGGCGACCACTTCATGAAGCCATCGGGCGACGTTGACATACTGGTTTCGCCGACCGGTTTCGCCAAGGCCCGCGATGCGTTGCGCACGATCGGCTATGAGGTTGCCGGCAAGTCGCGCTCGGTCTGGTGGGTGCGCTTCCTCGGCGAGCAGCATATGGTTCGCGAAGACGGCACGAGGGCCTCGACCGTAGACCTCCACCACCGGCTCCAGCAGCCGGGGTCGCCCAGCCCCCGCGACATCGACGGCTTCCTGCGCCGCAAGCGCGAAGTCGCGGTGGCCGGCGCCGCCATGCCGATCATCTCGGCGGCCGACACCTTGCTTTTGTCCGCGATCAGCGTCGCCAAGGCCTTTTTCAACCGCGAACCCTGCGCCGGCTATGTCTGCGACGTCAGGGCCAGCGCCAGCCGTCTGAGCGAAGCCGAGCAGCGAATGGTTCTCGACCACGCCGCCGAGCAGGGCCTGGCGGACACGCTGCTCTTGGGGTTGCGTGCCGCCGACGTGCTGCTCGGCGCCGCCGGCACGCTGCTTTCGGATCGCGCCGCCCGCATTCTGGCGCGCATCGACAACGCCGATCTCTTCCACATGGTGGTCGCGCCCTGGCTGGCATCGCTGCGCTGGCCGCAGCGACGCCATGTGCTGTGGGAGCTCTGCGGCCGCGAGCCGGTCCGTTACCTGGCTGAAGCCGGCTGGGCTGCCTCCGCCGACCTCAGCCGGCGCATCTTCGAGCGCCCGGCCACGATTGAGCCGGCGCGGAGCGAAATGATCAAAATCGTGGGCGGGGCGGCCACGCATGCAAGCGAAAGGTGAGCCCATGTCCGTGACGACGCCTGTGACGAGCCCGATGGCGACCTTGGGGGTCTGCGTCATCATCGCCGCCCGCAATGCGGCGCGCACGATCCCCGCCGCCATCGCTTCGGCGCTGCGCGAGGCGGAAGTCGCCGAAGTCGTCGTGGTCGACGACGCTTCCACTGACGACACCCGCGACGTGGCTTTGGCCGCCGACGACGGCAGCGGCCGGCTTGCCGTCGTCCGCCTCGACGTCAATCGCGGTCCTTCCGCCGCGCGCAACGCCGCTATCCAGGCTTCCAAATCGCCTTTCATCAGCATTCTCGACGCCGACGATTTCTTCCTCGAAGGCCGCTTCCGCCGCCTTTTCGCCAGCGCCGACTGGGATTTCGCGGCCGACAACATCATGCTGATCCGCGACGATGCCGCGACAGACTTTGCCAAGGTCGCCGCGCCGCCTTTCGCGGCCGATCCGGAATTTCTCGATTTCGAGCGCTTCATCGACGGCAACATCTCGCGCCGCCGCGTCCTGCGCGGCGAGCTCGGTTTCCTGAAGCCGGTAATCAGCCGGGCTTTTCTCGAACGGCATGGACTGGCTTACGATGAAAGCTTGCGTCTTGGCGAAGACTACGAGCTCTATGCGCGCGCTGTCGCCCGCGGGGCGCGCTTCAAGATCATCAAGTCCTGCGGCTATGGCGCGATCGTCCGCGCCGATTCGCTGAGCGGTCGTCATCGAACGCAGGATCTGAAGCGTCTTGCCGATGCCGACCTGGCGCTGCTGGCGCTCGACAACCTTCCTGAGCGCTCGAAGGCCGCGTTGCGGCGCCACGAGCGCCATGTCCGCGACAAATACCGGTTGCGCAATTTCCTCGACGTCAAAGCCGAGCGTGGGCTGGTGTCGGCTGCGGCCTATGCCTTCGCCAGCCAGTCGAATCTGATCCCGATCGTGCGCGGCGTCGCCACCGACAAACTCGACGCGCTGTTCCGCCGCACCGGGATTGCTGCAAAGCAACAAATACCGCCGAGGCGCTTCCTGATGGCGGCGACGAGCGCCGCAAGCGAATGATCTCGCATCACGCGGCAAGCCGTCGTCCCTCAAAAAATCCGCATTCGCAAAACTATGATGTTGCCTAGTCGCCGCGGTAGTGGCAGTCTATGCTGCAATGCAGCAATTTCGAAAGGCCGGCAGGATGGCTTCGATTTTTGGCTTCAGATCCCGGGATCCGGCTCGCGACCGGCAGACCGATCTCCAGCGTCTCGACCGGCTGGCGAAGCTGTTCGACCAGATCGCTGCCGAGATCGAGGCGGAGAAGACCGGGCTGGAGAATCGCTACAGGTCCACGGCCGCCAACGCGGCCTTTCTGGTCGAGGCGATGGAGAATGGTTCGGCGTCGACCAGCAAGGGCTCGGATGTCAGCGCGATGACGAATTCGATCCTGAACTGCGAGCGGCGCATTGCGGAGCTCGTTCGCCAGAAAGGCCTGGTGAAGGAACTGCGTCATTCGCTCGACGCGATCGTCGAGGATGGTGCCGATCGGTCTGCACCTCAGTCCGCGGCAAGAGGCTGACGGCGCCCTCGGGTGTCGTCATCGGCACGAGACATTAGAGGAGTTCAAGAGGGCGGAGGATCGGAAGCGGCTCGCTCGCGCGGACCAAGGAAGACTTTGGGTTGGGCGGACAACACAAGGTGAGTTTGTTATGAACGCAGATCCCAGCAACACCTCCTTCATGGCGGTGTGCGATAAGTCGCATACGCCCGGGAATGGACTAAACAGCCTGTGGCTCGGCGTGGTCGGCGCCCTGTTCGCCATCGCGGCGACCGTTGCGGCGAGCCTGCATCCGGCGCACGCGCAAGGGACGCAACAGGAGCTGCAAAGCGCGCCGTCCTTCGTCGACAATTTCTCGAATTTCGACCGGTCCCGCTGGTTCGTCTCGGACGGATGGACCAATGGCGCCCATCAGAATTGCACCTGGTCGAAGGATCTCGTGCGGCTTTCCGATGGCGTGCTGTCGCTGGGCTTCGAAAAGCGCAAGCTGAAGGATCGCGATTTCGCTTGCGCCGAGATCCAGACCAAGCAGCGCTACGGCTACGGTGTCTACGAGGCGCGCATGAAGACCGGCACCGGCTCAGGCCTCAACGCCGCCTTCTTCTCCTATATCGGCCCGCAGGACAAGCAGCCCTGGGACGAGATCGACTTCGAGGTCCTCACCAAGGATCCGTCGAAGGTGCAGGTCAACAGCTACATCCAGGGCAAGCCGAAGAACGGCAAGCTGGTCGACGTCGAAGGCGGCGCCGACAAGGGCTTCAACGACTACGGCTTCGTCTGGGAGAAGGACCGGCTGCGCTGGTATGTCAACGGCAAGCTCGTCCATGAAGTGACCAATCCCGACGAGTTGCCGACGCATTCGCAGAAAATCTTCTTCAGCCTCTGGGGCAGCGACAAGCTGACCAACTGGATGGGCGCCTTCGTCGATCCCGGCAGCAAGGTGACCATGGAGGTCAAGCGCGTCGCTTTCACCGCTTTGGGCCAGCCATGCCAGTTTCCGGAATCGCTGGCATGCAGCATAAGTAATTCCAACTAGGCATGATCCCGAAAAGTGGGAACTGGTTTTCGGATTAAGATCATGCCGAACCAACTAGGCCGTTGGGCCTGAGGGACATCTGAACCGGCCGGACCACCTTTTGTGGCCCGGCCTTTGACAGGAATAGAACCAAATGAATTTGACAGTGTTTGGGATTGGCTATGTCGGTCTCGTCCAGGCCGCTGTGCTTGCCGAGGTCGGTCACGAGGTGGTGTGCGTCGACATCGACGAGAAGAAGGTGGAGCGGCTCAACCAGGGCCTGATCCCGATTTTCGAACCGGGCCTGGAGGCCCTCGTCAAGGAAAACCACGCGGCCGGCCGCATCCGCTTCACCACGGACGCGGCAGCGGCGGTCAGGCATGGCCAGATCCAGATGATCGCGGTCGGCACGCCGCCGGGCGAGGATGGCTCGGCCGATCTGAAATATGTGCTCGCCGTCGCCGAGACCATCGGTCGTGAGATGGACAGCGCCAAGATCGTCGTCGGCAAGTCGACCGTGCCGGTCGGCACCTGCGAAAAGGTGAAGGCCAGGATCGCCGAGACGCTGAAGAAGCGCGGCCGCGAGGATCTCAACTTCGACGTCGCCTCGAACCCCGAATTCCTCAAGGAAGGCTCGGCGGTCGCCGACTGCATGAAGCCGGACCGCATCATCGTCGGCACCTCCAGCGAAGACACCGAGATGGTGATGCGCGAGCTCTACGCGCCGTTCAACCGCAACCACGAGAAGATGATCGTGATGGACGTGCGCAGCGCCGAATTCACCAAATACGCCGCCAACTGCATGCTGGCGACCAAGATCAGCTTCATGAACGAGATGGCCAATCTCGCCGAGCAGCTGGGCGCCGACATCGAGGAGGTGCGCAAGGGCATCGGCTCGGATCCGCGCATCGGCTACCACTTCATCTATCCCGGCCTCGGCTATGGCGGCTCCTGCTTCCCGAAGGACGTGCGCGCGCTGATCAAGACCGCCGAGGGCGTCAAGTTCGACGCCAAGCTGCTGCGCGCCGTCGAGGAGCGCAACAATGCGCAAAAGTCGGTCCTGTTCGACAAGGTCAACCACTATTTCAAGGGCGCGCTCAGGGGCAAGACATTCGCCGTCTGGGGGCTGGCCTTCAAGCCCAACACCGACGACATGCGCGAGGCGCCGTCGCGCACGCTGATGGAAGCGCTGTGGGCGGCCGGCGCCAAGGTCCAGGCCTACGATCCCGAGGCGATGCAGGAGTGCCAGGCAATCTACGGCCTGCGCGACGACCTGCTCTTGTGCGGCACCAAGGAAGCCGCGCTGCGCGGCGCCGACGCGTTGTTGATCTGCACCGAATGGAAGAGCTTCCGCGCGCCGTCATTCGACGCGCTCAAGGATGCACTGACGACGCCGGTCATCTTCGACGGCCGCAATCTCTATGATCCCAAGGTGATCGCGCGCTATGGCATCGAATATTTCTCGATCGGCAGGATGGCGGCGTGACGATGGTCGCAAGCCTCGAGAAAAACTGCAGCCGGAAACGACAGCGGGGCCGACAATGACCATGCGCGCAAAGCAGGAGGGTTCGATCTGATGGTGCTCGACGTTCGGCCCGAACAAATCGCCAGCGAGCATTTCGATCTCGTCGTCATCGGATCCGGCTTCGGTTCGTCCTTCTTCCTGCACGAATTCCTGAAGCGGCGCAAAGCCCGTGTCCTGGTGCTGGAATGGGGCCGCCACAACACGCATGAGTGGCAGCTCAGCCGGAACGCCAACACCGACATAGACGATGAAACCACCTACGATACCGACAATCCCGACAAGCCGTGGAACTACACGATCGGTCTTGGCGGCGGCACCAATTGCTGGTTCGCGCAGACGCCGCGTTTCCATCCCAACGACTTCAAGCTGAAGAGCACCTACGGCGTCGGTAACGACTGGCCGATCAGCTATGACGACCTCGAACCGTTCTATGGCGATGCCGAGGAGGTCATGTCGATCTCCGGCGATCCCGACATGGCGCGGATGTTGCCGCGCTCGCGGCCGTTCCCGCAGCCGCCGCATCGCATGTCGACGCCCGACCGCATGATGAAGGCGGCGCAGCCGGATCAGCACTTCGTCATGCCGACCGCCCGGGCGCGCGTGGCGACCTCGCAGCGCGCCTCGTGCTGCGCCAATCTCAGATGCTGGCTGTGTCCGGCGGACGCCAAGTTCACCGTCAACAACGGACTGATGCATGTGTTCCAGCATCCGGACGTCTCGGTCTGTCTCGGCGCCGAGGTGCGCCGGTTCGATCATGCCGGCGGTGCTGTCCGCTCCGTCACCTTCGTTCAGAAGGGCAAGGAATATTCGGTCGGCGGCGATCTCTTCGTCCTCGGCGCCAATGCCATACAGAGCCCCGCGATCATGCTGCGCTCCGGTCTTGGCGGCGAATTCGTCGGCTTGGGCCTGCACGAATCCTATGGCTGGAATTACGAAGCCTATCTCGGCGGCGTCGACAATTTCGACGGCTCGACCATCACCACCGGCCTGAATTTCGGCCTCTATGACGGGCCGCACCGGGCCGAGCATGCGGCGGCGCTCGTCTATTTCGAGAACCGCTGGCAGCACGGCATGCGCGCCGAGAAGGGAAGGCTGCGGCAGGTGCTGCCGCTTGTCATCGTCACCGAGAACCTGCTCGACCCGGAAAACCGCGTCGTGCTCGACAAGGACGAGAACGCCTTCGTGACCTTCAAGGGCGCGTCGGACTACGCCACCAAGGGCATGGCGAAAGCGCTGGAAAGGTTGCCGGAACTGCTCAAGCCGCTGCCGGTCGAACAGATTTTCGATCGCGGCATAAGGCCGACCGAATCGCATGTGCAGGGCACGTTGCGCATGGGCACGGGGCCGGCCGATTCCGTGGTCGACCGCGACATGATCCACCACCAGCTCAGGAACCTCGTGGTCGTCGGCACCAGCACCTATCCGAGCTGTTCCTGCGCCAATCCAAGCCTGACCGCGGCTGCCCTCTCCTTGCGGGCGGCGGGTAAGCTAGCGACATGAGGGAGGGGTCGATGAAGATCACGCGCCGCACCGCGCTGGCCATCGTCGCCGGCGGCATTGCCTCAACCGGCATCGCGGCCGCTGCAATGTCGTCCTTATCGGACGAGGATCTGGTTCGCGTCACGCTCGAAAGATATTTCGGGCCGCTCAACATGCGCATCGAGCACCTGCAGCAATTCGTGCTCGAATTCCAGAACCGCAACCCCTGGGTATTCCCGAGCGCCAAGGTGGCCGATGTGGTGACGCTGGCGGAAACGGTGAAACTCGGCAAGGCGCGCGAGCTGCTGCCCCAAGACAAGCGGCGCGACCTCCGCCATTTCGACCGCTGGGTCATCGCCGAGTTCCATATGCTGACCGATTATGCCTGGCGCAGCTCGCCCGACGATCCGATCCGCTTCACCGGCTGGCATCCATGCACCAATCCCTTCGCCAATCTCGATCTGCAGAATGCGTAAGGCAGGTGGAACAGAAGACAGTATGAGGTCACCAATGGCTGCATCGCGGAAACCGACGGTCACCGTCATCGTTCCCACCTTCAACCGGCAGAAGTTCCTGCCCGAAGCCATCGACAGCCTGCTCCAGCAGACCGTGGCCCCGGATCAGATTCTGATCGTGGACGACGGCTCGACCGACAATACCAGCGCGGTGGCTGCCTCTTTCCCCGCCCCGGTGGAGTATTACCGCAAGGAGAATGGCGGCAAGTCCACGGCGCTGAATTTCGCCCTGAAGCACTGCACGGGAGATTTCGTCTGGATATTCGACGACGACGACGTCGCGCACCCGACGGCGCTCGAGCGGTTCCTCGCTGCCTTCGAGCAGGAGCCGGCGGCCGATTTCGCTTTCGGCGAATATGCGCGTTTCCAGCAGTCGGCTCAGATCCAAGAGCAGAATTACGAGATCGTCGCGTTCGGCCACGTCAGCCAGGACAATTTCTTTCCGTCCCACCTCGAATATTGCCACGTCCACCAGCCGGGCCTGCTGGTGCGCCGCAAATGTTACGACGAGGTTGGAGGCTTCAATGAAACCCTTGTCCGGTCGCAGGACTACGAGATGATGCTGAGGCTTGCGCGCCGGTTCAAGGGCGTCAGGGTCGACGGCCTCATGTTCTTCCAGCGCCAGCACGACATGGTCCGCGGCAGCACCAAGGTGGTGATTTCCTATACCGACCGGATCAAGGCCTGGGGCTCGTACGACCGGGTCATCATGGAAGAAGTCTACAAGTCGGTCGATCTGCATGAGTATCTCGACCGCTCGGAGCAGGCCTTGCCGAAGACGGCCGATCTCGAGATGCAGGCATTGCTGCAGCGTTCGAGCATCATGGCCAGGAAGGGTCTATGGCACCACGCGGCCGAAGACATCCGCCGCTACGCCCAGCTTGCCGAGCGAGCCGGAAAGACGTCGCTCAGCGACAAGGAACGCGCCATCGTGCGGCGCACCTTCGAAGCCTATGACACGGGGCTGGCGTCCGCCCCCGCCGACGAATTCGTCTCGGCGGTGAAGGCATGGAAGTCGGGAGCGCTGAAGGCCGACATCGTCAGGGAATACATGCATTCGTTTCCCCACTACCTGGCGCAGGACTTGAAGGCGGGAAAGGTGATCCCGGCATCGAAGTTGTTGCGGGAGTACTCGACGCTGTCGCTTTCCGCCTCGGTCAGCCGCCTGTGTCAGGCAATGACTTCGAAGCTTCCATTGGCGCGCAGCGCAGGCTGATCGGCGCGCATGCTCATCCGCCGGGCCGGATTAGGAGTCGAATGATGAAAGTGCTTTTTGCGAGCGGCAACGGATACATTCCCGAGTTCACCGGCGGCGTGCAATCCAACACCCACCATCTGGTCGAACAACTGATCGAGCACGGCCACCAGGCATCGGTCCTCGCCTCGCTGTTCGGCGACGGCATGTTCGGCCTCAAGGCGCGCGCCAAGATGAAGCTGTTGCGGCAGCCCGCGGTTGTCGACAATTTCCCCGGCTATCCGGTGATGCGCGCCTGGTACCCCTGGGAGGCGGCCGGCTTCGCCGTCGAGAAAACCAGACCCGATGTCGCCGTCGTGCAGTGCCACAAGTCGGTCCTGCTCGGAAAGGCGCTTCTGGCCGAAGGCGTGCCGCTGGTCGTCTATCTGCACAATGTCGAATTCCACGAGCTCGCCGGCGATCCGCGCGAGCTCGGTTCGGCTATATACATCGCCAATTCGGAGTTCACGGCGCGCACCTACAACGAAAAATTCGGCATCGAGTCCATCGTTCTTCCGCCGACCATCAACGACGCGCTCTATTGCACGCACACGACCGGCGAATTCGTCACCATGATCAACCCCTATGAGGAAAAGGGTTTCGATCTGGCGGTCAAGATTGCGGCCGCCTGTCCGGAGATTCCCTTCCTGTTCGTGGAAAGCTGGAAGCTGGACGACGACCACCGCGCCCGCATCGAGAAGACCATCGCGCCGCTCTCGAACGTTACGCTCGAAAACCGCACCAACGACATGAAGACGGTCTATGGCCGCACCAGGATCCTGCTTGCCCCGAGCAAATGGGAGGAAGCCTGGGGCCGCGTCGCATCCGAGGCGCATTGCAGCGGCATCCCGGTCGTCGGATCGAAGCGTGGCGGCCTGCCCGAAGCCATCGGGCCCGGCGGCGTGTTGCTCGACTACGATGCTCCGGTCGCCGACTGGGCCGCGGCGGTCCGGCGCCTGTGGAACGACCGCCCGGAATACGAACGGCTTTCGGCCGCGGCTATCGCCTTCTCCAAACGCCCGGAGCTCGACCCCGCGCGGCAATTGGTCGTGTTTCTCGATCTTCTCGAAAGGGCGGCCCGGCAGGGCGTCCGCCGCGCCGCCTAATTTCTTATGCCGGGCGCTTCACCCGGTTCTTCAGCGCCTGGTAGCCGCGCTCGCCGAGCAGCGCGCGCGCCGTCGCCTTCACGGCCTGCTTTCGCCCGTCGAGTGAATTGATTTGTCTCAGCCGCGCCGGCAGGTTGCGCGCCGCCTGCTGCAGCGCCGGCAGCGACATCGGATCGGGCAAGCTCACCATGTTGGTTTCGACGCACAGCACCGGCTTGCCGGAGAGCTTCGCGATCCTCTGCGCCTGCTCGTGCTCGCTCTCGATGAACAGGATGGCGTCCGACTTGCGGTAGAATTCGGCCTTGAAGCTGCCATGCGCGCCGAGCCGCTGCCGCTCGGCCTTGTTGGGCAGGTCGAGCATGATGAGATGATCGTATTTGATGTCGCGGCTGGCGAGCCATGCCTCGGTCAGCTTGCGGTATTTCTCCAGCCGGCTCGTCACCAGCCAGCCGATCTTGCGGGTCGGCCCGAGCAGCGGCCGCGCCTCGGCCAGGAATTTCTCATAGGCCGGGCCGTCGTCGTTTTCGTCCTCGGTCGGATCGAGGCAAAGCACGCCGTCAATGTCGACGCAGCACTGCTCGAGGAAGACATGGTGCATGAAATTCCACTGGAACATCCTGGGATGCGGCACGGCCTCGAAGACCATGTCGGTCTCCTCGTGTCGCAGCGACAGCCCGAACACGGCCGCGAAGATGAAATCGCCCTCGATGCCGCTGGCAGCGACTTTTTCGCGTGCATCGCGCATCGCGGTGCCGCCGATGATGCTGTCGTCGATCACCAGGATCTTGCGCATCTCGGAAGCCTGCCGGTCTAGGCCCGCCCAGCGTTTCGTGATCCCGGACGTATAGATCCTGCCGGCCAGGAAACTGTCGAGATCGGTCATTGGGATGTTCGCGATCAGGCTGACCATGGTGCCGGCGAGGATGCCGCTCCTCGGCACGCCGACGACCAGGTCGATGTCGCGCGGCAGCCGGTGCAGGTTGCGCACGATCGCGTCGTTCATGTCTGAAATCGATCGGTAATTCATGCGGTTATCCCTGTCCTGAAGTCAGCGTTTCGCGAGCAGGCCGGGCTCATTTGGCCCCGCTCGGGGCTGCGAGGACCCCTCGTGCCGGGATCAGCCGCAAGGCCTCGCGAAGCGCTTCGCGGCCGGCGCTGAAGGCAAGTGCGATAAGAATGGTGGTGAGATAGGAGAGCGCCGCGCCGGCGGCCAGCGCAACGACGGGCGGCGCCTGCAGCATCGGTTTGGCGAGCCAGACCAGGCCGAACGCCAGATGCGCGCCAAGCACGAAAGGCAATGCCGCATGAAGCACATGGCTGGCCTTCAGCGGTCCGCGCCTGCCGACATAGAGCCATAGGAAGGGCGTGCGCATATATTCGCTGATCGCGTAGGCGACTGCGACGCCGAGCGCGCCGTAAGGCAGGCCGATGACGAAGGCCAGCACCGAGGTCACGGCGGTGACGATGCCCCAGCGCATGAAGTCGCCTGAGCGGCCCTGGCTTACGAACAGCCATCCCGCGGGGTTGTTGAGCGGCTGCAGCAATCCGGCAAAGCCCAGCGCCAGGAAGATCGGCGCGCTTCCCCGCCATTGCTCGCCGAGCACGAAGGGGATGAGCGTGTCCGACATGGCGGTGGCGAAGGCGACACCCGGAAGCGCGACCAGAAGGATAAGCGGCATGACGCGCAGATAGGCACTGCGGTAGCGGTCCGGCTCGTCCTTCAGCCGCGACAGTGCCGGCACCATCACCTTCGACAGCGGGTTGGTGATCTGGCTGAGCGGGAAGAGCAAGAGCTTGTAGGCGCGGTCGTAGAGGCCGAGCTGCGCCTCGCCCCAGTATTTGCCGATCAGCACATTGTCGAGGTTGCGGGCAAAGAAATTGGCGAAGTTGAAGCCGGTGATGCCGGCGCCGAAATTGATCAGCGCGCCGATGCCTTCGACCTTGCGCGGCAGGCCGGGGCGCCAGCGCGAGGAGTACCAGTAGCACAGCGTCGGCAGCACGGCGCTTGCCAGCGTGCCGGCGAAAAGCGCCCAATAGGAGCGATCGATGAAGGTCCAGGCGATCGAGACGCCGACACCGACGATGGCGCTGGCGATGTCGATGATGGCCAGCCGCGTGAACTCCATTCGGCGCGTCAGCAGCGCCACATGCTGGGCTCCCAGGCCATAGGCTATGATCTGCAGGCCGAAGGCGGCGACGAGGCCTGTCACGCGCGGCTCGCCATAGAAGGCGGCGACCAGCGGCGCCGAAGCCGCAAGCACGCAGGCAAGCAGCGTGCTCACCGCCACGTTGATCCAGAACAGGTAGTTGACTTCTTCGTGGCGGATGCCGGTCTTCTGGATCGTCGCCTGGGTCAGGCCGAAATCCTGGAACAGCGCGATGAAGGCAAGCACCGGCGCGCACATCGCCACGACGCCGAAATCCTGCGGCGACAACAAGCGCGACAGCACGATGACAGAGATGATCTGCGTCGCTACCCGCACGCCTTGCGCCATCGCGGTGACGACCGCGCCGCGTCCGACCGATTTGCGCAGAGAGCCCTCAGGCGGATCGAATGCGCTGGTTTCCAAATTCAGGATCCCTGATCTTGCATCGGTCCGACATCGTCGCGACCGGCGCCCGCCGCCATGCATAAGCTACCGCAATACGTTTTTGCAGTGCAACAAAAAATATGCGGGCATTTGCTACGCCGCACCAAAATTGTTGCGATGCAGCAAAAGCTGTACTAGCATCCCGATGGGTGGGCCCAACAGCGGTCGAGTTACATGCTGCATGTCTTGTACCTTGTGCATGACGTATCCGACCCGGCGGTGCGCCGGAGGGTTCAGATGCTCAAGGCAGGCGGCGCCAGGGTCACCCTGGCGGGCTTCCGCCGCACCACCAGCCCGGTCGCCGAGATCGAGGGTATCGAGCCGGTCGACCTTGGCGCGACGCGCGACGGCCGATTCGCGCAGCGCATCGGCGCGGTCGCCAAGGCAGCCGTGTCGATCGGCGCGAAATTGGGCGCCGTGTCCAGGCCCGATCTCATCATCGCGCGCAACCTCGAAATGTTGGCGCTGGCCCGCCGCGCCAATGGCGCGCTCGGAGCGAGCGTGCCGATCGTCTATGAATGCCTCGATATCCACCGTCTGGTGCTGCGCGACGATTTCGTCGGCAGGACGCTGCGTGGCGCCGAACGTCATCTCGCCCGCGACGTGAAGCTTCTGGTGACGAGCTCGCCGGCCTTCATCGCCAATTATTTCGAGCCGTTCGGGCAGATCGTCGCACCTGTCGAACTGATCGAGAACAAATATTTCGAGGCGGCATCCGTTGTCGCCGCGCATTCTTTCGAGGACGACAGCCCGGCGACGCCGCCTTGGCGCATCGGCTGGTTCGGCGCGCTGCGCTGCCGCCGCTCGCTGGAGCTGCTGGCCGATTTCACCCGCCGCCAGGTCGGGCGTTTCGAGGTCGTGCTGAGAGGCCGCCCGGCGCTGTCCGAATTCCCGGACTTTCAAGGTTTCGTCGAGGCCGAGCCCTGGCTTTCGTTCGAGGGGCCTTACCGCAATCCGGAGGACATGGCCGCAATCTACGGGCAGGTGCATTTCTCTTGGGCGATCGATTTCTTCGAAGCCGGCCAGAATTCCGAATGGCTGCTTCCCAACCGCCTCTACGAGGGCTGCCGCTTCGGCGCCGTGCCGATCTCGATGGCGGACACCGAAACCGGCAGGTTTCTGAAGCAGCGGGATATCGGCGTGCTTTTGCCCGAAGCGACGCCCGAAGGCATCGAGGCGATGCTGAGCCGGATGGATCAGGACCGGTACCGCGGCCTGAAGTCGCGGGTCTTGGCGCGCAATCCCAGGACCTGGAGCTACGACCGCAGCGACTGCGCGGCTTTCGTCGACAAGCTGCGCGGCCTCGCCGCGATGCCTTCAAATTTTGCGGCGACGGAGGCGGCGGCGTGATGGCAGGAGACGCACAAGAACCGATGACACAGGCCGCCACATCGATCCTGATCGTCATTCCCTGCCTCAACGAGGCGGATCATATCGGCGGCCTGCTCGACCAGTTGCGGCCCGCTGCGGCGCGGCTCGGCGGCCGCATCGTCGTCGTCGACGGCGGCAGCACCGACGGCACGCAAGCCATCGTCGAAAAGATCCTGGCGAAGGATGCCCGGGTCGTCCTGCTCGCCAATCCGAAGCGCCTCCAGAGCGCCGCCATCAATCTCGCGGTGGCGACCCTCGGCGAAGGCGCCGACTACCTCATCCGCATCGACGCGCATGGCGGTTATCCGGACGATTACTGCGAGCGGCTGGTCGAGGAAGCGCTTGCCACCGGCGCCGATTCGGTCGTCGTTTCGATGCTGACCGCCGGTACCGGCGCCGTGCAGAAGGCGGTCGCGGCGGCGCAGAACTCCAAGCTCGGCACCGGCGGCTCGAAGCACCGGCACATGTCCGAGGGCGAATGGGTCGACCACGGCCACCACGCGCTGATGCGCATCGCCGCTTTCAGGCATGTCGGCGGCTACGACGAGAGCTTCAGCCACAACGAGGACGCCGAGCTCGACTACCGCCTGCGCCAGGCCGGCTACCGCATCTGGATGAGCGGCCGGACGCAGATGGTCTACTATCCGCGCTCGACGCTGAAGAGCCTTTATTTCCAGTATCTCGGCTATGGCCGCGGCCGCGCCAGGAACGTCCTGAAGCATCGCATGGTGCCGAAGGTTCGTCAGATGATCCCGCTGCTGGTTGCGCCCGTGGTGCTGCTCGCGCTGCTTTCCTTCGTCCACTGGATCGCGGCGGTGCCTTTCCTTTTGTGGATGGCCGTGTGCCTCGGTTACGGGCTGATGACGGCGCTGCGCCAGCGCAACGCCAGCATCGCACTGGCCGGGGTCTCGGCGATGGTCATGCATTTCGGCTGGTCCGTCGGCTTCTGGCAGCAGCTTCTGGCGTCGCGCTCGCAGCGCAAGGTGGCGTGATGGCCAGCCACTCGATCGACATCTGCATCTGCACCTTCCGCCGGCCGGAGCTGGCCGACACGCTGCGCTCCGTGGCCGCTCTGGAGAAGCCGGAGGGCGCGGTGATCGGCGTCGTCATTGCCGACAATGACGACGAGCCCAGCGCGCATAAGCTGGTGAAGGCACTGGCCGAGGAACTGAAATTGCCAGTCCGCTACCGCCACGCGCCGGCGCGCAACATCTCGATCGCCCGCAACGCCTGCCTCGACGCCAGCGTGTCGGACTTCGTTGCCTTTATCGACGACGACGAGACGGCGTCGCCCGGCTGGCTGGCCGAATTGATGGCGGCGGCCGACGCCACGGGCGCCGCTGCGGTGCTCGGACCGGTGCGGGCGCATTATCGCCAGGATGCGCCGGACTGGATGCAAAAGGGCGACTTCCATTCCACCTTGCCGGTCTGGGTGCGCGGCGAGATCCGCACCGGCTACACCTGCAACGTCCTGCTCAAAATGACCGATGCGAGCCTGCGTGGCCGGCGCTTCAGCCTGGCGCGCGGCCAGACCGGCGGCGAGGATACCGAGTTCTTCGATGCCATGGTAAAGGCCGGCGGCCGCATCGCCTTTGCACCGGAGGCTTTCGTCGACGAGGTCGTGCCGCGCGCCAGGGCCGCGTTCGACTGGCTGCGCCGCCGCCGCTTCCGCTTCGGCCAGACGCATGGCCACCTGATCGGGCGCGGCACCGGCGGCGTGCGCCGTGCCGGCCAGGTGGGACTGGCTTCGGCCAA
The DNA here is from genome assembly GCF_006442775.1 of Mesorhizobium sp. B2-4-6. Classification (NCBI taxonomy): domain Bacteria; kingdom Pseudomonadati; phylum Pseudomonadota; class Alphaproteobacteria; order Hyphomicrobiales; family Phyllobacteriaceae; genus Mesorhizobium; species Mesorhizobium sp. B2-4-6. Next base: position 216,326 of record NZ_VFVI01000004.1, read on the forward strand.
GGCCGTCTATTGCTTCGGCATGGCCATTTTGACCGCGATCAGCCCGGTTCGACGGAACCGCAGCGTGCTGCGCGGCATTATGCACGTTGGCGTCATCAGCGGTTTGGTCGGCGTCCGCGAAATCCGCCAGTACGGCCTCACTTCGCCAGAACAAGGGAACAAGCGTGCAGCCTGACGTCAGCTTCGTCATCGCCGCCTACAATGCGGAGGCCACTCTCGACCGCGCCATCGCCGGCGCGATCGGGCAACTTGGCGTGACCGTCGAGGTCATCGTCGTCGACGACCAGTCGCGCGACGGCACGCTGGATGTGGCGCGCGCTTATCCGCAAGATATCGTCAAGGTGGTGACGCTGCCCGCCAATCGTGGTCCTGGCGGCGCCCGCAATGCCGGCCTCGACCTGGCGCGCGGCCGCTGGGTGGCGGTGCTCGATTCCGATGACGCGGTCCTTCCCGACCGCTTGGCCACGATGATCTCGCGCGCCGAAGCGGCGGATGCGCAAATTGCGGTCGACAATGTGCAGGTCGTGCGCGAGGACGGCACGCCCGACGACGTCATGTTCCCGGCCGGCTATCTCGAAGGCCTGCGCGAAATCTCGCTGGCCGACTACATCGCCGGCAATCTGGTCTTCGAATCGCGTTTCAATCTCGGCTATCTGAAGCCGATCTTCCAGCGCCGCTTCCTCGACGACAACAGTCTGCGTTACGACGAGAAGCTGCGCATCGGCGAAGACTACATCCTGCTGGCGAGCGCGCTGGCCAGCGGCGGCCGCTGCGTGGTTGAGCCGACCGTCGGCTATGTCTACCACATCCGCACCGGCTCGATCTCGCGCGTGCTCGAATTGCATCACGTCGAGGCGATGACGCGCGCCGACGCCGCCTTCGCGGCTGCATATCCCATGGACAGCAGCGCAAAGGCGGCCTTCGTCAAGCGTGGCCGCAGCCTGCGTAAGGCGTCGTCGTTCCTGTCCCTGGTTCGGCACATCAAGGCGCGTTCGCCGCTCAAGGCGATCGGTACGGTGCTCAGGGATCCGGCCGCGATCGGGCATATGGGTATGCCTATCGCCGTCCGGCTCAGAAGGGTTGCGGCGCAGGTTCGCCGTCGGGGCGGGGAGACGAAGCACGCCGGCATTTTCATAGCCAGCGATAAGTAGGAATCTTTTCTGTCAGAAGGAATATCAGATGCAGAAAGTCAGGAAGGCAGTCATCCCGGTGGCGGGGCTCGGAACACGGTTCCTGCCGGCGACCAAGTCGATGCCGAAGGAGATGCTGCCCGTCGTCGACAAGCCCGTCGTGCAATATGCCGTCGACGAGGCGTTCGAGGCCGGCATAGAGCACATCGTCTTCGTCACCGGCCGCAACAAGGCGGTCATCGAGGACTATTTCGACCTGCACCCTGAACTGATCGGCACGCTGGAGCAGACCGGCAAGAAGGCGCAGCTCCAGTCGCTGGAGAGCCTGCTGCCGGAGGCCGGCGCCACCTCCTTCATCCGCCAGCAATCGCCGCAAGGTCTCGGCCACGCCGTCTGGTGCGCGCGCGACGTGATCGGCAACGAGCCCTTCGCGCTGCTGCTCCCGGACATGGTGTCTTTCGGCGCGCGCGGTTGCCTTGCCGAGACGGTCGATCTTTATCAGCGGACCGGCGGGAATGTGATCGCCGTCGAACGCTGCGACCCGGCCGAAACCAGCAAATACGGCATTGTCGGCCGCGGCGACGAGATCGGCTCCGGCTTCAAGGTCACGGCGATGGTTGAGAAGCCCGCGCCCGCCAACGCGCCGTCGAATTTCTACATCAACGGCCGCTATGTTCTGCAGCCGGAGATCTTCGCGCTGCTCGGCAACCAGCAGCGCGGCGCCGGCAACGAAATCCAGCTCACCGACGCCATGGTGCGCCTGGCTCAGAGCCAGCCTTTCTACGCCCAGCCTTTCGATGGCCGCATGTTCGACTGCGGCTCCAAGGAGGGCTTCATCGAAGCCACCATCGCCTTCGCCCTGGCGCGCGACGACATGAAGGGCCCGGTGTTCGAGATGCTGCAGCAGTTCGTCCGGTCGCATGAGCGCCGGGAAGTAGCCGCATAATGCCCATCTTTCGGGTGCATATGCGAACCCGCGATGGCGCGACAGCCACTCAAGCGCCCGGGCCCTCCGGCCCGGCGCATCCTGGCAACGACGTTGCGCGGTCTTTTCTGGTCACGACGCCGATCTACCAAGGCCGATAGCGCCTGCAACCTGGAATTGGACCGAATATGAACTATGCCAGCTTCCCTCTCGACAAGAGGATGCCGTTGCCCAGTACCGATCCGGAAAAGGGTGAAGATTTTATCGACGTCGAGCGTCTGCTTGGCATGGCCGCCCGACAGGCCAAGGTGGTGGCGGTCTGCGCCGTCATCGGCCTGTTCCTGGGCGTGATCTATCTGCAGACCACGCCCAAGCAATATATGTCCGTGGCGAGCGTCCTGATCGACGAGGGCCTGAACAAGGTCGTCGACGACATCTCGGCGGCGTCGCAAACCATGCAGACCGACGCCTCGCTGCTCAGCCAGATCGAGATCCTGACGTCCGCGCGCCTTGCATCGGTGGTGGTCGACAAGCTGAAGCTCGACCAGAACCCGGCCTTCATGAACCCCCCGCAATCGGCCTTGGCCAAGGGCATCGGCTTCTTGCGCGGCGTGGTCGGCTATTTCCGCAGCAGCTCGGCCGACCAAATCCCCGGCATGGAGAATGTCGACGAGGCGACGCGCCAGGCCATGATCAAGACGGCGACGCACGACTACGCCGTGCTGAAGCTGCAAAGCGAGGTGCTGGCGCAGCGCAACGGCCGCAGCTACGTCATTTCCATCGGCTACCAGGCGCCCGATCCTGCCTTGGCCACGGCCATCACCAAGGCCTATGCCGATGCCTATCTGGCCGATCAGCTCAATGCCAGCTTCGACGCCACCGAACGCGCCGCCTTGTGGCTGCAGGGCAGGCTTACCGAGCTGCGGGAGAGCTCGCAGCAGGCAGCGATGGCCGTCGAGAAATTCAGGGCCGAACATGGGTTGTCCGCCAACAGCGACGGCCAGTTGCTAAGCGACAAGCAGCTCGCCGACCTCAACGCCCAGCTCATCGTCGCCCAGGCCGATACCGCCAGGGCCAGCGCCCGCTATCACCAATACAAGGCGATCGTCGACAGCGGTTCTGAAGCCGCCTTCAACGATTCGGCCATTGGCGCCGACCAGCCGAGCAGCTCGGTCATCATCGCGCTCAAGACCCGCTATCTGGCCATTGCCAAGCGCCTGCAGGACGTCGAGACGAATTTCGGCAAGGATCACCCCCAGGCGGTCGCGCTGGCCAAGGAAAAGGCCGATGTCTCGGCACAGATATTCGGCCAGCTGAAGCAGCTCACCGAAAGCTACCGCAACGATTTCGAGGTGGCGCAGGCGCGCGAGACGGCTTTGCGCGACAAGATTTCCACCGCCGCCGGCAAGAGCTCGATCGACAACCAGTCGCAGGTGAAGCTGAAGGAGCTCGACCAGCAGGCGCAGGCGCTGACCACGCTCTACCAGACCTTCCTCAGCCGCTATGAGGAAGCCTCGCAGCAGCAGTCCTTCCCGGTCGGCAAGGTCCGCATCATTTCCGACGCGTCGATGCCGCTCGCGGCTTCCAGCCCGCGCACCTTGCGCGTGCTGGCGCTGTCGCTGGTGCTCGGCCTGATGCTTGGCGCCGGCTTCGGCGGCCTCAACGAGTTCAACGAGCGTTTCTTCAGGACGGGCGAGGACATTCGCGACCGCGTCGGCCTGAAATTCCTCGGTTATCTGCCGACGATCGGCGGCGGCAAGGCCAAGGATAGCAAAGCCGACGATCTGCCGGCCGACGGCAAGGTGGCCAGTCTCTCCGCGGCTGAGAGGCGGGCGCGCATGCGCGTCAGCATCGACGCCCCGGCCTCGATGTTCGCCGAGACGCTGCGCAACGCCAAGATCGCCTTCGACGTGGTGATGGAAGACCGCGGCAGCCGGGTGATCGGCGTCATTTCGGTGCTGCCCGGCGAAGGCAAGTCGACCGTCGCCGCAAACCTTGCCGGCCTGCTCGCCGCCAACGGCGCCAAGACCCTGCTCATCGACGGCGACTTGCGCAATCCTGGCTTGAGCCGCAGCCTCGGCATGGAGGCCGAGCAGGGCCTGATGGAAGCGGTGGTCAACGGCCAGACCTGGCAGTCGGTCGGCAAGGTCGACCGCCAGACCAAGCTCGCGATCATTCCCGCCGTGCTGCGCGGCCAGTTCTCGCACACCAGCGAGCTTCTTGGCTCGGCCGGCATGCGGCGCTTCATCGACAACGCCAAGGAGACGTTCGAATACATCATCGTCGACCTGCCGCCGCTCGGCCCCGTCGTCGACGCCAAGGCTTTCGCGCCGCTGGTCGACGGCTTCGTGCTGGTCACCGAATGGGGCCGCACGCCGCGCAACATGGTGCGCTCGATGCTGGAATCCGAGCCCTATATGGCCAACAAGGTGATCGGCGCGGTGCTCAACAAGGTCGATTTGAAGAAGCTGGCCAAATACGGCTCGCTCGGTGGCTCGGAAAGGTTCTTCGACCGCTATTCGACCTATTATCTGGACAAGTCGGAATCGCGCGCCAAACAGGCTGCCTGACGCGCCGTCTTCAATCTCTTGAAGACAGCAGCCGGCCGTATTTGCCGACGATCCTGAGCGCGGTCAGCCGCCCGGTTTGGAAGGCGCCGGTGTCGATGTCGAGCCGGCGACCGTCGAGCGTCGGAATCTCCACGACCGTGTGTCCGTGCACCACCCAGCGGTCGAGGCGGTGCGCCGCCTCGAAGAACTCCTCGCGGATGTTGAGGAGGTCGCCCTCGTCTTGCGCCTCGAGCGCGATGCCGGGCCGGATACCGGCATGCACGAAGACGAATTCGTCGGAGCAGACCATTATGGGCAGCGTGCGCAGGAAATCGACATGGCCGGCGGGAATGGCCTCGCGTATATGCGCGTCCGTCCGTTCGCTGGAACCGTAGAGACTTGCCAGGCGGTCCGGGTCGACACCGTAGGAGAACAAGGTCTCGCGCCCGCCATAGCCGAGCCAGGTCTCACGCGAGAGATGACCGTCCAGATAGAGGAGCAGCGCGACTTCATGATTTCCCACGAGGCAGATGCGCTGGAAGCCCTTCGGCGGCGGCGCCATCAGATGGTCGATCACGCGCCGCGAATGTGGCCCGCGGTCGATATAGTCGCCCAGCATGATGACGATCTTCCGGCCGCGGAAGCGCTGCGCATCGATCTGGATCTTTTGCTCCAGCGCGCGCAACTCGTCGAGGCAGCCATGCACGTCGCCGATCGCGTAGACGACCGTGTCGCGCATGTCCATGACGAGGCGCTCGCGTGGCGCGGGTCGAGGGCGTCTCGATCGCTGGAAAAGATTCACGGATTGAGGCTCGGCTATCTGCACTGATCTGCGCCTCGATATCATGCCGAATGCAAACAATTCCACACCGGCGCGCGATCGGCAGTCGCGTCGTCAGGCGGCCTTCAACCGATAGCGGAACAGCGTGTAGTCCAAGAGCAGCCGGATCCGCGGCTCGGCCTCGGCCGCGATCAGCCAGCTCACCACGATCATGGCAGCGGCGACAACGGGAATAGCGGCCAGATAGGGCACGCCGGCGCGCATCAGGGCGCCGAGCATCGCCGCGCCGACGACATCGTGGATGAGATAGAGCGGATAGGTCATCAGTCCGATCCGCCGCCAACCGCGCCAGGACAGGTCGAGGCGCAGCGACCACGCCATCAGCGCCACCGCCGCGAGGAAGACGACGATCGGCGCCGTATAAGGCATCGCGGCTTCCACCTTGACGCTGTGCACGTCGACCGAGCTCGCGATCTGCAATGTGCCCCCGAACAGGAACAGGGCCGCGAAGGCAAGCCGCTGCAGGGTTATCGCCTTGAAGCGCATCAGCCACAGAAGCACGCCGACGGCGAAGAACGCGCCGTGATGCACCAGGGTCAGCTGCAGCCAGCGCGTCTCGGCGAGATCGGTCCAGCCGAAGGCGAAATAGGCGCACCAGAACAATGTGCTGGCGAGGCCGATGACGATGGCCACTATCTCCATCAGGTCGAATCGGCCGAGCCGCAGCAGGACCCAGACGATGGCATAGAACGCAATCTCGATGCCGAGCGTCCAGTAGACGCTGTCCACCCAGGGTTCGAAGGGCACGAACAGCCCGGTGCGGACGAGGCGGATCACGGCGTCCGTCGGCCAGGAGAGGCCGACAGCGAGCAGGACGATGGCGGAGATCGGCGCGCAGATCCAGACCGCCGGCATCAGCCGCCGGATGCGCGCCTCGAAGAATTTCAGCGGCGTGGAATTCTCGGCGCTGAAGGCGATGACGAAGCCGCTGATGACGAAGAACACCTGCACGCCGACCCAGCCGGAACCGGCGAAGGCCATTTCGGGATGCGGCGGGATGCCGCCGGTGGCGCGCGCCGAAACGCCGTCGGGGAAGGCCCAGACCCAGAAGCCATAGTGATAGAACATCACCATGACGGCAGCCAGGAAACGCAGGATGTCGACACCGCCGAATGTCGTCTTGTGCTGAGCCATGCCGTGCCTTCGGTATGGCCCCCCACGCAAACTTTAAAGTCTATTGCTGCGCTGCACAACAAGCGATTGCGGTGCGGGACAAATTCGTGAATTCTTCCTTAACGCGGCCGTCTGCTTTGCAACTACACCCCGATGCCGCGGCCCTTCAGCGCCACCGTGATCTCGTCGAGAATGGCGGGATCGTCGATGGTCGCCGGCATTGTCCATTCCTCCTTGTCGGCGATCTTCTGCATCGTGCCGCGCAGGATCTTGCCGGAGCGGGTCTTGGGCAGCCGCTTGATCGTCACCACTGTCTTGAAGGCGGCAACCGGGCCGATCCGCTCGCGCACCAGCCCCACCACCTCGCTTTCGATCGCGCCGGCATCGCGCGACACGCCGGCATTGAGCACGACGAAGCCGAGCGGCACCTGGCCCTTCATGGCATCGGCGATGCCGATGACCGCGCATTCGGCGACATCGGGATGGGCCGCCAGCACCTCTTCCATGGCGCCCGTCGAGAGCCGGTGGCCGGCGACGTTGATGATGTCGTCGGTGCGGGCCATGACATAGAGATAGCCGTCCTCGTCCATCATGCCGGCGTCGGCCGTCTTGTAGTAGCCGGGGAACTCTTCGAGATAGGCCTGCCGGAAGCGGGCGTCGGCGTTCCAAAGCGTCGGCAGGCAGCCGGCGGGCAATGGCAGCTTGACCACGACATTGCCGAGCGTGCCGCGCGGCACTTCGTGGCCGGCATCGTCGAGGATGCGGATGTCGTAGCCCGGCATCGGCACGCCGGGCGAGCCGTATTTCACCGGCAACAGCCCGAGCCCCGCCGGGTTGATCGTCATCGGCGAGCCGGTCTCGGTCTGCCACCAATGGTCGATCACCGGACGGTCGAGCTTCTGCTCGGCCCATTTGATGGTTTCGGGGTCGGCACGCTCGCCGGCAAGAAACAGCGTGCGGAACTTCGACAAATCGTATTTCGGCACGAACTCGCCCTTGGGATCCTGCCCTTTGATGGCGCGGAAGGCGGTCGGCGCGGTGAACAGCGCCACCACGCCATGCTCAGCGATCACCCGCCAATAGGTGCCGGCGTCCGGCGTGCCGATCGGCTTGCCCTCGAACAGCACGCTGGCGCAGCCATGCAGAAGCGGCCCGTAGACGATATAGGAATGACCGACCACCCAGCCGACGTCGGAGGCAGCCCAGAACACTTCGCCGGGCTTCACGCCGAACTCGTTGTCCATGGTCCATTTCAGCGCGACCATGTGGCCGCCATTGTCGCGCACGATGCCTTTCGGCTGGCCGGTCGTGCCGGAGGTGTAGATGATGTAGAGCGGGTCGGTGGCCAGCACCGGCACGCAGTCGACATTGGCGCCCGCCGCCCGCTCGCGGGCAACCGCATCCGCATAGTCGAAGTCGTAATTGTCCTTCATCTCGCAGCGCAACTGCTCGCGCTGCAGGATGAGGCAGGCGTCGGGCTTGTGCTTCGACATCTCGATCGCCTTGTCGAGCAGCGGCTTGTAGGCGACCACGCGTCCCGGCTCGAGGCCGCAGGACGCGGTGATGATCAGCTTCGGCTTGGCGTCGTCGATACGGGTGGCGAGCTCATGCGAGGCGAAGCCGCCGAACACCACCGAATGCACGGCGCCCAGCCTCGCGCAGGCGAGCATGGCGATCGCAGCTTCCGCCACCATCGGCATGTAGATGATGACGCGATCGCCCTTGCCGATGCCGCGATGCCTTAGCACCGAGGCCAGCGCGACGACCTCGCGTTTCAATTCGGCATAGGTGAATTTCCGGATCGTGCCGGTGATGGCGCTGTCATGGATCAGCGCCAGCCGGTCGGCGCGTCCGCCGGCGACATGGCGGTCGATGGCGTTATGGCAGGTGTTGCAGGTGGCGCCGATGAACCAGCGGCCATTGACGCCTTCCGCCGGATCGAAGACCTTTTCGGCCGGTGTGTACCAGTCGATCGCCTTCGCCGCTTCGGCCCAGAATCCTATGGGGTCGCTTTTCCAGCCCTCATAGACTTCGCGGTAGCGTGAGGCCATGTGGTCTTCCTCCCAGGGAATAGCTTTCATCAACCGGCAAATAGCCTAAGCCGGTTCCGCCGGCCATGTCTTCCTGCATTTTGGTCCACTCCGCTCTCGCCTTGCCGGCCAATATGCGGCACCGTCGGGTTTCGGCCGAAGGAGAGGAAGATCAAGCGTTTTGCCTGCCGTGGCGCTCGGCCTGTGCGTCGTGTTTGCCGGCGCGGCGACACACGCGGGCGATGCGGCCGCGCGGCGCATCATCGGCTTCTCGCCGGACGGGTCAGGACGGCAGGCCGATCAAGGTGCTGCACGAGGACAAGGCCGTACCTGGTTCGCGCAACTGCCCGACATCCTACAGCCTGTCGGAGGTCTATGAGTTCGCGCCCAAGGGCAAGCCGGTGGCGATTGCCGTGCTGGTCCAGCGCTTCAGCCCGGGTTTCGAAGGCCGCGGCCGCCACCTCATGGCGGTGACGGGCCAACCGCCCTGATCGCCTCGACCTGGTCGCTCAGACAAGGGCCAAACGATTCTTCCGCTCTCTCGCGAGAGCGCCGTTTATGCCTGGTCCGCGATGTCAGCCGGCTTAGAGCGGTAGCGCCGCCAGCATCAGCCCGACGCCGCCGGCGATCAGGATGGCCGCCGCAAGCGCCTTCCGATGGCGCTCGAACGCCGTCGGAGCCCGTTCCCAATTGTAACGCATATATCACTCCCCAAAGCCCGGCGGACTCATAACTTACCCAAGGGCAGGAAGGCAAGACCTCGCTAATATTCGCCCCGCGACGGGCAAAAGCCTGCCAAGCTATCGTCCGCTTCGCCACCCCACGGCGATGGACAGCCTTGCTGTGCCGCGCTAATTGCTCTTCAGCGAAGGGAGCGGGCGCATGGCGGAAATCGGCTCTGAAACGGTGCTGCGCATGGCGGACGATGCGTCCGTGCAGCATGTCGGCGATGGCGCCGTCGTGCTCTTGGCGCGCAGCGGCCAGCTTTACACCTGCAACGACACGACCGAGGCTTTCCTCGACAAGGTGAACGGTGCGCGCAACCTCGACCAGATCGTCGACCTGCTGTCGGACGAGTTCGAGGTCGACAAGGCAACGCTCGACCAGGACATGGCCGAATTGGCCGCCGAGTTGGTGGCCGAAGGCATCCTCGCCGACCCGGGCGCGTGATGGCTGACGGACCTGCTCTGCGCGTCCTGTTCCGCGTCCATTTGTGGCTCAGCGCCCGGCTGATGCCGGCGCTGGTCGGGCAGCGCGATTTCGAAGGCGTGTTGAGACTGGCGCCGCTGCAGTCGCCGGCACCCTATCGTGACCTGCCCTGGACCTACATCGTCCATCGCGTCAAGCGAACGGTGCGGCGCCCCTGGTTGATGCGCGACCGCAGGTGCCTTCGGGAAGGCCTGCTCGGCTTTCGTTTCCTGCGCATGGCCGGCCTCGACCCGGAACTGCGTTTCGGCGTCGATGCCAGTTCGATGCGCGAGCCTCGCCTGTCGGCGCATTGCTGGGTCTGCCTCGACGGCAAGCCGGTGGTCAGCGACAGCCAGCCCGGCATGGTGGAAATCTACCGTCATCCGGCCAGGATGAAGGCGCCAGTCGCTTGAGCGACCAGACTTTCCGCTACGACCTCAACGGTCAAATCCTGGGCATCACTGCCCCGCGTGCCGATCTGTGGCCGAGCTTCGACCTGATGCTCGGCGCCCTGCATGTGGACGAACCTGTCCAGCCCGGCTTTCGCGTCGACATCGTCGAAACGCTTGAGTTGCGGGAGAACCCCGAAGGAAAGCTGGCTTTCGACGGCGAAGTGCCGCTGGACGGCCATTGCCGCATGATCGACGCCGGAAGCGTCTTCCATCTCGTCTTCCCGGGCCAGCAGACCGTGTCGATCCACGACGGCGAGGGCCAGGCCGAAATCCGTCTTCATCCCGACAGCAAGATCAAGTGGACCCTGCTGATGATGGTGCTGGACGCGGCGCTCGACGCGGACGGCCAGCATATGCTGCACACCGCGGGCCTCACCTTGCCTGGAAAGGACGGCCTGGTTCTCATCCATGCGCCAAGCGGCACAGGCAAGTCGACCATATCGCTCGCGCTTGCGTCGCGGGACTTCGGCCTCTGCTCGGACGACGTAATGATCCTCAACGCAGGCGGGCAGGGGATTGCGGCCTGGGGCATGCCGCGCAGGGTGAAGGTCCACCGCAACACGGCGGCGATGCTGCCCTTCGTGGCGCCTTGCCTGGGCGAAAACTGGGACGCCGAAGGCGAGCAATCCGTTTCGCTGGACCGCCTCGGCGAAATCATCCGCGTCGAGGATGTGCGCGCCAGACCCGTCGCCGCGCTCCTGCATCTTGCGCGTTCGGCAGACACCGAGACCCGGCTGCTGCCGATGGCCAGGGCCGATGCCATGGTGGCTTTGGCCACGGACAATGTAAGGACCGGCATGACCGGCCTGATGTCGCTGCAGAAAAGGCGCATGGCGATGATCGCCGCCCTGGTGAAGGCGGTGCCGACCTTCACGCTGGAAGTCGGCTCAAGCCCGGCGGACGCGGCGGCGCTGATCCGCGCCAAGGTAGATATCTAGCCGGAAGTAGCTTCCCGCGCTTGCGCGGGATACGGTCGCGGTCGTGCCAGCCTCTGCACCCAGCGGAAGGCGTCGCGGCTGAGCCGCGAGCGCAGCTTTTCGCGGGAATTGACCCGAAGCAGCATGTTGCCGGTGATGAGCCACTTCGCCAGCCGTATCGAGAGGTCCGGCTTGATGCGGTTGGCAAGCTCGATCGCGCGCGGCGCGCCGAACAGGCGTCCGGTGACGTTGAGGACCGTGGCCAGCTCAAGCTCGATGCCGGTCATGCGGGCGGCGTCGAGCAGCCGCGCTTCCTCTTGAGGCGATTTCAGCGCCCGCACGCCCTGCAGCACGTCGACGCAGAGCTGCAGCCGGTGGAATTTGTGGCCGCCGGCGGCATGGACGATGGCGATGGTGAGCAGCGCGGCTGGCGTGTCGGTTTCGCCATTGTCGATCGCCTGCAACTCCCGAAACCCGAGTGACAGGCGCCGGCGCATACCGGTGTCGTGCACCAGATCGCCGTGCAACTCGATCAGCAGCCTGGAGTTCTCTTTCTCCAGCCATTTGAACTCCTGCAATTCATGCGACTCGGCCTCGTCGCTGCCGAGCTCGAAGCCGCATTCGCCGATGGTCTTGTTGGCTTCCTCGATGCTGGCGAGGTCGACGAGAATGTCGATGTCGGTGAAGGGACGGTCCGCAACGTGGCGATAAAGCTTGCGTGCGAACACCGGTCCCTTGACGATCCGGGCTGGCACGCCTTTCGCCGCCAATGCCTTCATGATGCGGTCGCCGTGATACTGCAACAGCATCGATTGGCCAGTCGCCATCGTCGCATCGTCGCGCAACTCCGACAATTTCCGCTGCAAGGCTGTGTCCTGCGGCAGTTGAGCGTCGCCGGTTTCCCTCAGTTTGCGCAGCATGATCGGCAGCACGCCGTGGAACTCCGCATTGGCGAGCAGCGCCAGCAAGGTCGCGGCCGCAAGATCGCTGCCAATGGCAGCCGGTGCCTCGGGGTCGGCGAAGGTCAGCAGCCGTTTTTCATCGGCAGGCGCAAGAGATGGCAGCATCAGCCCGGACGGCGTTCGAACGACAGGAACAACCCATGCTTACAGAAAAGCTCGCTGGAAACCAGTGCGCGGCGGCAGAGCGGGCCTGTGAGTTTGACTTTCCGCGCGGATCGTCCATTCTCTGGGTTCGATCCGGAAGGTTTTGGACATGACGAAAAAGAAATATGAGGCGCCGTTGCTGCGCAAGGCTGGAAAACTGTCCAGCGTGGTGGCCGTGGCGTCAAAGACGTTTTGAGGCGTTCGCGGCTTCGGTTTGGCTGAAGCCGGCTACATCCCCCAGCGCAGCGCCGCCGTGTGTACCGGCGCGTCCCACAGCGCCGTCGTCTCCTCGTCCAGCATGGTCAGCGTGATCGAGCATCCGGCCATGTCGAGCGAGGTCACGTAGGACCCGACGAGCGAGCGGACTACAACCACGCCCTGCTTCTCGAACATCCTGCGGGCGCAGTTGTACATCAGATAGAGCTCCATCGACGGCGTGCCGCCAAAGCCGTTGACGAACAGCAGCGCCGGCCCCTTGGCGCGATCGCCGAGGTCGCTGGCAATCGCGGCACAGACCTCTTCGGCGATGGCATCGGCGCTCTTCAACGCGTCGCGCCGCCGGCCTGGTTCACCGTGGATGCCGACGCCGAATTCCATCTCGCCGTCGCCGATCTCGAAGGTCGGCTTGCCGGCAGCGGGCACCGTGCCGCTGGTCAGCGCCACGCCCATCGAGCGCGTCGCGGCGTTGACGCGGTCGCCCAGCGCCTTGAGCGCGGGCAGCGGCATGCCTTGCTCGGCCGCCGCGCCGACGATCTTTTCCACCACCAGCGTGCCGGCCACCCCGCGCCGCCCGGTCGTGTAGGACGAGTTCTCGACCGCGACGTCGTCATTGGTCACCACCTGCAGCACGCCGTCCGCCATCTCGGCGGCCATGTCGAAATTCATCACGTCGCCTTCGTAGTTCTTGACGATGAACAGGCAGCCGGCGCCGGTGTCGACGGCCTCGACGGCCGCGAGCATCTGGTCGGGCGTCGGTGAGGTGAAGACCTGGCCGGGACAGGCGGCGTCGAGCATGCCATGGCCGACAAAGCCGCCATGCAGCGGCTCATGGCCGGAGCCGCCGCCCGAGATCAACGCCACCTTGCCTGGCTTCAATTCCCTGCGGCGGACGAACTTGTGCTCCTCGCCAAGCACGAGGATGTCGGCATGGGCCGCCGCAAAGCCATCGAGGCTCTCGGTCAGGACGGTGTCCACCGAATTGATGAATTTCTTCATGGCAGTCCTCCCGACGGTCTTTAGTTTACGCAACTCCGAACGGAAAACCGCTACACACTTTTCCTGGAATTGCTTTTGCTCAGCCGCTGCCCTTGCCGGCGATGCTGGTTATTTTCTGGATGAATTCGTTGATCGCCCGGTCGAGCGCGGCGTTTTGCCTGTCGTCGCCGAAATCCGGCACGATGAGCGAGACATGGCGTGTCTTGCGCGGACCGGAGGCCGCGGGCACCTTGCCGGGATGCGCCTGGTGATAGGCGGCCATGAACTGGTCGCGCTCGGCCTGGCTGAAATGACAGACGGAAAAGATGGACGGCAGATGCTTTGACGGGATCGGGATCGAATAGGCCGGGCTGGAAATCTGCGTGACGAAGCTTCGGTGCTTGCCGAGCGCATCGGCCAGGCGCTGGCGCATGCCGGAGGGGCGCTGGTCGATGACCTGCGACAGGATCGTCTTGTAGGCGCGGATCGCCTCTTCCGAGCCTGCATCCGGTATCTTCTCGGTCCGGGGCATGCCGCGCCTACACCGGCACGTCCGCGATGGCCGCCTTGGCCATGGCGAGTTGCGCGGGGGCGACCGACAGGTCGCGCAGGCCCGCTTCGAGCAGCGCCGGGATGGCTGCCGGATCGCCACCCGCGTCGCCGCAGAGGCTGACCGGAATGCTCTTCTCCTGCCCGAAGGCCGCGATCGAAGCAATCAGTCGCAGCACCGCCGGGTGACGGACGGTGTTGAGATGCGCCACGGCTGCGTTGTCCCGCGCGGCCGCCATCACATATTGCGTCAGGTCGTTGGAGCCGATCGAGAAGAAGGCGACATCGGCGAAGGCGTCCGGCACCAGTGCGACGGACGGCACCTCGACCATGATGCCGAGCGGCGGAAGCCTGTGCGCCACGCCCTGCGCGGCAAGCCCGGCCTGTTCCCCGGCGAACAGCGCTGCGGCTTGGCTGTACTCGTCGGGCGTGGCGATCATCGGGAACATCACCTTCAGATTGCCGTGGATGGCAGCGCGCAGCAATGCCCGGATCTGCACGCGGAAGATATCGCGCCGCGCCAGCGAAAGCCTTATGCCGCGCAGGCCGAGAAACGGGTTGGTCTCCTTGACGGTGAAACCCGGCACCGGCTTGTCGCCGCCGGCGTCCACGGTGCGGATGGTCACCGGCTTGTCGCCGGCCCATTCCAGCACCTTGCGGTAGGCATGATATTGCGTCTCTTCGTCCGGCAATGTGTTTCCGAACAGGAATTCGGTCCGCATCAGGCCGACGCCGTCGCAGGTCGAAATATCGATCCCGTCGACGTCGGACGGGTAGGCGATGTTGACCTGGACGCGCACGGTGGTGCCGGCCTTGGTCACCGCCGGCTCCGTCAGGAATGTCCGTGCCGCCCCCTGCCGGTTGGAGAACGAGGAGGCGGATTGCCGGAAGACTTCGATCTCGGCCGGCGACGGCGAGAAAACGATCCCGCCGCGCTCGGCATCGAGCAGCGCCGCGCCGGTGAGCGGTCCGGCCGGGATGTCGAGACCGATGACCATCGGCACGCCGCGCGAGCGCGCCAGCATAGCGACATGGCTGGCGGTGCTGCCACGCCTGAGCGCAATGCCGCCGCCTTTGCTCCAATCGGTTTCGAGAAAACGCGTCGGCGCGATGTCCTCGCCGTAGAGGATCGCGCCCGGGGGCGTCGCGGCCTCGCTGTCCTCGCTCAGCGCGCGCAGCACCTGATCGCGAATGTCGCGCAGGTCCGCCGCGCGGGCGCGGAAATAGTCCTGGTCCGACGCTTCGTAGCCGGCGACCTCGTCGTCCAGCGCAGCGTGCCAGGCGGCGTCCGCCGCCTGCCCGGAACCGATCGCCGCGAAGGCCGGACCGCTCAGGGCGTCGTCCTCCAGCATGGCGATGTGGAATTCGAGGATGCCGGCGGCGTCGCCATCGGCGGTTTCGATCAGCGCCGCCAGTCGGCCGACGGCCCTGCCGATCGCCCCTTCCAGCGCAGCCTTCTCTTCCGCCGTGCCCGCCTTGGCTTCGTAGCCGGCCGGAGGCTGGTCGAGATCGAACAGCGGGCCTTCGGCGTAACCGGGGGAGGCGGGGATGCCGTCAATCCGCATGGCTCGCGTTCCTTGCGAGCACATCGACATGCAGATACGTCTCAAGCGGACCTGGCATGACCCGCGTCCTCGTCGAAGTCACGCTGCACCAGATCGACCAGCGCTTTCACCGCCTGGGCCGCGCCGTCACCCTTGGCGCGGATGTGCAGCATGGTCCCTTTCGGCGCCTTGGCCGCCATCACCTTGACGATGCTCTTGGCGTCGAACCAGGGGCCGTTGGCGGCCACCGCCACCTCCACTTCGGCCGCGAACGACTTGGCGAGCTTGGTGAACTTCACCGAAGGGCGCGCGTGCAGCCCCACCGCGTGGGTGATCAGAACCGTTGCTTCGGCGGATGCGGACATTCAGTCGGTTCCCGTTCGTTCACGCCGGCGACAGTTCATGCGCCGTCGCCACCACTTCCTTGAGCGAGGCGCCGCCGGAGGATTCGGTTGCCGCCATCACCGCGCCTTCGACGATCGGCGCGTTGCAGACGATTATTCTGTGCGAGCGCGGCTCGCCGATCATCTCGACCGCCATCTCCGAGTTGGTCTCGGCGCCGCCGAGATCGACCAGTATGGCGACGCCCGCTTCCGACCAGGCTTTGTCGATCGCATCCATGATCGCCTCGACGCTGGTGCCGAGCCCGCCATGGCCGTTTCCGCCGCACCATGCAAGCGGCACTTCGTCGCCCACCATCTGGCGCACCATGTCGGCCGTGCCCTCGGCGACCAGGGGCGAATGCGACACGATGACGATCCCGACATTGCTCATCAATGATCCTCTATCGCTTTCGCGACTGCGCGCACCAGCAGCGCGGTCGAGCGCGCTCCGGCGTCCATATGCCCGATCGAGCGCTCTCCCAGGAAGGAAGCGCGTCCGCGCAGGGCCTTCATCGGCACGGTGGCCTTCGCCGCCTTGTCGGCCGCATCGACGATTTCGGTGGCGGTCTTGCCTTGCGTCAGCGCCTCATACACCGGCTGCAGCACATCGAGCATGGTTTTTTGCCCCGGCTGCGATTTGCCGCGCGCCGCGACCGCCTCGATCGCCTTGCCCAGCGCCGCGGCCAGCCCGTTTCGATCGGGTGCTGCCGGCATGTCCTTGCCGAGCGCCATGAACAACGTGCCGAACAGCGGCCCGGAGGCGCCGCCGACGGTCATCACCAGCTTGGTGCCGACCGCCTTCAGGGCCTCGGGCAGCGGCTTGGCCGAAAAGGTGTCCGCCTCGGCGCGCACGGCCTCGAAGCCGCGCTTCATGTTCAGCCCGTGGTCGCCGTCGCCGATCGCCTGGTCGAGCGCGGTCAGTTCCTCGGCATGCGCCGCGATCGTATCGGCGGCCGCCGCGATCAATCTGGAGAAATCGGCTGGGGCCATTTTCCGTCCTTCATGCCGGGGCAAACAGCGCCGCCACGGCAGCGAAGACTTCGGCGGCCGCGAAGGCGCCGGGATCCGCCGTGTCGAGCTGCCTGCCGATATAGGCGGAACGGCCGGCCTTCGCCTTCCGCATGGCGGCGGTTGCCTCGGCGCCTTGCCGCGCTGCTTTTGCCGCCGCTTCCGGTCCGGTCGCGTCGAGGGCTTTCAGTGCCGGCTCCAGCGCATCGACCATCGTGCGGTCGCCGACCTTGGCGCCGCCGTAGAAGGTCATCCGGTCGAGCCCGGCGAGCAAGGCCTTGCTGACCGACGCGCCGCTGCCGAGCGACTGCGACGCGGCGGTGAAGAAGATCGACAACAGCACGCCGCTGGAACCGCCCATCGACGTGCCCAGCGTATCGCCGATCGCGGCGGCGGTAGCGGCGCGATCGGCGAGCGGCAGCGTCTCGATGCGCTCGAGGATGCTGCGCGCGCCGGTCGCCACGGTCGAGCCGGTGTCGCCATCGCCTGCCTTGGCGTCGAGCGCGTTGAGCGGCTCTTCCAGCGAGATCAGCCTTTGGCAAACGGCTCTGATCAGCCGCTCGGCGGCCGCATCGCTGCTGGAGGCCTTGGTGGTTGCGCCGATAGCAGGTCTTGCCATCGCCACGACGACCGGAGCGCGAACCGGCTTGGCCGGCAGCCAGGCATGCGGGCCGACGGGCGCCAGCAGCGCCGCCTCGCGATCGGCGTCCAGCTTGATCAGCGACAGCGAGAAGCCGTTCATGTTGAGCGCCGTCATCAGATGGCCGGGGCCGATCGTCAGCGCCACGGCCTTGGCGAGCGGCGAGGCGAGCACCGCATTGGCGATCAAGGACATTTCGAGCGGCGGCACCGAGCCGAGATTGTTGATCAAGAGCGCATAGCGGCTGCCGGTGTCGAGCCGCGCGGCGAGGCGCTCCGCCATGATGGCGACGAATGCGCCGGCGCTCTGCAGCGCGATGCGCTCGACGCCCGGCTCGCCATGGATGCCGAGGCCGAGCTCGCCGTCTTCGGCGCCGAAGCGCTCTTCATGCGCCTGTCCGGGGATCGAGCAGGAGGAGAGCGAGATGCCGAGCGAAAAAATTTCCTTCGCCGCCGCGCGTGCCGCGGCCGTGACCGACTCCAGGTCACGGCCGCTCTCTGAGAGGTGCCCCGCGATCTTGTGCACGAACAGCGTGCCGGCAATCCCGCGCGGCTGCGTGATGTCGGGCAGCGCGATATCGTCGCCGACGATCACCATCTCGACCGCAAGGCCCTCGGCGCGCGCCTTCTCCGCGGCCAGTCCGAAGTTGAGCCGGTCGCCGGTGTAGTTCTTGACGACCAGCAGGCAGCCGGCCGGGCCGGCCGTGGCGCGGATCGCCGCCAGCACCGCCTCGACGCTCGGCGAAGCGAAGATCTCGCCGGAGACGGCCGCCGTCAGCATGCCGGCGCCCACGAAGCCGGCATGCGAGGGTTCATGCCCGGCGCCACCGCCGGAAACGATCGCCACCTTCGTCCTGTCCCAGTCGGCGCGCAGCACGACCTTGATCTCGGGATAGCCGTCGAGGCGGGCGAGCGCGCCCGATCCCGCCGTGGCGAGGAAGCCGTCGAGCGCTTCGGTGACAATCGTGTCCTTGCGGTTGAAAAAGTGCTTCATGGATTTCGTCCAGTCCGTATCTGCGGTCGTCAATCGGTGTGCGAATAAGGCGCGAGACGGCTACATCAGTCTTTGCCCGTCCGAGCCGAAATAGAGCGGCGCCATGTAGCGGATCGTCACCTTGTCCCCTTTTGCGAGCGGCGTGTCGGGATCGGTCAGCGTCACCAGCTTCTTCGCTCCCACGGTGACATGCAGGTGGTTCTGGTCGCCGAGATGCTCGACCCAGTCGACCACGCCGTCGGCATGGCCGTTCATCGCCTTCTCGATCGCGAGATGCTCGGTGCGGGCGCCGATCGTCGCCGTTCCGGTCGGCGCACCGCCGTCGGGCAGCAGTCCGGCCGGCAGGAGGTTGATCGCCGGCTGGCCGAGGCGCGCCGCGACATGAAGGTTCGCCGGCTCCGAATAGATCGCGCGCGGCGTGCCGATCTGCACCAGCACGCCGTCGGCAAGGATGCCGATGCGGTCGGCCATGGTCATCGCCTCGATCTGGTCGTGCGTGACATAGAGCATGGTGGCGCCGAGCTCGGACTGGATCCGCTTCAACTCGAGCCTGAGATCGGCACGCAGCTTGGCGTCGAGCGAGGACAGCGGCTCGTCCATCAGGTAGATCGCCGGCTTGCGCACCAGGGCGCGGCCGATGGCGACGCGTTGCATCTCGCCGCCCGACAGTTTCGTCGAGCGGTTGTCGAGCTTGTGGTCGATGCGCACCATGCGCGCCACTTCCTCGACGCGGCGCCGAACCGCCTCCTCCGGAAACCGCCGCGCCGGAGAGCGCAGCGGGAAGGCGAGGTTGTCGAACACCGAAAGATGCGGATAGAGCGAATATTGCTGGAAGACGAAAGCGGTGTCGCGCTCGGCCGGCGACAGCACGGTGGCGTCATGGCCGCCGATGTGGACCGTGCCGCTGTCCGGCCGCTCCAGCCCGGCGACCAGCCTCAGCGTCGTCGTCTTGCCGGCGCCGGTCGGACCGAGCAGCACGACGAACTCGCCGTCCTTGATCGCGAGGTCGAGATCGTTGATCGCGACGGTGTCGCCAAAACTCTTGGTCACGCCCTGAATATGGACATCAGCCATGCCGCGCCTCCGCTGCCTGATCATGCATGGCGGTTCTGACCGCCCGCCCGGAGCCCTTTTCGAACAGCGACAGCCGGGCGCCGCTCAAGGCCAGCCCGACCTGTTCGCCGGGGTTGAGGTGGATGCCGGCCGGCACCCGCGCCTTGATGATGCCGTCGGCCGTCTCGACCGCGACGATCTGCGTGGTGCCGAGATATTCGGTGCCGTAGATCGCGCCGCGCAGCTTCGAGGCGTCGTCGAAGCGGATGTGCTCGGGCCGGATGCCGAGCGCCATGTCGGCGGGCGCGATGTCCTCGCGCACTTCCGGCACCGCCACCTTGGCGCCCTGCACGACGATCTCCTTCGCGCCCCTGGCAAGCCCGCCGCCGAACTTCAGGAAATTCATCGGCGGCGAGCCGATGAAATCGGCGACGAACATCGTTGCCGGCCGGTCGTAGATTTCGCGCGGCGTGCCGAACTGCTCGATGACGCCGTGGTTCATCACCGCTATCTTGTCGGCCATCGACATGGCTTCCATCTGGTCGTGCGTGACATAGACGGTTGTGGCGTGGATGCGGTTGTGCAGCTCGCGCAGCTCATGCACCATCAGGTCGCGGAACTCGGTGTCGAGCGTGCCCAGCGGCTCATCCATCAGGAAGCATTTCGGCCGCCGCACGATGGCGCGGCCGAGCGCGACGCGCTGGCGGTCGCCGCCGGCCAGCCCGGAGACCGATTTGTCCAGCAGATGGTCGATACGCAGCAGCTTGGCGGTCTCCTCGACGCGACTGCGGATCTCGGCCGACGGCATGCCCTGCGCCAGCAACGGAAAGCCGATATTCCGGCGCACGTTCATATGCGGGTAGAGCGCGAAGAGCTGGAAGACGAAGGCGATGTCGCGCTCGCGCGCCCGGCGCATGGTGACGTCCTCGCCGCCGAGCAGGATCTTGCCGCCGGTAGGCAGCTCGAGGCCGGCGATCATGCGCAGCGTCGTCGTCTTGCCGCAGCCGGACGGGCCGAGCATAACGAAGAACTCGCCGTCCTCGACGACGAAATTGGAATCCTGCACGGCGACGAATGCGCCGAAGGCTTTCCTCAGGTTCTGAACACGGATCTCGGCCATCGTTATTCCGGGAATTTCGAGACGATGATGAACATGACCGTGCCGGCAAGCATGGTGACGAAGGAATAGGTGTAGAGCGACAGCGCGAAGGGCTGGAACAGCATCAGGAAGCCGATCGCGATGACCGCGGTCGCGATGCTTTCCATCATGCCGCGCCTTGCCCAGCGGGGCCAGGAGGAGCGCTTGGAGAGGACGGGGCGCGTCATGCATAACTCCCGTCCTTCTCCCCGTTCACGGGGAGAAGGTGGCCCGAAGGGTCGGATGAGGGGCGGCGCCAACGCCTCTGATTAAGGCAGATGTCGGCGCTGCCCCTCATCTGCCTGCCGGCATCTTCTCCCCGTGAACGGGGAGAAGGGGCGCCGCCCCAGCGCTGGTTCCACATTTGCCGACTATTCATCATTTGCGCACCGCGCCGAAGGTGATGCCGCGCAAGAGCTGCTTGCGGAGCAGGATGGTGAAGACGAGGATCGGCACCAGGAAGATGGTCGTGCCCGCCGCCACCGCCGGCCAGTCCTGGCCGCCCTCGCCGATGATGGTCGGGATGAAGGGCGGCGCCGTCTGCGCCGTGCCGGAGGTCAAGAGCGCTGCGAACGCATATTCGTTCCAGGCAAAGATCAGGCAGAAAATGGCGGTCGCGGCGATGCCGGTGGTCGCCTGCGGCAGCACGGTGCGCCAGAAGGCCTGCAGCCTGGTGTAGCCGTCGATCATCGCGGCCTCTTCATACTCGCGCGGGATCTCGTCGATGAAGCCCTTGAGCAGCCACACAGCCAAAGAGACGTTGACCGCGGTGTAGAGCAGGATCATGCCGAGCGCTGTGTCGGAGAGGCCGAGCTCGCGATACATTAGGTAGATCGGGATCGCCACGGCGATCGGCGGCATGAAGCGCGTCGACAGGATGAAGAACAGAAGGTCGTCGGCCAGAGGCACCTTGAAGCGTGAGAAGCCATAGGCCGAGAGCGTGCCCAAGAACACCGCGCACAAGGTCGAGCCGAAGGCGATGATCAGCGAGTTGACGAAGCGCGGCAGGAAGTTCGACGGTCCGGCGATCACCATGTTG
Organism: Mesorhizobium sp. B2-4-6; assembly: GCF_006442775.1. Taxonomy (NCBI): domain Bacteria; kingdom Pseudomonadati; phylum Pseudomonadota; class Alphaproteobacteria; order Hyphomicrobiales; family Phyllobacteriaceae; genus Mesorhizobium; species Mesorhizobium sp. B2-4-6. Next base: position 238,118 of record NZ_VFVI01000004.1, read on the forward strand.
CGCTTGCGCACGGTCTCGTCGCAGAAGCCGGTCGCCGGTCCGAGCGAGTTGATGTATTCCGGCGTCTGCCGGGTGCGGGTGGTGAACAGGTTGCAATAGCCCTCGATGCTCGGCTGGAAGACGATCTTCGGCGGGTAGGCGATCGAATCCGGCGGGGTCTTGAAGCTGGTGGCGAAGATCCACAACAGCGGCACGATCGAGATCAGCGCATAGGCTATGATGATCGTGCCGGCGATCAGCTTCGCGTTCGACGAGGGTGCTACGACGGAATGGGCGGTGGTCAGGCTCATCTCTGCTTCACCTTGTTGAGCGCCTTGACGTAGATGTTGGCGAGGCCGAACACCGCGACGAACAGGATGATGGCGAAGGCCGAGGAATAGCCGGTGCGCCAGCTCTCGAAGGCCTGCCGCTTCAGCGTGATCGAGGCGACCTCGGTGGTCGAGCCGGGTCCGCCGCCGGTCAGCAGGTTGACCATGTCGAACATCTTGAAATTCTCGATGCCGCGGAACAGGACCGCGAGCATGATGAAGGGCAGCGCCATCGGCAGGGTGATCGACCAGAACTGGCGCCAGTTGGAGGCGCGGTCGACCTCGGCCGCTTCATAGATGTATTCGGGGATCGAGCGCAGTCCGGCGAGGCAGATCAGCATGACGTAAGGCGTCCACATCCAGGTGTCGACGATGATGATCGCCCATGGCGCCAATTCGACATTGGACAGCATCTGGACATTCGTCGGCGGAATACCGGTGACGAAGGAGACGACATAGGAAAACAGCCCGATCTGGGGCTCGTAGAGGAAGCGCCAGAAATTGCCGACCACCGCCGGCGACAGCATCATCGGCACCAGGATGATGGTGGTCCAGAAGGCGTGGCCGCGGAACTTGCGGTCGATCAGCCAGGCCAGCGTGAAGCCGATGACGGTCTGCAAGAGGATCGTCCAGAACACGAAATGCGCCGTCGTCTGCATGGCGATCCAGATGTCCTTGTCGCCAAGGATGCGCTGGTAGTTTGCGAGCCCGAGGTTCTTCACCACCTCGTTGGGGCGGTTGGCGCGATAATTGGTGAAGGAGAGATAGATCGCCCAGAACAGCGGGAAGATGTTGATGGCCAACAGCAAAAGGATCGTCGGCGAGATGAACAGCCAGGCGAGGCCCTTGTCGCTGATGCCCCGGATCTTCTTGGCCAACGGCTCCGGTGTCGCCCGGGCAACGTTGTCCGCAGTCCGATTGAGCATGGTAAGTCCTGCTTCGGTCACGGGTAAGTCTCGGCTATGGAATTTATCTGAACTGCGTCCCGTGCCAAGGGCGGCACGGGACGCGTCGATGTTGCTCGGGAGGAGCGGTTACATCTTGCCGTCGTCCTGGAACACCTGCGTCCAGTCCTTGACGAGGCCGTCGAGAGCGTCCTTGGCCGAGCCCTGGCCGGCCACGACATAGTCATGGAAGCGCTTCTGCGAGGCCTGCAGCAACGGTGCGTAGCTGGGTTCCGCCCAGAAATCCTTCACGATGGCCATCGAGTCGAGGAAGGCCTGCGCATAGGGCTGGCTGGACGGGAATTTCGGGTCCTTGACCACCGAGTTCAGGCAGGAATAGCCGCCGAGCGACCACCACTTGGCCTGCACGTCCTTGTTGGCGAACCACTTGATGTATTTCAGCGCCGATTCCTGCTTGTCGGAATAGGAAACCACCGAAATACCCTGGCCGCCGAGTTGCGCGAACTGGTCGCCGTCGGGACCCTTCGGATTGACGAAATAGCCGATCTTGTCGCCGCCGACATTCTCGTCCTTCTGCAGGCCGGGCCAGGTGAAGGCGAAGTTCATATGCATCGCCACCTGGCCGGATTTGAAGGCGTCGACGCCTTCGCCCATGTAGCTGTTGGAAGCGCCGGGCGGCGTGCAGCAATCATAGAGCGCCTTGTAGAATTCCAGCCCCTTCACCGATTTTTCGGAGTTGACGTAGCCTTCCATCTCATAGGGCTTTTTCGGGTTCTCATACTGGAAGCCATAGCTGTAGAGCACGTCCATGGCGCCCATGGTGATGCCTTCCGAGCCGCGCTCGGTGTAGATGGAGGCGCCATAGACGGTCTTGCCGTCGATCTGCCGCTTCTGGAAGAATTCGGCGATCTGCTTCAGCTGGTCGAAAGTGGTCGGCGGGGCGAGGTCCCAGCCATATTTCTCTTTGAATTCCTTCTGCAGCTCGGGCTTGGCGAACCAGTCCTTGCGATAGGTCCAGCCGACGACGTCGCCCATGGCCGGCAGCGCCCAGTAGTTCGGCGTGTTCTTCGGCCATTCGGAATAGCCGACCACGGTCGCCGGCACGAAGTCGTCCATGCTGATCTTCTCCTTGTCGAAGAAGTCGTTCAGCTTGACGTAATGGCCGTTCTCGGCGGCGCCGCCGATCCACTGGCTGTCGCCGATGATCAGGTCGCAGAGTTTGCCGTGCGAGTTGAGCTCGTTGAGGAAGCGGTCGGCGTAATTGGTCCACGGCACGAACTCGAACTTCATGCCGATGCCGGTTTCCTTGGTGAAGTCCTTGGACAGTTCCACGAGCGCATTTGCCGGATCCCAGGCCGCCCAGCACAGCGTCAGGTCTTCCGCATGCGCGACGTTCGAGACGGCTGTCGACGCAAAGATCGCCGAGGCCAGTCCCAACGCCAGTTTCAAGGTCGATTTCATGCCTTACCTCCCATTTGCGAAACGCGTCCGGATGACGGTTTCAAGAGCCCCTCAACCCTCGCTCCTCCGAGGGCCCAAACATGGCGCGCGATGCGCTGCCGGTGTTTAGTAATTTGTTTAGTGATGCCATTTTTACTAAACAACGCAAGCGAATTCGTTGCTGCGCCGCAGCATGACTTTCTGTGTCGGCCTACACGTGAAACTCGCGGGCGTCAGCGAGATGCATGAGTTGCAGTTTGTTGCATATATGTCAACAGATATTGCATTATTTAGACGAACGGTCTACGGTGTCCGCAGGTGAACGGTTTGCGCAGGCGACCCTGTTGGACCGTCTTGCAACAGCACAGGGAGGACTTCATTTGTCAGGCACTTCATTCGTATCGGGATCCGACCCGGCCACTGCGGAAGAGCGGCTGCGGCGGGAAGGCATCGTCCTGCCGCCGCCTCCGGCGCCGCTTGGATCTTACGAGCCTTGGGTGATCACCGGCTCGTTGCTGATGACGTCGGGACAATTCTCCTGGCTGGACGGAAAGCTGGCCTTCGTCGGCCGCGTCGGCGGCGAAGTTTCGTCCGCCGATGCCTATCTGGCGTGCCGCATCGCCGCGATGAATGCCATCGCGCAGCTGAAGGCCGCCGTCGGGTCGCTGGATCGTATCAGCCGTATCGTCAGGATCGAGGGGACCATGCAGGTCGCGCCGGGCTTCCAGGATCATCCGGCCGCCCTCAACGGCGCGTCGGACCTGATCAACACGGTGTTCGGCAGCAAAGGACGCCACAGCCGGATGATCTACACCAATCCGGAAATGCCGCTCAACGCGCCGGTTCTCATTGTGCTGTTCGCCGAAGTTGAAAATTGATGGGGACAAGATGACCGCTACGGAACAATTCATCGTCGAAGACGGTCCTTACGCCCTTTGGTCGCCTGCTCGGATCGAGGATATGCAGGCCAACATCTGGAGCGGCAAGGTCGGAACAGTGCTGGTTTCCGAAACAGAGACGTTTCGCGTCTGGCACATCAGCATCGCTCCGGGGGAGCGCCTGCCGTTTCACCGTCATGTCCTGGATTATTTCTGGACTGTTCTCTCCAACGGCAGGGCGCGCAGCCACTATGAGGGCGGCGCCGTACGTGAGACGACCTACTGCGCCGGCGACACCAGGCATTTCAGCTTCGCGCCAGGCGAGCACATGGTGCACGACCTGGAAAATGTCGGTGACGAGACTCTCGTTTTCGTGACCGTGGAGATGAAGGCGGGAAAGAACGCGCCGCTGGCCTTGTGAGCGGCGCCACGCATAGTCATGCCAGATTGACTGGCATGGCGGTTGCCGCTTACTGACCGCAAAGATGCTCGACCGCCAGGAGCCCTGCAGCATGCCGGATAGTTGAATGCCCACCCGCGAACAAGCAGAGGGCGATCTGGCCCGAGAGGCCAAATCCGCGACTGGAACGCTTTCGACGCTGGCGCGCGGGCTGGCCATCCTCGAATTTGTCGTCCGGGCCGGGCGTCTCGTACGGTTGCGCGACGTGGCCGAGCGGTTCGGATTGGACCGCAGCGCCGCGCTGCGCTTCCTGCGAACGCTCGAAGCGGAAGGCTACATATCGAGACACGAGGCGATGAAGGCCTACTCGATCGGCCCGAAACTGCTGGCCTTGCCGAGACTGCCGGCAGCCGTCGAGAAGATGATCGAATTCTCGCGTCCATGCCTGATCGATCTGGCGCGTGCCAGCGGGCAGATGACTCATCTGGGAACATTGAACGGAACGCACGCCATTCTCGTCGAGGTCGTGGCCTCGAACGCGCCGGTCGCGGTCAAGCAGGCCGTTGGCGACCTGGAGCCGCTTTATTCAAGCGCCGTCGGCAAGGCCATCTACGCCTTCCTGCCGGAAGCCGAACGGATAGCCATTGGTGCCCAGATCAACTTTGTCGCCCACACCGCACGCACGATCACCGGGCTCGCGGCGCTCGAGCGCGAGGCGCAAGACATCCGTCGCACAGGGGTTTCCTTCGATCGTGGCGAGGGCAACGACCAGGTGTCCTGCATCGGCTGTCCCGTGCTTGACGCAAACGGCTATCCGCGGGCTTCCATCGGAATATCGTTTGTGAGTGCCCATCTCGCGCAACCGGTCGACCAGCGCCGCGAAGACATCGCGAAGGTCGCGGCCGCGGCCCGCAAAATCGAATCGCTGCTGTTTGCCTGATATCAGGCACCTCGACCTATTCGGCGTTAGCCGTCACCGGCCGGATCGGCGGCGCCGGCGGTAAGAGCGCGCGTATGTCGGCAAAGGGGAAAGTCGGCTCGAAGCGGAAGGCCTCGGCCAGCGCGCCGGCGGCGCCGTTGCATTGTCCGGCGCGAAATTCGTTCTGGAGGCGTGCCCTGTGTACGTAGTGCTCCGGACCTTGCGACTGGTGCGCGCGGATCGCTTTCGCCTTGATGTCCCAATGATGCGAAATCTCGACATAATGCGTCGGCGAAAAACCGGTGCCGCCGAGCGTGTCGGCATGCAGCACCGGGACGGCGAAGGATGCGGCTATGCGCACACCGTCGGACAGGGCGCGATGGTCGCCATGGTAGTCGTAGGGCGCATGGGTGATCGCGAGGTCGGGCTTCACCTCGCCGATCAGCGCCTTGAGCACCGAAATCAATGCCGCATCGGCGACGAGCGCGCCGTCGGGAAAGTCGAGGAAACGCGGCTCGACGCCGAGCAGGCCCGCCGCCTTGGCCGCTTCCTCGCGCCGCAAGCGGGCAAGCGCCTTCGGGTCGCCCTTGCCGCCCTTGGCCCCATCGGTGGCTATCGCAAAAGCCAGTTCTGCGCCTTGCGCCGCATAGGCGGCCAGCGTACCGAACATGAATATCTCGATGTCGTCGGGATGTGCCCCCAGCGCCAATATCTTCACGTCGTCTCTCCCGGAAATGGTATGCCGAACGGAATCCTGCTCGCCCTGATCGCCTATGCAAGCTATTCGTTCAGCGACGGGGTCATCAAGAGCCTGGGCGGGCAGTTCACCGTCTTCGAGATCGGCTTCTTCTCGACCTTGTTTGCCGGCTGCTTTCTGTTCTTCACCAAGCCCAGGGACGAACGCTGGCGCAACTTCTGGCGCACCAAAAGGCCGTGGGCGGTGCAGGCGCGCGCCTTGGCGGGCATCGCGTCCGGTGTGCTCAGCGTTTATTCCTTCACCACCATTCCGCTGGCGGAAGTCTACGCGCTGATCTTCCTGGCGCCGCTGCTGGTCACCATCCTGTCGACGGTCATCCTGAAGGAAAAGGTCGGTCCCTGGCGGTGGCTGGCCGTCGTCGCCGGCTTCGTCGGCGTCATGCTGGTGGTGCGGCCGGGCTTTCGCGAATTGCATCTCGGCCATCTCGCCGCCTTCGCCAACGCCTTCCTCGCCGCCACCAGCGTCATCCTGATGCGCTCGCTCGCCCAACAGGAAAAGCGCACGACCATTCTCGGCGCGCTGGTCGGCTATGGCCTTGTCTTCAACGGCGTCGGCGCGGCCGCGACGTCGTTCTCGCTCCCCAATCTCGGGCAATTGGTCTGGCTGATGCTGGCCGGTGTTTTCACCGCCGGCGGACAACTGCTGCAATTGCTTGCGGTCAAATACGCGCCCGCGAACCGCATCGCGCCGACCCATTACTCGCAGATCGTCTGGGCGGTCATCCTCGGCGCGCTGTTCTTCCAGGAATATCCCGACTGGCTGTCATTGGTCGGCCTGGCGGTGGTCGGCGCTTCCGGCCTTCTGACGATGGTGCGCGAGGAGGTGAGGCTCGGCACCGTGCGCTGGAACCCGTTCTCGCGCACCAGGCTTTGACCGCGCACCGGTCTGGCAAGTTGCATGGCGACCGCGACCGCTGATATGCGGGCCAGATGACGACGAAACCCCTACCGGAGCTTCCGGTCACTGCCGTGCTGCTGGCGCTCGGCGAAGCGCTCTCGCAGCGCAGCAGCGCCGTGCTGGTGGCGCCGCCCGGCGCCGGCAAGACGACGCTGGTGCCGCTGGCGCTGCTCGACGCGTCCTGGCTGGGGCAGGGCCGGATCGTGCTGCTCGAGCCGCGCCGGCTGGCCGCTCGCGCGGCCGCCCGCCGCATGGCTGAGCTGCTCGGCGAGGAACCCGGCGGCACGGTCGGCTATGCCATGCGCATGGAGAACCGCACGTCGGCGCGGACAAAAATCCTGGTCGTCACCGAAGGCGTGCTCTCGCGCATGATTCTCGACGACCCGGAACTGCCCGGCGTTTCGGCGGTGATCTTCGACGAATTCCATGAGCGCTCGCTCGACGGCGATTTCGGCCTGGCGCTGGCGCTCGACGTGCAGGGCGCGCTGAGGCCGGATCTGCGTCTGCTGGTCATGTCGGCGACGCTCGACGGCGCCCGCGTGTCGAGGCTTCTGGCGCAGGCACCGGTGATCGAAAGCGAGGGCCGCGCTTATCCGGTCGAGATCCGCTACGACGAACGGCCGGCAGGCGTGGCGGTCGAGGACGCTATGGCCAAGGCCGTGCGCGCGGCCCTGGCCGGCGAGCAGGGCAGCGTGCTCGCCTTCCTGCCCGGACAGCGCGAGATCGAGCGCACCGCCGAGCGGCTTCAGGGCAATGTCGCCGCCGACACCGACATCGTTCCGCTCTACGGCCAGCTCGACAACCGGGCGCAGGATCAGGCAATCAAGCCTGCGCCGCCGAGTCGCCGCAAGGTGGTGCTGGCGACCTCGATCGCCGAGACCTCGATCACCATCGACGGCGTGCGCGTCGTCATCGATTCCGGCCTGTCGCGGCTGCCGCGCTACGAGCCGGCAAGCGGCCTGACCAGGCTCGAGACGGTGCGCGTCAGCAAGGCCTCGGCCGATCAGCGCGCCGGCCGCGCCGGCCGCACTCAAGCCGGCATGGCGGTGCGCCTGTGGCGCGCCGAGCAGACCGCGTCGCTTCCCGCCTTCACGCCTCCGGAAATCCTCGAGGCCGATCTGTCCGGACTGTTGCTTGACTGCGCCGCCTTCGGTGTCGCCGATCCGTCGAGCCTTTCCTTCCTCGATCCGCCGCCGGCCCCGGCGCTCAGCGAGGCGAGGGTGCTGCTGAAGGCGCTTCATGCCATCGACGATGCCGGCCGGCTGACGAAGGCGGGTGCTGCCATGCGCAAGCTGGCATTGCCGGTGCGGTTGGCGCATATGGTGGCCGAAGCGGTGAGAGGCGGTCATGCGCAGGAAGCGGCGACACTTGCCGTATTGCTGACCGAGCGCGGATTGGGCGGCGACAGCGCCGATCTCGAACGCCGCCTGATCCGCTTTCGCGGCGAGAAATCGCCGCGCGCCAACGCCGCCAGGCAGCTCGCCGAGCGTTTGGCCAGACAGGCGGGCGGCGGGCAGGCCGGCGAGGCGGTCTCCGCCGGCTCGCTCCTCATCCATGCCTGGCCGGATCGGGTGGCGAGGGCCCGCGGCGAGCGCGGCCGCTTCGTGCTCGCCAACGGCTCGGGCGCCATGGTCGAAGCAGCCGATCCGCTCGCCAATGAGACTTGGCTGGTGGTCACCGACCTGCAGGGCAAGGCGCAGAACGCCCGCATCACCGCCGCCGCGCCGGTCGGCGAAGCCGATATCCGCGCCGCTCTTGCCGATCGCATCGAGACGAAGCGCGAGACGACCTTCGACCGCGAGCGCCGCGCCGTGCGGGTGCGCGAGACCGCGCGGCTCGGCGCCATCACCTTGTCCGAGCGTATGCTGCCGGCGCCGTCGGGCGCCGATGCCGATCAGGCTATCCTCGACGCTTTACGGGAGCACGGGCTGTCGCTGCTCGATTGGGGCAAGGATGCCGAGACGTTGCGGCAGCGGCTCGGCTGGCTGCATCGCGGCCTCGGCGCGCCCTGGCCCGACGTTTCGGATGAAGCGCTGGCCGAGGGGCTCGACGATTGGCTCCTGCCCTTTCTCTCCGGCGACGCCTCTTTCGCGGCCATCAAGCCGGCGACTTTGTCTTCGGCACTCATGGCCTTGGTCCCGCACGACCTGCAGCGCAAGGTCGACGCGCTGGCGCCGACCCACTTCGACGCGCCGTCGGGTAGTCACGTGCCGATCCGCTACGACGGCGAATGGCCGGTGCTTGCGGTCCGCGTGCAGGAGCTCTTCGGCCTCGACCGTCATCCGGCGATCGCCAACGGCACCGTGCCGCTGACGCTGGAGCTTCTTTCGCCGGCGCATCGCCCCATCCAGACGACGCGCGACCTCCCCGGCTTCTGGCGCGGCTCCTGGGCGGATGTGCGCGCCGACATGCGCGGCCGGTATCCCAAGCATGTCTGGCCGGAAAACCCGCTGCTGGCCGCCGCCACCAGCCGTGCCAAGCCCCGCGGAACGTAGGCTTGCCCAGAAGTTTTGGCGAGCCTCGCGTTAACGGACGGCATATATTGGCGATTGGCGCAAACACCCATCGCTTCGTCATCCACGGGCGGAGCAAGGAGCGAAGCGACGCGCGCAGACCCGAGGATCCATTCCGCGACGTCGACGCGTTGCCACGGCTCAGAATTCCCTCCGCTGCTCTCTACGATCGAGGTAACGGAATGGATCCTCGGATCTGCGCTCCGCTTCGCGTCGCTCCGCTCGTGGATGACGAAGTCGCGAAGGCCCCGGCCAACCACCAAGCGCTCATGATGGTGAACCGAAACACCGGCTGCCAATCGCTCAAGTCGCCTTTACAGCGCTACTAGCGCTTACCCTCCCGCGGTTATAATCGTAAGTCGATGATCAACATCCTGCGAGCGCCCGATTCCCAGCAAAGCCAGCGGTTGCGGCTCAACACGCTGATCCGCCTGCGCTGGCTGGCCATCGTCGGCCAGAGCCTGACCGTGCTGGTCGTCGCCTATGGCCTGAAATTCCCGCTGCCGGTCTCGATGTGCTTCGCGCTGATTGCATGCTCGGCCTGGATGAATCTGTGGCTGACCTTCCGCTATCCGGCGGCGCACCGCCTGACCCCGCTTTCGGCCTTCGCGATTCTCACCTTCGACGGCATCCAGCTCACCGGCCTGCTCTACATGACCGGCGGCCTGACCAACCCGTTTTGCGTGCTGCTTTCGGTCCCGGTCGTCATCTCGGCCGCTTCGCTGCCGCTGCGCATGACCGCGGTGCTGGGCGCGCTGGTCATGGTAGCCGCCACGCTGCTGGTGTTCTTCCACCTGCCGCTGCCCTGGTATGAGAACGCGCCGCTGCCGATGCCGTTCATCTATGTCGCCGGCATGTGGATGGCGGTGTTCGCCTCGATCGCCTTCACCGCCATCTATGCCTTCCGTGTCGCGGCGGAGGCGCGCCTGCTCGCCAACGCGCTGGCCGCCACCGAACTGGTGCTGCAGCGCGAGCAGCATCTGTCGGCGCTGGACGGGCTGGCGGCTGCGGCCGCGCATGAGCTCGGCACGCCCTTGGCGACCATCACTGTCGTCGCCAAGGAGATGGAAAAGGCGCTCGGCAAGGACCCGAAATACGGCGAGGACGTGAAGCTCCTGCGCTCGCAAAGCGAGCGTTGCCGCGAGATCCTGAAGCGGCTGACCAGCCTTTCCTCGGAAGGCGAAGCGCATATGTCGCGCATGCCGCTCACCTCGCTGGTTGAGGAGGTGACGGCGCCGCATCGCGATTTCGGCATCTCGATCCGGCTGCGGCCCGGCGAGCGTATCGGCCCCGAGCCCGTTGGCCAGCGCAGCCCCGGCGTCATCTACGGGCTCGGCAACCTGGTCGAGAATGCCGTCGATTTCGCCCGCAAGTCGGTCACCGTCAGCTGGAGCTGGGACAATGACGAGGTCATCTTCTCGATCACCGATGACGGGCCGGGCTTTCCGGCCGAGATCATCGACCGCATCGGCGAGCCCTATATGTCGACGCGCCAGGGCACCGAGGCCGGCGGCGGCCTGGGGCTAGGGTTGTTCATCGCCAAGACCTTGCTGGAACGATCGGGCGCCACCATCGATTTCCGCAATTCGAGCGGGCTTGGCGAAGGCGCGGTGGTGCAGATCGCATGGCCGCGCGGCGTCTTCCTCAACCAGGACCATGCGTCGGCCACCACGTTCGACAACGCCTGAAGCAATTCCAGGAAAAGTGCGCAGCGGTTGGGCTCGGCGACTTCGCCGTAGTTTTCCGTCCGGAATTGCGAAACGGTGAAAAAGCCCGGCATTTACCAATTGGCAGCTCTGTTGCCGGCTGTAAAAATTGGACATTGCCGTTGTGGGACTGTATCTGCGTAAAAGTGAGGCATATCGTCCAGAACTGTGCAGCTTTTTTGGGAAACGACGTGCCCGGAAACAAGGACTTAAGGCGCATTCGCTAGAATTCGTTTCGGGGGCGAGGTGGTTCAAGTCAGTGGGATGCCGATAAGATGAGCGGAGACGAAACGACTGGCGCAATGGTCGAGGGCGAGGACACCTCGCTGCTCATCGTCGAGGACGACAAGCCGTTCCTCACCCGGCTCGCCCGGGCCATGGAGACCCGGGGCTTCGTGGTCGAGACGGCGGAGAGCGTGGAGGAGGCGGTCGCCAAGGCGCGCGCCCATCCGCCGGCCTATGCGGTGGTCGATATGCGGCTCGGCGATGGCAATGGCCTCGATGTCGTTGCCGCCATTCGCGAGAGGCGCGACGACGCCCGCGCCATCATCTTGACCGGCTACGGCAACATCGCCACCGCGGTGACCGCGGTGAAGCTCGGCGCTATCGACTACCTCTCCAAGCCCGCCGATGCCGACGACGTCTTCGCCGCGCTTACCCGGACCTCAGGCGAGCGCGCGGCACCGCCGGAAAACCCGATGTCGGCCGACCGCGTGCGCTGGGAGCACATCCAGCGCGTCTACGAAATGTGCGACCGCAACGTGTCCGAGACGGCGCGCCGGCTGAACATGCATCGGCGCACCTTGCAGCGGATCCTCGCGAAGCGGGCGCCGCGCTAGGCAAGCGTCGTCATGCACGGGCGAAGCGGACGCGGAGTCGCGAGGATTCATGCCGTGACCTTGGCCGGAGGATGCAGCGGAGCAGAATTCTGCGCCGTGGGCACCGCTCCGATGTAACGGAACGGATCCTCGGGTCTGCGCTGCGTCGCTTCGCTCCTTGCTTCGCCCGTGGATGATGAAGAGACGGACGTTTCGGCCAATTTTCGAAGCATCGGCTGCGGTGTCGCCCGTAAGCCTTGCATCGCCACTGACGTTGCGCATCATTGGACCACAGATTCCCGGCAACAGGCTAGGTTAGCGAGGCACCATGCAAGACGAACGGACGAAATCGATCCTGCGTGAATTCCTCGACGGCGAGGCCGCTGGCGGCATCATCCTGATGGTGTCTGCAGCCCTTGCGCTGATCGTCGCCAACTCGCCTTTGGCCGGCACTTACTTCGCTGTCCTGCACGCCTATCTCGGGCCGCTCAGCGTCTCGCACTGGATCAATGACGGGCTGATGGCGGTGTTCTTCCTGCTGGTCGGACTGGAGATCAAGCGCGAGATGCTGGATGGTCAGCTCTCGACCTGGCCGCGCCGCGTGCTGCCGGGCGTCGCCGCCGCCGGCGGCATGCTGGTGCCGGCGCTGGTCTATGTCTTGATCAACCGCGACAATCAGGCGGCACTCTCCGGCTGGGCGATCCCCACCGCCACCGACATCGCCTTCGCGCTTGGCGTGCTGTCGCTGCTCGGCAGCCGCGTGCCGGTCTCGCTGAAAGTCTTCCTCACTGCTCTCGCCATCCTCGACGACCTCGGCGCCGTCATCATCATCGCGCTGTTCTACACCAGCGGCCTGTCGCTCGCCTACCTCGCGGCCGCCTTCGTCGTCATCGCCTTGCTGGTCGTGCTCAACCGCATGCGCGCCATGAAGCTCTGGCCGTATCTGGTGCTCGGCGCGCTGCTGTGGGTGCTGGTGCTGAAGTCGGGCGTGCACGCCACTCTTGCCGGCGTTGCGCTGGCGCTCACCATCCCGCTGGAGCGTGCTCCGGGCATCAGCCACGATCTCGAACATTCGCCGCTGCACCGGCTGGAACACGGCCTGCACAAGCTCGTCCCCTTCCTCGTCATCCCGATCTTCGGCTTCGCCAATGCCGGCGTCTCGCTCGGCGGCCTGAGCTTTGCAGCCCTTGTCGAGCCGCTGACGCTGGGCGTCGCCGCCGGCCTGGTTCTCGGCAAGCTGGTCGGCGTCTTCGGCTCCTCGGCCCTTGCCATCCGCTTCGGCCTCGCCGACCTGCCGGTCAATGCCGGCTGGCTGCACATGCTGGGCATTTCGCTGCTTTGCGGCATCGGCTTCACCATGAGCCTGTTCATCGGCCTGCTTGCCTTCGCCAGCGACCCTGCCCTGCAGGACGCGGTGAAGGTCGGCATCCTTGCGGGCTCGCTGATTGCCGCGCTGCTGGGCGCCGCCGTGCTGCTCATGGCGCCCGCGGCGAGTGGGGTGGACGAGGACGTGGACTAATGCATGTCGCGCGAAGGTGACCTCGGTTTTGCGACAACGACATGCATCAAGCAACGACCTAAAGCGCGTCGCCTGAATCCGCTTCAGCGCGACGCGCTTTAGGTCAGGCCGCGACGCGATTTCCTCGCCCTTGCGCAAGCGGGGAAAGGTGGCCCGACGCAGCCGGGACGGAGCAGGGCGCCCGTCGCGACGCCAGAGCCGGTGGAAGATCGGCAGCGGGAAGCCTTCGGGAGATCGAGATAACCTCCGAGCGCCGCCAACCCCTCTCCGTTCCGGCTGCGCCGGGCCACCTCTGCCTGCTCCCGCCACCCCCGTGCGGCGGGGAACAGGCGCTACTCGCTCTCGCCATCCAGCGCCGGCACCGCGACGCCGGCGAGCTCGGCCGCCAGCAGCCGCGCGGCGCCCGCGCGGGCGATCCGCAGCATCAGCGCCTTGCGCGTCGCGGCCGCCATGCGGTGCTCGGGCGCCTCGCGCAGGATCTCCGCGCCATAGCCGTCGGAGAGGATGAAGCCGCACTCCTCGGGAAAGATGTCCTGGGGAACGCCTGGATGGGTGGCGAAGAAGAAGCGGTCGGAATGCAGACGGTAGTCAGGCCATTTGCGGTCGACCCGGAAATCCTCGATCGAGGATTTGATCTCGATGATCCAGATGTCGCCCTGCCTGGTCAGCGCGACGAGATCGGCGCGGCGGCCTGTCGCCAGGGAAAGCTCCGGCAGCACATGCGCGCCCATTTCGGTCAGCAGCCGCTGCACGCCGCGCCGCACCAGCATGGCGCGCTCCGACTGGCGGCCGTCGATCAAAGGGTTGAGGGGAATCGGGGAAACGATGGGCATGGATGGCACCATGCCAGATTTTGTTCACGGTTTGAACCCGTTTCTATGGGGCGATTACGTACTTTACAAACACGGAAAAGCTTGATACCTTGAATCCACAGTAGGAATCCGGGTTGTGAGCGTCCTTTCCGAACCGCACTTCCACAACGAAGAAGCTGCTTTTGAGCGGCTGGAGGCGATTGTGTGGCCGGAAGGTCCAGTCTGCCCGAAGTGCGGCAACTGCGATCAGAAGCGCATTAGCCGCGTCACTGGCGCGACCGCCCGCACCGGCCTTCGCCGCTGCTTAGAGTGCAAGAAGCAATTCACCGTGAAAGTGGGAACGGTTTTCGAGTCCAGCCATGTGCCGCTGCACAAGTGGTGGCAGGCCGCGCATCTTCTTGCCTCCAGCAAGAAGGGTATCAGCGCTCACCAACTGCACCGAACCTTGCAGGTCCAGTACAAGACCGCATGGTTCATGTTCCATCGCTTGCGTGAGGCTATGCGTGATGGCGTCCTTTCCCCGATGGGTGGCGAGGGTAAGCACGTCGAAGTTGACGAAACGTATATCGGTCGCCTGAAAGGCGCTCCGGTTAAGCGCGGCGGCGGTGCTCACAAAAACTCCGTCGTTACGCTTGTCGAGCGCGGCGGCATTGCCCGTTCCTTCCATGTCGATACCGCTCGCATGGGCAACGTCATGCCGATCGGGCGCGCCAACATCGCTCGCGAAAGCGCGTTGATGACCGACGAGTCCGGCATCTATCGCCGCGCCAGCCAGGATTTTTCTTCTCACGATTTCGTCACGCATTCCAAGGACGAGTATGTGCGCTACGAAGGCGAAAAGACCGTCCACACCAATACGGTCGAAGGCTATTACAGCATCTTTAAGCGCGGCATGAAGGGCATTTACCAGCATTGCGGTGAGCAGCATCTTCACCGCTATCTTGCTGAGTTCGATTTCCGCTATAGTAATCGCATCCGCTTGGCGTCGATGACAACAATAGGACGGTGAAGGCAATGGCTGGCATCGTTGGAAAGCGCCTGAAGTATCGGGACTCATCGGGCGTCGGGGCGGAATAGGCGAGAAAATGGACCGTATCGTCATAACGGTGCATCCGACTGTCTCCGACGTAAAGTTGCTGAGCGTCACCGACGCCATGCAACAGGTTCTCGACCACATGAAGCTATTCGAAGCCGCTCAGCAGTCGTTGGGCGACCCACACTCGCGCTTTGAGTGGAGGCTGGAGAAGGCCAGCACCAATAGCCCGTTTACTGTTGTTGCCGTAGCGCAAGCGTCCAATCCATCGGTCAATGTTTCCGCCTTGGCTAAGCGCGTTAAAACCGAAGTCGCTGGCGGTCTTCGGAGCCTCATGACGCGCGGCACCCCTCCGCAATGGATGACGCTAGAGAGCTTCGCCGTTGCCAAATGCATCTTTGCCAGAAATCTAAACGGCATCGGTGAGACGGATATTGATTTTGAAGATGGCGACGTGATCGAAATCACGCCTGATCGGGCGAAGGCGGGGATCAATACACTCAACGCCTTCAACGCCATGGATTTCGAGCAAGATCTAACGCCGCGACAGTCGTTCGGTGAGATTGAAGGCGTGATGCTCGCGGCTGGTCGCTATCGAAACAAAGAGGCGATCCAGATCAAAAACGAAATGTATGGCTTCATCTGGTGCACCCTTTCCAGCGACCTTATCGAACGATTTGGCGACGAGCATTCAATGAGCGATATCTGGAAGGGCAAGACCCTTGGCGTACAGGGCCGGCTCAACTACATCGCAGGCGGGAAATTGCAATCCATTGAAGCTTTCAATGTGCGGGAAATTGAGTTCGCCCCCCTTGTCAATTTGGAGGCGATACTTGACCCTGATTTTACTGCTGGGATGGACCCACAAGAATATTTAGAGCGATTGCACGAAGGGCGGCTTGGCTAAGAGGGTGTATTGGGACTCGTGCGCGTTTCTCGGCCTCATTAACCAGGAGCCGGGTAAGCTGAACGATTGTGCCGCAGTCTGGAAAGAGGCCGAGGCTGGCGGCGTGCTGATCTATACGTCCTTCTTCACGTTTGCCGAAGTCTTCAAGGCCAAATGCGAAGACGGAGGAAAGCCGCTTTCGGAGGATGGCGACAGGAAAATCGAGCAGCTTCTTCGGCAGAAATGGATTCGTGCGGTCGTTGTGGACGAGAAGATTGGCGTCGCATGTCGCCGTCTCATGAGACATCACACCGAATGCAAAAAGCCATCGGACGGCATCCATTTGGCGACGGCCTTAGCGTTGAACGTCGATGAGATGCACACATATGACGGGGCAGACTTGCTTAAGCTTGACGGCAAGGTGAATCGCGCGGACGGAAAGCCTCTGAAAATATGTGTGCCAAAGCCTACGCCAAAGCCGTCCAAGCCACAGCATGAGATAAGCTGGGATGACCCCAAATGAATGCGCACAAGACAACGAAGCCAAACGACCCAGCGCAGTCGCGTGCCTTCATTGAGAAGGCGCGAGAGATCGAAGCGGATGAAAAGAAATCCGACGCCGATGCCTTAATGGGCAAACTGGCGCACATGCCGCCAGACCCAAAACCAAAACCAAAGCCGAAAGGCAAGACAAAGAAGGCCGCTAAGTGAGCGGCCTTTTTCAATGGAGACGACGATGAAATGTTACGTTTGTCGCTAGTTCAATGGGTGGCGGCCATGTTCGGCGTTCCTATAAAAATACGAGAATCCTATTGGCTCAGTGAAGGGCCTACGACTAGTAACGCTGGATGTTCCGGCTCAACCAATCGACCCCCGCCTGTTTAGCATTCCAAGAGCCCCATTCCGAGCCGGGCTTAAGCTCTATAACCGCGACTGAATCGTCGCCGTCCATCTTGCCTCTGAGCTCGTCCCTGAGGGTCGCGGCATTTATGCCCGAAGTCAGAACCCAAAGAGATTCTAACAATCGGACAGCGCCCCACGCGCCAAGCTGATCCCATACGGGCTCATAGTTGCGCTGATTATGCAGATCGTAACTGATGATGTAGTGGGCCATAGCGAACCCCTTTCTTAGCAAAAAGGTGCGCCGAGTCGGTCCTGTTTGTAAAGTACATAATCGCCTTTCTATGGGCTTCGCTGCACCCTTATTGCGAATCCCTCGCCCGGAATTCATCCGCCAGAAGCCTGGCCAGATGGTCGCGGCTCAGGCTCAATGCTTCTTTCAGGAACCACAGGAAGTTGCGCGGGCCGTCGGTCGGCAAGCCGGTTTCCTCGGCCTGGGTGATAACCGCGCGCTGGCGCTCGATCCGCTGTTCAATCTCGCGGATATGCTGCTCGACCCGTTCGATGTCTTCCTGCATGCCCATGGCCCAGCAATCTCATTGTGCGGTTGTCAAAATAGCACCAAACCGGAAATGGTCGGAGTTCAAAGCCAAGTGGGCGGCTCAAGAAAAGATCAGTTCTTGCTAATCAAATCCCCTGGCAGCAATCTCACCTTGGAGGAATTCGCCATGACCCGCGATCAGATGCTCGCCCACCTTAGGTCGGCCGATGCCGTCGCCCGCGACGCGGCGGTGCACGGGCATCATCCGTTCGGCTGCGTGCTGGTCGGGCCGGACGACCGCGTTTTGATGCGGCAGGGCAATCTCGACACGGTGCGCCATGCCGAGACAGAGCTCGCCCGCCGCGCCGCGGCGGCCTATAAGCCGGAGTTCCTGTGGCAATGCACGCTGGTCTCGACTTTCGAACCGTGCGCGATGTGCGCCGGCACGATGTACTGGGCGAATATCGGGCGCCTGGTCTATGGGGTCGAGGAAACCAGCCTCCTGGGGCTCACCGGGGATCACGCGGAGAATCCGACGATGAACCTCGCCTCGCGCACCGTCCTCGCTTCCGGCCAGAAGAGGATCGAGGTGTTGGGCCCCTTTCCCGAAATCGCGGACGAGCTGCTCGCCCCGCACCGCGATTTCTGGAAGCGGTGACGGAACTCCGCCCCCTCAGGCCGCTCCCGCCATGTCATCCAGGATCGGGCAGTCCGGCCGCTCATCGCCGTGGCAGGCGTGGATCAGCTTCTGCAGCGTCCCGCGCATCGACTGCAATTCGCGCAGCTTCTCCTCGATCGCCCTGACATGGGCGGCGGCGATTTCGCGCACGTCATGGCTGGCGCGGCCGCGGTCCTGATAGAGCGCCATGAGCTGCCTGCAATCGTCGATTGAGAAACCGAGATTGCGCGCACGGCGCAGGAAGGCGAGCCGGTGGATATCGTCGCCGGAGTAATCGCGATAGCCGTTCTCGGCCCGCGCCGGACGGATCAGGCCGATCTCCTCATAGTAGCGGATGGTCTTGGCCGGCAGGCCGGAACGCTCGGCGGCATCACCGACATTCATGGCGCTCTCCTCGAATTGAGGCGGCTCTCCGAGCTGCCTCATTGATTTTGCTTCACAATCCAGTGAGGCCTGTTGCGGAAATGCCGCAGTTCAGCACTTACCGGCAGGGAAGGTCTTGCATATAGGCAGTGCGCGCTTGGCAAGCAAAAGAAATGCCAGCATGAATGATGGCAAGAAAGCGGCCGACTCGTGCCGCTGCTATTGAGACAGGGCGTCGGACCTATTCATGCGCTTGAAGTCATTTGCAATCCTCGCCGCCCTTGCGCTGTCGACCGCGATCAGCGGGTGCAGCACCATCGGTGGGCAAATGTTCACCAACAACTATGGCGCGATGAGCGATGCCGGCTATCAGCTGCCGCGCATCCCGATCGAGAAGGTCCCCGCCAGGTACCACCGCCAGGAAGTGCGGTACGACTCGCCGGAGAAGCCGGGCACCATCATCGTCGATACGCAGAACAAGTTCCTCTATTTCATCGAGGGCGACGGCATGGCGATGCGCTACGGCATCGGCGTCGGCCGCGAGGGTTTTGAATGGCACGGCACCGCCCATATCGCGCTGAAGCGCGAATGGCCGACCTGGACGCCGCCCTCGCAGATGATCAAGCGCCAGCCCGAGCTCGCCAAATTCGCCGGCGGCATGGAGCCGGGCCTGAAGAACCCGCTCGGCGCGCGCGCCATGTATCTCTTCAACAAGGGCGGCGACATGGGCTACCGCCTGCATGGCAGCCCGGAATGGTTCTCGATCGGCAAGGCGATGTCGTCGGGCTGCATCCGGCTGATGAACCAGGACATTATCGACCTCTACGACCGCACGTCGGTCGGCGCCAAGGTCATCGTGATGTGATCACGAAGGCCGAGGCCAAAAGCTTTCGCAAGCGGACCGTCTAGGCAACAACAAGACGTCCAAGAACAGAAAACCGGGCTGTTGGGGCCCGGTTTTTTGTTTTTGTGTCTTGGATCGGAATTCGCCTCGCCGCACTACGCGGCCGGCGAAGTGGATTCTCAGGCGACCTGCTCGACCTGCTGGACTTCCGGAACGAAGTGGCGAAGCAGGTTCTGGATGCCGTGCTTCAGCGTCGCCGTCGACGACGGGCAGCCGGCGCAGGCGCCCTTCATGTGCAGGAACACGGTGCCGTTCTCGAAGCCGCGGAAGGTGATGTCGCCGCCGTCCTGGGCAACGGCCGGGCGCACGCGCGTGTCGAGCAGTTCCTTGATGGTCAGCACCAACTCTTCGTCGGCCTTGTCGTAGAACTCGCCGGTCTCGCCGGCTTGGCTCGCCGGAGCGGTCGTGGCCATGACCGGCGCACCGGACATGAAATGCTCCATGATGGCGCCGAGGATCGCCGGCTTCAGATGCTGCCAGTCCGGACCGTCCTTGGTCACGGTGATGAAATCATAGCCGAAGAAGACGCCGGTGACGCCCGGGATCTCGAACAGACGGCCGGCCAGCGGCGAGGCCTCCGCCGCGGCTTCGGCGTTGCGGAAATCGGCTGTGCCTTCGCCCACCACTTCCTTGCCCGGCAGGAATTTCAGCGTCGCCGGGTTCGGCGTCGATTCGGTCTGGATGAACATGGGTATCTCCAGGCCCTTCCAGGGCCGATAGTTTGGAATAATTCTAAATAGGCTCTATCGGCTGGACATTCAAGCGAAACGCGTCGCCCGAACAGCTGGCTGGCGGAATGCTTTTTCGGGCCCGTCACGGCTTTTGAAGTGGTGGTAGTGATCAGGTCGGCGGAGGCCGGGGATTGAGGTGGCTTAAGCTAAGCTGTCGATCTCCTCGTCGGACAGATTCTGCGGCACCACCGTGACTGGAATGGGGAAGGCCGCCCCCCGGCCGGCAACCGCGCTGACCAGTGGTCCAGGGCCTTCCTTGCCGGCGCCAGCTGCCAGCACCAGTATGGCGATGTCCTGGTCTTCCTCGATCAGCTTGTGGATTTCTTCCGTGGGCTTGCCCTCGCGCACGACCAACTCCGGTTCGATGCCGAGCTTCTGGCGCACCTTGTTCGCATAGCCGTCGAGCGCCGCGCGCGCCGTCGCATTCGCTTCCTCGCGCATGATCTTCTCGACCCCCAGCCAATGCTGAAAATCGTCCGGCACGATGACATAGAGCAGCACCAGCACGCCGCTGGTGCTTTGCGCCCGCTTCGAGGCATAGGCGACTGCGCGCTCGCATTCCGGCGTGTCGTCGATGATCGTCAGGAATTTCCTGCGATGGCCGGCTTCGCGGCTGAGGCGTTTGGAGACCATGTCTATCTGCTCGGTATGGTTTCGGCCGCAATCTGCCACCGCGGCCGACCGGCGGCAAGCCGTCGGTCGGCGCGGCAATGGTCGTATGGGACCAATCGTCGGTCAGTCCTGCAACAGGCCGATAATGTCGCGCACCGTCTTCATCGTGCCCTCGGCGATCGCCCGCGCCCGGTCGCCGCCGTCCTTGAGCACGGCGTCGACATAGGCGCGGTCGCCCTCGATGCGGCGCATCTCGGAAGCGATCGGCGCCAGCTTCTCCACGGCAAGATCGGCCAGAGCCGGCTTGAACACGGAGAATTGCTGACCGCCATATTCCCTCAGCACGTCTTCCTTCGAGATCTCGGCGAGACCGGCATAGATGCCGACAAGGTTCTCGGCCTCAGGCCGGCTTTCCAGCCCGTCGATCTCGCTCGGCAACGCTTCCGGGTCGGTCTTGGCCTTGCGGATCTTCTTCGAGATGGTGTCGGCGTCGTCGGTCAAATTGATGCGCGAGAGATCCGACGGATCCGACTTCGACATCTTCTTCGAGCCGTCGCGCAGGCTCATGATGCGCGCCGCCGGACCACCGATCACCGGCTCGGTGATCGGGAAGTAACCGTTCACCGTCTCTTCGCCTATCCTCATCTCGACGCCGATGCCGAGTGCCGCGATCTTCTCGGAAAAGTCGTTGTTGAATTTCTGCGCGATGTCGCGGGTGAGCTCCAGATGCTGCTTCTGGTCCTCGCCCACCGGCACATGGGTGGCGCGGTAGAGCAGGATGTCGGCCGCCATCAGGCTCGGATAGGCGAGCAGGCCGAGCGAGGCGTTCTCGCGGTCCTTCCCGGCCTTGTCCTTGAACTGCGTCATCCGGTACATCCAGCCGATGCGCGCCACGCAGTTGAAGATCCAGGCAAGCTCGGCGTGCTGCATGACCCGCGACTGGTTGAAGACAATGTGCTTCTTCGGGTCGATGCCGGAGGCCAGGAACGCCGCGGTGATCGACCGCGTCTGGTCGCCCAGGTCCTGATGCACCAGCTGCGCCGTCAGCGAATGCAGGTCGACGACGCAGTAGATGCAGTCGGACTGTTCCTGGAGGGCGACGAATTTCTTGATGGCGCCGAGATAGTTGCCGAGATGCAGGTTGCCGGTCGGCTGGACGCCCGAAAAGACGAGTGGCTTGAAGGCGGACATGAATTCCTCATGGCTTGTGGAGGGCCGTATAGCGTGATTCCAAAAAGTTGCAGACGTTTTGGAGCCAATCACACGGCTGGAAACCGCGCGCGGCGATAGTCTTGCGACGGCGCGCTTATGGACGAAGCCGGCCGCGCGATCAAGAGGCGCGGACCGAGCTGGTATGGCTCATCGGGTACGTTGACATTGCCGTGCATAAGCTACATCCATCGAGGCCGCTTCGCGGTTTCGCAACAATGCTGTCCGCCTAAACATGGCGGACTGCTTCCACTACGCTTGCGCGCGATACTACGCCGTTCCGATGCTTTCCACGGCCAATGGATTCCGGCTCATGGATCTGGAGACTATTCCCTGACGGGTGGTGGCGCCTTGGGTGAACGACGTCTCACATTGCGCCGGATCATGCCGAAATCGGCGCCGCCGGTGCCGAAGGCGGCGATGAAGTAGAGCGCGGCGCCCCCGGCGACCAGGCCAAGCACCGTCGTCGCCTTCACCACGAGCGGCGAGCCGGGCCCAATCTGTGTGGCAAAGTGGCGCTCCGCGAAGTAAAGCGCCACGGCCATGATTACGGCGGAGAGCACCAGCCGGGGAATGCGTCTCAAGAGCGGCACGTCGCGGCCCCAATGGCCGCGCCTGATCAGCATGCCGAGCAGCATCAGCGCGTTGACCCAGCCGGCAACGGCCGAGGCCACCGCGATGCCAGGCGCGCCCATCGACGGGAACAGGGTCAATGCCGTGGCGACATTCACGCCGACCGAGATGGCGGCAAAAATCATCGGGGTCCGGGTGTCCTCGCGTGCGAAATAGCCGGGCGTGAACGCCTTGATCAAAACGAAGGCGGGCAGGCCGAGGCCGAAGATCGCCAGGATCGAGGCGACGATCGGCGTCGAGTGGTTGGCGGCGAAGGCGCCGCGCTCATAGACCAGCCGCACGATCGGTTCCGACATCACCCAGAGCGCGGCTGCCGCCGGCAAGGTCATGAACAAGGTGAACTCGACCGAGCGGTTCTGCAGATTGGCGGCCTCGATCAGATTGCCCGATTTCAGCGCCCGCGACAGTTCCGGCAACAGCACGATGGCGACGGCCACGCCGACGACGCCGAGCGGGAGCTGGTAGATGCGATCGGCATAGGCGAGCGAGGACACCGCGCTGTCCTGCGCCGACGCGATCGCCGTGCCGATCAGCTGGTTGATCTGGGTAATGCCGCCGGTGATCGCCGCCGGCAGCGCCAGGATCAGCAACCTCTTGACGTTGGGCGTCATCTTCGGCCGGCGAAAGCCGATCGAGATGCCGGCATTGCGCACCGCCGCCCAGACGATGGCGAGCTGCACCAGCCCGGCCGCAAGCACGCCCCAGGAGAGGCCGAAGCCGACAGCGCGGGCATCCAGCCCGTGATACCAGGCATAGGCGAGCACGCCGATCAGGATGATGTTGAGGAACACCGGCGCCACCGCCGCGGCGAAATAGCGGCGCAGCGAATTCAGCATGCCGGCCATCATGGCGCCGAGCGACATGCAGATCAGGTAGGGGAACATGATCGTCGCCAGCGTGACGGTCAGCTCGAACTTGCCCGGCGTGGCGGCGAAACCCGGCGCCACCAGGTAGCGCACGATCAGCGGCATCGCCAGTTCCATCACGATGGTCAGCGCCAGCAGCGCCGAAAACAGCACGCCGAACACTTCCTCCGAAAAGCGCTTGGCGCCTTCGGTGCCGTGCGTCTCGATCTCCTTGGCGAACAGCGGCACGAAGGCAGCATTGAAGGCGCCCTCGGCGAACAGCCGGCGGAAGGTGTTGGGGAACTGGAAGGCGGCGTTGAAGGCATCGGCGGTCGGCCCGGTGCCGAGCGCGGCCGCCATCAGCATCTCGCGGCCGAAGCCGAGCGCGCGGCTCATCAGCGTGCCGGAGGCGACGGTGGCGAATTTCTTGACGAGGCTCATGCTTGGAACGACTGCCGGAAAGATTGCGTCAAATGGATGTCACTCGGCCGCCGCCCTGGTCTTGCCGGTGCGCTCATGAGCGTTGCCCTCGAGCGTGTCGACGAGCCGCTTGTGGATGGTGGCGGTGCGGCTTGGGCTGTCGATCTTCTGGCCGGTGAGGTCGGTGACGTAGAAGGTATCGATGACCTTTTCGCCGAAAGTGGTGATGTGGGCTGAAGCGATGTCGAGCGACAGATCCGAGAGCGCGCCGGTGATTTCGGAAAGCAGGCCCGGCCGGTCCAGCCCCTCGACCTCGATCACCGAAAAGCGGTTCGACAGCGTGTTGCGGATTTCGGCGCGCGGCGGAATCCTGAAAGCCTTGGCGCCGCGCTTTGGCTTGGTGCGCTTCTCGATCATCTCGGGTAGCCAGCTCTTGCCGGACAGCACGTCCTCGATCAGGCGGCCGACGCGCTCGGCGCGGCGGCGCTCGTCCTCGTCGAGGTCGAACTCCCGCGAGATCAGGATCGAGTCCAGCGCCCGTCCGTCCGAGGTGGTGAAGATCTGGGCGTCGACGATGTTGCCGCCGGCCGCGGCACATGCCCCGGCGATGATCGAAAGCAGGCGCGGATGGTCCGGCACCAGCACGGTGATCTCGGTCACCGCTTCGAACTCATGCGTCTTGACCATGGTGGCGAGCTTCTTGCCTGCCGCATCCGCCTCGCGGACGAACTCGGCGTGCCGAAGCTGGTCGGGCAGATCGACGGTGAGCAGATAGTTCTCGTAGTGCAGGGCGACGTAGCGTTTGCGCTCCTTCGCCGGCCATGCCGCCAGCGCCTCGGCCAGTTGCTCGCGCGCCGCCGTCGTGCGCTCGGCGCGCGACACCTCGGAAAAGCCGCCGGTCAAAAGCAGCTCCGTCTCGAAATAGAGTGTGCGCAGCAGCTGGCCTTTCCAGCCGTTCCACACGCCCGGCCCGACGCCCCTGATGTCGCAGACGGTGAGGATCAAAAGCAGCTTCAGCCGCTCGACCGACTGCACGATGGAGGCGAAATCCTCGATCGTCTTGCGGTCGTTGAGATCGCGCGTCTGCGCCGTCATCGACATCACGAGATGGTTCTCGACCAGCCAGGCGACGGTCTCGGTGTCGGCCGCCGACAATCCCATATGCGGACAGATGCGCCGCGCGATCCTGGCCCCGGCTTCCGAATGGTCCTCCGGCCGGCCCTTGGCGATGTCGTGCAAAAGCACGGCGACATAGAGCGCCTCGCGGCTCTTCTTCAGTCCCGGCATCAGCGTATGCGACAGCGGATGCACCTTCGCGCCGTCGCCGCGCTCGATCTCGGCCAGCACGCCGATGCAGCGGATCAGATGCTCGTCCACCGTATAGTGGTGGTACATCGAGAACTGCATCATGGCGACGATCTTGCCGAAGTCCGGGATCAGCTTGCCGAGCAGCCCGGCCTCGTTCATGCGCCTGAGATTGAGCTCGGCATTGCGGTCCGACGTCAGTATGTCGAGGAACAGCCGGTTGGCTTCCTCGTCGCGCCGGAGCGACTTGTTGACGAGCCCGAGCGAGCGGGTGAGCAGCTTCAGCGCGTCGGGGTGGAACTCCAGCCCGTGCTTGTCGGCGAACCAGAACAGCCTGAGCAGGTTGACCGGATCGCGCTCGAACACGCTGTCGTCGGCGATGTTGATGCGGTGGTTGTCGACGATGAAGTCGGAGGTGCCGGCAAGCTTGCGCTTGCGCCGCGAGAAGGTGAGGAAGATGCGATTGAAGCCCGGCACGTGCTTGGCCTGCTCTTCCTCGAGCGCCGCGCAGAAGATGCGGGTCAAGTCACCGACATCCTTGGCGACGAGGAAGTAGTGCTTCATGAAGCGCTCGACCGCCGACAGGCCGGGATGCGTCGTATAGCCCAGGCGCTCGGCGATCTCGCGCTGGATGTCGAAATGCAGCCGCTCCTCCGCCTTGCCGGTGAGGAAATGCATGTGGCAGCGCACCGCCCACAGGAAATCCTCGGCCTTCTGGAATTCGCGATATTCGGCCTCGGTGAAGACGCCCTTCTCGACCAGCTCCTCGCCGGTGCGCACGCGATAGAAATATTTTCCGATCCAGAACAGCGTCTGCAGGTCGCGCAGGCCGCCCTTGCCGTCCTTGACGTTGGGCTCGACCAGATAGCGGCTTTCGCCGGCCTTGGCGTGGCGCTCGTCGCGCTCGGCAAGCTTGGCCTGCACATATTCCGGTCCGGTGGTGCGCACCACTTCGTGGTCGAAGCGGGTGAGCAGTTCTTCATAAAGCTTCTGTTCGCCCCACAGGAAACGCGCCTCGAGGATCGAGGTGCGGATGGTGATGTCGCTGCGCGACAGCCTGAGGCACTCGTCGATATTGCGGGTGGCGTGGCCGACCTTCAGCCCCATGTCCCACAGCATGTAGAGCATGTATTCGACGATCTGCTCGCCCCATGGGGTCTGCTTGTAGGGCAGCAGGAAAAGCAGGTCTATGTCGGAGCCCGGCGCCAGCGTGCCGCGGCCGTAGCCGCCGACGGCGACGACCGCCATGCGCTCGGCCGCGGACCGGTTCTTGACCCGGTAGACATGGGTGGCGGCGAAATCATAGAGCGCCCGGATCAGTTCATCCATCAGATGCGAGAGCCGCTCGGCGCAGGCATTGCCGCCGCCATCCTGCTTGAGCATGGCTTCGGCGATCTTTCGCCCTTCCGCCATCCTGGCCTTGAGCAGCTGGAGGACGGCCGTGCGAACAGCCGGTCCTGAACCGTCGCCGGCGCTTGCCGCCGTCAACGCGGTCAAGTCGCGGCGCAGCGCGTCGCCGTCGATGATTTCGTCGAGTTTCAGGGAGATCTTTGCCATTCGGCGGGGTCTATAGCCTGTTTTCGCGGCGCTGTGTATGGGGCGGGCGGCGCGTTTCCAGCGATGAGCGATGGCCAGGATACGCAGCTGCAAGACCAAAGCCGCAAAAATCCAAACCGGCCCTTGACCTTCCAGTTACTGGAAGCACTACCTCCGCCTCAAGTTCGAGATTCAGAGGCCTGGCCATGACCCATTCCGACCATCACCACCATCATGCGCATGGCGGCGGCTGCTGCTCCGCGAAGGATGCCGCGCCCGACGCCGAAGCGGTGATTCGCGATCCTGTCTGCGGCATGACGGTCGATCCGGCGGCCGGCAAGCCGACGGCCGAGCATGGCGGCCGGACGTTTCATTTCTGCAGCGAGCGCTGCCGCACGAAATTCCAAGCCGAGCCGGAAGCATATCTTTCCGCGACCGACCCCGTCTGCGGCATGAATGTCGACCGCGCGAGCGCGAAGCACTTCGTTCGCCACGAAGGGCAGGGCTTCTATTTCTGCTCCGCCGGCTGCAAGGGCAAGTTCGAAGCCGAGCCGGCAAAATACCTCGCTGGCCGGCCCGAGCCTCAACCTATGCCGAAGGGCACGCAGTACACCTGCCCGATGCATCCCGAGATCATTCGCGACAAGCCCGGCTCCTGCCCGATCTGCGGCATGGCGCTGGAGCCGATGGGCGTGCCGTCCGGCGACGAGGGCCCGAATCCCGAGCTCGTCGATTTCACGCGCCGGTTCTGGGTCAGCGCGGCGCTCTCCGTGCCGCTCCTGATCATCGCCATGGCGCCGATGCTGGGCTTCAACTTCGAAAACCTCGTCGACGGCCGCGCCAAGACATGGTTCGAGCTGGCGCTGGCGAGCCCGGTGGTGCTGTGGGCGGCGTTTCCGTTCTTCCATCGCGGTTGGGAATCGATCCTGAACCGCAGCCCCAATATGTGGACGCTGATTTCGCTGGGCGTCGGCGCCGCGTATCTGTTCAGCCTTGTCGCGACGCTGTTCCCGGACGTCTTCCCGCATCAGTTCCGCGGCCATGACGGCGCCGTGCCGGTCTATTTCGAGGCCGCCGCCGTCATCGTCGCGCTGGTCTTTCTCGGCCAGGTGCTGGAACTCAGGGCCCGCGAGCGCACCGGCTCGGCCATCCGCGCGCTGCTCGATCTTGCGCCGAAGACGGCGCGGCTGATCGGCGCCGACGGTGCCGAGAAGGACGTGCCGCTCGACAGCGTCAAGACCGGAGACAAGCTGCGCATCCGCCCCGGCGACGCCGTGCCGGTCGACGGCACGGTGCTGGAGGGACGCTCGGCGATCGATGAATCGATGATCACGGGCGAACCGCTACCGGTCGAAAAGACCGAAGGCGACACGCTCACCGGCGGCACGCTGAACAAGAACGGTTCGCTGGTCATGCGCGCCGAGAAAGTCGGCGCCGAGACCACGCTGTCGCGCATTGTCGAGCTGGTTGCCAAGGCGCAGCGCTCGCGCGCGCCGATCCAGGGTCTCGCCGACCGCGTGTCCTTCTATTTCGTTCCGGCCGTCGTGCTGGTGGCGGTCCTGGCCTTCATCGCCTGGTCGATCCTCGGCCCCGAACCGAGCTTGATCTTCGCCATCGTCTCGGCGGTGTCGGTGCTGATCATCGCCTGTCCCTGCGCGCTCGGCCTCGCCACACCGATGTCGATCATGACCGCGACCGGGCGCGGCGCGCATGCCGGCGTGCTGATCAAGGAAGCGGCGGCGTTGGAGCGTTTTGCCTCGGTCGATACGCTGATCGTCGATAAGACCGGCACGCTGACCGAGGGCAAGCCGCGGCTTACCGATGTCGTTGCGGCCGACGGCATCGATGAGAACGAGCTGCTGGGCCTCGCCGCCGCGCTCGAAAAGGGCTCCGAGCATCCGCTGGCCGAGGCGATCGTCGAGGGCGCCGCCGCGCGCGGTCTGAAGCTGGCCGACGCGGTCGATTTCGAAGCCATCACCGGCAAGGGCGTTTCGGGCACGGTTTCGGGCAGGAAGGTCGCGCTCGGCAATGGGGCGATGATGGCGGATCTCGGCGTCGAAACGTCGGCGGCCAATGCCGAAGAGATGCAGGCCGAGGGCAAGACGGCGATGTTCGTCGCCGTCGACGGTAGGTTCGCCGGCATCGTCGCTGTCGCCGATCCCGTAAAGGCAACGACAGTCGAGGCGATAAAGGCGCTGCATGACAAGGGTCTCAGGATCATCATGGCCACTGGCGACAACGAGCGCACGGCAAAAGCGATCGCCGGCAGGCTCGGCATCGACGAGGTCCGCGCCGGGCTGCTGCCGGAGGAGAAGGGCGCGCTAGTCGAGGAATTGCGTGCCAAGGGTGCCGCTATCGCCATGGCTGGCGACGGCGTCAACGACGCGCCGGCGCTGGCCAGCGCCGATGTCGGTATCGCCATGGGCACCGGCGCCGATGTCGCGGTCGAAAGCGCCGGCATCACGCTGGTCAAGGGCGACCTCAATGGTATCGTCAGAGCCCGCACGCTGGCTCAGGCGACGATCGGCAACATCCGCCAGAACCTGTTTTTCGCCTTCCTCTACAACGTGCTTGGCGTGCCGATCGCGGCCGGCGTCCTTTATCCGCTCACCGGCACGCTGCTGTCGCCGATGCTCGCGGCGGCGGCGATGAGCCTGTCGTCGGTGTCGGTCATCGCCAATGCCTTGCGGTTGAGAACATTGAAACTCTGAGCAATGCCCCCAGATACGCTATCCAACAGAAGGAGACCTGAATGACCTTGGCCAAGAAAATCGTGCTGCTGCTGATGGCCGCCGGAATGCTGCTTGCCGTCTTCCTCGAAAGCGTGCCGGCTTCGTCTGAAGAGATGAAGCATGACATGTCCAAGATGGCGATGGGTGCCCAGAGCCCGGCCACCATCGGCTACGAGGCGGCGATGAAGAAGATGCACAAGGACATGATGATCAAATACACCGGCAATGCCGATGTCGATTTCGTCCGCGGCATGATCCCGCATCATCAAGGCGCCATCGACATGGCCAAGGTGGTGATCGCCAACGGCAAGGACCCGGAAATCCGCAAGCTCGCCGAAAGCGTCGTCACGGCGCAGGAGGCCGAGATCAAGCAGATGCAGGACTGGCTCGCCAAGCATCCGGCGAAGTAGCCGCTGCGGAAATCCGGGGGACCAGAAATCCGGGCGGCCACGAGCCTTCGGTCTGGATTTCCGGCCACGGCTGTGCTGCGATCCGCCTTCACGCGGAGAAAGCCATGCCCCCGTCAATCAACCGCTCGTCGATCAGAACCCTGAAGCTGCCATCCGGCGAAGCCGTTCCGGTGCTGGGCCAAGGCACCTGGAAGATGGGCGAGGATCGACGGCGCCGCGCAGATGAGGTGGCGGCGCTGAAGCTGGGGCTCGACCTCGGCATCACGCTCGTCGACACGGCGGAGATGTATGCCAGCGGCGGCGCCGAGGAAGTGGTGGCGGAGGCCATCGCCGGGCGCCGCGACGCGACCTTCCTGGTCTCCAAGGTGCTGCCCTCCAATGCCTCGCGCGCCGGCGTGAAGCGCGCCTGCGAGAACAGCCTGAAGCGGCTCGCCACCGACCGCATCGATCTCTATCTGTTGCATTGGCCGGGCAGCGTGCCGCTGTCCGAAACCGTCGAGGCCTTCGAGGCTTTGAAGGCGGCCGGCAAGATCCGGCATTGGGGCGTCTCCAACTTCGACACCGACGAGATGGAGGAACTGGTCGGCTTGGACCATGGCGGCGACGTCCAGACCAACCAGGTTCTCTACAACCTGTCGCGGCGCGGCCCCGAATTCGATCTTGCCCCCTGGTGCGCGGAGCGCGGCATACCGCTGATGGCCTATTCGCCGGTCGAGCAGGGCGCGCTGGCTCACAATACCCGGCTGGAAGTCGTCGCTGCCCGCCACAACGCCACCGCCGCGCAGATCGCGCTTGCCTGGGTGATGATGCAGGACGGCGTCATCGCCATCCCGAAGGCCGGCCGCCAGGAGCACGTGTGCCAGAACGCCGCCGCGCTGAGCGTCGAACTGACGCCGCAGGATTTCGCCGATCTCGACCGCGCCTTCCCGCCGCCGACGCGTAAGCGTGGGCTGGAAATGATCTAGCCGCCACTTCGGATGCGCGGTTGAAAGAGAGCAAGCGTTGGAACGAATTTCAGCCGGACCTCATCACACGACCTATAAAATCGGCGACTTGACCGTTACCTCGTTGCGCGACGGTTATGTCGACATGCCGGTCCGGCGACTGCGCCAGCCGGGAGACAAGCCTTTCGGCGACGATCTCCCGCGTCACCAGCAGCGGCGAAACAGTGTTGGCCTGGGGCGACCTCGTGCATGTGCCGTCGCTTCAGTTCGATCGGCCAGAGGTCGCATGGGAATTCGACGCCGACCAGGAACAGGCGCGGGCAACCCGGCTGCGCATTTTTGCTCTTGCCGCCGACAGCGCCTGGTGCGTGGCGGGAGCGCATCTCGATTCACCGGGCGTCGGCCGGGTTGCCAATCCGGAACAGCCTTCCGCTTCGAACCTTTGTAGGAACACTAGGTCTTGGCCGGTACCCCGAGCCGCGTCCGCAGTCGCCGCAATGCCCTTGAAAATACGTCGAGATCATTGGCGGCGCGGGCCAGTGTGAGTGCGCCCTGAATGGCGGCGACGGCTTCCTCGGCCAACTCGCTGGCCTCGCCCGGCCGGTGCCCCGATCGCGCCAGCGCACCAGCAAGATGCACGACCCAGCTGCCGAAATAGCTTCTGATCTGGCCAGCGAAGAGATCGCGCGAGTCATCCAGCGCGAAGGCGCCGATCAGGCAAACGCGCCGTCCCGAGCGGAAATAGCTGTCCGTTTCTGCGAGCATCCGTTCGACCCCGGCCAACGGGTCGGCGCTGTCGCGCAACGGCGCGAAGACGTTGTCCTCGAACCAGCCGTCGATATGGGCAATGACAGCCCTCGCCATCGCCTCCTTGCCGCCGGGGAAGAAGTGGTAGAGGCTTCCTTTGCCGAGCCCCGTCGCCTCGCCGATCGCGGACAAGCTGGCGCCTTCATAACCATGCTCGCGAAAAACTTCCGCAACGACCCCCAGCAGCCGATCGCGGTCTGGCGCGATGCGCCGCATCCATTCGCCCCCTAGAGCCGGATGATTTCAGGTCGATTCGACCTGAAATCATCCGGCTCCACATCAAAGAGATAGAGCATGATGTCGCCCGAAAACCGCTTCACGCTTTTCGGCATCATGCTCTAGAGCCCGAGTTCCGAAAGGCCGGGATGGTCGTCCGGCCGGCGGCCGAGCGGCCAATGATACTTCCGCTCGCTTTCGGCGATCGGCAGATCGTTGATGCTCGCCACACGCCGGCGCATCAGCCCTGCCTCGTCGAATTCCCAATTCTCGTTGCCGTAGGAGCGGAACCAGTGCCCGCTGTCGTCGCGCCATTCATAGGCGAAGCGCACCGCGATGCGGTTCTCGTTCCAGGTCCACACCTCCTTGATGAGGCGATAGTCCAGCTCTCGCGCCCATTTGCGCTTGAGGAAGCCGACGATTTCGCCGCGGCCCGAGACGAATTCGGCCCGGTTCCGCCAGATGCTGTCCTCGGTATAGGCGAGCGAAACCCGCTTAGGATCGCGGCTGTTCCAGGCATCTTCGGCGAGGCGCGCCTTTTGCGCCGCTGTCTCGGCCGTGAAGGGCGGCAATGGCGGACGGCTCATGAGATCTCCTGTCGGTTTCGATCGTCGATAACCGACATTGTACCGATCGGTACAATGAGTCAATAACCAGACTGACAGGCAGGACAGATGCTATCGCTTTGTCGCCAGCCCCTTCAGCCGGTAAAGCGCCTCCAGCGCCTCGCGCGGCGTCATCTCGTCGGGATTGATCGCGCCCAGCGCGTCGTCGAGCGCATGGCTCTTCACCGGCTTCGGCGCTTCGCGCTTCACCGCCACAGAAAACAGCGGCAAATCGTCGACGAGCCGATTTGTCTTGCCCGAGACTTCGCCCTCTTCGAGTTGGTGCAGCACTTCCTTGGCGCGGGCGACGACCGCTTCCGGCAGGCCGGCGAGCCGCGCCACCTGGACGCCGTAGGAACGGTCGGCCGCCCCCTTGCCGACCTCGTGCAGGAAGACGACATCGCCTTCCCATTCCTTGACCCGCATGGTGACGTTGTGAAGCCGGGGCAATTTGCCGGCCAGCGCGGTCATCTCGTGAAAATGCGTGGCGAAGATCGCCCGGCAGCGGTTCTTCTCATGCAGATATTCCACCGCCGCCCAGGCGATCGACAGTCCGTCGAAAGTCGCGGTGCCGCGGCCGATCTCGTCGAGGATAACCAGTGCCCGCTCGCCCGCCTGGTTGAGGATCGCCGCCGTCTCGACCATCTCGACCATGAAGGTCGAACGTCCCCGCGCCAGATCGTCCGACGCGCCGACGCGCGAGAACAGCCGGTCGACCACACCGATATGGGCGCTTTGCGCCGGCACGAAGGAGCCGGTCTGGGCGAGGATGGCGATCAGCGCATTTTGCCTGAGGAACGTCGATTTGCCGCCCATATTGGGGCCGGTAAGCAGCCAGATCGCCCCGGCCTTGGCGCCGCCGTCGGGCGACAGGTCGCAATCGTTGGCGACGAACGGCCCGTCGCCCGAGCGCCTCAGCGCCTGTTCGACCACCGGGTGGCGCCCGCCGGCAATGTCGAAGGCGAGGCTCGAATCCACCAGCGGCCGGCACCAGCCCTCGCTTTCGGAAAGCAATGCCAGCGCCGATGAAACATCCAGAGCCGCAAGCGCGTCGGCACCGGCACGGATCCGTTCGGCCTCACCCACCACTTCCGCTGTCAGCCGGTCGAAGGCGGCGAGCTCGATGCTCAGCGCCTTGTCGGCGGCATTGGCGATCTTCGATTCCAGCTCCGCCAGTTCGGTTGTGGTGAAGCGCATGGCGTTGGCCATGGTCTGGCGATGGATGAAACGCGCCTTGGCGGCGTCGCTGCCGGTCATGATCGCGTGATGGTTGGCGGTGATCTCGATGTAGTACCCGAGCACATTGTTGTGTCGGATCTTCAGCGAGCGGATACCGGTCTCCTCGATCAGCGAGCGCTCCAGCCCGGCGATCACTTTTCGCGATTCGTCGCGCAATGCCCGCATCTCGTCGAGCTCGGCATTGTAGCCCGACCGCACGAAGCCGCCGTCGCGCTTGATCAGCGGCAGCTCTTCGTCGAGCGCTTCGCTGAGATGACGAGCGAGTGCCTCGGGCAAGGCATGGATCGAGGCAAGCGCGGCGGCGAGCTCGGCGGGCAGGGCGGCCGCCGCGAACAATTCAGCGATCGCGCCGGCCGCCTCGAAGCCGGCGCGCAGCGCGCCGAGATCGCGCGGCCCGCCGCGGTTGAGCGCCAGGCGGGAGAGCGCTCGCGGCATGTCGGCGACGCTTTTCAGGCTGGTCCGCAAACCCTGGCAAAGCCGCGTCTCGGAGCGGAAGAAGGAGACCGAATCCAGTCGCGCCGCGATCGTCGCCGGATCGGTCAGCGGCGCCATCAGCCGGTCGGCTAGCAACCGCGCGCCGCCGCCGGTCACGGTCCGGTCGATCGCCTTGAACAGCGAGCCGTCGCGGCTGCCCGACAACGTGCGCAGCAATTCCAGGTTGGCGCGCGTCGCCGGATCGATGAACAGCGTCGAGCCCTGCTCCTCGCGCTCGGGTCGCGACAGCGGCGGCCGTTCGGCCTTCTGCGTTTTTTCGACATAGGCTATGGCGCCCGAGATCGCCGACAGCTCGGCGCGCGAGAACGTGCCGAAACTGTCCGGGGTCGCGACCTCGAAGAAGCGTGCGATGCGGCTTGTGGCCGAAGCCGAATCGAACAGCGAAGGCGGTTGCGGGCTGGCGACCCGTCCCAGCACGTCGAACACCGGCCTGAGTTCCGGATCATGGAACACCGGCTCGGCGACGATCAGCTCGCGCGGATCGACGCGGAAGATGTCGGCAAGCAACCGCTCGGCGCTCGTCTCGGCAACGCGGAAGGCGCCGGTCGAAATGTCGATCCAGGCCAGCGCAAAGCCGGCTTGGCTGGTCGCCGCGCCGCCGCCCTTGACGCGGCCGAGCGCCATCAGGAAGCTCGATTCCGAAGGCGCCAGCAGCTTGTCCTCGGTGATGGTGCCGGGCGTGACCAGCCGCACCACGTCGCGGCGCACCACCGATTTGGAGCCGCGTTTCCTGGCTTCGGCCGGGTCCTCGATCTGCTCGCAGACGGCAACGCGAAAACCCTGCGCGATCAGCTTCTGCAGATAGTCGTCCGCCGCATGCACCGGCACGCCGCACATCGGGATGTCGTGGCCCTGGTGCTTGCCGCGCTTGGTCAAAACGATGCCCAGGGCCTGGCTCGCCTTCTCCGCGTCGTCGAAGAACAGCTCGTAGAAATCGCCCATGCGGTAGAACAGCAGCGAATCCGGGTTCGCCGCCTTGATCTCGATGAATTGCTCCATCATCGGCGTGACGCCGCTCGTGGCGGGCGCAGGCGTCGTCGTCTCCTGGGCGTCGGTATCTGCGGGCATGTGCATGTTCATGCGGCAACGCTAGCAGAAGTGGCAGCCCGGTTTAATGCCGGCGACGCGAAAAGCAGGGGAAGACTGGCGGCGCCTGCTGTGACGCGCCTGGTTGCGCCGGGCCGGCCTGGCACTCTATGGTTCCCTTGGGAAAAGGGCGGCGGGGACTCGTGGATCAGGACAAGCAGGAGACTTTCGACGAGATGGTCGGCCCGGTCGGCTCGGCCGCCGAGCGCCTATGGCTGCTGGCGACGCGGCGCGCCCATCGAACCGCGAACAAGCTCAGGGTTTCGGCGCGCAAGCGCTTTCCCTATATTCTGCCGGCGCGCGGTCCCTTGTCCGATCTCGACGGCGGCATCGAGATGTCGGCGCACATATTCAGCCGCGATCCGCTGGTGCTCTATATCCCGGTCGGCGGACCTCGTCCGCTGCATCCGCTGGCAGCCGTCGGCCGGCGCCTTGCCGCGCGTCGCGCCACCTTCCTGCTGATGCCGATGTGGACGATGGAAAGACCTGCCGTCGTCGCCCAGATGGGCCGTGACCTTGCCTGGTATGCGGCGCGCTTTCCTCTTCATGAGGTGATCTTCCTCTGCAACAACGAGGAAGAGCGTCGTCTCATCGTCGCGGTCGGCGGCAAAGCCATGTTCTCCAATCACAATCTGATGATTTCGGAAGATGTCTTCCGGCCGTTGCCGGACGTGGCGGTCGAGTTCGATGCCGTCTACAATGGCCGCATCTCGCCGATGAAACGCCACTATCTTGCCTTCGAGATCGATCGGCTTGTCCACGTCACCTATTCGATCGGCGAATTGACGCCGCCCGCCGCCCGCGCCTTCATTCGCCGCCTCCAGGCGCAATCGCCGCGCCATCGCATCGCCAACCCGATCGTGGGCGGTCTGCCCGGCCGGCTGACCTCCGCCGAGGTCAACAGGGTCTACAACCAGGCCGCCGTCGGGCTGTGCCTGTCGGCCGTGGAAGGGGCGATGTATTCCAGCATGGAATATCTGATGCCGGGTTGCCGATTGTCAGCACGCCGAGCCTCGGCGGGCGCGACGTCTATTTCGATCCGGACTATTGCCTGATCGTCGAGCCGGAGCCGACGGCCGTTCGCCGCGCCGTCGAGCGGCTTCGGGATCGCGCCATACCGCGCGAGGAAATCCGCGGCAGGACGCTGGAAAAGGTTCTCGCCCAGCGGCAGGAACTCACCGCGTTCCTGTCGGCGCTTCTGCGGCGCAAGGGCAGCAGCGCTCCCCCGCTGGAGAGGTGGCCGTTCTCAGGCACCGAGGGCTTGATGCGCTGGGCCACCGTGCGGGAAATTGCCGCGCTCGTCGGCGAACCGGACCGCGCCTGACCGCTTGGCCGTTTACAGCGCTGCCGTGTAGCCTTAATCCCAAGACACATAAACACGCACCTGCCTCAAGGGTGCGCGAAGGCGAGGAAATCGAAAGCATCATGGCCAGGAAAACCGAAAGCAGCGGCCCCTCCGTCAGTCCCGAGGAGGCGCTGGAATTCCACGCCATGGGACGGCCCGGCAAGCTGGAGATCGTCGCCACCAAGCCGATGGCCACCCAACGCGATCTGAGCCTCGCCTATTCGCCTGGCGTCGCCGTTCCCGTGCGCGCCATCGCCGAGGATCCGAGCCGCGCCTTCGATTATACGACGCGCGGCAACATGGTCGCCGTCATCTCGAACGGCACCGCCATTCTCGGTCTCGGCAATCTCGGCGCGCTGGCCTCGAAGCCGGTCATGGAAGGCAAGGCGGTGCTGTTCAAGCGTTTCGCCGATGTCGATTCCATCGACCTTGAAGTGGCGACCGAGGACGCCGACGAGTTCATCAACTGCGTGCGCTTCCTCGGACCATCCTTCGGCGGCATCAATCTCGAGGACATCAAGGCGCCGGAATGCTTCATCATCGAGCAGCGGCTGCGCGAGCTGATGGACATCCCCGTCTTCCATGACGACCAGCACGGCACGGCCATCATCTCGGCCGCCGGGCTGATCAACGCGCTGGAGATCACCGGCCGCGACATGAAGACCACGAAGATGGTCTGCAATGGCGCGGGCGCCGCCGGCATCGCCTGCATCGAACTGATGAAGGCCATGGGCTTTCCGCCCGAAAACGTCATCCTGTGCGACACCAAGGGCGTGGTCTACCAGGGCCGCACCGAAGGCATGAACCAGTGGAAGTCGGCGCATGCGGTCAAGACCGATCAGCGCAGCCTCGCCGAAGCGCTGGACGGCGCCGACGTCTTCCTTGGTCTGTCCGCCAAGGGCATGCTGACGCCCGCCATGGTGCAATCCATGGCGAAAAATCCGATCATCTTCGCCATGGCCAATCCCGATCCGGAGATCACGCCAGAGGAAGTGGCCGAGATCCGCACCGACGCCATCATGGCCACGGGCCGGTCGGACTACCCCAACCAGGTCAACAATGTGCTGGGCTTTCCCTATATCTTCCGGGGAGCGCTCGATGTGCGCGCCACAACCATCAATGACGAGATGAAGATCGCCGCCGCCAGGGCACTTGCCGAGCTGGCGCGTCAGGACGTGCCGGACGACGTCGCTGCCGCCTATCAGGGCAACCGGCCGAAATTCGGCCCCAACTACATCATTCCGGTGCCGTTCGATCCGCGCCTGATCTCGGCGATCCCGCTGGCGGTGGCGAAGGCTGCGATGGAGTCCGGCGTCGCCCGCAAGCCCATCCTCGATCTCGACCGCTACGCACAGGAACTGTCCGCCCGCCGCGACCCGATTGCATCCACCTTGCAGCGCATTTACGATCGCGTGCGCCGCCAGCCCAAGCGCATCGTCTTCGCCGAGGGCGAGGAGGAGCAGGTGATGCGCGCCGCCGTCTCCTATGTGAACCAGAGGCTCGGCACGGCGATCCTGCTCGGCCGCGACGATGTCATCAAGGACAATGCCCGCAATGCCGGCATCGACCTGAACAAGCCGGGCCTGGAGATCATCAATGCCAGGCTGTCGCGCCGCAACGGCATCTACACCGACTATCTCTACGAGCGCATGCAGCGGAAGGGTTTCCTGTTCCGCGACTGCCAGCGGCTGATCAACAACGACCGCAATCATTTCGCCGCCTGCATGGTGGCGCTGGGCGATGCCGAGGGCATCGTCACCGGCGTCACCCGCAACTATTCGACGGCGCTCGACGACGTGCGCCGCATCATCGACGCCAAGCCCGGCCACCGCGTCATCGGCGTGTCGATCGTGCTGGCGCGAGGCAGGACGGTGCTGGTCGCCGACACCGCCGTGCACGACATGCCGAACGCCGAACAGATCGCCGACATCGCCGAGGAGGCGGCCGGCTTCGCCCGCCGCATGGGCTACGAGCCGAGGCTCGCCATGCTTGCCTATTCCACCTTCGGCCATCCGCAGGGCGAACGTTCCGAGCGCGTGCAGGAGGCGGTGCGCATCCTCGACAAGCGCCGCGTCGATTTCGAATATGATGGCGAGATGGCAGCGGACGTGGCGCTGAACCCGCGCGCCATGGCGCAATATCCGTTCATCCGGCTGACCGGCCCGGCCAATGTGCTGATCATGCCGGCATTCCACTCGGCCTCGATCTCGACCAAGATGCTGCAGGAACTCGGCGGCTCGACCGTCATCGGCCCGCTGCTGGTCGGCCTAAACAAGCCGGTGCAGATCGTCTCGCTCAACGCCAAGGACTCGGACATCGTGAACATGGCGGCGATCGCCGCCTACACGGCGGGGAACTGACGAGACCGTTTCTTTGCTTGAGTCAAAACAAAAAAGGCCCGCGGCGATGCCGCGGGCCTTTCCTTTTGTGATCTTTGCGTTCGATCAGAAGGTCCGCTGGAAGCGAACGATGCCGCCCCAGCTGTTCTTCTTGTCGGCCTTGGTGAAGTTGTAATCGTCGGCCTGACCGAACTTGCCGTCGTGGTAGTAGTCAAGTTCGGTAGTGACCGTGAAGCCGGGAACGAGCGTGTAGGCCACGTTCGCCGCGACGGCGAAGTTCTTGGCGTCGTCGGCCGAGACCTGGAGGTTGAAGGCGGTCTTCGGGTTGAACTTGTAGGTGCCGCCGCCCCAGACGGCCCAGTTGCCGCCCCACGGCTTGTAGAAGCCGCGACCGCTGCCGTGGTCGACGAAGTTGTCGTCGGTGCCGTAGCCGCCCATGACGAACAGCGACAGTTCCTTGGTGACGTTGACGTCGAGGCGAACCTTGCCGGCCACTTCCTCGTAGTTGCTGTCATAGGCGACGACGCCGGTGATCGCGCCCCAATCGCCCTTGTACTTCAGGCCGCCGACGACATGCGGGACATAGCTGTCGATCAAGCCGAGGATCTTGCCGGTGTCCGCACCTTCTTCGAGCGAGACCACGCCCGAGAAGCCGCTGCCGGCGTCGAAATAGTAGCTGACGACGTTGGTGACCTTGATGCCGTATGGGATGATCGTGTCCTGCACCACGTTGCCGGCATAGCCGATGAACTGGTCGTAAGGCGTTTCATCCACACCGACGCGCAGGCCGCCGAGCTGGACCCAGCCGAATTCCAGGTTCACCGCCGACGCCCCGTTCTTGAAGTTGAAGCGGGTCTCGGTATAGGTCTTCAACGTGCCGAGCTCGGTCTCCTGGCCGGTCCAGGTCCTCAGCGCGAAACGGGCGTTCTTGTTCCAGCTGTTCTGCGAGTCGCCGTCCATGACGTCGGTCGTCTTGCGGCCGTCGAGGGTGCCGGGATCGCCGAAGCCGGCGTCATAGCGGATGTAGCCGCCGACGCGCAGGCAGGTCTCGGTGCCGGGGATGTAGAAGTAGCCGGCGCCATAGACGTCGCAGATCTTGACGTATTCGGCCGGTTCCGGCTCGGCGACAGTCACCGCGTCGGCGGCACGCGCGCCCGAAACTGCGATCAGCGCCGCAGCGGAGCCGAGAAGAAGGCTCTTGATGTTCATTTTCTTGAATCTCCAGTCAAAGGTTCAAGACAGGCCTGACATGCCGTTCGGCTTTTGCCACCCCCGTCCCCATCGTTGAAAAAGTCGCGCACCGGCGCCGCTTCTTCACCTTGGACATGGCTTAATCGTTGGCCTCACACAACAGTGATTGTGTCGGAATGGCGGCCTTTCTGACGCTTATGGAAGTCTTGTTGCCCAAATATCACGTCACATAAATGCAAAGATGGGACATTCTGAACAATAAGTACAATCGAAACGTCCGATAACCCCGGAAATGTGCCAAATGTGCCGTTTATTACAGTTTCATGACGGATGATTTGCCGACTAAATTTCTAAAAAATGCGGATGAACGTGAAAATCGACTCGTGGTACCCGGAGTCAGGACAGGGCTCGAGCGGCGCGGACCACGTCCTCGACCATGTCATCCCTCAACATCCCGATGGGAACGCGGCCATCCAACTCCGGCGACGGCCGACTTAGCCAAAACCAGGCAAGCCTCGGATTGGCGATCGCCGAAAGCACCTCGCTGATCCCCGGGACCGGCCTGCCGTCGATGAACTGGGCCAAGGGGAAGACATGCTTGCGGCCGCCCTTGCGCAAGGCAACGACCTCACCGCGTCTTTGCCAGCGATGCAGCGTGGAGCGCGGGATGCGGAGCTTCTCTTCCAGATAGGTCGAGCCGGCGACCTCGCCGGCCCAATCTTCGATCAGCATCGATTGCAAGTCCATGGCTCGCTCGGCAATCGGCTGGACCGCCGTCCTCGCTGTGTCCGATCCCGACGCCGAGCGCTCGAAAGCGCGATCGGATATGGCCGCGCCGTCGCTCGCGACCTCATTCGTCATCACACGAAAAAAGTCGGACGCAAGGTCGGTCCACTTGCCCTTGAAGGAGCCGACGGCAAGGCGCTGTGCCGGCGGCAGGAAGGGCAGGGCGGCAGCCACATGGCCGGCGATCTTGCTTGCCGAAGCCAAGGCCTCGGCGTCCAGCATGACGCCATGCTGGATCAGCGCCTGTTGCACGGCTTCGGCCATAAGGCCTGCCAATGCCTCTTGTGAAATCCCGTCGGACGGGTTCTGGAATCTGCTCATCAATCTGTCTTGCGGCCCGCGCTCCTCCCCAGGCGCTGGCGGTTGCTGAAAACTCTATCGCGGAAAATAAATGCGACGGCAACGGGCCTCGCGGCCCGGTAGCTTGCTGGTTTGCATCTTTACACCCCTGGTTTGGCGTGCCGAAATGTCAGTCGCGGAACGCCTCATTTTGCATCTTAAAAGTCCAACGTGACAGGTCCGCGACAGCCGGCCCTGTTTGGAGGTTGCCGGCGATGACGCAACGGCACCTCTTCCCGCGCAATTGCGGGACCGAAAGCCGTCACTGCTTTGTCAGGGTGTTCACGAGCAGATCATCGTTTCGCGGAAAGCGATGATCTGCTCTATCTCCTTGTTTCGGAACGATTTTCGACGGAAGGCTACGGCGAGCGCAGCAAGCCCGTACGGAGGCCGGTTTTCGTGAAATCGCCTTAGAGAAGCCCGACTTGTTCGGCCTCGCGGCGGAGGTTCTGCCGAGGCCGCGGACCGATCTGCTGGATAACCAGTCCGGCGGCCAACGAGCCGAGGTCGCCGCAATCCTTGAGGCTGCGTCCGGTCGTGTAGCCGTAAAGGAAGCCGGCGGCATAGAGATCGCCGGCGCCGGTCGTGTCGACCAGTTCCTTGATCTTCGTCGCCTGGATGATGACGGTCTCGTCGCCGCGCACGATCACCGAGCCTTTCTCGGAACGGGTGACGGCGGCGATCTTGCAATCCCTGCGGATGGCGGCGAGCGCCTCCTCGAAGGAGGCGGTCTGGTAGAGCGACTTGATCTCGTGGCTGTTGGCAAAGACGATGTCGACGGTGCCCGAACGCATCAGCTCGAGGAACTCGTCACGGTAGCGGTCGACGCAGAAGGAATCCGACAGCGTCATCGACACTTCGCGGCCCGCCGCATGCGCGAGCCTGGCGGTCTGCCG
Source organism: Mesorhizobium sp. B2-4-6 (assembly GCF_006442775.1). Taxonomy (NCBI): domain Bacteria; kingdom Pseudomonadati; phylum Pseudomonadota; class Alphaproteobacteria; order Hyphomicrobiales; family Phyllobacteriaceae; genus Mesorhizobium; species Mesorhizobium sp. B2-4-6. The sequence continues at coordinate 279,957 of NZ_VFVI01000004.1, forward strand.
GATCGCTTCCTTGGCGCGCGGTGGGTCCCACAGATAGCCCTCGAAATAGGTCACCTTGGCGCCGGCGGCCTTGTCGGCCTCGACATCCTCGGGGCCGAGCTCGACGCAGGCGCCGAGATAGGTGTTCATCGACCGCTCGCCGTCGGGCGTGACGAAGATCATCGAGCGCGCAGTCGGCGGTTCGCCCGCGAGCGGCCTGGTGTCGAAGGCAACGCCCTGGGCGTGGATGTCATGGGTGTAGATGTCGCCCAGCGCGTCGTTCGACACCTTGCCGAAGAAGGCTGCCCGTCCGCCGAGGCTGGCGACCCCGGCCGCCGTGTTGCCGGCACTGCCGCCGGAAGCCTCTATCGCCGGTCCCATGCGGCTGTAAAGCAATTCGGCGCGCCTGGCGTCGATGAGGTTCATCGCGCCCTTGATGATGCCGTTGATCTCGAGAAAGGCTTCGTCGCACTGCGCGATGATGTCGACAATGGCATTGCCGATGCAAAGCACGTCATATTCCGGCATCAAAATCTCCGCCAAGGACTGCCCGGCTATCTGGCATGCCGGCCGGGCGCGGGTCTAGCGACTTGGCGCTGCTTTGCCTACCCCGAAAATCGCCACGTCTTCCGTGGCGCCGACCTCGGCGCCGATTGTTCGCCGGCTGCGGCAGCGTTCGCGCCGAACTGGCTCATATCAGCGGCGGCGCTGGCGACTATGGTTCCGCCGCGATCGAAACGTCTTGCGACCTGGTGAGCTACAAGCGGATCGTTCCCGTAACGGAAGGCAGAAATGTCCGAAAAGACCGAAATGTCCACCGACCTGGCGCTGCTTGGCGTCCTGGCGGTGCTGTGGGGCGCTTCCTACACCTTCATCAAGATCGGCGTCGAGACGATCCCGCCCGTGACCTTCATCGCCGCCCGGACGCTGATCGCCGGGGCTATTCTCTTCACCGTCATCCGCTGGCGCGGCCTTGCCATGCCCGCCGACGCGGCGACATGGCGCCGCTTCGCCTTCCAGGCCTGCCTCAACAGCGTCGTGCCGTTCACGCTGATCGCCGCCGCCGAGCGTTCGGTCGATGCCGGTCTCGCCACCATCCTCAACTCGACGTCGCCGATCTTCACCTTCCTGCTGACGGCATTGGTCACGCGCCACGAGCCCGTCACGGCGCGCAAGCTGGTCGGTGTCGGCGCCGGCATCGTCGGCATCTGCCTCATCATCGGCACGCAGGCGCTTGGCGGACTTGGCCATCAATTGTGGGCGCAGCTTGCGATCGTCATCGCGACGATCTCCTATGCCGGGGCGGCGATTTTCGGCCGCGGCTTCAAGGGCCTCGACCCGATGATACCCGCCGCGGGTTCGATGCTTTGCGGCGCCGTGATGCTCGTGCCGCTCAGCCTGATCGTCGACCGGCCCTGGACGCTCGCGCCGTCGACCGTGTCGATCCTGGCCCTGCTTGGACTGTCGGTCTTTTCGACGGCGATGGCCTTCGTCATCTATTTCCGGCTGATCCACACGCTGGGCTCGGTCGGCACCACGTCCCAGGCCTATCTGCGCGTGCCGATCGGCGTCGGCATCGGCGCCGTCGTCCTCGGCGAAAGCCTCGGGCCGGCGGCCTGGGTCGGCATGGCCTTCGTCGTCGCCGGCGTCGCTGCAATGACGATTCCGGCCAGGCAGGCTAGGCTCGCGCGATAATGCATGTCGCCCAAAGGCGTGAAGCGGTTTTGGGCCAAGCGACATGCTTCGAGACAAAAACGCAAAGCGCGTCGACGCGACGCGCTTTGGTTGCGCCATGGATCGAGCCGGCCTATCTGCGAAGCGTCGTTTCTCGATGAGGGCCTGGACCTGCCGTGATCCTAGACGCCGCCCGCGCCGCCGCCAGCCGGCTGTTCTCGCCTGAATTCCGCTCCGTCTTCCTGAAGACGCTGGGGCTGACGCTGCTCGCCCTGGTGGCGCTCTGGCTCGGCCTCGAGAGCGTGCTCGAATGGCTGGCCTGGCCCTGGCTGCAAGCGCTGCTCCCGGGCATGCCGTCCTGGGCCGGATGGCTGGGCGGCATCATCGCCGGCATCGTTCTGGCTGTGGGCTTGGCCTTGCTCATCGCGCCGGTCACGGCGATCGTCGCCGGCCTCTTTCTCGACGATGTCGCCGAAGTGGTCGAGCGTACCGACTATCCCAACGATCCGCCCGGCAGGCCCGTGCCGGCGCTGCATTCGCTCGTGCTGGCGATCAAATTCTTCGGCGTGGTGGTCCTCGGCAACATCGTCGCGCTGCTCTTGCTTCTGGTGCCGGGCATCAACATTGCCGCCTTCTTCATCGTCAACGGCTATCTGCTCGGCCGGGAATTCTTCGAGTTCGCCGCCATGCGTTTTCGCCCCGAACCCGAGGCCAAGGCGCTGCGCCGCGAATATGCCGGCACTGTGTTCCTCGCCGGACTGGTCATCGCCCTGTTCCTGGCGGTGCCGCTGCTCAACCTTCTGACGCCGCTTTTTGCGGCCGCCATGATGGTGCATCTGCACAAGGCGGTTTCGGCGCGGGAGCCGGTCTAGTCCTGCTCCTTGCCCTCCCGGAACAGCGCCTGCAGCTTGCCGAACGGCATCGCCGCCCGGGTGAAGCCGAAGGTGCCGTCCTGCTGGATCTCGCGGGCCGCCGTCTCCAGCATGCCATAGGCGAAATTGGTCAGCCACGGTCCGAGCGAGATGCGCTTGGCGCCGGCCATGGCAAGGTCGGCGATGGTGAAGCCTGGCCGGGCCATCACATTGACCGGCCGGCTCACCGACGAGCAGATCGTGCGCACCATCTCGACGTCGCTAATGCCCGGCGCGTAGAGCACGTCGGCGCCGGCTTTCTCGAAAGCCTGCAGCCGCTTGATGGTGTCGTCGAGATCGCTCTTGCCCCACAGGAAATTCTCGGCCCGCGCGGTGAAGACGAAATCGTGTTTGAGCGCGCGGGCCGCCTCGACGGCCGCCGCGACACGTTCGGTCGCCAGCGCGAAATCGTAGATCGGGTTGGCGGCGTCGCCGGTGTGGTCCTCGATCGAGCAGCCGGCGAGGCCCGCGGCTTCGGCCGCGAAGATGGTTTCGGCCGCCTGCTCCGGGCTGTCGCCCTTGCCGCGCTCCAGATCGGCCGAAACCGGCAGGTCTGTCGCCGCAGTCACCTCGCGGCAATGGTGGATCATGGCATCGAACGTCACGGCGCCGTCCGGCAGGCCGCGCGAGAAGGCAAAGCCGGCGCTGGTCGTCGCCAGCGCCTTGAAACCGAACGAAGCGAGAAGCTTGGTCGTGCCGATATCCCAGGGGTTGGGTATGACGAAGGTGGAGGCATGCAGATCGCGAAAAATCTTGCCCTTGTCCATGGCGGGTCCTCGATTGGGGTCGTACGGGGAATTTATCGCGGTCGCTCGAACCGGGCAAATGAATGCGTCTGGCTCAGAAGCGCTCCGCGTTTTCTGCTGACAATTCTCGAAGGCGCCTGAATCCTTGACGCAGCGCGACGCCTTGACTGATGGTCTCGGGCGGCGAGCCGCCCTCGCCGCCGCCGACGATGTCGCACATTTCGATCGGCGCGCCGCCGTCCTAGAGCAATTCCAGGAAAAGTGTGAGCGGTTTTCCGTCCGGAATTGCGTAAAATCAGAGAGTTAGAGCGATTTGCCGTTTCCGTGAAACGGCGAAGCGCTCAAGAAGCCGTTTGCGCCTGCCTTCAGCCGGGGACGACCATCTTTACGAGATCGAAATGAGTGATGTCCTGACGACCACCTGGAATGACGCTGTTCGACTCGGGAAAGCTGACGGCCTGGGCTTGAGCAGCCGCCCGCAAAGAGGGCAGCAGCAGGCAGGCGAGCATGAGACGGGAAAAAAACATCGAACGCACCCCCCGGCAGCCGTACGCTGGCATGGAGTCCTGAAGCGCAGCCGGGTGCGATCAGCGTATAGGCACGAGTCCGGACAGCTCCCGCATGTCGTCGAACAATATGCCGCCGACCGCCGCCAGGCCGTCGCGATCGGAGAATGGATCAGCGTGGTAGGAGAACACCCGCATGCCGGCGGCGATACCGGCCTGGGTACCGGCGACGCTGTCCTCGATGACGATGCTGTCGGCCGGCGCGACGCCCATCGTTGCGGCCGCGTGCAGGAAGAGGTCCGGGAACGGCTTGCCGCGCCCGACCATGGTCGAGGAGAACATGGCGTGCTCGAACAGCGGCAAAAGCCCGGTCTGCCCAAGCGTGATGTGCATCTTGGAGACCCGCGCCGAGGAGGCGACGCAATAGGCGATGCCGGCTTTGCGCACCGTCTCGATGAAGTCGCGCACATAGGGGATCGCCTCGACGCCATGCGAGAAAAGGTCCGGCAGGCCGGCATTCCAGCGATCGACGAAGTCGGAGCCGAGCCTGACCTCGGTCGTTTCTTCGATCTCCTTCTGCACCGAGGCCATGCTGCGGCCGGAGAAGTTCTTGCGGCAATATTCGAATGTCGTCGTAAAACCGGCGGCGGTCAGCCATTCGGCAAGGCGCCTGTTGGCAAGGTTCTCGGTGTCGACCAAGACGCCGTCGCAGTCGAAAATAACGAGTTTAGGGATTGCCATTCAAGCGGTGCCGGTCGACCCGAAACCGCCAGCGCCCCGCGTCGTGCCGCCGGCCAGCGCGCGCTCCTCGACTGCAACCTGGGTCACGGCGGCGAAGACGATCTGGGCGATGCGCAGGCCACGCGTCACTGAAAAATCCTCGTCGCCGAGATTGACCAGCAGCACCTTCACCTCGCCGCGATAGTCGCTGTCGACGGTGCCGGGCGAATTGAGGACGGTGAGCCCATGCTTGAAGGCAAGGCCGGAGCGTGGCCGCACCTGGCCTTCCATGCCTTCGGGGATTTCCAGGACAAGTCCGGTCGGCACCAGGGCTCGCTTTCCAGGCAGGATGAGCAACGGCCGATCTTCCGGCACCGCCGCGCGCAAATCCATGCCGGCGGCGCCCGCGCTCTCATAGGCCGGCAGAGGCAAGCCTTCGCCATGCGGAAGCCTGACGAAACCGACGGTGGGGCCGATGACGGAGGAAGAATGGACAGCCGTGCGCATGAGCACACTCCTATCGGCGCGAAAGCCGATTCGGTCAACTCTGACGTAGGGCCTATCAACGGCTTTCTTTCGCGTCCGGTTCCAGGGCCCGTCAGCGTAGTTCCACCGGCACCACGGTCGTCTCCTTGATCTCCTCCATGACGAAGGAGGCCGAGACGTCCGACAGCGCCACCTTGGCGATCAGCCGCTGGTAGAGACGGTCATAGGCTTTGACGTCGGCGACACGGGCGCGCACCACATAGTCGAGATCGCCCGACATGCGGTAGACGCCGGTGATCTCCGGAAAGCCGGTCACCGCCCCGCGGAATTTCTGCAGCCAGTCCGGGTCATGGTTGGAGGTACGGATCAGGATGAACACGGACAGGCCGAGGCCCAGCTTGTCGGCATCGACCAGCGCGACGCGACCGGTGATGACGCCATCTTCCTCCAGGCGCTTGACGCGCCGCCAGCAGGCATTGCGCGACAGCGCCACCCGCTCCGACAGCTGATCGACCGACAGCGTGCCGTCGCGTTGCAGCTCGGCCAGCAATCTTCGATCGATCTCATCAATTTCCACCGGCATGTTGGGATGAATGTCTCATGAAACCAGCAAAAGCAAGGACAAATTGGGACCGATGAACCAAACCCATGTGGCACGATACTCAGCATCGGGGCTCATCCCGGCAGGAGGGATCACCATGACGACCAGGCTTACGGCGCTCTTCACCTCTCACCCGGAGAAGGTCGGCGAGACCTATTTCGGCCACATGGCCTTCGCCGCCTGGTTCTGTTCGCGGCTGTCGATGGCGGCGGGCGCCGCGCTCGTTCACGCTTTCTTGCCATTTCTGTTCGAAACTACGGCGAGCCGAATCGTTCGCGAGCTCTATGAGCGCACGCACAACAGAGGCTCGCATGCGGTCAAGGAGCCGGCGGCTCTGATGGATCGCGCCTGATAGATGGTGGAAAGCGATGTGCCGGTGGGCGGCCTATCTTGGTGAAGCGGTCTTCCTCGAAGACATCATCACCGCGCCCTGCCACTCGCTGATTGCCCAGAGCCACTGCGCCCAGGAAGCCAAGTCGCCGACCAATGGCGACGGCTTCGGACTCGCCTGGTATGGCGACCGGCCCGAGCCCGGCCTTTATCGCGACATCCTGCCGGCCTGGTCCGACCCCAATCTGAAGAGCCTGTGCCGGCAGATAAAATCCGGCCTGTTTCTGGCCCATGTCCGCGCCTCGACCGGCGGCGCCACCAGCCGCATGAACTGCCACCCCTTCATCTCCGGCCGCTGGTCGTTCATGCATAACGGCCAGATCGGCGGCTTCGAAAAGATCCGCCGCGCGCTGGAGAATTCGCTTTCCGACGCGGTCTTCGACCAGCGCGAGGGCACCACCGATTCCGAGCTCTTTTTCCTGCTGATGATCGATGAAGGATTGTCCGGCGATCCGCAGGGCGCGGTCTCGCGGGCGACCAGCCGCGTGCTCGAGACGTCGCGCCGGGCCGGCATCGAGCCCTCCCTGAAACTGACGGCGGCCTTTTCCGATGGCCAGGCGCTATACGCGGTTCGCTATGCCACCGACGACCATGCGCCGACGCTCTATACCGGCGCCTTCGCCAAGCGCGACGGCCATTGCATCGTCTCGGAGCCCTTCGACCGTGACGGTGGCGAGTGGCAGGCGATACCCCCGGCGAGCTTCGTCACCATGACGAGGGACGGTACCGGGATCCGTCCGTTTGCGCCGGCGGCGAATAAGCTGGCGCTGGTCGGCTGACGCAAATCCCAGGCTGCCGCGTTCAGGCAGAGATCAGCAAAACGTAAGCACGGCGTAAGGACGCCGAAGCTCCCTCCTGTCATCTATGGCGCCCGACGAGCCGCGAATTCATTCGCGCGCTCAAAAACGCATCGATAAGAGGATCACAGGACAATGTGCCGGTGGGCAGCCTATCTCGGCGACGCGATCTTCCTGGAAGACGTCATCGCCGCACCCTCCCATTCCCTGATCGCTCAGAGCCGCCAGGCGCGGGAGGCGAAATCGCCGACCAATGCCGACGGCTTTGGCGTGGCCTGGTATGGCGATCGGCCGGAACCCGGCCTCTACCGCGATGTCCTGCCGGCCTGGTCCGATGCCAATCTCAGCAGTCTCGGACGCCAGATAAAATCCGGCCTGTTCCTGGCCCACGTGCGCGCCTCGACGGGCGGCGGCACCAGCCGCGCGAACTGCCACCCCTTCGTTTCGGGCCGCTGGTCGTTCATGCATAACGGCCAGATCGGCGGCTTCGAGAAGGTCCGTCGCGTGCTCGAGAATTCGCTCTCCGATACGTTGTTCGACCAAATCGAAGGCAGCACGGATTCCGAATTGTTCTTTCAGCTCATGATCGGCGAAGGCCTGGCGCAGGATCCACAAGGTGCGGTGTCGCGCGTCACCAGCCGGGTGCTCGATGCTGCGCGCCGTGCCGGCATCGAACCGTCGCTGAAGTTGACGGCTGCCTTCAGCGACGGTCGGGCGCTTCACGCCATTCGCTACGCCACTGACGAGCATGCTCCGACGCTCTATACCGGCGCCTTCGCCAAGGGGGTGGGTCGCTGCATCGTCTCCGAGCCGTTCGATCGCGACGACCGGACCTGGCACGAAATCCCGCAGTCGAGCTTCGTGACGATGACCCGCGACAGCACCAGCATCAAGCCTTTCGCGCCGGCGGCCGTCCGGTTGGCTCTCGCAGGGTGAGGGAAATCGGCACTTGGCGCAAATTCGATCAAGCGCCCGCGAGCTTCGGATGCTGAATTCGGCTTGAAGCCGCGCCCTCATCCGCCATGTTCAAGGCGAGGGCGCGGCAAGCAGCGGGAGTGTGCACATGGATATCGGGTTTTCCTCGACTGCCGAGCTCGCGGCAGCCATTGCCCAGCGAAAAATTTCGGCGATCGAGGCGCTCGATGCGCAGCTTGCACAGATCGACCGGCACAACGGGCTGGTCAACGCTGTCGTCATCCTCGATCGGGAACAGGCGCAGGCACGTGCCCTGCTGGCCGATGCGGCAATGGCGCGCGGCGACACGCTCGGTCCGCTGCACGGGGTGCCATTCACGCTGAAGGATGCGCACGAGACGGCGGGCATCAGGACCACCGTCGGTTTTCCGCCGTTCGCCGACTACATGGCTAGGCAGGACAGCCCTGTGGTTGAAAGGCTGAAAGCAGCCGGCGCCATACTGGTCGGCAAGACCAACGTCGCCACTATGCTGGGCGACTGGCAGTCCGACAACCCGCTGTTCGGGCGCACTTCCAATCCGTGGTATCCGTCGCGCACGGCGGGCGGCTCAAGCGGTGGTGCGGCCGCGGCAGTCGCGACAGGCATGACTCCGTTCGAAGTCGGCACCGATATGCAGGATTCCATACGCTTGCCCGCTGCTTTCTGCGGCGTCTATGGCCTGAAGCCAACTGAGCATCGCGTGTCGCTGGCCGGCGCCTTTCCCGCTCCGGGCGGTATGCCGCGCAGCGTGCGGCTGATGTCATGTGTTGGCCCGCTTGCTCGCAACATCGAGGATCTGGCGCTGATCTATCGCATCATTGCCGGACCGGACCGCGCGGACACCGACCTGGCGCCCGTGTCGGTTGAGCCGATGCCGAAACTCGAACTCAAGTCGTTGCGCATCGCCGTGGCCGAATCTTTCCCGGGCTTCCCGGTTGCCACCGAAATCCGTGCCGCCGTAGAAAGCCTGGCCGCGCAGCTCGCCTCGGCTGGCGCGGCTGTGGAGAACGCGAAATTGCCGAAGCTCGACCTGCACGACGATTTGTCCGAAGGCGGTGCATTGATCGGCATGATGTTGGAAGCCGCGCAGCCGGAACCGCCGGAGCAGCCGACGCCTGTGTCGCGCTGGTTCGCCGCGCTTGCGCGCCGCGACCGGTCGATCCTTGCCTGGGAGCGATTCTTTGACAGCTGCGATGCCTTGCTCTGCCCGGTCGCCATGACCGCGGCCTTCCCGCACTGCAAGCCGGGCAGCCCGCTCAAGGTCGACGGCAAGGAAGAGAGCTACTGGATGCTGCCGGCCTATGGAGCGGTGTTCAATTATTCCAGCCATCCGGCGCTCGCGTTCCCTTATGGGCAGGACCGCGACGGCTTGCCGATCGGCCTTCAATTGGTCGGCAGGAAATGGTCGGAAGCGCGGCTGCTCGGCATTGCAGCCGCGATTGCGTCGTTCGCCGGAGGGTTTCGCCGGCCTCTTGGCTACTGATCGAAACGCGACAGCGCGTAGGATTCAAGCAACGGATCGCGCTTGTCGTTGAGGATTTCGCCGGCCGCAAACAGGCCTATCGCCGGCGCCAGCGTGATGCCGGAATGGGCGACGGCGACGTAGAGGCCGCCGACGCCTTCCGCACGGCTGACGATCGGGAAACCGTCGACCGGCGTCGGACGGTAACCGATCGTGTGGAAGTCGAATTCCAGTCTGTTGGCGTCGCGCAGCATCGCTTTCGTCGCGGCGAACAGCGCGTGCGCGGCGGCCTCCGGTTTCTCGCCCGGATCGCCACCGCCGAAATCCGAGCCGGCGATGATGCGGCCCTCGGCGGTCTGGCGCATATGCAGTCTGTCAGCCAGCACCAGCCCGTCGAGCAGCTTTGGGTGCGGTCGCGAATGCACGATCAGGCCGGGCGGGGTCTCGATCGGCAGCTTGATGCCTGCCGTCGCGGCGATCGCCGGAGCGCCGGCGCCCGCCGCAATCACCACCTCGTCGGCGGCGATGATCTCGTCCGAAGCGACGACGCCTGTGACCTTGCCGTTGACCAGCGCCAGCCTGTCGACGGTTCCCGTGACGATCCGCGCGCCGCGCCGTTCGGCATCGGTCAGCAGCGCCTTCGTGGTCGCCACAGGCTCGGCCACGCCTTCCTGCGCGACATAAAGTGCAAACTCGGGAAGCTCCGCCAAATTGGGCTCGATGCGCGCCGCCTGTTCGCGCCCGACGCGCTCGATGCCGTAGCCCCAGGACGAATGCTCGGCCGCATAGGCTTCGAGCCTGTCTGCGGGCAGATCCCAGCACAGGCCGCCGCACCAGGCGACCGGCAGGCCCGGCAGATCATTCGCCAGCTGTTTCCATTCGGCCATGGCGCGGATACGCAGCCGGAAATAGGTTTGCGGATTGCCCCAGCTGGCATTGATCCAGGCAAAGGAATTCGGCGTGGCGACACCGCCGGCGCCGCTTCCGGAAACCACCGTCACCCGTGCGCCGGCCTGCGTCAGATGCCAGGCGATCGAGGCACCGATGATGCCGGCGCCGATGACGATGACTTGCTTTGCGCTGCTCATGTCGGACCCTTTGAGGAGAGTTCCCCGTCATGCCACCATGCCGGCTTGACCTCAAGTGGGAGGCGGCTAGGCGCCGCCCACCGCTACCGCCTGCGCGCCGGCAATCAGGTCCTTCACCTCTTCGCAGCGCCGCATGAGCCGGGAAGAGTCGACTTTCTTCGCGACCGCCAGCGCGGTGCCGAGCTCCAACTCAGCGCCGGAACAATCGCCGATCTTGATGAGCATCGCCGCGAGCGACAGCCTGGCGTCGGCAACATTGATCGGCGAGCCGATCTCGTTCCAGCGTGAGCATGCGATCTGCAGCTCCCGGGCAGCCTCGGCGAGGCGCTCTTCCTGCATGAAAAGCTCCGCCTTGGCTTCCGCGGTCAGTGCCTGGATGGAGGCCATCGGCCACCGCTGTGGCTGGGTCTCCAATTCGGCGATCACCTCCTTCGCCCGCTCGCGCCGATTGGTCCGCGCCGCCACCTTGGCGAGCGTGGCAAGCACCATGCCTCGCCGCTGCAAGGTCGGCCAGCCATTGCCCACCAGGGAACGTTCGAGAGCGCTGAAAGCGGCCTCCGCCTGTCCTTGCTCGAGTTGCAGCAGCGCAAGTCCGGGCTGCGGATCCCAGCCCGCCGCATGCGATGCACGGTAGGCCGTTTCGGCTTCCGTGAATTCTCCGGCCGCCAGGTGAATGTCGCCCAGCACGCGCATGGCGTCGCCGGTCGCCCAAGGAGCGTCGAGTGCGAGCTGGTCGAGTGCCGCGCGCACAAGCGCTTCCGCCTCCTTCAGCGTGCCATGAACGCCGAGCACTTCGGCGCGATGCAGCCGGCACGAGCCCGAAAGGTCTTCCAGCCCGTGTCCCCTGCACCAGTCTTCGTAGCCAAGCGTCCATTGGTTGGCGCGCGACCAGTCGCCGAAATTCCGGCAGGCCCAGAGAATGTTGCAGTAGAGGATCCCGCCGACGACCGGGTCGACATCGCTGGACAGGCCGAGCGCGGCGGCAAGGTCCTGATCCTCCTGCCCGGCTTTGGTTTCCCCGAGACACAGTTTGAAGAAGCCGCGATAGATAAGGCCGAGCGACTCCACCACCGGATCGTCGAGATGCCTGCCGACCGCGAAGGCCTGTTCAGCCAGCGCAAGCGCCTTTTCCGGCTCGGCTTCCGCGCCCATGATGCGCGCGCCCATCCAGCACCAGAGACCGTGCTCCCTGCTGTCGGAAGCGGCATCGATCAACTGCGCGGCGCGCTTGTGCCAGCCCTTGGCGACAGCAAGCTCGCCTCTCTCGAGATGGATCCTGGCGAGGGTGATTGCAGGGGAAGCCGCGCGCAGTCGCTCGCCGGCCACGCCGTAAGCCGTCACCGCGCGCGCCAGAACCGGAATGGCTTCGGCCGGCCGGCCCATGCATTCCAGCGCCAGCGCCCATTCCTCGAGATCGGCCGTCAGCACCTCGTCGGCGGCATCCGCTTGCGTGAAAGAGGCCGCGGCGTCATGCCATTTCCTCGCTGCAACGGCAGCCCGCGCCGACAGAATTGGCAGGCCGGGGATCGAGGGCCTGCCGCCCGCATCGGCCGGCGCCGGCCTGGTTTCCGAGGCGGCCGGTTGATCGAGGCAAATCCGGTAGCCGAAGCGGGGCAGGTTGCGCAGCGCCGTCTCCATGCCGCCCTGGCGAAGAATGCCGCGGGCAAGGCTCGCGACGCGTTGCAGCGAAGCCTCGGTCACCGTCACGTCGGGCCACAGTGTCTCAAGCAATTCGTCCTTGCTCAAGGCGCGCTCCTGATGGCGCAGCAGGACGGCGAGGAAATCGAAGACCAGGGGCTGCGCCTCGATCTCGCTTCCGGCGAGGCGAAGGGCGCGCGAGTCCTCATTGAGTTCGAAGTCGCCAAAGCAATAAATTCCCATCGGCGGCAATCCCTGTAACGGCAATAGGCAAAGGATCAGAATAAGATAAGGGCGGCATAAGGACTGTTGGCCGCTTCTTTCGCAATTCTCCGTCTGCCTGGCGGGCCAAGCTGCAGTTTAGCTCAGCGGCCCCCGGGATGTCACGGGCACCGACTTGGTCGGGCGCTCGGTAGCATTTGAACCCAGATCAAGGAGATTGACATGCACAAATACATCATCGAACGCGAGATTCCCGAGGTCGGCACCTTCGAGCGCGAGCAGCTTCGCGACGCGTCCAAGGCCTCGAACGCCGTTCTGGCCGAGCTCGGCCCGGACATCCAGTGGGTCGAATCCTTCGTGGCGGACGACAAGACCTTTTGCGTCTATCTCGCCAAGGACGAGGCGATCATCCAGCGTCATGCCAAGATGAGCGGCTTCCCGGCGACGAAGATCACACGGGTCAAGCGCCTATTCGATCCGACGACGGCTTACGCCGCCGCCTGATGGGGAGGATCGACCGTGAAGCGCTTTGCGGAAATTGTCCTTGCCGCCGGCGCCTCCGCGCTGTTCTGTGGCACCGCGCTCGCCCATGACATGCCCGATCCGGTGCTCAACCGGTCCCGCGAAATGGCGGCCAAGTATCTCGACATCGAGGTCGCCAAGGCGGACGGCTACCGGCAGCTGTTCGAATGCACGACGCATGACGAGCACGGAACGATGGGCGTCCACTTCATCCATCCCGGGCGGGCCGGCGACGGCAGGCTCGTGCTCGGCGAGCCGGACGTGCTGACCTACGAGCCGGAATCCGATGGCTCCATGCAACTCGTCGGCATGGAATACATCGTCTTCGAAAAGGACTGGAAGGGCAAAGGCGTACCCGAATTCCTCGGCCGCACCCTGCAGCGCAAGACGACGGTGGGCGTCCACCCGGTGGACCCCTACTACGAACTCCACGTCTGGCACTGGCGGCACAACCCGGCCGGCATGTTCGCCGACTGGAATCTGTATGTGAGCTGCGAGCACGACCGGTCCTGACCTTTTGTCGGCAAAGGCCTTTGGGAGGGCCACCGGTGGCCCTCCCTTCACCGTTTTATCGAAAGGAGATATGATCATGACTATCCTTGTGCAGGAGCGTGCGGCCAGTCGGTCCGTGCTCCGGCGCGCCTTTGCCGTGGCCATCGATATCTGCCATGCCGGCGGAAGTTTCCTTGCGCGCATCATCCGCATCCGCAGGGATCGCGCCCTGCTGGACGAGCTGCCGGACTACCTGCTGCGCGACATCGGCATCGACCGCTCGGAAATCTCGTTGGTCACCTGGTTCGGCAGCAAGGCCGGTAGCGACGGTCCGTGGATTTGAAGGCCAACATCTTTTTCCCGTGGCGCTTCCCGGGTCGCGACCAGCACTCTGCCCAAAACCGTCGACAGGCCGGGAAAGCGCTGCTAGAAGCCCGCGCCACAGACAGGATTCCACGACTTGGCAGAAGACATCGAACAGGCCGTATCGCGCCGCCGCACCTTCGCGATCATTGCCCACCCTGACGCGGGCAAGACGACGCTCACCGAAAAGCTGCTGCTGTTCGGCGGCGCCATCCAGCTTGCCGGCGAGGTCAAGGCCAAGAAGGACCGCATCCAGACGCGGTCCGACTGGATGAAGATCGAGCGCGAGCGCGGCATCTCCGTCGTCACCTCGGTGATGACCTTCGAATATGAAGGCAATGTCTTCAACCTGCTCGACACGCCCGGCCACGAGGATTTTGCCGACGACACCTACCGCACGCTGTCGGCGGTGGACTCCGCCGTCATGGTCATCGACGCCGCCAAGGGCATCGAGCCGCGCACGCTGAAGCTGTTCGAGGTCTGCCGGCTGCGCGACATTCCGATCATCACCTTCGTCAACAAGATGGACCGCGAAAGCCGCGATCCGTTCGAGATCCTCGACGAGATCGAGCAGAAGCTGGCGCTCGATACGGCGCCCATCACCTGGCCGATCGGCCGTGGCAGGACGTTTTCCGGCACCTATCACCTGGCGCTCAATGCCGTGCGCAAGGGTGATGAGGAAAAGGAGCGCACGCCCGTCAACGGCCCGGATTCCAACCGCGTCGCCGGGCTGCTGCCGGACAATGAGCGCGAAGCCTTCATCGAGGAGCTGGAGCTGGCCCGCGGGGCCTGCCGGCCTCTCGATATCGACGCCTTCCGCGAAGGTCATCTGACGCCGGTCTATTTCGGCTCGGCGCTGCGCAATTACGGCGTCCGCGATCTGATCGAGGCGCTGGGCGCCTACGGCCCGCCGCCCCGCGCGCAGGAGGCCGATACCCGCACGGTCGAGGCGACGGAGGAGAAGATGACCTCCTTCGTCTTCAAGATCCAGGCCAACATGGACCCCAACCACCGCGACCGCATCGCCTTCGTGCGCGTCTGTTCGGGCACGCTGGAGCGCGGCATGAAGGCCAAGCTCGTGCGCACCGGCAAGCCGATGTCGCTCTCGGCGCCGCAATTCTTCTTCGCCCGCACCCGCGTCACCGCCGACGAAGCTTACGCCGGCGACGTCGTCGGCATTCCCAACCACGGCACGTTGCGCATCGGCGACACGCTGACCGAAGGCGAGGAGATACTGTTCCGCGGCGTGCCCAATTTCGCGCCGGAAATCCTGCGCCGCGTGCGCCTCGGCGATGCCATGAAGGCGAAGAAGCTGAAGGAAGCGCTGCACCAGATGGCCGAGGAGGGCGTCGTCCAGCTGTTCTCGCCCGAGGACGGCTCGCCGGCCATCGTCGGTGTGGTCGGCGCGCTGCAGCTCGACGTCTTGAAGGAGCGGCTCAACATCGAATACACGCTTCCCGTGGATTTCGAGATGTCGCGCTTTTCCGTCTGCCGCTGGATTTCGGCCGACGACAAGGCGGAAGTGCAGCGCTTCATCGAGGCGCATCGCGGCGACATCGCCCGTGATCTCGACAACGATCCGGTGTTTCTGGCCCAGCACGCCTTCTCACTGAATTACGAGGCCGAGCGCTGGAAGGCGATCCGCTTCGCCACCGTCAAGGACTACCAGGTCCGCGACAAGGCGGCGTGATTCTAGTGAGTAGTGAAGTAGTGGATTGGTAATTGAAAAGATCTGGCATCGCTACTCACTACTCACTACTCACTACTCACTAATTCTCATCCCCTCGCGGCCGCTTCGATCTTGTCGATCTCGATCTTGCCCATCTGCATCATCGCCGACATCACCCGGCCTGCCTTGGCCCGGTCGGGGTCCATAAGCAGGCGGGGCAACTGCTCCGGCACGACCTGCCAGGAAACGCCGAACTTGTCCTTCAGCCAGCTGCAGCGTCCTGGTTCGCCGCCGCCTTCGGTGAGCCTGGTCCAGAAATGATCCACCTCGTCCTGCGTCTTGCAGTCGATCGACAGCGAGATCGCTTCGGTGAACTTGTATTGCGGGCCGCCGTTCAGCGCCTGGAATTGCACGCCGTCGAGCTCGAACGAGGCCACCAGCACCTGGCCTTCCTGGGGATGGCCCTTAGGCCAGCGTGTCACGCTCAGCACCTTCGAATTCTTAAAGATGGAGATGTAGTGGTTCATGGCCTCCTCGGCCTGGTTGTCGAACCACAGGAAAGTGGTGATCTTCTGCATGTCGTGCTCCTCGTACTGTTTCGGTGTGGCTACCAAGATGGACGGGCGCGGCGGAGGTGCCATCGCCCTCGCCGCTACCCAAGGACGGTCGAACCGGTCGCGGTCCGACAGCGCATGCATTTTTCTTGAGAAAATCTGGCGCATCGCAAAAAAATGGCCAGACCAGGCTCCGGCGTATATAACGCCTGCGGTTTAAATCCCGGCTCCCGCGTGCCTGTGGCGCGACGCCGACTGTGAGGAAAGTTCATGCCTGCCTATCGTTCCCGCACCACCACCCATGGCCGCAACATGGCCGGCGCCCGCGGCCTGTGGCGGGCAACCGGCATGAAGGACAGTGATTTCGGCAAGCCGATCATCGCGGTGGTCAATTCTTTCACCCAATTCGTGCCGGGCCACGTGCATCTGAAGGACCTCGGCCAGCTTGTCGCGCGCGAGATCGAGAAGGCCGGCGGCGTCGCCAAGGAGTTCAACACCATCGCCGTCGATGACGGCATCGCCATGGGTCACGACGGCATGCTCTATTCGCTGCCGTCGCGCGAGCTGATCGCCGACTCGGTCGAATACATGGTCAACGCGCATTGCGCCGACGCCATGGTCTGCATCTCCAACTGCGACAAGATCACGCCCGGCATGCTGATGGCTTCGCTGCGCCTCAACATCCCGACCGTCTTCGTCTCGGGCGGACCGATGGAGGCCGGCAAGGTGGTGCTGGCCGGCAAGGCGCAGGCGCTCGACCTGGTCGACGCCATGGTCGCCGCCGCCGACGACAAGATCTCCGACGAGGACGTCAAGGTCATCGAACGCTCGGCCTGTCCGACCTGCGGCTCCTGCTCGGGCATGTTCACCGCCAATTCGATGAACTGCCTTACGGAAGCGCTGGGCCTCTCGCTGCCCGGCAACGGTTCGACCTTGGCCACCCATGCCGACCGTAAGCGCCTGTTCGTCGAGGCCGGCCATCTCGTCGTCGATCTCGCCCAGCGCTACTACGAGCAGGACGACGAAACGGCACTTCCGCGCAGCATCGCCTCCAAGGGCGCCTTCGAGAACGCCATGGCGCTCGATATCGCCATGGGCGGTTCGACCAACACGGTTCTGCACATCCTCGCCGCCGCTCATGAGGGCGAGGTCGATTTCACCATGGAAGACATCGATCGGCTGTCGCGCAAAGTGCCTGTGCTTTGCAAGGTCGCGCCGGCCAAGTCTGACGTCCACATGGAGGACGTCCACCGCGCCGGCGGCATCATGGCCATTCTCGGCCAGCTCGACCAGGCCGGTCTGATCAATCGCGACCTGCCGACTGTGCATACGGCGACCCTTGGCGAGGCCCTCGATCATTGGGATATTTCGCGCACCTCTGCCGAAAATGTCCGCAACTTCTTCCTGGCCGCTCCCGGCGGCGTGCCGACCCAGGTCGCCTTCAGCCAGGACCGCCGCTGGGACGAGCTCGACACCGACCGGGAGAAGGGCGTCATCCGCTCGGCCAAGACGCCGTTCTCGAAAGACGGTGGCCTTGCCGTGCTGAAGGGCAATCTGGCGCTCGACGGCTGCATCGTGAAGACCGCCGGCGTCGACGAATCGATCCTGAAGTTCACCGGCCCGGCCCGCGTCTTCGAAAGCCAGGACGCCTCGGTCAAGGCGATCCTCGGCAACGAGATCAAGGCCGGTGACATCGTCGTCATCCGCTATGAGGGACCGCGCGGCGGCCCCGGCATGCAGGAGATGCTCTACCCGACCAGCTACCTGAAGTCGAAGGGCCTCGGCAAAGCCTGCGCCCTGATCACCGACGGCCGCTTCTCCGGTGGCACGTCCGGCCTGTCGATCGGCCACGTTTCGCCGGAAGCCGCTGAAGGCGGCGCGATCGGGCTGGTCCAGGAAGGCGACACGATCGAGATCGACATCCCCAACCGCACGATCCGGCTCGCCATCAGTGATGCCGAGCTCGAAGCGCGCCGTAAGGCGATGGCGGCGAAGGGCGCTGACGCCTGGAAGCCGGCAGAGAAGCGCAAGCGCAAGGTGACGACCGCGCTGCGCGCCTACGCCGCCTTCGCCACCAGCGCCGACAAGGGCGCTGTGCGGAAAGTGCCGGAGTGATGAACGCCTCTCCTTCTCCCGCAAGGGGAGAAGGACAGCCGCCGCGCTACGGCATCAGCTGATATTCATAAAGCTTCTGGTAGAGCCCGCCCTGCTTGAGCAGGGTCTTGTGCGGGCCGCTTTCCACCACTTTGCCCTTTTCCAGCACCACGATCGTGTCGGCCTGGTGCACGGTCGACAGCCGGTGCGCGATCACGATCGTCGTGCGCCCGACGGTAAGCTGCTGCAGCGCGTCGCGGAACAGCGCTTCCGATTCGGCGTCGAGCGCGCTGGTCGCCTCGTCGAGCAGCAGGATCTCGGCATTGCGCAGCATGGCGCGCGCGATCGAGATGCGCTGGCGCTGGCCGCCGGACAAGAGCGAGCCGTTCTCGCCGACCTCCGTGTCGTAGCCCTTGGTCATGGCGCTGATGAATTCGTGCGCGTTGGCGGCCTTGGCGGCGGCGATCACCTCTTCGTCGGTCGCGTTCTCGCGGCCGAGGCGGATATTGTGCATGACGGTGCCGGCGAACAGGAACGTGTCCTGGCTGACATAGGCGATCTTCTGCCTGAGCGAATCGAGCGTCGCGAACGAGATGTCCTGGCCGTCGAACATCACCTTGCCGGTCTGCGGGTCGTACATGCGCATGATCAGGTTCAGGATCGTCGACTTGCCGCTACCCGACGGCCCGACCAGCGCCGTCATCTTGCCGGCTTGAAGCGTCAGGTTGAAGCCGTCGAACACCGGCGGGCTTTCCGGGTAGGCGAAGCTGACATCGTCGAACCGGATTTCGCCCGGGCCGGGTTGCAGCGGAGTGGCGCCGGGTTTCTCGGCCAGCGTCAGCGGCCGGTCGGCGAGCTGGAACATCATGCGCACGCCGACGATGCCGGTCTCAAGCGAGATGCGAACGCGGGCCAGGCGCTTTGCCGGCTCATAGGCCAAGAGTAGCGACGCGATGAAGGCCATGATGTTGCCCGGCATCTGCCCGCCCTGCAGCACCAGGAAGCCGCTGACAAAGACCGCCCCGGCGATCGCCAGGCCGGCAAGCGTTTCCATCACCGGACTGGTGGCGGCCTCCAACGTCGCGATGTTGTTGGCGCGGTTCTCGACATCGGAGACGGCCTTGTACATGCGTTTGCGCATCGCGCCTTCGAGGTTGAAGGATTTGACGACGCGCACGCCGATCGCCGTCTCCTGCATCACATGCACGATCTGGCCAAGCGACATGAATTCCATGGACGCGATCTTGCGCACGCGTTTCAGGATGCGGTTGACGCCATAGATCGCCACTGGCCCGACGGCAAAGCAGATCAGCGACAGCCACGGCTGTTGCCAAACCATGACCGCGACCAGCACGATCAATGTCACCAGGTCGCGCACATAGGAGGTGACGACGAGGTCTAGCACGCTGCGCGCGGCCTGAGCGTTGTTGGTCATGCGGGCGATCAGGTCGGCCGACGAGGTCGAATGGTAGAATTCGATGCCTTGCGCCAGGATGCGATCGTAGATTTTGCGCTGCCGGTCGGCGATGATGGCGTTGCCGACACGGCTCATGCAATAGGCCTGCACGAACGTTGCGAAGCCCTTGAGCAGGAAGATCCCCGCGACGCTCGCCGCTATCATGTTGACACGGTCGAGCCTCTTGAAGACGACGAATTCGTTGGTGATCTCGCGCAGGATCCAGGCGCTGGCGCCAGTCATGGCGGCCACCACCAGCATCGAGACTATGGCTGCGCCATAGCCGAATCTATGCTCGTGGAAGGATTCCCTCACCAGCCTTGCGATGAGGCGCTGGTTTTCCGTGGAACGGAAGAAGCGAAACAACGGCCGATCCTGAGTCTGGCTGCGAGAATTTCGGATTCGCCACGAGGGCGAGAGGCGGCTTATAGAGCGAGTTGCGGCGCGATGGAACCTTTCGGCTGCCGGGGAAAGAAAAGGCTGCGCCAGGCTGTCTTTTCGGCCACGATGATTGCCGATACTTGAAAAGGGTGACGACAGATGGATTTCGACCTCATCGTGCGCGGCGGCACGCTGCCGGACGGCAGGATTGCCGATATCGGCATTGCCGGCGAAACCATCCGGGCGGTCGAGCAGAAACTGCCGGGCTCCGCGCCGACCGAGATCGACGCCCGCGGCAATCTGGTCTCGCCGCCCTTCGTCGATCCGCATTTCCATATGGATGCAACGCTGTCCTACGGCATTCCGCGCATCAACGCTTCCGGAACGCTGCTCGAAGGCATTGCGCTGTGGGGCGAGCTGAAGCCGCTTCTGACGCATGAAGCGGTGCGCGAGCGCGCGCTAGCCTATTGCGACTGGGCGGTGTCGATGGGCCTGCTCGCCATCCGCAGCCATGTCGACGTCTGCGATGACCGGTTGCTCGCGGTGGAAGCGCTGCTCGATGTCAAGAAAACCGTCGCGCCCTATATCGACCTGCAATTGGTCGCGTTTCCGCAGGACGGCCTCTATCGCTCCCCGACGGCGCTGAAGAACACCATCCGCGCGCTCGACAACGGCGTCGATATCGTCGGCGGCATCCCGCATTTCGAGCGCACCATGGCCGACGGCATGCGCTCGGTCATGGAGCTTTGCGAGATCGCGGCCAAACGCGGCCTGATGGTCGACATGCATTGCGACGAGACCGACGATCCGCTGTCGCGCCATATCGAGCAACTGGCCTATGAAACGCAGCGCCTCGGGTTGCAGGGCAGGGTGGCCGGCTCGCACCTCACCTCCATGCATTCGATGGACAATTACTACGTCTCGAAGCTTTTGCCGCTCATCGCCGAGGCCGGCGTGTCGGCAATCCCCAATCCGCTGATCAACATCATGTTGCAGGGACGCCACGACACTTTTCCGAAGCGGCGCGGCCTGACCCGGGTCAAGGAGATGCAGGCGCTCGGCATCCGCGTCGGCTGGGGCCAGGATTGCGTGCTCGACCCCTGGTATTCGCTAGGCACGGCCGACATGCTCGACGTCGCCTTCATGGGCCTGCATGTCGCGCAGATGTCGAGCCCGGCCGACATGGCGCGCTGCTTCGACATGGTGACCAACGTCAACGCCGCCATCATGGGACTGGACCATCTGGGCCTCGCGGTCGGCAAGCGGGCGAGCCTCGTCGTGCTCGATGCCGGCAATGCGATCGAAGCCGTTCGCCTGCGCCCCGAGCGCCTCTGCGTCATTGCCAGGGGCAAGGTTGTGGCCGAGCGGACCAGGCAGGAAACGCGGCTGTCGATCGCCGGCCGGCCGGCGCAAGTGAACAGGCGGCACAAGGCCGGCTAGCCGATTTCCGCCGCTGGTCTTACCGATTTCCCCGAATTTCCCTCGTCAAACCAGCTGCTTGCGGTTAGGGAGCCGGCATGGCCCTGTCCCTTGCGCGCAATTTCACGATCAGGAACATGTTGCTCGCCGGCATCCTCTTGATGCTGGCCGGCGACTTCATGTTCGCGCTGAACGACGCGATGGGCAAATGGCTGGTCGCGAGCTTCTCCGTCGGACAGGTGGTGCTCATCCGCTCGATCGGCGCCTTCATCGTGCTGGGTCCGATGATCGCCAACCAGGGCACGGCCAGGCTGTTTCACATGGACCGGCCGGTTTTGCAGTTCCTGCGTGTCGTGGCCACCACAACCGATACCGGACTGTTCTATGCCGCGGTCGTCTACCTGCCGCTGGCCGACGTGATGAGCTTCTACATGGCCGGGCCGATCTACGTCGCGGCGCTGTCGCATCTGTTGCTCGGCGAAAAGGTCGGCTGGCGCCGCTGGCTGGCGATCCTGGTCGGCTTCTGCGGCGTGCTGATCATCCTGAAGCCGTCCTCGGCGGCCTTTTCGCTGTCTTCGGCCTTCGCGCTCGTGGGCAGCATCGCCTTCGGCTTCGCCATCATCCTTGGCCGTCTCCTGCGCGGCACCAGCGACACGAGTTTGGTTACCTGGCAGACCATCGGCACGCTGATTGTCGGCGGCCTGCTCACCATCGGCGCCTGGCGCACGCCGTCGGCGCTCGATTTCGGGGCCATGCTTTTGCTCGGCGTCGTCTCTTGCGCCGCGCATCTGATGATCACAAGGGCGCTGAAGCTGGCGCCGGCCTCGACGCTGGCGCCGCTGCACTACACGCTGCTCCTGTGGGCGGTGGTCTTCGGCCTCGTGTTCTTCGGCGATGTCCCGGGGCCGCGTATATTGATCGGTGCGGTCATCGTCGTGCTCGCCGGCATGTTCATATTCCATCGCCAGAAGGTGGTGGAGACCGAGGTACCGCCCGAGAACGTGCCGAAGGGCGTGAACTAACCCGCGCGTATCGCGGCCAGATGCCTGGAGAATTCCGTAGTCTCCATCAGCGCCTTGCAGCGGGCGAAGCGGCCGTCGGCATAGGCGCGGAAATCGTCGGACGGATTGCCGTTGGCGAGTTGGATCAGGCCCCAAAGCGTCCATAAGAGGTCGCACATCGCCTTGTAGATGACGATACGTCCGCGCTCCGCCGGCCTCGCCTCGCCACCGAAATAGGCGCGCGCCAGCTCTTCATCCTGTGCGACGCCGAACTTCCCCTCGACCGAGAGGTCGCCGAGGTCCCACAGCGGATCGTTCATGCCGGAATATTCCCAGTCGACGATCCACATCCGATCGCCCGTATCGAGGAAATTCTCGCACAGCGGGTCGCAATGGCAAGCGGCGAGCGGGATTGCGTGCGCAGCAAGGGCCGCGCGCACAGCTTCCGCCTCGCGCACCACGTCGTGATAGCCGGCGGGCAGCGCCACGTCCTTGGTCGACAAAACCTTGAGATAGTCGTCGATCATCGCGAACAATTCGAAGCGGAAGGGAAAGACCGCGCCGGAAGAGTGAAGCTTGTGGAAGGCCTGGCCGGCCCGCGCCGGGCTGCCCGGCCGCGCCTTGAATTTTTCGGGCGACATCGTCTCGGCGCCAGCAATGAAACGCGTCGCCATCAGGCCGGACGCCGGATCGGCATAGAGCACTTCGGGAGTGACGCCGGCCCTGGCCGCCTCGCGCGCCGCCACCGCCTCGTTGGCGCGGTTGATATATTCTTGCGTGCCCTTGCCGGGAATGCGCAGACACGCTTCGCCGGCCCTGTAGACCATGTTGGTCAGACCGCCCAAACGCTGCAGCGGCCCGTCATAGCCCGCCAGCGCCGGAATGGCGGCCAACGCGGCGCGCGCCTCGTCCATCGTCATCCCCTTTACCATCACACGATGTTTTATAGCGGAACGGTTCCACAGTTTTTGCCGCTTGGCTACCATTGCGGATACGAATCGGCGGCGGGAGCAGAAATGGCGGACGGCAAGCACAGCGGTTCGCTAAGCGCGGCCTACGCCGCGAAGCGGCCTGAGGAAGTGGCGGCGATCTATGACAGCTGGTCCGAGACCTATGACGCCGACATGTCGGCCGCCGGCTACCGCCACCCGACGATATGCCTGGCGCTGCTTGCCCGGCACCTGCCGCGCGGCGCAGAACCCTTGCTCGATGCCGGCGCCGGCACCGGCCTGATCGGCGAATGGCTGGCCATCACCGGCTATCCGAGGGTCGAGGCGCTCGACATCTCGCAAGGCATGCTGGACAAGGCAGGCGCCAAGGGCGTCTACACGGCGCTGCATCGCCTGGCGATGGGCGACGCTTTGCCCTTCGCCGGCGGCGCCTATGCTGGCATTGTTTCGGCGGGCGTCTTCACTTCGGGCCATGTCGGGCTCGAGGGACTGGGCGAGCTGATCCGCATCTGCCGTCCAGGCGGCGTCATCGTGCTGACCGTCAAGAACACGCTTTGGCAGGCCGGCTTCGCCGAGCGCATCGCCGGGCTCGAGGCTCAAGGCAGGTTGAAGCGCGTCGAGGAAACGGCGCCCTATGCCTCGATGCCGGGCGAAACCGATACCGTGCCGAGCAGGGGGCTTGTGCTGCGCGTCAGCTGACCCGGGCTCGGCGGATCAGGCCTTTGTCCTTGCCCCGGCCGGGTCGTACAGCGCCTCGAGATGGATCTTTGCCGGCGTGCGTTCCATCGCCACCACCAACTCGTAGTCGCCAGAGGCAAGGAACTCGTCGCCGACGCCGTCGGCATTGCGCACGTAGCCGTAGCCGATGTTCTTGCCCACCGTGTAGCCGTAGCCGCCGCTGGTGAGGTAGCCCACCGGTTCGCCATTGCGCAGGATCGTCTCGCGCCCGACCAGCACGATCTCGGGATCGTCCACGGTGAAGCCGGCAAAACGTTTCGTCGGCGCTTTGCCGGCTGCTTTCTCCAGCGCCCTGCGTCCGACGAAGTCGGTGTTCTTGCGAAACTTCACCGCCCAGCCAAGCCCCGCCTCCAGCGGCGTGTCGTTCGGCGTGATGTCGGAGCCCCAGGCGCGATAGCCTTTCTCCAGCCTGAGCGACTCCAGCGCGCGGTAGCCGACCGGGCGAATGCCATGCGCCTTGCCCGCCGCCATCAGCGCGTCGAAAACCTCGCCGGTGGCGGCGATCGGCGCATGCAGCTCCCAGCCGAGCTCGCCGACATAAGTGACGCGCAGCGCCTTCACGCTATGGCCGGCTATTGCGATCTCGCGCGCATGGCCGAAGGGGAAGGCGGCGTTCGAGACATCGGCCTCCGTCACCGCCGACAGCACGTCGCGGGCGCGCGGCCCCATCAGCGACAGCGTGCCGAAATCTTCCGTGACGTCCTTCAACCTGGCGTCGAGGCCCGAGCCGATATGGTCGCTTGTCCAGGACAGATCATGCGTGCGGAAGCCGGTGCCGGTGACGATGTAGAACCGCTCCTCGCCGAGCCGCGACACGGTGAGATCGGCCTCGATGCCGCCGCGCGTGTTGAGGAGCTGCGTGTAGGTCAGCCGTCCGACCGGCTTGTTGACGTCGTTGGCGCAGATCCAGTCGAGCGCCTTCAGCGCGTCCGCGCCGGTCAGCTCGTATTTGGCGAAGGAGGACTGGTCGAAGATGCCGACCTTCTCGCGCACATGACGGTGTTCGTCGCCGACCGGGCCGAACCAGTTCTGGCGGCCCATCGAATAGACGTCCTCGGCGGCCGCGCCGTCCGGTGCGAACCAGTTCGGCCGCTCCCAGCCGAGCTTGGAGCCGAACACGGCGCGGTGCGTCTTCAGCCGCTCATAGAGCGGCGAGACGATGCGCGGCCGTCCTGTCAGATACTCCTCGTGCGGGAAGCCGATCGTGTAGTGCTTGCCATAGGCTTCCAGCGTGCGGTCGCGGACCCAGTCGCGGTGGCGGTGCAGGCCGGAGAAGCGTCTGATGTCGACCACCCAGAGGTCGAGCGGCGCCTCGCCGTCGACCACCCATTGCGCCAGCACCCAGCCGGCGCCGCCGCCCGACGCGATGCCGAAGGCGTTGAAGCCGGCGCCGACGAACATGTTGGCGCATTCGGGCGCGACGCCCAGGATGAAATTGCCATCCGGCGTGAAACTCTCCGACCCGTTGATCATCTGCTTGACGCCGGCGGTTTGCAGGACCGGAACACGCGCGATCGCCTGGGTCATATGCTGTTCGAAGTGATCGTAGTCGTCGTCGAACAGGCGGAATTCCCAGTCGTTGGGGACGTCACCCCCGCGAAGTCCAGTTGCCCAGGCCTGCGGGTTGGGCTCATAGCCGCCCATCGCCAGCCCGCCGACTTCTTCCTTGAAATAGGTGCGGCGGTCGGGGTCGCGGATCGTCGGCGCGTCGTTGGCCAGCCCCTCGATCTTCTCGGTGATGATGTACTGGTGCTTGACCGGCTGCAGCGGCACGTTGATGCCGGCCATCGCGCCGACCTGCCTTGCCCACTGCCCGGCGCAGTTCACCACCTTGCCGCAGGCGATGTCGCCTTTTGAAGTCTTCACCGCCGTGATGCGGCCGTCCTTCATCGCAAAGCCGGTGACGCGCACGTCCTCGAACAGTTTCGCGCCATGCATGCGCGCGCCCTTGGCAAGCGACTGGGCGATGTCGGAGGGGCTTGCCTGCCCATCGGTCGGCAGCCACGAGGCGCCGACCAGATCGCCGGTCTCCATCAGCGGCCACATGCGCTTCACTTCCGCAGGCGACAGAAGCTGCATGTCCATGCCGAAGCTTTTTGCCGTGGTCGCCAGCCGCTTGAATTCGGTCCAGCGGTCGGCGTTCGTCGCCAGCCGCAAACAGCCGGTCATCTTCCAGCCGGTCGCCAGGCCCGTCTCGGCCTCCAGTCCTTTGTAGAGATCGACGGAATATTTGAGCACGCGCGTGATCGAGGCCGAGGAGCGCAACTGCCCGACCAGCCCGGCGGCGTGCCAGGTCGAGCCCGAGGTCAGCTTGCCCTGCTCGAGAAGCACCACATCGGCCTTGTGGTCGCGCGCCAGATGATAGGCGGTGGAGCAGCCGATGATGCCGCCGCCGATGACGACGATTTCGGCATGGCTGGGCAAAGTCATGACTTGGTCCCGTATTTCGTCCGGTAATTCTCCAGCGCCGCGTCGAGCCGGACGAGGTTCTCCTCGGTATAGGCGACGTAGTCGATGCCGGGCGCGTCGAGATAAAGCTCGGAGACCATGCTCCACATCGCCTCGCGCAGCAGCGAGGCGCATTGCATGGCGGCATGCGAACGGCGGATTTCGCCGTCCGGCTCCTTCATGAAATAGGCGGTCAGGAAGGCGAAGGATTCGTCGTTGCTCATGCCGGCATTGGACGCGACGCCGGCGAGGTCGAACATCGCCGTGTTGAAGCCGGCATACTCGAAGTCGATCAACCACAGCCGCTTGCCGTCGTCGAGAATATTGGCCGGCAAAAGATCGTTGTGGCCGAAGACGATCGGCAAAAGCTTTTGCGCCCGCTCGAGCTCGTCGGCGAGCGAAAGATAGTGCGGCAACTGATCCTTCTTTCGGCTGCCGCCTTCGTTCAGCGTGCGCGCATAGTCGCGGATGACGTGGAACACCCAGAACATGAAGCCGGCGCCGGAGACGTGGTTCGGCATCTCGCGATGGAAGCCGCGCAGCAGAGCCGCCACGCTGCCGATATTGGCGCGCACATCCTCTCCGAGGAAAGTCTTGGCGCCAAGAAATTCCGTCACCAGTATGCCGGGCTCGGCATAATGCACGGCAGGCGCGAAGCCCGCCGCATGCGCTGCCCGCGCCGTCATCACCTCGCGCGAGCGAAAGACATGGTGGAACGGGAAGTCCTGGCCGAAGCGCACGACATGTCGCCCGGCCGCATCCGTGACGACAAAATTGGCGTTGCTGAGGCCGCCCGGCAGCGGCTCGATCTCGATGCCGCCGTTCCAGCACGGCAGGGCGCGGATGCGGTCTTCGACGTTCACGGCATCGTTCCGGCCTCAGCCGGCTCCGCCCAAAACAAGGATGGCAAAAAGTGAAAAAGCCTCGTCGGTGCGAGACGCCAGGATCGGTATCCCGCACCGCACCGACGAGCCCCTTGGCCAGGTATGATATCCCGGCATCCGCCCCCGCGGATTCGATAAAAGCTCGCGCCTGGCTGATTCCAGGCGATCTGGTCACTAGGCTCTGCCATCACCCTCCCGCGGCAGTTCCGAGCCTGTCACAGGGTCAATGTCACGCCGGGGTGGCAGAGCTGTCAATCAAAAGCTGTGACTTTTTTTGGGTGTTTTGCCCGAAAATATAAGCGACTCCTTTCAAAGCGTTGCCAAAACCTTAAATTCAGTCAAAATCCCGGACATTCACATGATCCATTCGAAACGGCATGGCGAAATCCTGCGGCTCCTCAACGACGAGGGCACGATCACCATAGCCAGCCTTGCCGAACGTCTGGGCGTCTCGCTGGAAACGGTGCGGCGCGACGTCAAGCCGCTGGCCGACGACGGGTCGGTGCTGAAGATGCATGGCGCCGTGGGCCTTGCCTCGATGGTAGGCGAGGCGCCGTTCGAGCGCCGCATGCGCGAGAATGCCGAAGCCAAGCGCCTGATCGCCAGGATGGTCGCGGCCACGATCCGCGATGGCGAGGCGATCATGCTCGACACCGGCACGACCACATCCTTCCTCGCGCGAGAGTTGCTCGGCCATCGCCGGCTGACGGTGGTCACCAATTCCTCCGACATCGCCCGCACGCTGGCGACGGTGAACGGCAACAAGGTCTATATGG
The DNA here is from genome assembly GCF_006442775.1 of Mesorhizobium sp. B2-4-6. Taxonomy (NCBI): domain Bacteria; kingdom Pseudomonadati; phylum Pseudomonadota; class Alphaproteobacteria; order Hyphomicrobiales; family Phyllobacteriaceae; genus Mesorhizobium; species Mesorhizobium sp. B2-4-6. The sequence continues at coordinate 307,878 of NZ_VFVI01000004.1, forward strand.
CGGGCGGCGAGCTGCGCAGCGATTCAGGCGCGGCCTTCGGCATCTCGGCGATCGAGTTCGTCAGCCGCTTTTCGGTCGATCACGCGGTGATTTCGATCGGCGCGGTCGACGCCGCCACCGGCCTCACCGACTACGAGCTGGAAGAGGCGGAATTCGCCCGCATGGTCCTGTCGCGCGGCCAGCGCTCGCTGGTCGTCACCGACCATACCAAGTTCGGCCGCCAGGGCCTGGTCAGGGTCTGTGGCTTCGACGGCTTTTCCGAGCTCGCCACCGACCAGCCGCCGCCGCCGGACATCGCCGCCGCGCTGAGCCAGGCCGGCGCGCGCTTGGCCATCGCGACGCCTTGACCCCGACCGGGGACAGGAAAGCTAGCCGAACACCAGCGACTACTACGCCGCCATCCCTGCCATGGTGCTGGATCGCCGCGATGACCGACCCGAACATTAGGCCGGAAAGATCATGCGGAAGCAGGCGCCGCCCTGCCTGCCGTCGAGCACCTCGACCTTGCCGCCATGCAACTGCATCAGGTCGCGGACAAGGTTGAGGCCGAGGCCGGCGCCATGATCCCGCGGATGCAGGCGGTAGAAAGGCTCGAATATCCGCTCGCGTTCGGATGCCGGCACGCCTTGGCCTTCGTCCAGCACCTCGATGACCGCGGGCAGGCATACGCTGATGGTGATGCGACCGGCCTTGCCGCCATGGTCGATCGCGTTCTGGACGAGATTGGTCACGGCACGCTCGATCGCCGTGCGGTCGCCGCGCACGATAAGCTTTTCCTTGGCCGGCTCGAACGCCATCTCGTAGCCGACGGCGAAGGCCAGCGGCGCCAGGTCGACCACGACGTTTCGGGCAAGGAGGACCAGATCGACCGGCCCGAAATGCTCGGCCTGCCGATCGAGCCGCTGCAGGTCGAGCAATTGGTCAGCCAGCGTGGACAGCCGCGCGGCGTCCTGCAGGAGCCTGGCGCGCTCGGGCGTCGCCGGCAGCGCGGCGAGCCGTGTGTTGAGGATGGCGACCGGCGTTCTGAGCTCATGCGCGGCGTCGGTCAGGAACCGCTTGTGCCGCGCGTAACCGGCATCGAGGCGCGACAGGGCGGCGTTGACCGCATCGACCAGCGGCGTGACTTCCTTCGGCACGCCGTCCAGCGGCAGTTGCACGCCGCGCTTGTCGATCTCGATCTGCTCCGCCGCGCGCGCCGCGTTGCCGAGGCCGGAAAGCGCGCCGCGCACCACCCACGGCGTCGCGAACAGCGTCGCCAGCGCCATCAGCCCGGCCAGCGGCAAAATCCCTTGCAGGAAGAGGTCCGGCGCCTGCCCGAGAACGCGCAGCAGCGAAAGCTCGCCCTTCGTGCCGGTCATGATCTGGACGTTGCCGGCGGCCGTGTCGGTCCAGCGGATCTTGCCGCCCGGCGGCGCGGCTTCGCCGATGGCGAGGTCGATGCGGGCATCGCTGATGTTGTCCAGCAATCCGACGAAAGGTTGGTAGGCAACCGGCACGGTGCCTTCTTGAAGCCGGTGCCCGTCCTTGTCGCGGATGATAAACCAGAGGTCCGGGACATCCGACCGGAGCTTGGTCAGACCGGAATTTTCCTTCAGCACCAGCGCCCCTTTGGCGTCGCGCGCCACCGCATCCGCCAGCACGTCCATCGTGCCGTCCTCGTAATCGTGCGGAATGAGGCCGGTGGCGAGCATTGCGCCGATGATGCCGGTGATGATGAGCGTCAGCATCACGCATTGCAGGATGGCGATGCGCAGCACCAGGCTCCATTTCAGCGAGCGCGGCCGGCGAAGGTTCATGTGATCTCGCGCAGCAGGTAGCCGACGCCGCGTACGCCGTTGATGACGACCCCGCTATCGGCTTCGCTGAGCTTGCGGCGCAGCCGCGAGACATGGGTATCGAGCGCGTTGGACTGGATCTCGTCGTCCAGCCCGAACACGGCCTCCATCAGGGCCTCGCGCTGCACCATGCGCCCCGTTCGCCGCATCAGCGCTTCCAGCACCAGCAGTTCGCGGCGCGGCAAGGTGAGCGGCTCGCCGCGGATCGAGGGCTCGCGGTGGCCGACATCGAGCAAAAGATGGCCGGCGCGGATCGTCTGCGTCTCGATCACCGCCGGGCGCCTCAGCAATGCCCTCAGCCGGGCCAGCAGTTCCTCGAAGGCGAAAGGCTTGGCCAGATAGTCGTCGGCGCCCATGTCGAGCCCGTCGACCTTGTCGGCGGTGTCGCCCCGGGCCGTCAGCATCAGCACCGGCGTCGTGTTCCTGGCGGCGCGAAGCTTCGGCACCAGCGCCAGCCCGTCGCCGTCCGGCAACTGCCGGTCGAGCAGGATCGCGTCATAGCCGTCGACGGCGACGAATCCTTCCGCTTCCAGCAGCGAGCCGGCATGGTCGACCACCATGTCGTGCCGCCTCAGCGCCGCCCGCAGCGCCGAAACCATTTCCGGCTCGTCCTCGACCATCAGGATACGCATTGAAGACCTCTTGCAGTCCCATCTCTTAATAATCCTGCCTGGCCGACTATCGCGCCAAGATTGCATAGACATGGCGCCAGTTCTTGCCGCCGGCGGCGAACTTTTTCTTTCGCGATGCCATGCCGTTCGCAATGTCCATGCAATCCGCGACCTCCAAACAGCGCCTCGTCCATGCCGGGCAACTCGAATCGCCCGCGCAAGCAATGAGGTCAACATGCCTGCAAATGACGCCTTGTCCTTCCTGAAGGCCTGGACGCTGGCGCCCTTCCGGATGGGCTCGGTCACGCCCTCCAGTCCGAGCCTGGCGGCGCTGATGACGCGCGAGATCGGCCCCGACACCGGTCCGGTGCTGGAGCTCGGGCCGGGCACGGGGCCTTTCACCCGCGCCCTGCTGCAGCGCGGCGTGCGCGAAAACGACCTTACGCTGGTCGAGTCCGATCCGGATTTTGCCGCGCTGCTCGCGCGTCGCTTCCCGTCGGCGCGCATTGTCGAGACGGACGCGGTCGGCCTGCGCCATCTGCCGCTGTTCGATGGCCCTGTCGTCGGCGCGGTGGTCAGCGGACTGCCGTTTCGGCTGATATCGCAGCGCAAATCATCTGCGATCCTGGAGGGCGTCTTCGCCAGCCTTCGGCCGGGCGCGGCCCTCTATCAGTTCACCTTTGGCCGCCACTGCCCTTTCGACCAGGCCGTCCTCGACAGGCTCGACCTCGAGGCGGTCCGCATTGGCGGCACCTTGCGTAATTTCCCGCCGGCGACGGTCTATCGCGTCTCCAGGATCAAGGGTCTCGACACATATGACTGGCGTTTCGCATGAGCGATCTCCTGTCCGCGGCACTGGGGCTTGGCCTGTTCGGCGCCGCCTGCCTCGCCTTCACCGAAAAGATCCTGCCGGTGCCGCCGTCGCATGTGCTGTTGCTCCTTCTCGGCATGACCAGGGCTCCTGATCTGGCGGCGCTCGGCAGCCTACTGGTGGTGACGACCCTGGCTTCGACGGCCGGCTGCCTGTTTTGGTATGCTCTGGGTGTCCGGCTCGGGCCGGTGCGAGCCGGCGCCCTTGTCGGGCGTTTCGGTCGCTACATCTTCCTGCGACGCGAAACTTATCTGCGGTTCTCCGCCGCCTACCGCCGCAACCACATAAGGGCCTCGCTGCTGGCGCAGTTCGTGCCGACGGTGCGCAATTATCTGCCGATCGCCGCCGGCGCGCTGCGTCTGCCGGCTTTGCCTTTCGTTTTGGCCACCATGCTTGGCGCTATGCTGTGGAACGCCGGCTTTCTTGTTGCCGGCTATGCGATGCGCGACAGCGTCCACGATCTGCCTACGGTGGCATTCCGCATCATGGCCGTCGTGCTCGCGCTGGAAGTCGCGTTTTTCATCGGACTGCGCTCCCACTGGCGCCGCGTCAGACCCGCAAAAGGCTGGAATTCACCGGCGTAGAACAAAGGGTTATGCCGGCTTCCCTTCCCGCGCCCGCCGGTGTTTAGTCCGGCCATGGCCTTCACCATCCGCCAATTGCAGTTCTTCGTCGCCGTCGCCGAGCAGGGCACTGTCTCTGGGGCCGCGCAGAACCTGTCGATTTCCCAATCCTCGGTCACCGAGGCTATCAAGGAATTGGAGAGCGACCTCGGCGTCGAGCTCTTCGAGCGTCATCCGCGCGGCTTGAACATCACCCATAAGGGCCACCAGTTCCTGCGCCACGCGACCAAGATCCTGGCCGATGTCTCGGATGCGCGCCGTTCCTTCTCCAGCGAACAGGCCGCTGTGGGCGGCCGCCTGCAGCTCGGCGTCACCTCGCTGGTCGCGGGCTATGTGCTGTCCGATCTGCTCGCCCGCTACCGCCGCGCCTATCCCGGCGTGGAGGTTTCGGCCATCGAGGACAATGGCGACTATCTCGAGCACCTTCTGGTCGGCGGCAAGCTCGACATCGCCGTCATGGTGACGTCCAACCTGCGCGACCGCACCGCGCTGCAGTCGGAAATCCTGGAAGTTTCGGCCTATCGGCTGTGGGTTCCGCTCAGCCACAGGCTCGCCAGCGCCGACATCATCTCGATCGGCGACATCGCGTCCGAGCCGCTGATCATGCTCACCGTCGACGAGATCGAGGAGAACACCGGCAAGCTGCTGTCGGCGATCGGCGCCAGGCCGCATGTCGCCTTCCGCACGCGCTCGGTCGAAGCCGTGCGCAGCCTGGTCGCCACCGGCGCCGGCGTGGCGCTGCTGCCCGACCTCGTCTACCGGCCCTGGTCGCTGGAAGGCGACCGCATCGAATCGCGCGACGTATCCGGCTCGCTGCCGGTGGTCCAGGTCGGCACCGTCTGGCGCCGTGGCTCCGGCCTGCCGCAGGCCGCGCGCGACTTCATCGGCCTCGCGCAGTCGCAGCGGATGGTGCGCCAACGACTGTGATATCTATCGGTAAAACCGATATCGGCTTTCTGATAAATGAATTTGCGAAACCGGATTTTTCACAGCACTTTCGCTCAGGGAACAAAGCCGCGCCCTGAGAGCGCTGCCCCTAGCAATGGGAGATCGACGATGAATGCATTCCTGAAGTCGTGCACGGCGCTGACTGTCGCGCTGACTTTTTCCGCTCAGGCCATGGCCCAGGTCAAGGAACTCGGCAAGGGCGAAGGCGAGGTCAACATCGTTGCCTGGCCGGGCTATATCGAGCGTGGCGAGACCGACAAGGGCTATGACTGGGTGACGGCTTTCGAGAAGGAAAGCGGCTGCAAGGTCAACGTCAAGACCGCCAACACCTCGGACGAGATGGTCTCGCTGATGAACGAAGGCGGCTTCGACCTCGTCACCGCTTCGGGCGATGCCTCGCTGCGCCTCGTCGCCGGCAAGCGTGTCCAGCCGATCAACACCGATCTGATCCCGAGCTGGAAGACTGTCGACGACCGGCTGAAGGATGCGCCGTGGTTCACCGTCGACAAGGTGCATTACGGCGTTCCCTATCAGTGGGGCCCGAACGTCCTGATGTACAACACCGAGGTCTTCAAGGAAGCGCCCAAGAGCTGGAACGTCGTCTTCGAGGAAATGAAGCTGCCCGACGGCAAGTCGAACAAGGGCCGCGTCCAGGCCTATGATGGCCCGATCCACATCGCCGACGCCGCCAACTATCTGATGTTCCACAAGCCGGAACTCGGCATCAAGGATCCCTACGAGCTGAACGAGGACCAGTACAAGGCGGCGCTCGATCTGTTGCGCACACAACGCACGCTGGTCGGCCGCTACTGGCACGATGCCGCGATCCAGGTCGACGACTTCCAGAACGAGGGCGTGGTCGCCTCCGGCTCATGGCCTTATCAGGTCAACACGCTGGTCGCCGCCAAGAAGCCGGTCGCCTCGACCGTGCCGGAAGAGGGCGTCACCGGTTGGGCCGACACCACCATGATGGAAGCCGACGCCGCCCATCCGAACTGCGCCTATATGTGGCTCGAGCATTCCTTGTCGCCGAAGGTCCAGGGCGACGTCTCGGCCTGGTTCGGCTCGCTGCCGGTCGTACCCGCCGCCTGCAAGGGCAACGAACTGCTCGGCGAGGAAGGCTGCAAGACCAACGGCTACGAGAATTTCGACAAGATCAAGTTCTGGAAGACGCCGGTGTCGAAATGCGCCAGCCAGACCGACCAGTGCGTGCCTTACTACCGCTGGGTGTCGGATTATATCGGCGTCATCGGCGGCCGGTGATCTCCTAGTCCTCCCCTCCGGGGAGAGGATCGAGATGCAGTGTGGGGGTGGGGGTGATCCCCACCCGAGGCTGAACCGCGACCTCTCGCGGTGAGGTGGTTCGCCGCGCGAATTTCCCAGACCCGGCTATCGACAGCCCGGCTATAGACAGACAGGCCCATGATCTCTGCCGTTTCCTTCAAGCAAGTCTCGCGCCATTTTGGCAACGTGCGCGCCGTCGACGCCGTCGATCTCGACATCGTACCGGGCGAGTTCTTCGCCATGCTGGGGCCGTCAGGGTCCGGCAAGACGACCTGCCTGCGTCTGATCGCCGGCTTCGAGCAGCCGACGGCGGGTTCGATCTCCATCTTCGGCGCGCGCGCCGAAGGCGTTCCGCCCTATCGCCGCAACGTCAACACCGTCTTCCAGGACTATGCGCTGTTCCCGCATCTCAACGTCCTCGACAACGTCGCCTATGGTCTGATGGTCAAGGGCGTCGGCAAGGCCGAGCGATTGAAGGCGGCGGAGGAAGCGCTGTCGCTGGTGCGTTTGCCGGGCTATGGCGCGCGCCGCCCCGGCCAGCTATCCGGCGGCCAGCGCCAGCGTGTCGCGCTTGCCCGCGCGCTGGTCAACCAGCCCAAGGTGCTGCTGCTCGACGAGCCGCTCGGCGCGCTCGACCTCAAGCTGCGCGAGAACATGCAAGAGGAATTGAAATCGCTGCAGAAGGTGCTCGGCATCACCTTCGTCTTCGTCACCCACGACCAGGGCGAGGCGCTTTCCATGGCCGACCGCGTCGCCGTCTTCAACGATGGCAGGATCATGCAGGTCGGCACCCCGGAAGATATCTACCAGCGCCCGAACACACGCTTCGTCGCCGATTTCGTCGGCTCGTCCAACGTGCTGCCGCCGGATTTCGTCCAGCGCTATTCCGGCCAGCATCGCTGGGGGAGTCTGCGCCCGGAGTCCATCCGCATCTCCAGCGCGGCCAGCGGCGACGGCGTCGCCGCGCGCCTGGTCGGGACCAACTACCTCGGCGCCACGACAAGGCTGGCGCTGGACGCCGACGGGTTGAGGCTGCACGCGGTCGTGCCGGCGGGCACGGCGCTGCCGGCGGAAGGCGAGGCGGTGATGCTCACCTTCAACCGCGACAGCCTGCATCTGATGGACGAGCCGGCATGACCGTGCTCGGGATAGTGGCCAGTCAGGCAGGCGAGGCGCTCTACGGCGCCCCCCTCTGGCCTGCGGGCCATCTCCCCCACAAGGGGGGAGATTGGCTGTTTCGGCGCCCCACGCATCCTTCCGACGTTGGTGACTGGCGAAATCGCAGGCGACGGCTGATCTCCCCCCTTGTGGGGGAGATGTCCGGCAGGACAGAGGGGGGCGCGAAGGATCTCGGCTTCCCCCACAATGCCCTTCAACACGCGGTGTCCCCATGACCGTCGCCGCTGTTCAATCCAACCCCACCCCCGCCATCCTGCCCGGCAGCGGCGGCATGCGCGGTGCGCTGTCGGATCTCTTCTGGCGCCGACCCCAACTCTTGCTTCTCCTGATGCTCCTGCCACCCGTGCTATGGCTCGGCATTGTCTATATCGGCTCGCTGTTCGCGCTGCTCTTGCAGAGCTTCTTCTCGATCGACGAGTTTTCCGGCCTCATCAACCGCGAATTCACGCTGAAGACCTATGGCGACCTGTTCCAGGCCGCCAATCTCGACATCATCCTGCGCACGGTGACGATGGCGGCGCTCGTCACGCTCGCCTCGGCCGTTGTCGCCTTCCCCATCGCCTATTACGCGGCGCGCTATGCGCGCGGCCGCTGGAAGGCGCTGTTCTATCTCGGCGTCATGCTGCCGCTGTGGTCGAGTTATCTGGTGAAGATCTACGCCTGGAAGCTGATCCTGGCCAAGGAAGGCATCCTCACCTGGCTGCTCGCCAAGCTGAACCTGCTCTGGCTGCTCGATGCCTGGCTGTCGCTGCCGATCGTCGGCGGCAACTCGCTGTCGGTCTCCTTCACCGGCACCTTCATCGTCTTCGTCTATGTCTGGCTGCCCTTCATGATCCTGCCGGTACAAGCCGCGCTCGAGCGCGTGCCCGGCAATCTCGTCGAGGCCTCGTCCGACCTCGGCGCCTCGCCGGGACAGACCTTCCGCAACGTGCTGTTCCCGCTGGCGCTGCCCGGCATCGTCGCCGGCTCGATCTTCACCTTCTCGCTGACCTTGGGCGATTACATCATCCCGCAGATCATCGGCACCTCGCGGCTGTTCATCGGCCAGGCCGTCTATTCGCAGCAGGGCACCGCCGGCAACATTCCGTTGGCCGCCGCCTTCACCGTGGTGCCCATCGTCATCATGGGCTTCTATCTCTGGGGCGCCAAGCGCATGGGGGCTTTCGATGCGCTCTGACCGTGGCCAATCCGCTCCGCTCGGCCTGAAGATCGCCGCCGCCTGCGGCCTGCTCTTCCTGCATCTGCCGATCCTCCTGATCTTCGTCTATGCCTTCACGACGGAAGAGAAGAGCTTCGTCTGGCCGCCGCCGGGGCTCACCACGCAATGGTTCGCCGTCACCTGGAACCGGCCGGACGTATGGGACGCGCTGTCGCTCTCTGTCCGCGTCGCCGCCATCTCGACGGCGATCGCGCTGGTGCTCGGCACGCTCTGCGCCGCCGCTGTCTCGCGGACGCGCTTCTTCGGCCGCGAGACCATCTCGCTGCTGGTCATCCTGCCGATCGCGCTGCCCGGCATCATCACCGGCATTGCGCTGCGCTCGGCCTTTGCGCTGGCCGACATCCCGTTCTCATTCTGGACGATCGTTCTCGGCCACGCCACCTTCTGCGTGGTTGTCGTCTACAACAACGCCGTCGCCCGTTTCCGCCGCACCTCGGGCTCGATGATCGAGGCTTCGACGGACCTCGGCGCCGACGGTTTTCAGACGTTCCGGCATGTCGTGCTGCCCAACATCGCAACCGCATTGCTTGCCGGCGGCATGCTCGCCTTTGCGCTCTCCTTCGACGAGGTCATCGTCACCACCTTCACCGCCGGCCAGCAGCAGACCGTGCCGATCTGGATGCTGGAGGAACTGATCCGCCCGCGCCAGCGCCCGGTCACCAATGTCGTGGCCATGGTCGTCGTGCTGGTGACGCTGCTGCCGATCCTCTTTGCCTATTACCTGACCCGCGACGGCGACCAGATCGCCGGTTCGGGCAAATGAACAGCGAATAGGGAGTAGCGAATAGCGAATAGGGAAGAGTCGACTGCCAACCCTATTCGCTATTCGCTATTCGCTACTCGCTCCTGATCAAGGAGCACCAAGATGGACACCCAGATGCTGATCGGCTCGAAATTCGAGAAGGGCACCGAGACCGAGGAGCCGATCCTCAACCCGAAGACCGGCGCGACGATCCTCAACCTGCCCGAAGCGAGCCCGGCGCAGATCGAGGCCGCCGTCGCTGCGGCCGAACGAGCGTTCGTCAGTTGGTCGCGCACCACGCCGGCGCAGCGCTCGGGCTATCTGCTCAAGATCGCCGACCGCATCGAGGCCGAGGCGAAAGACTTCGCGGCGCTCGAAGCGCTGAATTGCGGCAAGCCGATCAACGCCGTGCTCAACGACGAGATTCCGGCGATCGTCGACTGCTACCGCTTCTTTGCCGGCGCGGTGCGTTCGATGCCCGGCCAGGTTGCCGGCGAATATATTCCGGGCCACACCTCGATGGTTCGGCGTGACCCGGTCGGCATCGTCGCTTCCATCGCGCCCTGGAACTATCCGCTGATGATGATGGCCTGGAAGCTGGCGCCCGCGATCGGCGGTGGCAACACGGTCGTCTTCAAGCCGTCGGAACAGACGCCGCTGACCGCGCTGAAGCTGGCCAGGATCCTCGCCGAGGTGCTGCCCGAGGGCGTCGTCAATGTCGTGCTCGGCCGCGGCGACAGCGTCGGCAACACGCTGATCAACCACCCCAAGGTGAACATGATCTCGATCACCGGTGACGTCGCCACCGGCAAGAAGGTGCTGCAGGCGGCCGCCAAGTCGGTCAAGCGCACGCATCTGGAGCTCGGCGGCAAGGCGCCGGTCATCGTCTTTGACGACGCCGATCTCGGCGCGGTGGTCAACGGCCTGCGCGCCTTCGGCTATTACAATGCCGGCCAGGACTGCACCGCCGCCTGCCGCATCTATGCCGGCAAGAAAATCTACGACAAGCTCGTCGCCGACCTCTCTTCCGCCGTCTCGACCATCAAATACAACCAGCCGGACGACACCGAGAACGAGATCGGGCCGCTGATCTCGCGCCGCCAGCGCGACCGCGTGTCGAGCTTCGTCGAGCGCGCTTCGGAACTGAAGCACATCGAGATCACCACCGGCGGCAAGCCGGGCGAAGGCTCCGGCTTCTATTACCAGCCGACGGTTGTCGCCGGCGCGCTGCAGGAAGACGAGATCGTGCGCCGCGAAGTGTTCGGCCCGGTCGTCTCGGTCACTCGCTTCGCGGATGTCGACGAGGCGGTGAACTGGGCGAACGACAGTGACTATGGCCTCGCCTCGTCGGTGTGGACGAAGGACGTCTCACGCGCCATGGCGACCGCCGCCCGCCTGCAATATGGCTGCACCTGGATCAACACGCACTTCATGCTGACCAACGAGATGCCGCATGGCGGGTTGAAGCAGTCCGGCTACGGCAAGGACATGTCGCTCTACGCGCTGGAGGACTACACGGCCGTCCGCCACGTGATGGTGGCCCACGGCTAGGCTCTTTTACCTTCCCCTTGTGGGAGAGGTCCGACCTCCTCCTACACAGGAAGAAGGAGACGGAGACAGGCATTCAACCGAGAGGGAGGAAGACAATGCAACGCCGCCAGTTTCTTGCATCAGCAGCCATCGCCGCCACGTTTTTTGCCGTGGCTCCATCCTTCGCCGCCGATACCGCGCAATCGGTGGTCGAGGCCTATGTCGCGGCCTGGAATGCGCATGACTCGGCCAAGGCCGCCGGCTACTTCGCCGATGACGTCACCTATTACGACGCGTCCGTCGGCAAGCCCGTCACGGGCAAGGAGGCCGCCAAGACCGGCGTCATCGACAATTTCCTGAAGGCTGTTCCCGATGCGGTCTGGACGATGAAGGGCAAGCCGCTCGTCGATGGCGCCCGTGTCTCCTTCGAATGGGAGTTCTCCGGCACCAACACCGGCGCCTGGGGCGACGGCACCGCGGCGATCGGCAAGAAATTCTCCTTCACCGGCGCCTCGATGTTTTCCATCAAGGACGGAAAGATCGCGACCCAGAGCGACTATTACGACGCACTCGGCTTCTACAAACAGCTTGGCCTGATGTAGGGTGACGCCGCGCCAGCTTCTCCCGCGTGGAGAAGCTGGCTTCGGAGGCGATCCGACCTCGGCGACGGTCCCTTTGTCGGCAGAGGCAGCGTAAAACTAAGCAGCCGTCCTGCCGATCTCCGATGTCGCGGGCTTGATGTTCTGGTTGACCCGGAAGACGTTGAAGGGGTCATAGGTGCGCTTCACCTGGCTCAGCCGCTCGTAATTTGCGCCATAGCTCGCCTGCACGCGCGCTTCTCCTTCGTCGTCCATCATGAAATTCACGTAACCGCCTTCGCCGTTATGGGGGTGGATGCTCGTCCAGTAGGTCTTGGCCCACCTGGTGAGGTCGGCGGCCTTGCCTGGATCGGGATCGATGGCGGCGATGACCATCGACCAGGTTGCGTCGCGCGCGTTCCATGCGGTTTCGTTCTTGCCGACGCGGCGAACGGCGCCGTCGATCGGGTAAAGATGCATGAGCGACAATTCGCTCGGCGCCGCGGCGGCCTGGGCGATATGGGTGGCGATGGCTTCGTCGGGAAGCGACTTCACGAAATCGCCCTTCCAATACCATTGCAGGCCTTTCGGAAGCAGTGGATCGAACAGCGCCTGCAACGCCGGATACGGCATTACACCCATCCAGTTGAAGATCGGCGGCGGCAAGGTGTCCAGCAGCGGCGCCATGGCCTTGCGCCCGTCCTCCTCGGTGCCGTTGTAGCAAGAGATGATGGCGCAGGCGCGCTTGCCCCAATATTCGCGCGGGAAGGGATCGGTCGAGGGAACGGACTTCAGGCCGACAAAGGCGCCAAGATCTTCCGGCGCCTCCGGCAGGTAGTCGCGATAGGTCCGCATGACGGCCAACGCATCCTTGGCCTCCCAGAATACCGGGCCGCCGAAGATCATGTTCACCGGATGGGCCTGGAACAGGAAGCTGGTTACCACGCCGAAATTGCCGCCGCCGCCCCGCAGCGCCCAGAACAGGTCGGGATTCTCAGCTTTGCTCGCCGTTACCAGGCTGCCATCGGCCAGCACCAGATCGGCCTCGATCAGATTATCGATCGTGAGGCCATATTTGCGCGTGAGATAGCCCGTCCCTCCACCAAGGGTAAGGCCGGCAACGCCCGTGGTCGAGACGATGCCAAACGGAACGGCGAGCGCGAACGGATGGGTGGCGTGGTCCACGTCACCCGAAGTGCAACCGGGCGCGACCCTTACAGTTCGAGTCTTCGCGTCGACATGGACCCCTTTCATCATCGACAGGTCGATGACGAGGCCATTGTCGCAAATCCCCAATCCGGCACCGTTGTGTCCTCCGCCGCGTATGGCGATCGGCAGGTCATTGTCGCGCGCGTACTTCACGGCGGTGATCACGTCGGCGACATCGGCGCAGCGTGCGATCAGCAGCGGGCGCTTTTCGATCATGCCGTTATAGACCTTGCGGGCCTCGTCATAGCCGGCATCGTCACGCAGGATCACCTCCCCGCGCAGGCTTTCACGCAGTTTTGCATGGGTTTCGTCGGTCATCGATTTGCTCCCTTGATTGCGCCCACAGCCATGCGGCGTCGGCGCGACGCATTTGTTGCTTCGTTATGCCGTCTCGACGGGCGGGTGCGTTGGATGGTGCAAGAAGTGCACATTGCACCAATCCGGTGCGCGCCGCTTCGCCCGAAAGGACCAGCGGGGCATGGCTCAGGAGAGCCATAAACATGGCAGCCGGGACTAGCCGTGCCCAGATGCTCGGTTCCTGGTCTTGTCAATCTGATGATGACGAGCGGCCGCCCGCGTCGCAGCCCGGCCGCCTCTCAGCCCCGGCTCTTCGGTGCAGCTACTCCACGATCCGGAAGATCGTCCATTTGCTGGTGCCCGACACCACATAGGGCTCCAGCTCCTTGCCCCATTTGGCATGCGCGTCGATCTTGGCGATCTTGGCGAAGAATTCCTCCAACTGAGCCAGGCTTTCGACTTGGTGGTGCGCCTCGATCGTCGCTTCGCGCGCGCCCACGGAACCGGTCATGAGCTGGAACTTCAGGTCGGCGAGCCCGATCTGCGAGCCGATCTCGCGCTCCCATTTGCGCATCAGCTCGAGCGCGGTCTGCTTGTGACCGAACTTGGCGTCGATCTGCCATCTGGCACTGAACATTTTGGTTCTCCTCCCTGATTTGCGGTTGAGCGCGCTGCTAACTATTCGTCCCAGGCCTGCACGACGGTCTGCCGCGCGATGCGGCCGTTCTTCAGCTCCAGCATCGTCGCGCAGAACACTCTCGTGCCGTCCGGATAGGAGCAAGCCTGGGTGAAGGCGAGGCTGTCGCCCTCGGCGATCGTGGTGTCGACCTTGTGGGTCATCGCCCGGCTGCAGATGTCGTCCCAGAAGGTGCTGATCGCCGCCCGGCCGCGGATCTCGCGCGGCTTGCTCGGCGGATTGTTGCGGTCGATCACCCGCACCAGCGCGTCGTCATTGTAGAAGCTCGACAAGAGCTTGCCGTCACGGCCCTCGATCGCCTTCTTGATCGCCGCGCCGTCCACTGTCTGTGTCTTGGTCAGCATGTCATTCTCCATGTGCCGTCTCTCGATCGGGCTGTTTGTTGACGAGGAAAGCGCTGCCCGGCGTTCGTCGCCGGGCAGGGATTTCGTCACTGCGACTTGGCCTTGACGGCCGCGAACACGTCGTCCGTCTGTTTCTTGAAGGTCGCCAGGTCGACCTGGCTGCCGTTGAGCATCGTCGACCAATGCCGCACGATCGCCGCCATGGCCACCGCCTCCTTGATCTCCTCCTCGCTCGCGCCGTTGAGCCTGGCGGCCTCGGTGTGGAAATAGATGCAGTACTGGCAGGGAATCTGCGCAGCGACCGCAAGCCCCATCAGCTCTTTGGTTTTGCCGTCGAGCGCGGTGTTGGGGTTGAGCTGCACACCCTTGATCTCGGCCCAGGCGCCGGCGACCGCGACATCGGGCAAGGTCTTGAACATGTCGGGCACCGAGCCGAGCGTGGCCTGGATGTCCTTGTAGGCGGCGGCGGCCGAAGCGTCTTCGGCATGCGCTGGAATGATGGCCAGCAATGCGCCCGCGGCAAATGCCAGCAATCCGATCTTGCGATTGAGTTTCAGCATTTCATCCTCCATTTCGCAGGGCCGTCGCGGCGATATCGCCTGGCCTGCATGGGAGAAGTGATACCGTTTAAGCCGCCTCCGCCGCTTCCCCCGAAAGCGCCATGGCTCTCATGGCCCGTCCGGGCCAGCATGCCTCGCCGAAAAAGCCGCCGCCGCCGCCCGCGACGGCAGGTCGAGCTTGAGCAATATGTTGGCGACGTGCCGCTTGACGGTATGCTCGCTGAGGCTGAGCTCGGCGGCGATCGCCGCGTTGCTCTTGCCGTCGGCGATCAGGTTCACCACCTCGCTCTCGCGCGCCGTCAGCGCGGCCGGCTCGGCGGGCCTTGCCTTGGGCCGGCAGGCCGGCTCCAGGTGCTGCTCCGACGTCGCCAGAACTGCCGGCATGGGCTCGTCCACCTCATCGAGGCTGACGCGGCCGGCATCGACGAAATGCAGGCCGGAACCTATTGCGAGATCGGCGACCAGCCGCGAGGCGAGGATGTCGCCGCGCCCGGCATGCGCGGCTAGCTGCATCGTCACCCGCGCCGTCAGCCCGACCGGCTGGCCGCGCATTTCGATCTCGCCGACATGCACGCCTTGCGCGCTGGCCACGCCTATCTGCTGTGCCGCCTCGCGCAGCGCCGCGGCGCAGCGTACGGCGCGCGCCGGCCCATCGAAGCGCGACATCATCAATTCGCCACGCGTGCCGGCCGTGCGGCCGCCATGCCGGCCGACCAGAAGCCGCCAGGTTTCCTGGAAGCGCTGGCTGCGCTCGCTCCACATCCGGTCGCCGAGCTTGGCCGTGTCGTAGATGCGCGTTACCAGCAGCGCCGCCAGCACGCGCTCGGTGTCGGCCACCGCGGGCTCGCCGGTCAGGCATTCCTCGATCAGGTCGGCGACGCGATCGACATCGCCGGTCCAGATCGGATGATCGCGCCCGGCTATCTCGACCAGCCGGGCATGCGGGATCTTCTTTGCGAGAAAACGGCTGGCGTCGGGATCGACACGAGCATCGTTGCGGCGGTGGATGAGCAGCGTCGGCGCGCTGATCATCGCCAGGATGCCGCGCACGTCGATGCCGGCGTTCATGCGGGCAAGCGCCGCCGCGGCCGTCGGACTGGCCGACAGCCGCTCGAACCGGGCCCACCACTGGGCGAAATGTGCGTCGTCCACGCGGCCAGGCGCGAAATTGGGCAAGGTGGCGCCGGTGCCCCACGATGTCTCCGCCGTCTCGATGAAAGCTTCCAGCCGTTCCGGCGACATCACCCATTTGTGGAAATGCGCATAGGCGCCATAGAGGACGAGCGCGCGCGTCCGCTCCGGATAGGTGGCGGCGAACAGCATCGCCATCGGCGCGCCCTCCGAGGCGCCGAGGATCGCCGCCCGGCCGCTGCCGGCGGCATCCATCACCGCGCGCACATCGTCCATGCGCGTTTCGAGACTGGGCAGATTGTGGTTGTCGACACGGTCGGAAAGCCCGGTGCCGCGCTTGTCGAACAGGATCAGCCGCGAGAAGGCGGAGAGCCGTTTCAACAGGCGGCTGTAGCCTTCGTCTTCCCAATGCAGGTCGAGATTGGAGATGAAGCCCGGCACGAAGACCAAATCGAACGCGCCCTGGCCGACCACCTGATAGGCGATCCGCACCTCTCCGCTGCGCGCGTATCTGGTCTCGATCGGCCTCACGAGTTCTTCCGCCCGGCCTGACGATTTCCGATCGTCAAACATAGCAGAGCCGACCAGGTAGCGGCAGCTTAAACTTTAGCAAAAAGAAATATAAGGCTGCCGGTCGCTGCGACTATTTCTGCGAAGCGGCGATGTCGGCCGGGAAAGCCTTGAGTCCAAGCTTCGTGTCGGCCTCCGCCGGGCTGATCGGCCGCTTGATCTTGGCCGAGGCGGCGATCACAAGATCGTCGAAATTCTCCGTGCGGGCGTCCAGCATCTCGAAGAATTGGCGCCGCATCCGAGGCTCCCAGAACTTGTTGATGTGCTCAGCAACGCCGGCAATGCCTTCCTCGCGCGGCTTCGAATGGAAGAAGGTAGCGATCTGGTTGGCCATGCGCACCAGCTTTTCCTTGGTACTGGCGATGTGGTCTTCGTCATGCGACATGCTTGGCAACTCCGGAAGCCACTCGTTCAGGGTGGGTGAAGATATCGAAATCGTCGCCGCGAACCAGCGCCACCAGCGTCATGCCGGCGGCCTCGGCCGTGCGGATGGCAAGCGCGGTCGGCGCCGAAACCGCCATGATGATCGAAGCGCCGATGGCGGCCGTCTTCTGCACCATCTCCACCGACACGCGCGAGGTCACCACGACGGCGCCGCTCGTGCCGTCGATGCCGGCCTTGGCCAGCGCACCGGCGAGCTTGTCCAGCGCGTTGTGACGGCCGACATCCTCGCGCGCCATCACGATACCCTTGCCGGGAACATAGAAGCCTGCGGCATGCACCGCGCCGGTCTCCGTGTGCAGCGGCTGCTGCTTCGACAGCAGGCGGACCGAACGGGCGACGTCCTCGGCGTCGAGCGTAAGCTTCGACGAACCGACCGCGTCGACCGAGCGCATCGCCTCCTCGATGGATTCGATGCCGCACAAGCCGCAGCCGACCGGCCCGGCCAGCCTGCGCCGCCGCGCCTGGAAGCGCGTGTTGGCCTGGTCCTTCAGCCGGATCTGGATATCGATGCCGGCGCCGAGATCCTCGACCTCGATCGCCTCGATTTCCTTTTGGTCGGCGATGATGCCTTCGGTCAGCGAGAAGCCGAGCGCGAAATCCTCGAAATCGGCAGGGCTTGCCATCATCACCGCATGCGTGGTGCCGGCAAAGGAGAACGCCACCGGCGTCTCCTCCGGCACCATGCGGTTCGCGGCCGAGGTGCCGCCGGCGCGATGCGCGAGCCGGGAGATTTGCGTCGTCGCTTTGCGGCGCGCGGCCAAGATTACTCCGCTGCCTGCAGCGGGGCGATGCGCCGGCTCTGCTTGGCCTGCTGGTTATAGTCCTTCTGCCAGTCGGTCGGGCCGTTGGACGGCGCCACCTGCACGGCGGTGACCTTGTATTCCGGGCAATTGGTCGCCCAGTCCGAGAAGTCGGTGGTGATCACGTTGGCCTGCGTGTCGGGGTGGTGGAAGGTCGTGTAGACGACGCCGGGCGAGACGCGGTCGGTGATCAGCGCGCGCAGCGTGGTTTCGCCCGCACGGCTCGCCAGTCGCACCCAGTCGCCTTCGCGCACGCCGCGGACCTCGGCGTCGTGCGGATGGATCTCCAGCCGGTCCTCGGCGTGCCACATCGAATTCTCGGTCCGCCGGGTCTGCGCGCCGACATTGTATTGCGACAGGATACGGCCGGTGGTGAGCAGCAGCGGATAGCGTGGACCTGTGCGCTCGTCGGTCGCCACATATTCGGTGCGGATGAACTTGCCCTTGCCGCGCACGAAGCCGTCGACATGCATGATCGGCGTGCCGAGCGGCGCCTTCTCGTTGCAGGGCCACTGCACCGAGCCGACGCGGTCGAGCAGATCGAAGGAGACGCCGGCAAAGCTCGGCGTCGTCTTGGCGATCTCGTCCATGATCTGCGACGGATGCGTGTAGTTCCAGTCGAGCCCGATGGCGCGGGCGAGCTCCTGCGTCGCTTCCCAGTCGGCATAGCGCGCCTTCGGCTCGATGACTTTGCGCACCATGTTGATGCGGCGCTCGGCATTGGTGAAGGTGCCGTCCTTCTCGAGGAAGGTCGAGCCCGGCAGGAAGACATGTGCGTAGTTCGCCGTCTCGTTGAGGAAGAGGTCGTGCACGACCACGCATTCCATCGCGGCGAGGCCGCCGGCGACATGCTTGGTGTCCGGATCGGACTGCAGGATGTCCTCGCCCTGGATGTAGATACCCTTGAACGAACCGTCGACGGCGGCGTCCAGCATGTTGGGGATGCGCAGGCCGGGCTCGTCGTCCAGCTTCACGCCCCACAGGCTCTCATAGATGTCGCGCACCGCCTCGCCGGAGATATGGCGGTAGCCCGGCAGCTCATGCGGGAACGAGCCCATGTCGCAGGAACCCTGAACGTTGTTCTGGCCGCGCAGCGGGTTCACGCCGACGCCTTGCCGGCCGATATTGCCCGTGGCCATGGCGAGGTTGGCGATGGCGATCACCGTGGTGGAGCCCTGGCTGTGCTCCGTCACGCCGAGGCCGTAATAGATCGCGCCATTGCCGCCCTTGGCATACATGCGCGCGGCACCGCGGATCAGGTCGGGATCGACCCCGGAGAGCGCGCCGACGGTTTCGGGGCTGTTTTCCGGCAGGGCGACGAAGGAAGCCCAGTCCTGGAACTCGGCCCAGTCGCAGCGTTCGCGGATGAAGGCCTCGTCGAACAGGCCTTCGGTGACGATGACATGCGCCAGCGCCGTCAGCACCGCCACGTTGGTGCCGGGCTTCAAGGGCAGGTGGTAGTCGGCCTCGATATGCGCCGACTTGACCATTTCGGTGCGGCGCGGATCGAGCACGATCAGCTTGGCGCCCTCGCGCAGCCGCTTCTTCAACCGCGAGGCGAAGACGGGATGGGCGGAAGCCGGATTGGCGCCGATGATGACGGCGACGTCGGTGAATTCGACCGAATCGAAATCCTGCGTGCCGGCCGAGGTGCCGTATGTCTGGCCGAGCCCGTAGCCGGTCGGCGAATGGCAGACGCGGGCGCAGGTGTCGACATTGTTGTTGCGGAAGCCTTGCCGCACCAGCTTCTGGACGAGATAGGTCTCCTCGTTGGTGCAGCGCGAGGAGGTGATGCCGCCGATCGCCGTGCGTCCGTACTGGTATTGGATGCGGCGGAATTCTTTCGCCGTATGGGCGATAGCCTCCTCCCACGTCACTTCGCGCCATGGATCGGAGATCTTCTCGCGGATCATCGGCGATAGGATGCGATCCTTGTGCGTGGCGTAGCCATAGGCGAACCGGCCCTTGACGCAGGAATGACCGTGATTGGCCTTGCCGTCCTTGTAGGGCATCATGCGGATGACCTCGTCATCCTTCACCTCGGCCTTGAACGAGCAGCCGACGCCGCAATAGGCGCAGGTGGTGACCGCCGAGCGCTCCGGCATGCCCTTTTCGAGCACGGTCTTCTCGCGCAGCGCGTCCGTCGGGCAGGCCTGCACGCAGGCGCCGCAAGAGACGCATTCGGAAGCGATGAAGTCCTCGTGCATGCCGGCGACCATGCGCGACTCGAAGCCGCGGCCCTCGATGGTCAGCGCGAAGGTGCCTTGCACCTCCTCGCAGGCGCGCACGCAGCGCGAGCAGACGATGCACTGCGCCGGATCATAGGTGAAATAAGGATTGGATTCATCGCGCGCGATATAGTCCACCGCCAGCGAGCCATGGCCGGGCGCCACGCCGTTCTCTTCCTTGACGTGGTTGCGGCCCTCGACGCCGTAACGGTTCTCGGAGAGCCCAACAGATTTCGCCACCGCGTCGAATTCGCTGGCGCCGGTTCCGGCCTTCTCGTTCCAGCCGGTCGGATGGTCGGAGACATAGAGTTCCATGACGCCGCGGCGAATGACGTCGAGTCGGTCCGACTGCGTGCGCACCACCATGCCTTCGCCTACCGGCGTTGTGCAGGAGGCCGGCGTGCCGCCGCGCCCTTCGATCTCGACCAGGCAGACGCGGCAGGAGCCGAACGAGTCCAGCATGTCGGTGGCGCAGAGCTTCGGGATCTCGACCCCGCCCTCCATCGCCGCGCGCATGATCGACGTGCCTTCCGGCACGGTGATGCTTTGCCCGTCGACGGTCAGCGTGATCTGCTTCGTCGCTTTCGACTCCGGCGTTCCGTAGTCGATCTCTTCGATGAGTGTCGGGAAGTCGGCCTTGATGTTCATCTTCTGCCAGCTCCTATTCAGCCGCCACGCGCGCAGGCGCGGGTTTGAAATCCTCGGGGAAATGCGTGATCGAGCTCATCACCGGGTAGGGCGTGAAGCCGCCCAGCGCGCAGAGCGATCCGAACTTCATCGTGTTGCAGAGGTCGGTGACCAGAGCGAGGTTCTTCTCCGCCTCGATGCCGGCGGCGACCTTGTCGAGAACCTCCACGCCGCGCGTCGAGCCGATGCGGCAGGGCGTGCACTTGCCGCAGCTTTCGATGGCGCAGAATTCCATGGCGAAGCGCGCCTGCTTCAGCATGTCGGCGCTGTCGTCGAACACGGTGATGCCGGCATGGCCGATCAGCCCGTCGCGCTTGGCGAATTCCTCGTAGTCGAAGGGTGTGTCGAACAAAGCGCGCGGGAAATAGGCGCCGAGCGGACCGCCGACCTGCACCGCCTTGACCGGGCGCCCCGAAGCCGTGCCGCCGCCGATGTCGTCGACGATCTCGCCCAGCGTCAGGCCGAACGCCGTCTCGAACAGGCCGCCATTCTTGACGTTGCCGGCGATCTGGATCGGGATCGTGCCGCGCGAGCGGCCCATGCCGAAATCCTTGTAGTAGGCGGCGCCCCTGTCCATGATTACAGGCACAGAGGCCAGGCTGATCACATTGTTGATCACCGTCGGCTTGCCGAACAGGCCCTGGATCGCCGGCAGCGGCGGCTTGGCGCGCACCACGCCGCGCTTGCCTTCGAGGCTGTTCAAGAGCGAGGTTTCCTCGCCGCAGACATAGGCGCCGGCGCCGACGCGGATCTCCATGTCGAAGGCGTTGGGCGAACCCAGCACATTGACGCCCAGCACGCCGGCCTTGCGGGCGATCGCCACGGCCTTGTTCATCGTCGCCACCGCATGCGGATATTCCGAGCGGATATAGACGAAACCCTTGGTCGCGCCGGTCGCGATGCCGGCGATCGCCATGCCTTCGATCAGCACGAAGGGATCGCCTTCCATGATCATGCGGTCGGCGAAAGTGGCGCTGTCGCCTTCGTCGGCGTTGCAGACGATGTATTTCTGCGCGCCCGCCGTATCCAGCACGGTCTTCCACTTGATGCCGGTCGGGAAGCCCGCGCCGCCACGGCCGCGCAGGCCGGACTCGGTAACCTGCTTGACGACGTCGGCCGGCGCCATGGCGGCCGCGTTCTGCAGCCCGCGCAAGCCGCCCAGCGACTTGTAGGCGTCGAGCGACAGCGGGTCGTTGATGCCGCAGCGTGCGAAGGTCAGCCGCGTCTGCTTGGCGAAGAAGGGGATCTTGTCGGGCGAGCCCAGCCAGCGCTTGTGGTGGCCGCCCTTGAGGAAGCCGCTGTCGAACAGGCTCTTGACGTCGGACGGCTTGACCGGCCCGTAGGCGACGCGGCCCTCGGCTGTGGCCACCTCGACCATCGGCTCCAGGAAATAGGCGCCCCGCGAGCCGTTGCGCACGATCTTGGCCTCGATGCCGCGCTCCTTGAGTTCCTTCTCGATCGCTTTGGCGACCTTTTCGGCGCCGAGCGCCAGCGCGCCGGAATCTGCCGGGACATAGATGCGCGGGATCATGAACGTACCTCCGCGACGATCTCTTCGATCTTCTCGTCATCGAGCCGGCCGATGACTTCGCCGTCGAGCATCGCCGACGGCGAGCAGGCGCAAAGCCCGAGACAGTAGACCGGCTCCAGTGTAACCGATCCGTCGAGCGTGGTCTCGTGGAAATCAATGCCGAGCAAGTGCTTGACCTTGGCCGCGACGGCGTCCGAGCCCATCGACTGGCAGGCTTCGGCCTGGCAGAGCTTCAGCACATGCCGTCCGGCCGGTTTGGCGCGGAAATCGTGATAGAAGCTGACCACGCCGTGCACCTCGGCCCGCGAGAGGTTCAGCCCGTCGGCGATCATCGGCAGCGCATCCTTCGGAACATGCCCGAACTCTTCCTGGATGCTGTGCAGGATCGGCAGCAACGGGCCTTCGAGGCCCTTCATCTCGTCAATGATCGCCGCCGTGCGCGACGCTATCTCGGTACTTGCGGCCTGCATGGTCACGCAGCGCCCTCCCTGGTCGTGGCGGCCAATGTATGTCACCCCAGGATATAGAGCGGTTTCGGGGTAACGACATGCATAGGGCGCAATATCGCTAAGTCCTTACGAAATCAGAGGAAACCTCCGAAATCAATAAAGCGCTTCCGTCGCTTGATAGAAATTTTCTATCGAAATCGGGCAGCTCGCATTGTCTAGCCTAGCGGTGACGGCGGAAATCGTCCGCCAGCGCCATCGCCTCGTCCAGCAGCGCCTGCACCAGCGGCGTGTGCGGCTCGCGCGGCGCCGCCACCAGCCCGACCGTGTGGCTGGCATCCGGCTCGACGATGGGGATCGCCCGGATGGGCTCGGAAAAGCCGAATGTTTCCGCAAGGTTGAGCGGCATGATCGATGACCATTTGCCTGTACGGATATGCGAGAAGAGCACGATCATCGAATTCGATTCCAGCGTCGGCCGCACCTGTACGCCGGCTTCCGCCAGATGCTGGTCGATGATGCGCCGGTTCTGCATGTCCGGCGTCAAAAGGCAGAGCGGCAGATGGCTGATCTCGGCCCACGACACTTTGTCGCGGTCGGAATAGGGGTTCCCGACCGCCGTGATCAACTGGTAGCGCTCGTCATAGAGCGGCACGCTGGTGACGCGCCCCAGCGGCTCGTTGTCGAGATAGGTGATGCCGGCATCGACATCGAAATTGCCGAGCAGCGACAGCACTTCGATGGATGTGCGCGACAGCACCGAAAAGGTGACGCCCGGATGCTTTTCGCGGAATGGCGTCGTCAGCCACGCCACCATGGCCAGCGCCGTCGGGATCGCCGCGATCCGGATGCGCCCGGACAGACCGTGGCGCGCCGCCCGCATCTCCTCGCGCATCGTCCTTGTGTCGCCGACGATGCGGCGCGCCCAGCCCAGCACCTGCTTGCCCTCCGGAGTCAGGCCCTGGAAGCGAGAGCCGCGCAGCACCAGCATGACGCCGAGTTGCCCTTCGAGCTGCTTGATGCCGGCCGACAGCGTCGGCTGCGTGACGCCACACACCTCCGCGGCCCGGCCGAAATGCTCCTCCTTGGCCAATGCGATGAAGAATTCCAGTTTGTCGATCATCGACGCAAACTATCGAGCGCCGAAAGCCCGCGCCAGATAGGCTGTTGCGATCGGGCACAATCTTGACGTCGACCGACAATCCCGGCGCTTTTATCCAACCAGGTTGAGGATATTGCCGTCGGGGTCCTTGAACCAGGCGACCTTCATGCCGTCGCCGACATGGATGTCGCCTTCAAGCGTCAGGCCCGGCATCTCATAGTGCTCGAAGCTGACGCCTTTCGATTTCAGCGACTTGACGATCGGCTCGATCTGGTCGCCGACCGTCCATGTCACCGCTGTCGCCTTGTTGGTGCCGGCGAACTGCGAATGATAGACGTTGATGAGCGTGTCGCCGCTTTTGTAGACGATCAGTTCGCCGCCCATGTCGTCCACTTGGCTGAGGCCTAGCGTTCCTTCATAGAAAGCCTTGGCCCTTTCCAGGTCCTTCACTGCGAGATTGGCTGCCGCATTGCTGTTTTGGAGCATGACGGTCTCCTTCACAGATTATCGTGATGGCAATTTGAGATAGCGCGGATAGGTCGTTTGACCATGGCCGAGGTCCGGACCTCGACCCCGGTTGGCAAATCCGACACCATCCGTCGCTTTCCGGGGCACGCCGGGCGAGCCATTGCGCCACGGCTTGGTTCTGCCGGGAAACTACACTATCTGGAACGCCAAAGCCCGAGGAAAGATCATGACCGTTACCAAGGAATCCGTCGTCGAGCGCCTGAAGACGGTGAACGGGCCGGACTTCACCGGCAACATCGTCGATCTCGGCATGGTCTCGGAGATCTTCATCGCCGATTCCAAGGTCTTCTTCTCGATTACCGTTCCCGCCGCCCGCGCCCAGGAGCTCGAGCCGCTGCGCGCCGCCGCCGAACGCGCGGTGACGGCCGTCCCCGGCGTCGCCAGCGCCGTCGTCGCGCTGACGGCGGAGAAGAAGGGCGGCGGCATGGAAGCGCCGGTTCCGGCACGCCCGGCCGCCCCTCGGCCAGCCACCCCGCCGCCTGCGCCGCAGCGACCCGCGCCGCACGCGCCCGCATCCCAGAGCCACGGCAAGCGCGGCGTGCCCGGCATCGACGCCATCATCGCGGTCGCCTCCGGCAAGGGTGGCGTCGGCAAATCGACCACCGCGGTCAACCTGGCGCTCGGCCTTGCCGCCAACGGGCTGAAGGTGGGCGTGCTCGATGCCGACATCTACGGCCCGTCGATGCCCAGGCTGCTCAATATCCACGGCCGGCCGCAGACCGTCGACGGCAAGGTGCTGAAGCCTATGCAGAATTACGGCCTCAAGGTGATGTCGATGGGCTTCCTCGTCGATGAGGAGACGCCGATGATCTGGCGCGGCCCGATGGTGATGTCGGCGCTGACGCAAATGCTGCGCGAGGTCGAGTGGGGCCCGCTCGACGTGCTGGTGGTCGACATGCCGCCCGGCACCGGCGACGCCCAGCTCACCATGGCCCAGCAGGTGCCGCTTGCCGGTGCCGTCATCGTCTCGACGCCGCAGGATCTGGCGCTGATCGACGCCCGCAAGGGCCTCAACATGTTCAAGAAGGTCGATGTGCCGCTGCTCGGCATCGTCGAGAACATGAGCTATTTCCTGGCCCCGGATACCGGCAAGCGCTACGACATTTTCGGCCATGGCGGGGCGCGCCGCGAGGCCGAGCGCCTCGGCGTTACCTTCCTCGGCGAGGTGCCGCTGGAAATGGGCATTCGCGAAAGCTCGGACGCCGGCACCCCGGTCGTCGCCTCCAAGCCGGACGGCGCAGAGGCGAAGATCTATCGCGATATCGCTAGCAAGGTCTGGGAACGTGTTCAGGAAGAGCGCGGCGCTGCCGAAGCCGCCGTGCCGAGCATCGTGTTCGAATAACCCCTTCTCTTGAGGGGAGGATCAGGCGCCGACCTTCTCGCCGAACGTCGAGAAGAACTGCCCTGCCAATTTCTTCGATGTCGACTCGATCAGCCGGCTGCCGAGCTGCGCGATCTTGCCCCCGACCTCGGCCTTGGCTGCGTATCTGAGCACTGTCGAGTCCGCCCCGTCGGCAGTCAGCGTGACGTCGGCGCCGCCCTTGGCGAAGCCGGCAATGCCGCCCTTGCCTTCGCCCTGGATGGTATAGGAATGCGGTGGCTTGAGGTTCTTCAGCGTGACTTCGCCGTTGAAGGTCGCCTTGATCGGGCCGATCTTCAGCACCACGGTCGCCGCCATCTCGGTGTTCGAGGTCTTTTCCAGGCTCTGGCAGCCGGGAATCGCCTCCTTCAGGATTTCCGGGTCGTTGAGGGCTTCCCACACTTTCCCGATGGGTGCGGCGATCCGCTCCTCGCCTTCGATCACCAAAGCCATCAAGACCTCCCGGATTGCTGATGCTGGTTGGTCGTAGCGCGCGGCCCGAAACAAGTCTATCGCACCAAAGTCCGGGTCCCGGCAGCGCCTGCCTCTTGCCTGCATGGACGCATTGTCCTATCGATTTGTCATACAAATACGGAGACCACCATGGCAGGCGCCCCCACCAGGAAGAAGAAATTTCGCTCGCAGGAGTGGTTCGACAATCCCGACAATCCGGGCATGACGGCGCTCTATCTCGAGCGTTACCTCAATTACGGCCTGACGCGCGCCGAGCTGATGTCGGGCAAGCCGCTCATCGGCATCGCGCAGACCGGTTCCGATCTTTCGCCCTGCAATCGGCATCACCTCGAGCTTGCCAAGCGCGTGCGCGAAGGCATCGTCTCGATGGGCGGCATCCCGTTCGAATTCCCGTGCCATCCGATCCAGGAGACCGGCAAGCGCCCCACCGCCGCGCTCGACCGTAACCTCGCCTATCTCAGCCTCGTCGAGGTGCTTTACGGCTATCCGCTTGATGGCGTCGTGCTCACCATCGGCTGCGACAAGACCACGCCTGCGCTTCTTATGGCTGCAGCGACAGTCAACATTCCGGCAATCGCGCTGTCGGTCGGCCCGATGCTCAACGGCTGGCACAAAGGCAAGCGCACCGGCTCCGGCACCATCGTCTGGGAATCGCGCCAGCGCCTGTCGGCCGGCGAGATCGACTATGACGAGTTCATGGACATCGTCGCCTCCTCGGCGCCCTCGACCGGCTATTGCAACACCATGGGCACCGCCACCACCATGAATTCGCTGGCCGAGGCGCTCGGCATGCAACTGCCGGGCTCCGCTGCCATTCCCGCGCCCTATCGCGAGCGCGGCCAGATCGCCTACGAGACCGGCAAGCGCATCGTCGACATGGTGCATGAGGACCTGAAGCCGTCCGACATCATGACGCGCGAGGCCTTCGAGAACGCCATTGTCGTCAACTCGGCCATCGGCGGCTCCACCAACGCGCCGATCCACCTCAACGCGATTGCCCGCCATCTCGGCGTGCCGCTCGACAATGACGACTGGCAGAAGATCGGCCTCGACATCCCGCTGCTGGTCAACCTGCAGCCGACGGGCGAGTATCTCGGCGAGGATTATCACCATGCCGGCGGCGTGCCGGCGGTCGTCGCCGAACTGATGAAGGGCGGCCTGCTGCCGCATCCCGGTGCGATAACCGCCAATGGCAAGAGCGTGGGCGACAATTGCAAGGAGGCCGTCAACGAGAACCACGATGTCATCCGCAGCGCCGACAAGCCGCTCAAGGCCAATGCCGGCTTCATCAATCTCAAGGGCAATCTGTTCGATTCCGCCATCATGAAGACCAGCGGCATCTCGCCGGAATTCCGCCAGCGCTACCTCTCCAACCCGAACGACCCGGAGGCTTTCGAGGGCAACGCCATGGTCTTCGACGGGCCGGAAGATTACCACGCCCGCATCGACGATCCGGCCCAGGGCATCGACGAGCACACCATCCTGTTCATGCGCGGCGCCGGTCCGGTCGGCTATCCGGGCGGCGCCGAGGTGGTCAACATGCAGCCGCCGGCCTACCTCATCAAGAAGGGCATCCATGCCCTTGCCTGCATCGGCGACGGCCGCCAGTCCGGCACGTCAGGCTCGCCGTCGATCCTCAACGCCTCACCGGAAGCCGCCATAGGCGGCGGCCTTGCGCTGCTCAAGACCGGCGACCGCGTCCGCATCGATCTGAAGAAGGGCACGGCCAATATCCTCGTCAGCGACGAGGAGATCGCCAAGCGGCGCACCGCGCTGCAGGCCGATGGCGGCTATCACTATCCCAAGCACCAGACGCCGTGGCAGGAGATCCAGCGCGGCATGGTCGACCAGTTCTCGGCCGGAATGGTGCTGAAGCCGGCGGTGAAGTACCAGGACGTCGCCCATACCAGCGGCGTGCCGCGCGACAATCACTAATCGCGCAGGAAGCGAAATAAAGGACGGCTTGCCAACCAGCAGGCCGTCCTTTTTCGTGCCCTTGTTTCGGCCGCGCTCAGCGCACAGATAAGGTCGATCTCGGCGGGCCGCGAAGGGCAGAGAAGACCATGGCGAAACGGCGTTCTTCCCTCGGCTTCCTCGGCATGTTCGGCCGCTCCGGCGATTTGCGCCAGCTCGACGACGCCTTGCGCGCGGCCGACTTGCATCCGGCCTTGGTGCCGGAAGGCGTCAAGCTCACCATCGTCAATCTGATGAACGACCGCTGGCCGGACGAGCCGCCGCCGGGCGCCTATCAATCCGTGGCGCAGCTCTGCGGCTATTGCGTCGCCGGGCCGCAGGTGTTCGGGCAGGCCAACGGCCGCGAGCCGACATTGGAGGTTGAGCGCCGCATCGAAGCGGCGCTTGAGGCCGGCGACAGTCTCGACGCGCAGATCGTGCTGATGACGCTGCACGCCAAGCTGATCAACGCCGAGGTGGTCGAGCGCTATGGGCTGAGCGCGGAATGATCCGACGAACAGGATGCGTTGAGATTTCGGTCAGGCCGGCCTGACCGGAATATCAAGGCGTCCTAGCCGCCCATCTTGTTGCGCGGCAGCTTGATCATCTCGCCGAAGCGCGCGCGCAATTTGTCGTCGAGCAGGCGCGAGACGTGGCGCGGGAAACGCTCGGCAAGCACGCGCTTCTTCTCCGCGATCGCCCGCGACAGGATGTCGGGCCGGCCCTTTTCGTTCCATTCCTTGGGCGAGAAACGGTCGCCGACGGCGGGATAGAAATACTCGGTCTGCATCAGCTTCAGCGTCTGATCGTTGCCGAGATAGTGTCCGGGACCCTTCATGCAGACGTCAGCGATGGTGTCGATCGACAGCGCGTCGTCGGTCACTTCGATGCCGCGCACGCAGCGCAGGCAATGTCCGAGCATGTCGTTGTCGATGATCAGGCTTTCGAGGCAGAAGCCAAGCAGCGAGGCATGCATGCCGGCTGACTCATAGACGAGATTGAGGCCGGCAAGACCGGCCATCACGTCGGTGATGCCCTTTTCATAGCCAGACTGGATGTCGGGCAGTTTCGAATCCGTCATGCCGGCGGCCGAACCACCCGGCAGGTCGTAATACTGCGCCATCTGGGCGCAGGCCGCGGTCAGCACCGCTTGCTCGGCCGAGCCGCCGGACATGGCGCCGGTCCTGAGGTCGGAAACGAACGGCCAGGTGCCGAAGATCGCCGGATGTCCAGGCTTGATGGCATTGACATAGACCAGGCCCATCAGCACTTCCGCCACCGCCTGCACGACGGCGCCGGCAATCGCCGCCGGCGCGGTGGCGCCGGCCTGGCCGGCCGACAGAAGCAGGATCGGAATGCCGCCTTCGACGCAGGCCTCCAGCACGCCGCAGGCGTCCTCGGCGAACTTCATCGGCGGCACGACGAAGCAGTTCGAGTTCGACACGAACGGCCGCGCCCGGAAATTCTCCTCGCCGCCGGCGATCGCATAGAGCATTTCCAGCGCCGGCTTGACGTTCTCACGCACGGTGAACGAGGTGCCGACGTGCTTCGACGTCCCCATCACGCAGGCATAGAGCGTGTTGAAATCCATATCGAGCGGGTCGGGAATGTCGCGCGGCACCATCGTACGCTGGAAGAAATGGATGTTGTCCAGTCCGTCGACGAGACGGGCGGCGTCGTAAAGATCCTGCAGCAGCGATTCGCGGTATTCGCGCTTCTCGACGTCGACCAGATGCACCGCCGCGCCCGCCGTGCCGTAATGCACGCGTTTGCCCTGGATCAGCATGTCGTGCTTCGGATCCTGGCCGTAGAGTGTGAAGTTGCGCGCGGCCTTCTTGATCGTGTCCAGCACTAGCGCGCGCGGCAGCCGGATGCGGCCGTCGTCGCCATAGGTGCCGCCGACCCGGGTCAGCGCTTCGATGCAAGACGGGATGGCGTTGGCGAAGCCGACCGTCTCCAGGAGCGTCAGCACCGCTTCGTGGATGCGTTCCCGGTCGTTCTGGCTCAATGGCCCGTAGCTGCCACCTTCAAGTCCCGCCCGCACCGGCCGGATGTCGTCGGCTAAAGGCGCCGCGCGCATCGCGCGGCGCGCTTCGCGCCCACCGGAACGCCGCGAACGCTGGTCCGACGACGCTTCCTGCTTCTCAAGAGCCATTGACATGGAAGCACTCCACCTTCTGTCTTTATCTGCGAGGCGGGCGCGGCGGTTGGTCCACCATCGGCCTGCATCGTCCCCTTCTGGCTCCGACTATGCCGCCGGCATTGGTACAGACTATGGGCCAAGCAATCCCGTCGAATATGCCAGAATTCTAAAGCGATAAGGGTATGCTCAAACAAAAAGAGCCGGTGCGGCGCCGGCTCTTTTTGTGGAAGTCTGGCGGTCAGGCGGCTGCGGGCCTGCGACCGGCGGCGGTGGCGAGTTCGCGGATGCCCGGCTCGATATGCTGCAGCGAGATCGAGGAGATGCCCAAGCGCATGAAACGAGAAGGCTTTTCGCTGCGGTCGAAGAACCGGTCGCCGGGTTCGATGATGACGCTGCGCGAAGCGGCGGCTTCGGCCAGGCCACGCGAATCGGTACCGCGCGGCCCTTCCAGCCAGAGCGATGTGCCGCCGGCCGAGTCGGTCGAACGCCATTCTGGCAGGAAAGCGGAAATCGCATGGACCAGACGCTTGCGCCGTTCGTCGAAGGCGGTGGAAAGCCTGCGCACCAGCGCCTCGTGATGGCCGAGCGACAGGAACAGCGCAACAGCGCGCTGGTTGTTCGCCGGCGGGTGCCTGAGCATGAAGCGGCGCAGCGCGCGAAGCTCGGCGATCAGCCCGGCCGAGGCCACGATGTAGCCAAGCCTGAGACCCGGAGCCAGCGTCTTCGACATCGAGCCGACATAGATGACGCGGCCCGAGCGATCGAGGCTCTTCAGCGCCTGCTGCGGCGCCTCGTCGAGCAACTGGCTGTCATAGCCGTCCTCGATGATGATCTGGTTGTTGCGGTTGGCGCGCGCCAGAAGATCCTGCCGCCGCTCCGCCGACAATGGCACCATGGTCGGGCAGTGGTGGCTGGGCGTGACGAAGACGAAGCCGGAATCGCTGGGGATCGACGAGGTCACGATGCCCGACTGGTCGACCGGGACCGGCTGGATATCGGCGCCGGCCAGCCGGAAGATCGAGCGGGCATCGGGGTAGCCGGGGTCTTCCATCGCCACTTTCGAGCCCTTGGTCATCAAGAGCGTGGCCAACATATAGAGCGCGTTCTGCGCGCCCAGCGTCACGATGATCTCGTCCGGATTGGCGAAGATGCCGCGCCGCGGCAGAAGCCTGGCCTGGATCTGCTCGATCAGCAGCGGATCGTCGCGGTCCACCATGTCGGATGCCCAGTTGCGGATCTCGAGCACCGCCAGCGCCATGCGGTTGCACTCGCGCCATTCGGCGGTCGGAAACAGCGCCGGATCGAACTGGCCGTAGACGAACGGATAGGAGGACTTGATCCAGTTGTCGTGCTTGGCCGGCGGCGGCATGTCGCTGGCTGCGATCTGCCGGCGCGCCTTCCAGTCGATCTCGTTCTGCTGGTCCGGCGCCTTCTGGTGCGGTTTGGCGGGAGTGGCCAGCACGTCCGGATTGACGAAATGGCCGCGCCGTTCGCGCGCCACCAGGAAGCCCTGGTCGACCAGTTGCTGGAAAGCCAGCACCACCGTGCCGCGGGCAACCCCAAGTTTTTCCGCGAGAATTCGGCAGGACGGCAGCGGCATCGAGGCGGCGATCTGTCGGTCGAGAATGGCCGCGACGATCGCCTGGCGGATCTGTGCCTGAAGGGTTTGGCCGGATTCAGCCGAAATCCGGAACAGGCCGGACCATATGGCCGTGTCATTGCGCTGTGGCATGGGAAATCTTCCTCGGATGGCCAGCTGTTTTCACTTGGCTGGACCAGTGGAGTGTATGGGTGGCATAAGGGGTTGCGCCAATCAATTTTTCTGATCGCTGGGATTTATGCCAGTGATCTATCAAGCGCGACGCGGAGCGTCGTCGCCACGCGTTAAAGCGCGACGCGCAGCGTCGTCGCGGCACCACCCCAGGCGCGATGCGCAGCATCGTCGCCTCGCGATGCGCAGCATCGTCGCGGCGAAATTCCCGCCTCCTCACCGTCCAATATCACCTGTCATCAAAGCGTGACGAGGTGCGTCATCGCCACCGCTTGAATGAAATGGAAATCGGCTCGATAGAATGACGCGCCGACACGCGCCGGAAACATCCGGCCTGTTAAAATGGTCTAAAAACCCGCCAGGAGCCCGCCAGTGGACCAGTCATCCTTTGACAAGCAACTTGCAGCCTTGCGTGAGCAACGCGCGGCAGCCAAGGGCACCATGCGCGAGGCCTTCGCCGCCGATCCCAAGCGCTTCGAGACATTCTCCGCCACCGATGACGATCTTCTGCTCGATTGGTCGAAATGCGCGGTCGACGCGAATACCATGACGACGCTGGAGAAGCTCGCCGATGCCGCCGATCTCGCGGGACGCCGCGCCGCGATGTTCGAAGGCAAGAAGATCAACATCACCGAGAATCGCGCCGTGCTGCACACCGCGCTGCGCAACCTGACCGGCAAGAGCGTGATCGTCGACGGCCAGGACACCAAGGCCGACGTGATTGCCGTGCTCGATGCCATGGGCGCCTTCGCCGACGCCATCCGCTCGGGCAAGGCCGCCGGCGCCACCGGCAAGAAGATCACCGACATCGTCAACATCGGCATCGGCGGCTCGGACCTTGGCCCGGCGATGGTGACATTGGCACTAGCGCCCTACCATGACGGGCCGCGCGCGCATTACGTCTCCAATGTCGACGGCGCCCATATCCATGACACGCTGAAGGGTCTGTCGGCGGAAACGACTTTGTTCATCGTCGCCTCCAAGACCTTCACCACGGTCGAGACGATGACGAATGCGCAAACGGCGCGCGATTGGGTGCAGAAGGCGCTTGGCAAGGAAGCGGTCGGCAAGCATTTCGCCGCCGTCTCGACCGCGCTCGACCTCGTGGCGAAGTTCGGCATCGAGCAGGACCGCGTCTTCGGCTTCTGGGACTGGGTCGGCGGCCGTTACTCGGTCTGGAGCGCCATCGGCCTGCCGGTGATGATTTCCGTCGGCCCGCGCAATTTCCGCGCTTTCCTCGACGGCGCGCATGAGATGGACGAGCATTTCCGCACCGCGCCGATGCAAAAGAACCTGCCGGTGCTTTTGGGGCTCATCGGCTGGTGGCATCGCGTCGTCTGCAAATATCCGGCCCGTGCCGTCATTCCTTACGACCAGCGCCTGTCGCGCCTGCCGGCCTACCTGCAGCAGCTCGACATGGAATCGAACGGCAAGAGCGTCACGCTGGACGGCACCGCGGTCGCCACGCCGACCGGTCCGCTTGTCTGGGGCGAGCCCGGCACCAACGGCCAGCATGCCTTCTTCCAACTCCTGCATCAGGGCACCGACTTCATCCCGGTCGAGTTCCTCGCCGCCGCCGTCGGTCACGAGCCTGAACTGAAGCACCAGCACGACCTGCTGCTCGCCAACTGCCTGGCGCAGTCGGAAGCCTTCATGAAAGGGCGAACGCTGGAAGAGGCGCGCGCGCAGATGCTGTCCAAGGGCATGAAGCCGGCCGACGTCGATCGCATTGCGCCGCACCGCGTCTTCTCGGGCAATCGCCCCTCGCTGACCATTCTCTATAGAAAGCTCGATCCGCGCACGCTGGGCCGGGTGATCGCGCTTTACGAGCACCGCGTCTTCGTCGAGGGCAC
Organism: Mesorhizobium sp. B2-4-6; assembly: GCF_006442775.1. NCBI lineage: Bacteria > Pseudomonadati > Pseudomonadota > Alphaproteobacteria > Hyphomicrobiales > Phyllobacteriaceae > Mesorhizobium > Mesorhizobium sp. B2-4-6. The sequence goes on from NZ_VFVI01000004.1 coordinate 341,426, forward strand.
GCTCTTCAACATCAATTCCTTCGACCAATGGGGCGTCGAACTCGGCAAGGAACTGGCGACCGGCCTGCTGCCTGTCGTGGAGGGCAGGGAGACTGCCGCAAAACGCGACGCCTCGACCGCCGGACTGGTGGGACATATCCACCAATTGCGTGGCGCGGAGTAAACGGGATTGGCGGACATCAAGGGAATATTGTTCGACAAGGACGGCACGCTTGTCGACTTCAACACAACCTGGCTCGGCGTCGCCGACTTCATGGCGATGGATGCCGCCGAGGGCGACCGCTGGAAAGCGGATAGGTTGCTTGCCGCTGCCGGCTTCGACTTCGTCACGAAGCGCTTCAAGCCCGATTCGATCTTCGCTTCCGGTTCGAACATGGACGTCGTCGAGCTCTGGTTCCCGCGTCTGTCCGAGGAGGACCAGATGCACGCCGTTTCCCGCTTCAACGAGATCACTTCGGTGCAGGGGTCGGCCATGGCGGTCGCGCTGCCGGGCGTCATCGACTCGCTGCGGACATTGCACAAACGATCCTATCGGATGGGCGTTGCCACCAACGATTCGACCAGGGGCGCCGAAAGGACGCTCGCTACGCTGGGCATCGCGCAGCTCTTCGATGCCGCCTTCGGCTATGACGCCGTTGCCAATTCCAAGCCGGCGCCCGACACCGTCGTCGCTTTCTGCGATCTGACCGGGTTGAAACCCGGCGAGATCGCCATGGTCGGCGACAACCGCCATGATCTGGAAATGGCGCGCGCCGGCGGGTGCGGTCTGGCGGTGGGCGTGCTCTCCGGCACCGGCACGCGCGACTCGCTGGCGCCCATGGCCGACGTCGTTCTGGATTCGGTCGCCGACCTGCCGGATTTCCTCGCCGCGCGGGTGAACGTGCCGGCGGACTAAAGCAATTTCAGGAAGAAGTGCGTAGCGGTTTTCCGTCCGGAATTGCGTAAAAACAGAGAGTTGGAGCGGTTTCGCGATTCGGTCTAACGCTGAATCGTTCTAACCGGTTTCCGCCACAAGCGCGAAGACGGCGCTGGGCCTGGGCTCGCTGCTGCCGTTTCCACCGACATCCGGCACCTGATATTCGTCGAGCAGGCAAAGCCGTGGCCTGGGCAGCCAGGCGCGGCCGGGGTCGCCGACCAGCACGTCGATGCCGGCGGCGAAGCAGCGGTCGAGGAACGGCATCATCCGCTGCCCTACATCCCGCGCGTAGAAGACGTCGCCGGCGAGCACGAGATCGACCGCCGGCGGCGGACCGGCTGTGACGTCCTCAGCGCGTATCTGGATGGCGACACCATTGGCTTCCGCGTTGAGGCGGAGCGCCGCGACGCCATTGCGGTCGATCTCCGCCGCGATCACCGCGCGGGCTCCGGCTTTTGCCGCCGCGATGCCGACCAGCCCCGAGCCGGCGCCGAGGTCGAGCACGCGTTTGCCGGCCACGATCGACGGACGGTCGAGGATATAGCGTGCCAGCACGGTGCCGCCGGCCCAGGCATAGGCCCAGTAGGGCGGCTGTGGCTCCGGCCAGCTTTCGTCGCTGTCGTCGTCCGGTTCGAGCAGCCGCCGCAGTCCGCTGCCGGCATGCGCGAGGTAGAGCCTGATCTCCGGCAGCGACGGCACCGGCGCCAGCCGCATGTTCGCCCTGATGAATTCCGCCGGATCGCGCCCCTTTGTCCGCTGTCGCCTTTGGCTGGCCGTGGGATCGCTCAAGCCTGGTCCCGTAACGCCCGCCGCAGGATCTTGCCGACCGGCGTCTTCGGCAGCTCGGTGCGGAATTCGATGAATTTCGGCCGCTTGTAGCCGGTCAGGTTCTCGCGGCAATAAGCCAACAGCGCCTCGACGGTGAGCGCCGGGTCCTTCTTCACCACGAACAATTTTGGCACTTCGCCGGAATGCTCGTCCGGCACGCCGATCGCCGCCACTTCAAGCACGCCGGGGTGATGCGCCACCACCTCTTCCAGTTCGTTGGGATAGACGTTGAAGCCGGAGACCAGGATCATGTCCTTCTTGCGGTCGACGATCTTGGTGTAGCCGCGCTCGTCCATGAAGCCCATGTCGCCGGATTTGAAGAAGCCGTCCTTGGTCATCACCTTGGCGGTCTCGTCGGGCCTGTTCCAGTAGCCGGCCATCACCTGTGGGCCGCGGATGCAGATCTCGCCCACTTCGCCGAGCGGCACGTTGTTGCCGTCGTCGTCGCGGATGGCGATTTCGGTCGAAGGCAGCGGCAGGCCGATCGTGCCGGTGAAGTCGCTGGAGCTGAACTTGTTGGCGGTCGCCACCGGCGAGGTTTCGGACAGACCGTAGCCTTCGCTCACCGGGCATCCCGTCAGCGCCTTCCAGCGCTCGGCGACGCCCTTCTGCACCGCCATGCCGCCGCCCAGCGTCAGGATCAGCGGCTTGAAGTCGAGCTTGCGGAACTCCTCATTGTTGAGCAGCGCGTTGAACAGCGTGTTGAGGCCCGGGAAGATATGCATCGGGTATTTCGCCAGTTCCTTGACGAAGCCCGGAATGTCGCGCGGGTTCGGGATCAGCACGTTCTGCGCGCCCTGCTGCATGCCCATCAGCGCGTTCACCGTCAGCGCGAAGATGTGATAGAGCGGCAGCGCGCAGATGAAGTTGAGATGCGCCGGCTTCGGCTTCACCGTATAGGCGTCCTCCACCCAAAGCGAATTCTGCGCGACGTTCGAAAGCACGTTGCGATGCAGCAGCACAGCGCCCTTCGAGACGCCGGTGGTGCCGCCCGTATATTGCAGGAAGGCGATGTCGTCGCCGGAGACCGTGGGCGGCTTGAAAGCGATGGTCGCGCCGGTCTTGAGCACGGCGTTGAACTTGACATGGCCGGGCAGCGACCATGCCGGAACCATTTTCTTCACCCGCCGCACGACGATGTTGACGATGGCGCCCTTGAGACCGCCCAGCATGTCGCCCATCGCCGCGACGATGACATGCTTGACCGACGTCCTGGCGATCACCGCCTGCAGCGTGCCGGCGAAGTTTTCGAGAATGACGATCGCCTGCGCGCCGGAATCCTTCAACTGGTGTTCCAGTTCGCGCGGCGTGTAGAGCGGATTGACGTTCACCACCGTGTAGCCGGCGCGCAGTATGGCCATCATCGCCACCGGATATTGCAGCACGTTGGGCATCATCAGCGCGACGCGCGCGCCCTTCTCCAGGCCTCTTGCCTGCAGATAGGCGCCGAACGCGGCCGACAGCCGCTCGAGCTCGGCATAGGTGATCGACTTGCCCATGCACACGAAGGCCGGCTGTCCGCTGAATTGCTTGCAGGCGCCGACCAGGAAGTCGCCGATGGACTTGTAGGGCAGGGCGCCGATCTCGGCCGGCATGTTCTTCGGATAGCTTTTCAGCCACGGTTTTGCCGGCAGGCCGGCGGTGAGCTCGGTGATCGCTTTCGGCAGGCCCTTCGCGGCAGGTTTCGCGACGGTCGGCTTCACGGCCGCCGCTTTTGCCGTTGCCGGCTTGTCCGCTTTCGCGGCTGCCGCCTTGGCTTTTGGCGTTGCGGGTTTGGCGGTCGCCTTGGCCTTTGCTTTCGCCGCGGCTGTCGTCTTGGCTGCTTTTGCCACCTGTCTCTCCCTGTCGCCTTCGATCTGGGCGCCCGCTTCCAGGGAAGCGTCCTCCACGCCGGTCGTGGATTTTCCAGGAAATCCCGCCCATGGTCTATGTATTGCCTCTATCGGCAGCCGTGCAAGCCTTGCCCCAGCGGCAGGACGGGGAAAGATTTGCCGTCGAAATCTGATGCCCCGGCGACCTCCCGCATCGTGTCTGCGCGGCCGGCTGACCCCAGGCGGTCGGGCCCCGTAGGCTCATTTCCAAAGGCGGCCGATCAATAAAAAAATGCCGCCGTTAATAATGTCGTGAGGAGAAAAGACTACTCATTTTTGCTGCCTATAGAGCAAAAACTAGATTCTTTTCCTGCTTCCCATGGGGTACGCAAACGAGGTGTTCCAAAGGCGAAGAAACGGTGCTTATATGCGCCCTTCGCGAGCCTGATAGAGGGGCTTGAGAGAACATCAGGGAGTGCTCAATGAAAAAGACAATGACTTTTGCAGCCGCGTTGCTGGCTGCAAGCGTCCTCAGCGGCATGGCCAGTGCTAAGACGCTTGTTTATTGCTCGGAAGCGTCGCCGGCCAATTTCGATCCGGGTACGACGACCGGCGGTAACGACTTCGACGCGTCTTCGCGCACCGTTTATTCGCGACTGGTCGAATTCAAGCACGGTGGCACCGAGATCGAGCCTGGTCTGGCCGACAAATGGGAAATTTCCGACGATGGCCTGGTCTACACCTTCCATCTGCATCCGGGTGTGAAGTTCCAGACCACCGACTATTTCAAGCCGACGCGCGACCTCAACGCCGATGACGTCGTCTTCTCCTTCGATCGCCAGTTCAACAAGGAGAATCCGTGGAACGGCGACAAGTATCTGCCGAACCTCACCTGGGACTATTACACCGGCATGGACATGCCGAAATACGTCGCCAAGTGGGAGAAGGTCGATGACCTCACCGTCAAGCTGACGCTGACCGAGCCGAACGCGCCGATGCTGGCCAATCTCGGCATGGATTTCGCCTCGATCGTGTCGAAGGAATATGCCGACCAACTCCAGAAGGACGGCAAGATGGCCGACTTCTCGACCAAGCCGATCGGCACCGGTCCGTTCCAGTTCGTCGACTACCAGCTGGATTCGGTCATCCGCTATGCGGCCAATCCCGACTATTTCAAGGGCAAGGAAAAGATCGACGATCTCGTCTTCGCCATCACGCCTGACGCGACCGCCCGCATCCAGAAGGTGCTGGCTGGCGAATGCGACATCGCGCCCTATCCGAACCCGGCCGACATCGCCACCATCAAGGCCAACAAGGACGTGACCCTGATGGATCAGGCCGGCCTGAACATCGGCTATATGAGCTACAACACCACGATCCCGCCGCTCGACAAACCGGAAGTGCGTCATGCGCTCAACCAGGCGATCGACCGGGAAGCCCTGATCAAGTCGCTGTTCCAGGACGCCGGCGCCACCCCGGCCGAGAACCTCATTCCGCCGACCATGTGGTCGTGGGACAAGGACGTGAAGACCGACACCTACAATCCGGATGAGGCCAAGAAGGTGCTTGAGGCTGCCGGGCTGAAGGAAATCCAGCTCTGGGCTGCCGACCGCGTTCGTCCCTACAACCCGAACTTCCAGCGCGCGGCCGAGCTGATCCAGGCGGACTGGGCCAAGGTCGGCGTCAAGGCGGACATCGTCAACTATGAGTGGACGAAGTATCGCGAGGAAGGCAAGAAGAAGGACCGTCCGGGCGCCTTCCAGATCGGCTGGACCGGCGACAATGGCGATCCGGACAACTTCTTCGCCACTCTCTTCGCCTGCTCCGCCATCGGCGTGTCGAACTACTCCAGTTGGTGCGACAAGGACTTCGAGGACCTGATCCAGAAGGCCAAGAGGACCAGCGACCAGGCCGAGCGCACCAAGCTCTATGAGCAGGCGCAGGTGATCTTCGCCAAGGAAGCCCCGGCTTTCCTGCTGGCCCACAGCCAGGTCTATTCGGTCGTTCGCAACAACGTCACCGGCTACAAGATGGACCCGCTCGGCATTCACCGCTTCGACGGCGTTGACAAAGCCGAATAAGATTGCGAACGGGGCGGCGTAAACTTTAGCGCCGCCCCATTCCATTCAAGATGCTCCGATATCTTCTCAACAAAATCGCCCTCCTGATCCCGACCCTTGTCGGCATCACCATCTGCGCCTTCGCGTTTGTCCGGCTGCTGCCCGGCGACCCGATCCTCGCCATGGCCGGCGAGCACGGCGTCGCGCCCGCCCGCTATGAAGAGCTCAAGCAGCAGTTCGGCTACAATCTGCCGATCTGGGAGCAGTACGCGCGCTATGTCGGTGAGGTCGCCACCGGCGATTTCGGCGTCTCCATTTCGTCCAAGCGTCCGGTGCTCGAGGAGTTCAAGACACTCTTCCCGGCAACGCTGGAGCTGTCCTTCTTCGCCATGATCTTCGCCATGATCATCGGCATCCCGGCCGGCATCTTTGCCGCCGTCAAACGCGGCTCCTGGTTCGACCAGTCGCTGATGGGCACGGCGCTTGTCGGCTATTCCATGCCGATCTTCTGGTGGGGCCTACTGCTCATCATCTTCTTTTCCGGTTATCTCGGCTGGACGCCGGTCTCGGGCCGCATCGGCCTGCAGTTCTTCTTCAAGCCGATCACCGGCTTCATGACTCTCGACACCTTGCTCTACGGCAAATGGGACGCCTTCCGCTCGGCGCTTAGCCATCTCGTCCTGCCGGCGATCGTGCTCGGCACCATTCCGCTGGCGGTGATCGCGCGCCAGACGCGATCGGCCATGCTGGAAGTGCTGGGCGAAGACTATGTCCGCACCGCGCGCGCCAAGGGCCTTTCGGCGGGCCGCGTCATCGGCGTGCATGCGCTGCGCAACGCGCTCATCCCGGTCGTCACCACCATCGGCCTGCAGGTCGGCACGCTGCTCGCCGGCGCCATCCTCACCGAAACCATCTTTGCCTGGCCGGGCATCGGCAAGTGGATGGTCGATTCCATCTTCAAGCGCGACTATGTCGTCGTGCAGTCGGGTCTGCTGTTGATCGCGCTCATCGTCATGGCGGTGAACCTCATCGTCGATGTGCTTTACGCCGTCATCAACCCACGCATCAGGGCGGCATAAATGAGCCAGACCGAAATCGCCCCGATGGCCGCCGGCAATCCGGATCGTCTCACCGGCCTCAAGACCTTCTGGCACTATTTCTCGGTGAACCGCGGCGCCGTCATCGGCCTGTTCGTCTTTATCCTGTTGGTGCTGGCTGCCCTCTTCGCGCCGCTGCTCGCGCCCTATGCGCCCGACGTGCAGGACAAGACCGCGTTCCTGCGGCCTCCGGCCTGGCAGGATGGTGGCTCGACGCAGTATCTGCTCGGCACCGACCCGGTCGGCCGCGACATCCTCTCGCGCCTGCTTTACGGCGCCCGCTTCTCGCTGCTGATCGGCGCGGTGGTGGTCACGCTGGCGCTCACCGGCGGCATCACGCTCGGCCTGCTTGCTGGCTATTTCCGCGGCTGGGTCGACGTCGCGATCATGCGCGTCATGGACCTGATCCTGGCCTTCCCGTCGCTGCTGCTCGCGCTGGTGTTGGTCACCATCCTCGGCCCCGGCCTGTTCAACGCCATGCTGGCGATCGCGCTCGTCTTGCAGCCGCATTTCGCCCGCCTGGTGCGCGCCGCCGTGATGGCCGAGAAGAGCCGCGAATATGTCGTGGCGGCGAAGGTCGCCGGCGCTGGCCATATCAGGCTGATGCTTGCCACCATCCTGCCCAACTGCCTGGCGCCGCTGATCGTCCAGGGCACGCTGTCCTTCTCCAACGCCATCCTGGAAGCCGCAGCGCTCGGCTTCCTCGGCCTCGGCGCGCAGCCGCCGACGCCGGAGTGGGGAACCATGCTTGCCTCGGCGCGCGAGTTCATCCTGCGCGCCTGGTGGGTGGTGACCTTCCCCGGTCTCGCCATCCTCATTACCGTGCTTGCCATCAACCTGGTCGGCGACGGCCTGCGCGATGCGCTCGATCCCAAGCTCAGGAGGTCGTGATGGCGCTGCTCGACATCCAGAACCTCGTCGTCGAATTCCTGACCGCGTCGGGCCCGTTCCGCGCCGTCGACGGCGTCTCGCTCCATGTCGACGAGCGCGAGGTGCTCGCCATCGTCGGCGAATCCGGCTCCGGCAAGTCGGTGTCGATGCTGGCCGTCATGGGCCTGTTGCCTTGGACCGCCACCGTCACCGCCGACCGTATGACCTTCAACGGCCGCGATATGTTGAAAATGAGCCCTGCCGATCGCCGCAAGATCATCGGCAAGGATATTGCCATGATCTTCCAGGAGCCGATCGCCAGCCTCAATCCCTGCTTCACCGTCGGCTTCCAGATCGAGGAAGTGCTGCGCTTCCACATGGGCATGGACAAGGCCCAGCGCCGGGCGCGCGCCATCGAGCTTTTCAAGCAGGTCGGCATTCCTGAACCGGAGGATCGGCTGAATTCCTTCCCGCACCAGATGTCGGGCGGCCAGTGCCAGCGCGTCATGATCGCCATGGCGATCGCCTGCAACCCGAAGCTCCTGATCGCCGACGAGCCGACCACCGCGCTCGACGTCACCATCCAGAAGCAGATCCTCGACCTGCTGGTCTCGCTGCAGGCCAAATACGGCATGGGCCTGATCATGATCACCCACAATATGGGCGTCGTGGCTGAGACCGCCGACCGCGTCATCGTCCAGTACAAGGGCCGCAAGATGGAAGAGGCCGACGTGCTGTCGCTCTTTGAATCGCCTAAGAGCAACTACACGCGCGCGCTGCTCTCGGCGCTGCCGGAGAACGCCGTCGGCGACCGGCTGCCGACCGTCTCCGACATGCTGTTCGAGCCGGCGCCCCAAGGAGCCGGTACATGACCAAGGTCGTCGAAGGCAAGGACATCAAGCGCGACTACCATGTCGGCGGCGGCCTGTTCCGCGGCGCGCGCACCGTCCATGCGGTCAAGGGCGTGTCCTTTAGCGTCGAGAAGGGCAAGACGCTTGCCATCGTCGGCGAGAGCGGCTGCGGCAAGTCCACGCTTGCCCGCATCATCACGCTGATCGATCCGGCCACCTCCGGAGAACTCTTCATCGACGGCAACAAGGTCGACATCGCCAGGGATGGCTTGTCGAAGGAAATGCGCCGCAAGGTGCAGATCGTCTTTCAGAATCCTTATGGTTCGCTCAACCCGCGCCAGAAGATCGGCGAGGTGCTCGGCGAGCCGCTCTTGATCAACACCGACAAGCCGGCCGAGGAACGGCGCGACCTGGCGATGAAGATGCTGAAGAAGGTCGGCCTCGGACCGGAGCATTACAACCGCTACCCGCACATGTTCTCCGGCGGCCAGCGCCAGCGCATCGCCATTGCCCGCGCGCTGATGCTGAATCCGAGCCTGCTGGTGCTGGACGAGCCGGTCTCGGCGCTCGACCTCTCCGTGCAGGCGCAGGTGCTCAACCTGCTTGCGGACCTGCAGGACGAGTTCAAGCTGACCTACGTCTTCATCAGCCACGATTTATCGGTGGTGCGCTACATCGCCGACGACGTGATGGTGATGTATTTCGGCGAAGCCGTCGAATACGGTCCGCGCGACGAGGTCTTCTCCGACCCCAAGCACGCCTACACCAGGACGCTGTTCGCCGCCACGCCGCGCGCCGACATCGCGAGCATCAAGGCGAGGCTGGCGAAGAAGAAGGCGGCTTAAAGTCAAAACTCAACTGCTCTGAACGACCGAGCGTTACTCGACGACGACTTGCATCTGCCAAGGCGCGGGCGGCTGCTTTGCGCCTTATGCCGGACGCTCAGGCAACCGAAACAAATTCTCGAAAGCTGCCATGCCGCTCCCGGCCCCGATCTAGACATTGAGGGTCCGGCCGGTAAGAGCGCCCGCTGTACTTGGTCGTCAAAGCCGCGTTCGCCGATCTCCTGAAGCACATGCTGAATGCTCTCCGGATTGAGCGGGCTCCGATTGCCGCGACGCTCATAACCCGTCTTTCCGTGCCCGCCCTATACCCTCGAATGGCCGGGGCTCTCGTACCGGCGGCAAGCCGGCGCACTATCCGGCGGACAAGGACGCCAGGGGCGGTCACAGCCCCAGTGCCGCAGCGACCCGTTCTTGGAAATACTGCACTCCCCGCTCATGCCGCCCCGAAAGCGGGCCGGAGCTATAGGCCCCCGCGGCATAGTTGCGATGCGTATCGGCGCAGATGGAGTAGTCCTCGCGTACCACGGCCAGGGTGCCTTGCACAGATTTCGCCCTGCTCTCGGATGCTTCTGCAGAGGTGTCGGCAAAGAAGAAATGGTAGTGCTGGTCTGTGTGATGCGGTGAGGTCGGGTTGATCCGGCTAACGTTCATGCCGCCATCGAAAAGCGACAGCGTCCAGTTCGGCCACATCCAAAGCCATTTGCCGCGATAGAACAGACCGTCTTTCGGCGGTGCGGTCATCCGGACATAACCGGGATGGGCGGTGGTCTGGAAAGCTTCGAAGTCGATGGCAGCGAAGAACGAGGGATGTGTGCCAGGAATGTGGTAGCCTTCGACGAAATTGTCGGTGTAGATCTTCCAGTTCGCCGCAAAGCTGACGGTGGCCTGATCGGTGGCGGCATAGGTCTCCAACGGCTCGTCCGCCAGTTCGGCGGGCAGAGAGCCAAGTTGCTCCAGAAGACTTTCCTTCGGGTCGAGTGCCGCGAAGAGCAGCCCGCGCCACTCGGACAATTGCACCGTCTCCAGCGGCCAGTCCTCGGCGATGATCGCGGGATCCTTGCCATACCACGGGGCCTGCACCAGCCGTCCGGTGTCGGCGAAGGACCATTTGTGATAGGGACAAACGATCAGCCCACATTTGCCCGCGCCATCTGCCAGAAGTTTCGCCCCCCGGTGGCGGCAGACGTTCTTAAATCCGCGCAAGGTCCCGTCTCGGCCCCGGATGGCGAAGATCGGCGTGCCGGCGATGTCGATGGCAAGGTATTGACCGGACGCCGCGACCGAGGCGACAGGCCCCATGAACTGCCAGGTGTGCGCGAAAATGTTGCCTCGTTCCTGCTGCCAGATATCATCGCGGACATAAAGGGAAGGGTCCAGGTTCAGGTATTGCACGGGCGGCGTGTCGACTGGCACGTGGTCGGGCCGCAAGTTGTCTGGCGTCATAGGCTAACCTCGAGTTGCTGCCATCCTGTCGTAAGCGGGGCGACATCGCAAGGGAATGGGATCTGCTGCGCACTTCCCCAGCGGTTTGTTTAATTCGCCGACCTAATTGTCGACCGCGATCATCACGTCGGATGCCTAAACCGCAGCACAGGTTGCAGGCCGACTTCGAGCCCAGTTCGTCTTACCCCTAGTAAACGGCGGGTATCAGAATGATGCGCTTGCGAACTACGGGATGGCGTCGACGGCTGGCCAGGCAGACTTTTCCAGGTCAGACAGATCCGAAGCGGCAGCTTCCGTGTAGCGAGGACCAGAATCGGACTGTCTAGTTCCGGCCCCATTCCCGCCGCTCCGAAACGCATATCTGAAGGACCGTTCTGGCCCGTTCAACCCTCACGACAGCTTGGCGACGATCGCCCGCAGCGCCTCACCGAATTTGTGGATTTCCTCGACGGTGTTGTAATGCACCAGCGAGGCGCGGATGGCGCCGCTGTTCATCGACAGGTTGAGGCGCTTCATCAGCCGCGGCGCGTACATATGGCCGTCGCGGATGCCGATCTGCATCTCGGCCATTTCCTCGACGATCCGCTGCGGTGATAATTTGCCGATGTTGAAGCAGAAGGTCGGCACCCGTTCGTTGAGGCGGGTTTCGTCGGCAACCCCGTAGATGGTGGCATTGCAGCTTTTCAGCACGGCCATCATCTCGCGTGCCAGCATCAACTCATAGTCGCGGATGGCTCCCATGCCGGCGATGATGTTTTCGCGCCGCGAGCGATTGTTGGACGGCGCAAGATTGCGGCCGATCAGCTCCAGATACTGCACGGCCGCATCCATGCCCGAGACATTCTCGTAGATGAAGGTGCCGGCCTCGACCTTGTAGGGCGGCTCGTCGGGGATGAAATCCTCGCGGAACGTCGGCAGCCGCTTCAGCGTTTCGAAGCGGCCCCACAGGAAGCCCATATGCGGCGAGAAATTCTTGTAGCCGGAGCAGACCAGATAGTCGCAGTCCCAGGCCTGCACGTCCATCAGTCCGTGCGGCCCGTAATGCACGCAATCCAGAAACACTTCGGCGCCTGCCGCGTGCGCGATCCTGGCCACCGAGGCGACATCGACGATCGAGCCGATCGAGTGCGCCGTCACCGTGCAGGCGACGAGGCGCGTGCGCTCCGACACCAGCGGCTTGAGGTCGTCGACATGCAGATTGCCGTCCTCGCGCATGCGCCACCATTTGAACTTGGCGCCGGCGGATTCCAGCGCCAGCCATGTGGCGATGTTGGCGTCATGGTCCATGTCGGTGATGACGATCTCGTCGCGTCCCCCAACCGCGTCATTGGAAAGCATCTGGCCGATGCCGAGGCTGACAAGGCGGATGAACGATGTGGCGTTCATGCCGAAGCAGATTTCGGACGGGCTGTAGGCATTGATCAGCAGCGCCACGCTTGTCCGCGCCTCGGCGACCGACTGGTCGACGGTGACGCTGCGGCGATAGCGGCCGCCGCGCTGCACATTGTGCGACACCAGATGGTTGGTCACCGCGTCGAGCACGTTTTGCGGGATCTGCGCGCCGGCGGCATTGTCCATGAAGATGAAGTCGCCGGCACGCTGCAAGGCGGGAAACATGGCGCGGATCTTTTCGACCGGAAACGCGGCGACGTTTGTGTTGTCGGTCTGATGCTTGTTCACGGGGTGTGCTCCTGCGGGGGACTTGGGATCTGTTGGTGAGTTCAGCGCGTCTTCTCCGTCTGGAAACGGCGCTCGAGCAGGCTGACCAGGCGAACCATCGGCCAGAGGAAGATCAGATAGACGAGCGCCGCGCCGATCAGCGGCGAGGGGTTGGCGTAGAGCGACTGCGCATTGGTCGCTTCCTTCAAGAGTTCCGGCAACGCCACGGTCGAGGCAAGCGAGGTGTCCTTGAACATCGAGACGCAATTGCTGGTCATCGGCGGGATGACCACGCGGATCGCTTGCGGCAGCACCACCTTGCGCAGAGTGAGCAGGAACGGCAGGCCGAGCGCCTGCGCCGCCTCGAACTGGCCCTTCGGAATGCTCTCGATGCCGGAGCGGAACACTTCGGCCGAATAGGCGGACATGATGATGGCGAATGCCGTCACGGCGGAAGCCCAGGACGACAGGCGTATGCCGAGGAAGGGCAGCGCGTAGTAGATCAGGATCAGCACGACCAGCACCGGCAAGGCGCGGAAGATGTCGGTGTAGCCGATGGCGAGCCAGCGCAGCGGTTTCGGCGCGTAGAGCCGCACCAGGCTGATCGCCAGCCCCACGACGATGCCGATGACGATGCTCATAATTCCGAGCAGCAGCGTGTTGAGGAAGCCGCGCAGCAGCGCCGGGAGGCTGGACGCAATGACCTCGGGATTGAAGAAGGTGTCGATCAGCGACATGGGGTGTTCCCGAACCGTGTCAGAGCAATTCCAGGAAAAGTGTGAAACGGTTTTCCGTCCGGAATCGCGTAAAAACGAGGCTAGAGGCCCGAAACATCAGATCAGGTCTGCCCTGGGGTTCCGGGAGAAAGGAAACGAGCCGTGCGGGCCTCGAAAGCCGACACGGCTCGTTTTTCGTCAGTCCGCTCAGGCCTTGGGCAGCGGCATTTCCTTGACCGTCGAGGAATCGGCCGGCGCATCGGTGCCGAACCACTTCTTGTGGATGGCGGCCAGCGTGCCGTCCTTCTTCATCGCCGCCAGCGCGTCGTTCAGCTTGCCGAGCAACGGATGGTTCTTGGTCATCATCAGGCCGTACTGTTCGCCGGTCTTGATGCGCTGCTTGACGACGAGGTCCTTCATCTTCTGGAAGGAGTACTGCATGCCGGGGACGTCGCTGACGGCGGCGTCGACGCGGCCGGCGCTGAGGTCGAGCAGAAGGTTCTGCTGCGTGTCGTAGCCTTTCACGTCGCTGAAGCCGTCGGCTGCCTGGTGGTCCTTGACCCAGGTCTCGCCGGTCGAGCCGGACAGCACGCCGACGACCTTGCCCTTGAGGTCTGCCTCGGCGTTGATCGCGCTGTCGGTCTTTGTGGCGATGCCCATGTCGGAATCATAATAGGGCTGCGTGAAGGACTGCGACTTCAGCCGCTCGGCCGTGATGGTGATCGAGGAGATGGCGACGTCGATGCGCTTGGAGGTGGTGGCGGCGAACAGCGCCTGGAAGCCGAGATCGGCGATGTCGGTGGTCATGCCGATGCGCTTGGCCGCTTCGTTGACGATGTCGACCTCGAAACCCTCGAAAGTGCCGCTCTCGTTCTTGTATTCGAAGGGCGGATTGGTCGGATAGGCGCCGACATTGAGCACATCGGCGGCATAAGCGGTGGCGGGGCCGGCGGCGATGCCGATGGCGGCGGCCAGAACAAGCAGGTTGCGACGCGTAAAGCTCATTTGGTTACCCTCTGGGTCTTCCCTCTGGTTGTTGATCGGGCGGGCTGACCCCGCACGGTTTCTTGCCGTCCCGCCTCCCAGCGGGGCGTCAATTCATGGCGGCGACCATGCGGGTGAGCGCGGTCGCTATCTGGTCGCGGTCGCGGCAGACGCACATTCTGAGGAATGCCGTTGCCGAGCTTCCGAAGAGATGGCCGGGCGCCAGCCCGACGCGGGCCGTCTCCAGGATCCTGGCGCAGGCTTGCCGGGCGTCGCTTTCACCCTCAAGCGCAAAGAAGGCATACATGCCGCCGCGCGGTTTGGTCGGCAGGATGATGCCTGGGATTTGCGCCAGCCTGTCACAGGCAAGGTCGAGGCCAGTCCTGATCCGCTGTCTGATTTCCTCGACCAGCGGCTCGCCCTGCCGGATCGCCGCCACGGCGCCGGCCTGGATCGGGGCCGCGGTGCCGCTGTTGATATATTGGGTCATCGCGCCGAGCTGGTCGGCAACGCCTGAAGGATGGGTCAGCCAGCCGATGCGCCAGCCGGTCATCGCCCAGGCTTTCGAGAAGCTGTTGACCGACAGCACCCGGTCGCCGTCCTCGGCGATCTGCAGGATCGAGGGCGCGACGTCGCCGTCGAAATAGAGCCGGCCATAGACCTCGTCGGAGATGATCCAGATACCGGTGCGCCGGCTGAAGTCGAGCAGCGCCTGCATCTCTTCGCGCGTCGCCGTCCAGCCGGTCGGGTTGGACGGCGTCGACAGGAAGATGGCGCGGGTGCGCGCGTCGCAGGTAGCGAACAGCCGGTCGAGGTCGAGCCGCCAGTCATCCTTGAAGTCGAGCGGGAACGGCCGCGGCTCGCCGCCGATCAGGTGGATGGCGTTGTGAATGTTCGGCCATTGCGGCGCGACATAGACGACGTTGGTGCCTGTATCGACCAGCAGCTCGAGTGCAAGGTACAGCGCCTGCATGCCGCCCGGCGTTACCGTGGTCCGCGCGATCGGGATCGAGCGGCCATGGATGCGCGTCTGGTACTCCGACAGCGCCTCGTTCAGCGGGCCGTCCCCGCGCATGTTGGGAACGTAGAAGGTCAGGCCGTCGTCGAAAGCGGCCTTCGCCGCGTCGCGGATGAAGGCGGGCGTCACCATGTCGCCCTCGCCGTACCAGAGTGCGATGACATCGCCGAGCTCTCGCGCGCGAACCGCCAGGTTTGCGATGTTTTCCGTGTGAAGGTCGCGAATTTGCGCCCGCACGCCATCGAAAGCATAGCGCGCGCTGGACGACGACTGGGGCAACACAAACGACAAGGACTGAAACCCTTCCACCAACGATGGACCGACCGGAAAAGCCCCTCCGCCACGGCAGTCGCATCAGCTTCGGATGCTATCCAAAGCACGGCGCATTTCAAGGCAAAAGTTTTAAGCTTAAAAAGTTGGCTGGCCTGTCGCTTCGCCGATACGCCTTTGGACCGCGATCGTCATCGGGCGTGTTGAGGTAGGCCGGCATCACCTGAATAGCCTTAGCCCAGTTCGGCGCGCGCGGCGGTACAGTTGGCCGCGGCGCCGGCGCCAAGAAACATCGTGTCGCTGGCCAGCACGAAGAAACTCGCGCCGACGGCTGTCCATCGGCCGACATTCTGCGGGCTGGCGCAGAATATGCCGGCGGTCCTGCCATGCGCCACCGCCGCGCCGATGATTGTCCTGATCGCCTGGGAGAGCTTGTCCGCGCCCGCCGGTCCGACGGCATCGATCGACACCGAGAGGTCGCCTGGGCCGACGAAGACAATATCGATGCCGTCGACGGCTGCGATCGCCTCGATATTGGCCAGCCCCTCGGCGGTCTCGACCTGAATGGCAACGACAATGCGGTCATTGGCGGCGGCAAGATATTCGGGAATGCGGTAGCCATAGCCGGCGGCCCGGCCGGGTCCGACGCCGCGCTCGCCGAGCGGCGGATAGCGCGAGGCCCTCGCCGCCATCTCTGCCTGCGCGGCGGTCGAGACGCGAGGCACGAGCACGCCTTGCGCGCCGCTGTCCAGCGCCGCCTGGATCGCTTCCGGCGCATGGCCAGGAACGCGCACCATGGTCGGCACGCGGTGCACGTCGGCCGCGCGCACCATGGTCTCGATCGTCTCGCGCGAAATCTGCGCGTGCTCCCAGTCGATGCAGAGGAAATCGAGGCCGGATGACGCCATCACTTCGATGGCGACCGGATGGGGGATGGCGGCGAAGGACCCGATGAGGTTCGCCTTGCCGATGCATTTCTGGCGGAATTCGCTCATGCCTATCCCCTTTTGGTGCTGCCCAATGCATATCCGCAAACGACGGTGAGGCGAAGCTGTTTCAGGCTTGAAATATTTTTGCCCGGCCCTAGCGTGTGGGTCTTCCGCCACAAGGTCCGGACATGATCAAAGCGCATCCCCTGCACGGCCCGAACAGACTGAAGCTCGGCGTCTTTTCCACCAACGCCGATGGCGGGCTGGCCATCACCGATGTGCCGGAACGCTGGACGGCAAGCTGGCACGATAATCTGACGGCGGCGCAGATCGCCGATCGCGCGGGCCTCGAATTCATGCTGCCGATCGCCCGCTGGCGCGGCTTCGGCGGCCGCAACAAGGTGCGCGAATTCTCCTTCGAGACCTTCACCTGGGCGGCGGCGCTTGCCGCCGCTACCGAACAGATCGGCTTGTTCATGACCGTGCATGTGCCGCTGGTGCATCCGCTCTATGCCGCCAAGGCGCTGGCGACGGTCGACCATATCAGCCAGGGCAGGGCGGGGCTCAACATCGTCTGCGGCTGGAACCCGAAGGACGGCATGTTCGGTACGCCGCTGGTCGAGAAGGGTTACGACCAGGCAGCCGAGTGGATCGAGATACTCGAACGGCTTTATGCTTCAAGCGAGCCGCTCGACTATGAGGGCGTTTACTATCGGCTGAAGGAGGCGGTGAGCCGGCCGGCCAGCCTGCAGGCGCCGCGCCCGGTGACGGTGAACGCCGCTTTCGGTGGACCGGGCCGGGATTTCGCCGCCGCCAGATGCGACTATCTTTTCACGACCTTCTCGGAGATGAGCGATGCCGGCAAGCATGTCGCCGATATCGGCGAGCGCGCCGCCAAGGCGGGCCGCGACGTCGGCGTCTACACCGTGGCGCATGTGGTCTGCCGCCCGACCATGGAGGAGGCGCAAGCCTATTACATGCGCTACGCCGTCACGATGGCCGATCACGAAGCGGTCGATGCCCATATGGCCGGCAAGAAGGAATTCTCGCAGTCGCATGATCCGCATGCCTATGACCGCTACCGCCAGCGTTTCGCCGGCGGCGCCGGCACCTATCCGCTGATCGGCACCCCGGAAACGATCGCCGCCGACATGGCGGCGATCGCCGCGCATGGCTACCAGGGCATCGCGCTGTCCTTCGTCAACTACACCCAGGAACTGCCCTATTTCTGCGACCACGTGCTGCCGCTGCTCAGGCAGGCGGGCCTTCGCCAGTAGCTACTCGGGTATCACCGCGGTCGCTTGAATCTCGATCTTGGCCCGGTCCTCGACCAGTGCCACCACCTGCATGGCGGCCATCGCCGGGAAATGCCGGCCGATCACGTTGCGGTAGGCTTCGCCGATGCCTTTGAGGTTGCCGACATACTCGGCCTTGTCGGTGAAGTACCAGGTCATCGAGGTGATGTGCCGCGGCTCGCCGCCGGCTTCGGCCAACACGGCGACGACATTGGCGAGCGTCTGGCGCACCTGGCCGACGAAGTCGTCGGTCTCGAATTTGCATTCGGCGTTCCAGCCAACCTGGCCGCCGACGAACACCATTCGTCCCTGTGCGGCAACGCCATTGGCGTAGCCGATCGGCTTGGCCCAGCCTTCGGGCTGCAGGATCGTATGCATGTCTGGCCTCCCCCTATTTCAAATTTGGTTCGCAAGGCATCGCGTCACGCCCCGCCTATCACCTGTCTGGCGATCACCACCTTCTGCACGTCCGAAGCGCCCTCATAGATGCGCAGCGCCCGGATCTCGCGATAGAGGCTCTCGACGATGTGGCCCTTGCGCACGCCGTCGCCGCCATGCAGCTGCACCGCCTTGTCGATCACGTCTTGCGCCTTGTCGGTGGCGAACAGCTTGGCCATCGCCGCTTCGCGCGTCACCCGCGCGGCGCCCATGTCCTTGGTCCAGGCGGCGCGGTAAACGAGGAGCGCAGCGGCATCCACATCCAGCGCCATGTCGGCGAGGTGACCCTGCACCATCTGCAGCTCCGCCATCGGCGCGCCGAACAGCTTGCGTTCGCTCGCCCGCTTGACGCTCTCGTCCAGCGCGCGTCGTGCGAAGCCGAGTGCCGCCGCGCCCACCGTCGAGCGGAACACGTCGAGCACCGACATGGCGATGCGAAAACCATCGCCGGGCTTGCCGATCAGGGCGGAAGCCGGGACGCGGGCATTATCAAAGGCGAGCCGCGCCAGCGGGTGTGGCGCGATGACCTCGAGCCGCTCGGCGACGCTGAGCCCCTTCGCGTCGCTAGGCACGACGAAAGCGGAAATCCCTTTCGCGCCGGGCGCCTCGCCGGTGCGGGCGAACACGACATAGAGGTCTGCGATGCCGCCATTGGAGATCCAGGTCTTTTCGCCGGAAAGCAGATAGTCGCCGCCGTCACGGATAGCGGTCATCTCCATGTTGGCGACGTCCGATCCCGAGCGCGGCTCCGACAGCGCGAAAGCCGAGATCGCCCGACCGGCCCGCGTCTTTTCCAGCCAGCGCTGCTGCTCCGGCGTCCCGAACAGCGAGATCGCGCCAGTGCCCAGCCCCTGCATGGCGAAGGCGAAATCGGCGAGCCCATCGTGGCGCGCCAGCGTCTCGCGTGTGATGCAGAGCGTGCGCACGTCGAGCGGTCCGGGGTTGGTGGGGTCCAGCGCCGTCGGCTTCAGCCAACCGTCGCGGCCGAGTTTAGCGACGAGTTCGCGGCAGGCGGCGTCGACATCGTGATGGTCGACGGGGAGGTTTTTGCCGCACCAGGCGTCGAGCTGTTCGGCGAGTTGGCGGTGGCGGTCTTCGAAGAAGGGCCAGGAGAGGAAGGAGCGGTCAGGCATGCTTGCCTCCGCTATTCTCAAAAGTTTCCGCTCTACGGCGCCCCTCTCTGTCCTGCCGGACATCTCCCCCTCTAGGGGGGAGATTAGCAGCTCTGGCGCCCCGCTCGATCCTGCGATCTTGGCGATTGGCGAAAGTCGGCAAGACAGCTGATCTCCCCCCTTGTGGGGGAGATGTCCGGCAGGACAGAGGGGGGCGCTGTCCCGCCAGCATGTCCTTCTTAAACGGACACAACATCCTCAATTCCCCTCGAAAACCGGCTTTTCCTTCGCCACGAACGCGTTGTAGGCCCGTTCGAAATCACCGGTCTGCATGCAGATCGCCTGCGCCTGCGCTTCCGCCTCGATCGCCTGGTCGAGGCCCATCGACCATTCCTGGTTGAGCTGCGTCTTGGTGATGCCATGCGCGAAGGTCGGCCCGGCGACGATGCGCGCCGCCAAATCGAGCGCGTCGGCTTCGAGCGCCGCCGCATCGACCAGCCGGTTGTAGAACCCCCAGCGCTCACCCTCAGCGGCGCTCATGGTGCGGCCGGTATAGAGCAGCTCGGCGGCCCGGCCCTGGCCGATGATGCGCGGCAGGATCGCGCAGGCGCCCATGTCGCAGCCGGCGAGGCCGACGCGGGTGAACAGGAAGGCGGTCTTTGCCTCCGGCGTGGCGATGCGGATGTCGGAGCTCATGGCGATGATCGCGCCGGCGCCGACCGCGACGCCGTCGACGGCCGCAATGATCGGCTTGCCGCAGTTGAGCATAGCCTTGACGAAGTCGCCGGTCATGCGCGTGAAGGCGAGCAGCGCCTTCATGTCCATCTTCACCAGTGGCCCGATGATGTCATGGACATCGCCGCCCGAACAGAAATTGCCGCCATTGGGCAGGAACACCACGGCGTCGACGTCGTCGGCATAGACGAGGTCGCGGAAAACGTCGCGCAACTCGGCATAGCTGTCGAAGGTGAGCGGATTCTTGCGCTCCGGACGGTCGAGCCGAACCTTCGCGACCTTACCTTCGACCTCCCAGAGGAAATGCTTCGGCTTGAGTTTGGCCATGGCGCTCATTCGCGTCCCTCCCAATTGCTGCGGAACGATTTCAGCATGCCGGCCAGCCGCCGTGCCTCGTCCTCGCTGACATTGCCGAGCAGCTCGCCGACCCAGCTCTCATGCGCGGCGGCGATCGCGGCGAAAGATTTCGTGCCTTCCTCGGTCAGCCGCACCATGGAGGTGCGCCGGTCGCCATTGCGCCGCGCGCGCGTCACCAGCCCTTCGGAAACCAGCCGGTCGACAATGCCGGTGACATTGCCGTTCGACACCAGCAGAAAGCGCGACAGGTCGCTCATCAGCATGCCTTCCGGCACGCGGTAGAGCGCCGCCATCACGTCGAAGCGCGGCAGCGTCGTGTCGAACTCCTTCTTCAGCCGCTCCCGCAGTTCGGCCTCGATGGTGCGCGAGGCGCGCAGCAGGCGTATCCACAGCCGCAGCCTGTCCTTGCCCGGTCCGGCGGACGTCGGTCCCGCTACCATGTTTCACCTCCCGAGACCGAGATTGCCTGCCCGGTGATCGACCGCGCGGCGCAGCTGCACAGCCAAAGCACCGCCGTCGCGACTTCCTCCGGCTGGATGAAACGCCCTTGCGGGTTCGTCGCCGCGAGGTTCGCGCGCGCTTCATCGGTGGAACGTCCCGTCTTCTCGACGATGCGCTGGACGGATTCCTCAAGCATGTCGGTTTCGACGAAGCCCGGGCAGACGGCGTTGACGGTGACGCCGGATTTGGCTGTTTCGGCGGCCAAAGCCCGCATCAACCCGACCACGCCGTGCTTGGCGGCGACGTAAGGCGCGACATAGGCATAGCCTTTGAGGCCCGCGGTCGAGGCGACGAAAACAATCCTGCCATGTTTGCGCCCCAGCATTCCCGCGAGCGCCGGCTTCACGGTCAGGAAGGCGCCGGTGAGGTTGACGTCCAGCGTGCGCTGCCAGTCGCCCAGCGAAGTCTTGTGCGCCGGCGCACTAACCGCCATGCCTGCATTGGCGACGACGATGTCGAATGGTCCGCGCGCGGCTTCCGCCTTCTCGTGGAAGGCTGCCATGTCGGCCTCCTTCGTGACATCGGCGGCGGCAGCAAAGATGCGGTCGCTTTCCTTTGCGACCTCGGCAAGGGCAGCTTCGCGCCGTCCGCAGATGGTGACGGCCAGACCTTCTGCCGCCAGTGCCAGCGCGATGGCCTTGCCGACGCCGGAACCGCCGCCGGTGACCAGCGCGTGCTTGCCGGCGATTTCGCGCGCGGCGCTCATACTTTGAGCCCTGCTGCCGCTTCGCGCTCGGCCAGCCGGTAGATCTGGTCGCGTCCGGGCAGATAGGGATCGGGCCATTTGACGCCGCGATCGCCTAGCGTCACCGCCGCGTGCAGCGTCCAGTAGGGGTCGGCAAGATGCGGCCTGGCCAGCGCCACAAGGTCGGCGCGCCCGGCCATCAGGATCGAATTGGCATGGTCCGGCTCATAGATGTTGCCGACCGCCATCGTCGCCATTCCGACCTCGTTGCGGATGCGGTCGGAAAACGGCGTCTGGAACATGCGGCCATAGACCGGCTTGGCGGCGATCGAGGTCTGCCCGGCCGATACGTCGCAAAGGTCGACGCCGGCCTCGTGCAGCATCTTCGCGATCTCGACCGCGTCCGAAGGCGTGACGCCTTCGATGCCGACCCAGTCATTGGCCGAAATGCGCATCGAGATCGGCTTTTCGGCCGGCCACACCGCGCGCAGCGCATGGAAGATCTCCAGCGGATAGCGCATGCGGTTTTCCAGCGAGCCGCCATAGTCGTCGGTGCGGCGGTTGGTCAGCGGCGTGATGAAGGCCGACAGCAGGTAGCCGTGCGCGGCATGGATCTCCAGCATGTCGAAGCCGCAGCGTTCGGCCATCTGGGCCGAAGCGACGAACTGGTCGCGGACCAGATCCATGTCGGCGCGGTCCATCGCCTTAGGCACCTGGTTCTTCGGCGACCATGGCACGGGTGACGGCGCCATCACCGGCCAGTTGCCGGTAGCAAGCGGCACGTCCGTTCCCTCCCAGCCGACACGGGTCGAGCCCTTGGCGCCGGAATGGCCGATCTGGGCGCAGATCTTTGCTTCGGTCTCGGCATGGACGAAATCGACCAGCCGCTTCCAGGCGACCTCATGCTCCGGTCTGTAGAAACCCGGGCATCCAGGCGTGATGCGCCCTTCCGGGCTGACGCAGGTCATCTCGATGTAAAGCAGGCCGGCGCCACCTTTGGCGCGCTCGGCATAGTGCGAAAAATGCCAGTCGGTCGGGCAGCCGTCGATCGCCTTGTACTGCGCCATCGGCGAAACGACGATGCGGTTGGCTAAAGTCATGTCGCGCAGCTTGAACGGCGCGAACATCGGCGCGCGGCGCAGGCTGTTGCCGCCGGCGCCGGCCTTGCGCTGGAACCATTCCTCGGCGCCCGCCAGCCATTCGGCATCGCGCAGGCGAAGGTTCTCGTGGCTGATGCGCTGCGAGCGGGTGAGCAGCGAATAGTTGAACTGAACTGGATCGAGGCCGAGATATCGTTCGACTTCCTCGAACCATTCCAGCGAATTGCGCGCCGCCGATTGCAGCTTCAACACCTCGGTGCGCCGCGCATCTTCATACTTGCGGAAGGCCGCTTCGAGGTCCGGCTCGGACTCGACATAATCGGCGAGCGCCACCGCGCTCTCCAGCGCGAGCTTGGTGCCGGAGCCGATGGAGAAATGCGCCGAGGCCGCGGCATCCCCCATAAGCGCCAGGTTTTTGTAAGACCAGCGCTCGCACAACACGCGCGGGAAATTGATCCAGGCCGAACCTCTGATGTGGTTGGCGTTGGTCATCAGCGGATGGCCGCCGAGATGCTTTTCGAAGATGCGCTCGCAGACCGCGATCGATTCCTGCTGCGTCATCTGGCCGAAGCCGAAGGCGGCCCAGGTCTCTTCGCTGCACTCGACGATGAAGGTCGCAGTCTCGCTGTCGAACTGGTAGGCATGCGCCCACACCCAACCATGCTCCGTCTTCTCGAAGATGAAGGTGAAGGCGTCGTCGAATTTCTGCTTGGTACCCAGCCACACGAATTTGCATTTGCGGGTGTCGATGTCCGGCTTGAAGACATCGGCGAAGGCCGCGCGCGACTTCGAGTTCAGCCCGTCGGCGGCGACCACCAGCTCATGCGTTTCCATGAAGGGTTTCGGGTCGGAAATATCGGTCTCGAACATCATCTTGATGCCGAGCTCACGGGCGCGCCGCTGCAGCAGAACCAAGAGCCGCTTGCGGCCGATGCCGCAGAAGCCATGGCCCGAGGACACCGTGCGCACGCCGTCATGGATGACGGCGATGTCGTCCCAATAGGCGAAATGCTTCTTGATCCAGACGGCGCTGACCGGGTCGTTCCTGGTCAGGTTCTCCAGCGTCTCCGCCGACAGCACCACGCCCCATCCGAACGTGTCGTCGGCGCGGTTGCGCTCATAAACCGTCACCTCATGCGCGGCGTCGCGCAGCTTGAGCGAGATGGCAAAGTAGAGGCCGGCTGGCCCGCCGCCGAGAACCGCAACCTTCATGTCTTGCGATCTCCTCCAGAGCAATTCCAGGAAAATTGCGTAGCGGTTTCCGTCCGGAATTGCGTGAGCGCTATAAGGTATCCGGAACCGCCCGCATGGCAGGCGGTTCCGGAAGTCAGTATCGCGCCCGGCGACAATTATTTCAAGCTTAAAGTTTTACAATTGAACGATGGTCGGACGCTTGAAGGATTGGGTTACTTGGAGGGGTCCTTCGGGCTCCACAGCACGGTCTCCGCGCCCTTCTCATAAGCCATGCCTTGCGGATAGCTGATCGCCTCCAGCTGCAGCCCCCACGGCGCCTGGAAATAGAGGATGGTCTGGCCCGCGGCCGGCCCTTCCTTCACCGGCAGCGGTCCCATCCGGGTTTTAACGCCCTTGCCCTCGAAATAGGTCTTCGCGGCGGCGACGTCGTCGACATAGAAGGCGATGTGGAAGCCGCCGATGTCGCTGTTCTTCGGCGTCAGGTCCTTCTGGTCGGGCGCGGTGTATTTGAACAGCTCGATGTTCGAGCCATAGCCGCAGCGCACCAGGGTGATCTCCTCGATCACCGCCTTCGGATCGACGCCGAGCAGGTCCTGCATGAAGGTACCCTTGTCGTCGGCGAACGGCCCGAAGGACATCGCCTTCTTGCAGCCGACGACATTGGTGAAGAAGTCGACGGCCTGCTTCATATCGGGCACGGTAATGCCGGTATGGTCGTGCCCGCGCATGCCGGGAATCGCATCCGCCGATGCGGCTTCCATTGAGCCGAACAGGATTGCGGCAAGCATCGCGCCGCGAGTTATGTAGTTCATGTCACCCTCCGTTGGCGGGCTCACTTGTCCTTGCGCACATCCGAGGCCCGCTGGTCGGCGTGCGGATAGCTCAGTTCATTCGGGCGCCTTCGCCGCTGGCTGCAGCCAGTCCGGATCGATCTCAGGCAGCGGAATGGCGGCGAGAAGGTCGCGCGTGTAGGTTTCCTTCGGGCTGGCGAACAGCGCGTCGGTGGCGCTGGCCTCGACGATCCTGCCTTCGCGCATGACGATGACCTGCTGGCAGAGCCGCCGGACCACCGAAAGGTCGTGGCTGATGAAGGCGACCGTCAGCCCCATCTCGTCAGCCAGTCTTTCCAGCAGCGTCAGGATCTGCGCCTGCGTCGAGACGTCGAGGCCGGAGACGATCTCGTCGGCCAGCACGAATTTCGGCGACAGCGCCAGAGCCCGCGCGATGCCGACGCGCTGCCGCTGGCCGCCCGAAAGCTCGTGGCGGTAACGGCTGGTAAAACTCTGCGGCAGGCCGACGCGCTGCAGGGCTTCCGCCACGCGCTCTTTCAGCCGGTCGCCAAGCCCGTTCTGCCTCAGGGGCGCCGCGATGATGCTGAAGATCGTATGCCGCGGGTTGAGCGACGACATCGGGTCCTGGAAGATCATCTGCAGGTCGCGGCGAAGTGGCCTCAGCTCGGCCTCCGAAAGACGGCTGATGTCGTGCCCCTCGAAGCCGATCGAGCCGGCGCTCGGCTCGATCAGCCTGACCAGCGCGCGTCCGAGCGTCGACTTGCCCGAGCCGGACTCGCCGACGATGCCGGTGACCGATCCCTTGGGCAGGTCGAAGTCCAGCCCTTTCAGGATTTCGGCCAGCGGCGCGCGGCCGATCAGCGGCTTGCGCGTCATGTCGGGCAGCGCCACCTTCAGCCCGCGCACGGAAAACAGCGGCTCAGCCATGGCCGGGCCTCCAGCCCTTGTCGGCGGCGGCGATCTCGGCCGCCAGCCCGGCAAGCACGCCCTCGTCCACCGGCTTCAGCGAGGCATACGGATCGGTGTAGCGCGGCGTCGCCGCGATCAGCGCGCGCGTGTACGGATGCTGCGGGGCAGCCAAGAGCTGCGCGGTATCGGCCTCCTCGACCACCTTGCCGGCATAGAGCACCGAGACTTTCTGGCTGATCTTGGCGACGACGCCGAGGTCATGGGTGACGAACAGGATCGCCGTGCCGTGATCGCGCTGCAGTTGCGCGATCAGCCGCAGGATCTGCTTCTGCACGGTGACGTCGAGCGCCGTCGTTGGCTCGTCGGCAACGATCAGCCTCGGCTCCGCCGCGAAGGCCGCCGCGATCAGTACGCGCTGGCGCATGCCGCCCGACAATTCGTGCGGGTAGCTTTTCAGCACGCGCTCGGGATCGCGGATCTGCACCTCGTCGAGCAACTGACGGATGCGCTGGTCGGCTCTCTCCGCGCTCCAGCCGAGGATGCGCACCAGCCGGTCGGTCATCTGCGGGCCGATGCGCCGCGAGGGGTTGAGCGCGGTCAGCGGATCCTGCGGGATCAGCGCCGTGCGCGCGCCGATCAGGTTCCGCCGCGCCTTGGCATCGAGCCGGCCGAGATCCTCGCCCTCGATCAGCATATCGCCCTCGACGACGCGCACGCTTTTCGGCAGGACGCCCAGCACGGCCTTGCCGATCATCGTCTTGCCGGCGCCGCTCTCGCCGACCAGCGCGCGCACTTCGCCCGGCTGGACAGCAAGCGACACCGAGCGCAGCACGCGCTGGCCGTTGGGGAGCACGGCGCTCAAGCGGCGGATTTCGAGGCACGCACTCATTGCAGCACCGGATCGAAGCGCGCCTTCAGCGCCTCGCCGAACTGGCTGAAGGAAAGCACGGTGAGGATCAGCGTGATCAGCGGGAACACCAGCACCCACCAGGCCTGATGGATCGACAGCCGGCCCTCGGCTATGATGCCGCCCCAGGTCGGATCGTCGGTCGAGATCGACAGATTGACGAAGGAGAGGATCGCCTCGACGATCACCGCGATGCCCATTTCGAGCGACAACAGCGCCACCACCGACGGCAGCACGTTGGGCAGCACTTCGCGCAGCATGATGCCGATGCGGCCATAACCGGCGATGCGCGCGCTCTCGACGTAGTCCATGCGCGCCTGGCTCATCGCCTCGGCGCGGATGACCCGGCAGAAGCGTGTCCAGTCGATGATCGCGATGGCGAGGATGACGGAACTGAGCCCCGTGCCCAGCACCGCGACCAGAAGGATCGCGAACAGCACCGGCGGGAACGCCATCCACACGTCGACGATGCGCGAGATGATGCGGTCGGCCCAGCCGCCGAAATAGCCCGCGATCAGCCCCAGCGCCGAACCGAGGAGACAGGCTGACGTCGCGGCGGCGAAGGCAACGATGAAGGCGATGCGGCCGCCGAAAATCAGCCGCGACAAGAGATCACGTCCCAGGCTGTCGGTGCCGAGCCAATAGCCGGGCTCGGCGCCGTCGAGCCAGAAGGGCGGCAGGCGTTCCAGCATCAAGTCCTGCGCCAGCGGGTCCTGCGGCGCGATCAGCGGCGCGAATATCGCCGCCAGCAGCGCGATGAGCAGCCAGCCGCCGGCCAGCCACAGCCTTGGGCTCAAGCCGCGCCGGGCGATGCGGGCCTCATCCATGGCGCAGCCTGGGATTGAGCAGCGCATACATCATGTCGACCGCAAGGTTGATCAGCACGAAGAGCAGTGCGAAGACCAGCACGATGCCCTGGATCAGCGGCAAATCGCGGTTGATGACGGCATCGATCGCCATGTTGCCGAGGCCTTCATAGGAAAACAGCCGCTCGACGATGACCGTGCCGCCGATGAGGAAGGTGAACTGCACGCCGACCAGCGTCAGCGTCGGCAGCGCCGCGTTCTTCAGTGCCTCGCGCAGGATGACCTGCGTTTCGGAAAAACCCTTGACCCGCGCCAGCACGACATAGTCGAGGTCGAGCACTTCTTTCAGCGACTGTTTCAGGAGCTGCGCGATGATCGCCGCCAGCGGCAGCGCCAAGGCCACGGCCGGCATCAGCATATGCTTGAGCAGGTCCCAGGTGAGGTCGAAGCGGAGCCGAAGGATGCTCTCGACCAGGTAGAACTGGGTGACGAAGGGCAAATCGAGTTGCGGCGAAACCCGCCCTGAAATGTCGAACACCGGCACCAGCACGCCGAACAACAGGATCAGCACAAGGCCCCACAGGAAATCGGGGATGGAAAGCGTCGCGCCACTGGCGATGTCGATGCCGGCTTCGACCGCCGTGCCGCGCGAGCGCGCGCCGAGGATCGCGGCCGTGGCGCCGATCGCGATCGCCATCAGCAGCGCCACGGTCGCAAGCTCCAGCGTCGCCGGCAGCCGGTTGAAGACCAGCCCGAGCACGTCCTGGCGCAGCGAGATCGAGGTGCCGAAATCGCCATGCAGCACGCCGCCGAGCCAGATGAAGAATTGCTGCACGATCGACTTGTCGAGCCCGTAGAGCGCGCGCAGCCGCGCAATGTCGTCATTGCTGGCGCCGGGCGGCAGCATCATGGCGATCGGGTCGCCTGGCGCCACGCGGATGACGACGAAGACGACGATGGCGACGCCGAACAGCGTCACCAGCATCGTCAGCAGACGAACGAGGAATCTCTGCAGCAGCATGCGCCCATACGCCTGGATGAAAATGCGCGCCGTCTTGCGGACGGCGCGCGTGGCAATCCAAGACCGACGATCAGGCGGCCGGGGTCATCAACGCCGGCAGCAGCGCGCCGGACACATGCTGCACGACATTGACCTTCTTCGAGTGCACGATCGGCTGCGCATATTGCATCAGCGGCAGCACATAGGCCTGTTCGGCGATGTATTTGTCGACGGCCTTCCAGCCGGCAATGCGCTTGGCCTCGTCCTTCTCGCCCCACAGCGGGTTGATCATGTCGATCAGGTCCTGGCTGTCCCACACCGAATGCGGGCTCGGGCCGTACATGGCGAAGCCGGTCGAGGTGGTCGGGTCGCCGATGGAATTGCCCCAGTTGTAGAAGGCGGCTGGCGCCAGCTTGTCGGCGGCGCGCAGCTCATAGTGCTTGGCGATCTCGTAGACCTCGATATTGGCCTCGATGCCGACCTTGCGCCACATGCCGACGATCGCCTGGATCATCTCGTAGTCCTTGGGCTTGAAGCCCTTGGTCGTCTGGATGGTGAACTTCACCGGCTTCTCCGGCGAATAGCCGGAAGCGGCGAGCAGCTCCTTGGCCTTGTCCGGATTGTGCTCGACCTTGATCGACGGATCGAAGGCCGTGTATTCCGGCGTCTCCAGCGTCGCGATCGGCTGACCGTAGCCACGCAGCAGCCGCTTGACCAAGAGCTCCTTGTCCACCGCCATCACGGCCGCCTGGCGGACATTCTTGTCCAGCATCGCCTCGATGTCGTTGAAGAAGATCATGCCGATGTCGGAAACGTTCTTGATCGAGCCGGCCAGCCCGTCCTTGGCGATCAGCCGGTCATATTCCTCATAGGGGATTTCGAGCGTCACCTGCGAGGATCCGGATTCGATCTCGGCGACACGGCTCGCCGCATCGGTGACGAACTTGATCGTCACGTTCTCGAAGGCGGGCTTCGTGCCCCAATAGTGCGGGTTGGCCTTCAGCCGCAGGAAGGCGTTGCGCTCGAACTTGTCGACCATATACGGGCCGGTGCCGATCGGCGCCTTCTCGAAGCCTTCGGCGCCGACCTTCTCGTAATAGGCCTTCGGCAGGATGTAGCCGGTCAGGAACGACATCCACTTGAAATAGACCGGGTCGAACTGCACGACGTCGCCAGTGATCTTGTTGCCGTCGATCTTGAAGTTGTTGACGTTCTTCCAGACGAACTGGATCGGGTTGCCGGTCTTCTCGTCGCCGGCCCGTGTCAGCGACCACACCACGTCTTCGGGTGTGAAGGGCGAGCCGTCATGCCATTTCACGCCCTCACGCACCGTCATCATCACCTTGGTGCGATCCTCGTTCCAGCCCCATTCGGTGAGCAGGCCGGGCGTGAAGGAGAGGTCCGGCTTTTGGCCGATGATCTGGTCGAACACCGACTGGTATAGCCCCTGGATGGTCGGGTTCACCGCCGAGGGTCCGGTCGTCGGATCCCAGGAAGGCAGGTTGACATTGTAGGCGATGGTGAGCTCGTCCGCCGCCTTTGCCGCCCTCGGCAGGCCGAGCGTGGCGGCGCCAATCGCTGCCGCGCTATATCCGAGCAAGTCGCGTCTGTTGATTGTCATGGTCGTTCCCCTTGTTGGTTGTCTTTGTTCGCGCGGCGTTTTCATTCGGTGGTGGGCAACCGCGCCTTGTCCATCCCGGAATTCTGGCCCTTTGTTGGAGCATGATCTTTCTCCGAAAGCCGGTTCCCACTTTTCAGGATCATGCCCTAGTTCCCTCCCAGCTGTTGGGCGAGCATGAAGCCGGGGCCCGCGCCCGTACCGGCGCCGGGCCATGTCGCGGCGCCGGTGAGGTAAAGGTTCGAGACCGGCGTGCTCCAGCGCGCGAAGCCGCGCGCCGGACGGAAGAGGAAATTCTGCGCCAGATGATGGCTGCCGCAGATCTGGTCGCCGCCGACAAGGTTCGGGTTCTCGCGTTCCAGGTCGAGCGGCGAGAACACCGCGCGGCCGAGGATTTTCTTGCGCAATCCCGGCGCATAGTTCTCGATGATGTCCAGCACGCGCTCGGCATAGGCGTCCTTGACCGCGTCCCAGTGAGCGGGGGCGATCTTGCCCGCCGCATCGCCGAGGATCTCCGCCGGCAGCATGCGCACCTGCACCCACAGCACGTGCTTGCCTTCCGGTGCCCGCGACGGATCGACCGCCGTCGGCTGGCCGACGACCAACACCGGCTGGTCGGGCAGCAGGCCGGCGATCGCCTGCTGGTAGACGCGCGACATGGCGTCGAGCGACGGCGCCAGATGCACATAGGCGAACTGGCGAAGCTCGGCGCCGGCGCTCCAATCTGGCAGGTCGTCCAGTGCAAGGTGGATCATCATCGTGCCCGGCGCATGGCGGAATGTCTTCATCGCTGCGTCGAAACCGGCGTCGCCGGAGCCATTGGGCAGCAGCTTGCCTGGCAGCGCTTTCGGCGCGACACCGGCAATGACGGCCTTGGTCGCGGCATGGATTTCGCCGGATGCCAGCCGCACGCCGGTCGCCTTGCCGCCGGAAACCGTTATCTCGGCGACGTCCGCGCCGGTCGTGATCTGGCCGCCGGCCGCCGTCACCATGCCGGCCAGCGCGCGGATGATGGTGTCGGCGCCGCCCTTGCCGAGCACCATGCCGAAACTCTGGTTGGCCATCGATTCCAGATAGGGGAACACGGCGCCGCCGGCGATGTCGGGCGCGAAGTCGAGATGCATGCCCCAAGCCGCGAGGGTCGTGCGCACATGCGGCGTCTCGAAATTTTCCTCGAGCCAGGCGCGAGGCGATGACAGCAGCAATCGAGCCGTATCGAGAGCGCCGGCGATGCCCTTCTTGCGCCACAGGTTCCAGCCCGTGCCGGCCAGCGCCTTTGCGCTCATCGGCGAGCCCAGCAGGCGGAACAAATGTTCGGCTTCCCCTGGAAAGGCGCCGACCAGGCGGCGCCATGCGGCTGCATCCGCCGACGAGAAGGCGGCCAGCCGCGACACCGTCTTCTCGAGGTCGTTGCTGACGCCGAACCATGTCCCGTCCGGGAAGGCGCTGGCGAAACAGTCGCCCACCGGCGTGAATTCCAGCCCGTGGCCTTTCAATTCATTTGCATATTTCCGGTGAAAGGCGGAGCCGGCGAAGAGGCTTAGGTTCATCGCGCCGAAATCGTGCCGGAAGCCGGGAAGCGTGTATTCGGCGGTCCGCACCGCGCCGCCGATCGCCTCGCTGCGCTCGAAAACCGCTATTTTCCAGCCCTTGAGCGCCAAATGCGCGGCGCATGCCAGACTGTTGTGGCCCGCCCCGACAAAGATGGCGTCGAACTCGCTCACGCCCCGCCCCAAAAATGCTTTATGCTTAAAGATAATTGCAGATGCATATGTTTTCGTCTAGTAGGTATATTAAGGGCCGCAACGAGCCTTGAAGATCACCGACAAGAGGGAACGAAAGACCATGGACACGCAGAAACTCCTCGGCGAGGTCGCCAGCCAGCTGCTCTCGGGCGCCATCAAGGTGGTCGACCTGACGGCGCCGCTCGGGCCGGATACGCCGCTGATCAAGCTGCCGCCGGAACTCGCCGTCGACACGCCGAAGGTCGAGATCCACGCGATCTCCAAATATGACAAGAACGGCCCCTGGTGGGCGTGGAATTGGCTGAAGCTCGGCGAGCATTCGGGCACGCATTTCGACGCGCCGCAGCACTGGATCACCGGCAAGGACTATCCGGACGGCGCCACCGACACCATTCCGGCGCAGAATTTTATCGGCCCGGTCAACGTCATCGACTGCTCCAAGGAGTCGGCGGCCGACCACGACTTCCTGCTCACCGTCGACCATATCAAGGCCTGGGAAGCCGAGCATGGCGCTATCAATCCCGGCGAGTGGGTGGTGATGCGCACCGACTGGTACAAGCGCAACGGCTCGGAAGCCGAGTTTCTCAACGCCAACGAGACCGGCCCGCACACGCCCGGCCCGACGGCGGAAGCCATCCAGTTCCTGATAGCCAAGGACATCAAGGGCTGGGGTTCGGAGACGATCGGCACCGACGCCGGCAAGGCCGGCGGCATGGAGCCGCCATTCCCGGCGCACACGCTGATGCACAAGGCCAACCGCTATGGGCTGGCCAGCCTCTGCAACCTCGACCAGTTGCCGCCGAAGGGCGCGATCCTGATCGCCGCTCCGCTCAAGATCGAGCGCGGCACCGGCAGCCCGATCCGAGCGCTGGCGCTGGTGCCGCGGGGTTAAAGCCAAGGCAACGACGATGGGCGACGTCGATCACATCATCGTCGGCAGCGGCATCAACGCCCTGGTCTGCGCGGCGATGCTTGGCGCCAAGGGCGCCAAGGTGCTCGTGCTCGAGCGCAACGACCGCGTCGGCGGCTGCATGCGCACGGAGGAGATCACCGCGCCCGGCTTCGTCCATGACGTGATGGCCACGACCTTCGTGCTGTTCATCACCTCGCCGGCCTTTGCCGCGCTCGGCAAGGACCTGGCGCGGCACGGGCTGGAATTCTGCCACACGGCGACCCCCACCGGCGTGCTTCGGCCCGACGGCGGCCATGCCGTGCTCACCACCGATCGTGCCGCAAACATCGCGGCGCTAAACAAGATCGCGTCGGGCGACGGCGATCGTCATGGCGGCGATGTCGGCGATATCGAACGCAATGCCGGGCTGCTGTTCGGCCTGCTCGGCGGCGCGCTCTGGTCCTATCCGACGACCAAGCTCATCGCCGGCGAGGCCTGGCGGCGCGGCCCGCGCGACCTTGCCGCTTTCATGGGCGGGGCGCTGGTGCCCGCGCGCGGTTGGTTGGAAACGACTTACACATCCGATGTCGTCCGCGCGCTCTGGGCGCCCTGGGTGCTGCATGCCGGGCTCGGCCCGGAAGACGCCTTCTCCGGCCAGATCGCCAAGGTCATCGCCTTCGCGCTGGAGGCCGCAGGCGCGCCGATCGTCAAGGGCGGCGCAAAGAACCTGCTCACCGCCTTCGAGGCGCTGATCAGGGAACGCGGCGGCGAAATCCGCGTCAACGCCGACGTCACCTCGGTCGTCCGGACAGGCGGCCGCGCCAGCGGCGTCCGGCTCGCCTCCGGCGAAACCCTGAGCGCCGCGAAGAGCGTCATCTGCTCGGTCACGCCGACTCAGCTCTATGGCCGTCTGCTCGGAGGGGATGCCCCAAAGCGCGACGTCGAAGCGACGCGCGTTTATCGCTACGGCAAGGGCAACTTCCAGATCCACTACGCGTTGGACAAGCCGCCGGCGTGGCGCGGCGAGGGTCTCGACAAGGTGGCTCTGCTGCATCTGACGCCGGGGCTCGACGGCGTGTCGAAAGCCTGCAACGAAGCAGTGCGCGGCCTGCTGCCGGAGGTACCGACCATCTGTGTCGGCCAGCCGCATGCGCTCGATCCATCGCGCTGCCCCGAGGGCAAGGCGATCCTTTGGCTGCAACTGCCCGAGGCGCCGCGCCACATCAAAGGCGATGCCGCCGGCAAGCTCGAGGCGCCGGCCGACGGCCGTTGGAGCGAGGCGTTGCGCGAGGCCTATGCCGACCGCGTCGAGGCGATCCTCGCCAACCACATCGACGGTTTTCGCGCGAGCGTGATCGCGCGCCGCGCCTATTCGCCGGCCGATCTCGAAGCGATGAACGTCAACCTGGTCGGCGGCGATCCCTATGGCGGCTCGTCCACCATCGACCAGTCCTTCCTGTGGCGGCCGTTCAAGGCCAGCCGCAACCACGAGACCGGCATCAAGGGCCTCTACCATATCGGCGCCTCGACCCATCCGGGCGCCGGCCTCGGCGGCGGCTCCGGCTTCCTTTTGGCGGGGAGGCTCTGATGGAACAGAAACTCGCCGAAAAACGCCAGCGCATCTCCACCCTCGGCCAGATCGGCCTGCAGCAGTTCGCGCCCTATCTGATGAACCGCATCATGGGCCGCTACAACGCCACGCTGCGCGACGACTTCCGCAAGCAGGGCCTGACCATTCCACAGGTGCGGACGCTCGCCGTGCTCTCGGTCACCGACGGCGTCACCGTCAACGACCTCTCGGTCTACACGGTGATCGAGCAGTCGACCTTGAGCCGCACGCTCGACGCGCTGGAAGGCCAGGGCCTGGTGCGGCGCGAGCAGGGCGTCACCGACAGCCGCTTCCGCCATGTGTTCCTGACCGATGACGGACGCACGCTGTTCACGCGTGCCTGGCCGGCCATGCACGACGCCTTCGAGGCGATGTTCGACGGTGTCGACGACGCCGAGTATGCCGCGCTGATCGCGACACTGCAGAAAATGCTGAACAACATTCGCAAGCACGAGATCTAGATATACGCGCCGCCCCTGGCGATGGGCGAGCGGCAACGGAAGGAGGCAGAGATGGCCGAACGGTCTTTTGCCAAGGAAGTCGAAAAGCTCAGGCTTGGCGCCGGCGAGGAATTCGCGGGCGAGGGCATCCTCGCCATCACCAAGGCGCTGCTGCAATGCGGCGTCGGCTATGTCGGCGGCTACCAGGGCGCACCGATCAGTCATCTGATGGACGTGCTGGCCGACGCGCAGGATATCCTGGGCGAGCTCGGCGTGCATTTCGAGGCGAGCGCTTCGGAAGCGACCGCCACCGCGATGCTCGCCGCTTCCGTGCATTACCCGATCCGCGGCGCCGCAACCTTCAAGTCGACAGTCGGCACCAATGTCGCTTCGGATGCGCTCGCCAACCTGGCGTCCGGCGGCGTCACCGGCGGCGCGCTGATCATCGTCGGCGAGGACTATGGCGAAGGCTCCTCGATCATGCAGGAGCGCAGCCACGCTTTCGCCATGAAGAGCCAGGTCTGGCTGCTCGACCCGCGTCCGAACCTGCCCTCGATCGTCAAGGCGGTCGAGGACGGCTTCGAGCTGTCGGAAATCTCCAACACGCCGGTTATGCTGCAGGTGCGCATCCGCTGCTGCCACGTCCACGGCCACTTCACCGCCAAGGACAACAAGCGTCCGCCAATGTCGGTCGCCGATGCGCTTGCCGCGCCGCGCCGCGACACCGGCCGTATCGTGCTGCCGCCCGCCTCCTTCCTGCATGAGAAGGAGAAGGTCGCCAAGCGTTGGCCGGCGGCGGTCGATTTCATCAAGAGCCGCAAGATCAACGAGATGTTCGGGCCGGACCATGGCTCGGTCGGCATCGTCATGCAGGGCGGCATGTACAATTCCGTCATCCGCGCGCTGCAGCGGCTGGGCCTCGCCGACACCTATGGCGACACCGACGTGCCGCTCTATGTGCTGAACGCCGTCTACCCGCTGGTCGACGACGAGTTCCTGTCCTTCTGCGAAGGCAAGCAGGCAGTGCTGGTCGTCGAGGAAGGCCAGCCCAATTACATCGAGCAGGCCTTTGCCGCGATGCTGCACAAGGCCGGCCGCGGCACCAAGCTGGTCGGCAAGGAGCATCTGCCGATGGCCGGCGAATATACCGGGCAGGTCATGCTCGACGGCATCGGCTCCTTCCTGCGGGCGCACGCCCCGCATCTGCTGCCGGGCGAGGTGCGCGCGCCGAACAAGCTGGGCGAGGGCGTCGATACGGCCGATTTGATCAACGTCGTGCCGGGTCGCCCGCCGGGCTTCTGCATAGGCTGCCCGGAGCGTCCGATCTTCGCCGCGACGAAGCTGGTCGAGCAGGAACTCGGCAAGCACCACATCGCCTCCGACATCGGCTGCCATCTGTTCTCCATCATGCCGCCTTTCGAGCTCGGCGCCACCACCATGGGCTATGGACTTGGGCCGGCTTCTGCTTCGGCCTTCAATTCGCCGGACGCAAAACGCCGCTCGATCTCCTTCGTCGGCGACGGCGGCTTCTGGCACAACGGCCTGACCTCCTCGATCGGCAATGCCGTCTTCAACAAGAACGACGGCGTCATCGTCATCGTCGACAACTTTTACTCGGCCGCCACCGGTGGCCAGGACATCCTGTCCTCGCGCGCCTCGAACCGCACCAAGTCGACCAAGCATCCGATCGACGAAGCGGTGAAGGGCATGGGCGTCAAATGGCTGCGCCACATCGACCGCACCTATGATGTCGGCAAGATGCAAGCCGCGCTGCGCGAGGCGCTGACCACCGAGGAGAAGGGGCCGAAAGTCATCGTCGCCTCGTCGGAATGCATGCTCAACCGTCAGCGCCGCGAGAAGCCGCTGGTCGACAAGGCGATCAAGGGCGGCGAGCGCGTGGTGAAGCCGAAATTCGGCGTCGACGAGGACATCTGCACCGGCGACCATGCCTGCATGCGGCTCTCCGGCTGCCCGTCGCTGTCGGTGAAGTCGCTCGACGATCCGCTGCGCGACGATCCGGTCGCCTCGATCGACCAGAACTGTGTCGGCTGCGGCAATTGCGGTGAGGTGGCGGATGCGGCCGTGCTTTGCCCCTCCTTCTATCGCGCCGACGTCGTTCACAATCCGGGCCGCTGGGACCGTTTCCTGGAAAGCGCGCGCCGCGCCGTGATCGGCCTGTTGCAGCGGCGCCGCGAGAGCCGCCGTTTGACGTTCGCCGATGCTTGACCACAACGCAGCGCTGCGCCCGAAGACGGGCGCTTCTGACGACGAGCGGGTGATAAAACTCGCCGTGCTCGCGGTCGGCGGCCAGGGCGGCGGCGTGCTTGCCGACTGGATCACCGACGTCGCCGAGCGCAACGGCTATGTCGCGCAATCGACCTCCGTCGCCGGCGTCGCCCAGCGCACCGGCGCGACGATCTATTACATCGAGATGGCCCGCGACACCGGCCGGCTGCCGGTCTTTGCCCTGTCGCCCTCGCAGGGTGACGTCGATATCCTCATCGCCGCCGAGTTGATGGAGGCTGGCCGCGCCATCATCCGCGGCTTCGTCACGCCCGAGCGCACGACGCTGATCACCTCCTCGCACCGCATCGCCGCCGTCTCGGAAAAGATCGAGCCGGGCGATGGCCGCGCTTCGTCGGAGAAGGTCCATGCGACGGCGCAGGCGGCAGCCAAGCGCTTCATCGCCTTCGACATGGAAAAGATCGCCGCCGACAACGGCACCATGATCTCGGCCAGCCTGCTCGGCGCGCTGGCCGGTTCCGATGCGTTGCCCTTCACCCGGGAAAGCTACGAACAGGCGATCGGCGCCGGCGGCCGTGGCGTCGGGCCAAGCCTCGCCGCCTTCGCCGCCGCTTGCGACCGCGCGCGAGGCATCGCTGCTGCTCCGGCGGGCGACGAGGCAGAGGCGAGACCTGCCATTGCTCAACCCAGGCCAACGGCGAGCGTCAGTGGGCCCGAAACCTTGCTGAAGGGCTGGCAGGCCCTTGCCGGCCGCGTCGCGGCACTGCCGGTGCCGGTGCGCGACATGGCCGAACGCGGGCTGAAGAAGGTCGTCGACTATCAGGACATCGCCTATGGCGGCGAATATCTCGACCGGTTGGACAAGGCCGTCGCGCTAGACGATGCGGAGCGCGATTATGCTCTGTCGATCGCCGCGGCGAAACACCTCGCCAACGCCATGTGCTACGACGACATGATCCGCGTCGCCGATCTGAAGACGCGCTCGACCCGCGACCGGCGCGTGCGCAAGGAAGTCGGCGTCAAGGAAGGTTCGGTCCTGCAGGTCACCGAATATTTCCATCCGCGCATCGAGGAGTTCTGCGGCACGCTGCCGGCGGGGCTGGGCAGCTACATCGAAAACCGGCCGAAGCTCGCCGATTTCCTCGACCGCCGCATCAACCGCGGCCGCCACATCCGCACCGACAGTTTTACCGGCTTCGCCATGCTCTGGTTCATCGGCGGCCTGCGCCGCTGGCGCCGCGGCCTGCTGCGCCACAGGGTCGAGGTCGAGCATCTGGAGCGCTGGTACCGCCTGGCGCTCGGCTATGTGCCCCAGGACTACGCTTTGGCCACCGAAATCCTCAACTGCCGCCGGCTGATCAAGGGCTACAGCGACACCCATGCGCGTGCCCAGTCGAAATTCGACCGCGTGCTCTCGGCGCTTCCCATGCTGAAAGGCCGCAACGATGCCGCCGACTGGATCCGCCGCCTGCGCGAGGCGGCGCTGAAGGACGAGAAGGGCGACATGCTGGACGGCGCGCTGAAGACCGTGGCGACGCTCGACGAGACCTCTGCCCCGATAACGAAGATGTGATCCGCCTGCCTGCGACGGGTTTCGGCCACGTCCTCCGTTTCACGGAGGTAGGGATCAATCTCGGAGACAAACTCATGTTGGCTAAGTATTTTCTGCCCGTTGCGCTGGCGGCCGGCACCTTGCTGCTGTCCGGAGCCGGCTCGCAGGCCATGCCGATGGTCAAACCAAGCGCTGCGTCGTTGCCGATCGAGACCGTAGGCTGGCGCTGCAGTCCCGGCTGGCACGTGAACCGTTGGGGCAATTGCGTGCCCAACGGCCGCCGGTTCATCCGGCCGGTGCGCCAT
Source organism: Mesorhizobium sp. B2-4-6 (assembly GCF_006442775.1). Taxonomy (NCBI): domain Bacteria; kingdom Pseudomonadati; phylum Pseudomonadota; class Alphaproteobacteria; order Hyphomicrobiales; family Phyllobacteriaceae; genus Mesorhizobium; species Mesorhizobium sp. B2-4-6. Next base: position 379,958 of record NZ_VFVI01000004.1, read on the forward strand.
TGGCATTCCGGTTTCTGGGCGAACCACCGCTGGCACCCCGGCTATTGGAGCTGGTGATCCGTCGAGAGGATCGGCGCCCGCGCTGGAGACTGCGCGGGCGTTTTTGCTGAGGTTCCCCTGCAGTTAATTCGGTGGGCCTTCCGCCAGCGATCGTGATTGACCGAAGCCCCTCAGCTTCGTCATCCACGGGCGGAGCGGGAGCGAAGCTGACGCGGAGACCCGAGGATCCATTCCGTGCCCTTGGCCGAGGGATGCAGCGGAGCAGAATTCGGCACCGCGGCGACGCCTCAACGTCGCGGAATGGCAACTGTGTTCACGCGAATGCGGTTTTATCGCGCATGATGGCGTTGAGGACGACCAGGAGCTTCCTTGCGACGGCGATGATGGCGAGCTTCTTGGAGCCGGAGCGGGCAGCAAGTGCGCTGTAGAAGGCCTT